>CALIKS010000072.1 GCA_938017985.1 uncultured archaeon | reverse complement strand
AGCGAGCTCATAGACACGATAATAGAAAACGCTCTAAGAGAATATACACAAGTCTCCGCACGCCCACACCCCTACGAATTCTACCTATACTTCGACATCTAGACCTCCACTCCCGTACCTAATAGCACTACGCATATGTTGGTTAGGAATGCCAATCACACACTAATCCGCTACCTTCACATAGGGAGCTGAGGACTCGCATACATACAACAGGAATTATGCATGTGAGCGAAATAGCGCAGGATAATGCGGCATGACGGTAGTTTAAATCTTTAAGTCTACTCATTAATAAAATATACAGTGATAAAATTTAAATATTTCATGACTTTCTTAACACTAGATTATTGCTTTCTCTGTTTTTTTATCGAATATGTGTATTGCATCTTTATTTATAGTAATCCAAATTTTCTGTCCAAAGTTATAGTATATTACGCCCGGAACAACAGCCTTATATATATTATCACCTAGTTTAAAGTTGACAATACTATCGGTACCTAAGTTCTCGACTGCAAATACTTCTGACTGGAAGCTGTCCTCCGAGAGTTTCTCACTTGTAACTTTTAGCTCATTTGGCCTAATGCCTAAAACTAGCTCAGAACTACTACTGGTCTGCCTAATCACATCCGCAAGGTTTTTATCAATTGATAAATTGAAGTATCCACATTCCAATATATTCTTATCATTCGTCCTTAAATTGCACTCGAAGAAATTCATTGGTGGTGTCCCTATAAATCCGGCAACGAATAGATTTGCAGGCTTTCTGAAAACCTCTATAGGTGAGCCAACCTGCATGACCTTACCGTAGTTCATTACTGCAACTCGATCCGCCATTGTCATAGCCTCGACTTGATCATGAGTGACGTAGATTGTTGTAATTTTAAGATCTTTCTGTAGCCGGATTAGCTCGGCCCTCATATATACTCTGAGTTTTGCATCAATGTTCGATAACGGTTCATCAAGTAGGAAAAGTCTAGGCTCCCTCACAATTGCCCTAGCCAGAGCCACTCTCTGACGTTCACCACCACTCATCTCGTAAGGTTTCTTGTTTAAAAGATATTTAATCCTAAGCATATCAGCGACCTGAATAACTTTATTCCGAATTTCATTTTTCGGGTATTTCCTCACCTTTAGCGGGAAAGCTATATTATCGAAAGCATTCAGGTGAGGATATAAGGCAAATGTCTGAAAAACCATAGCCACATCTCGTTTCTCTGGTGGGATGTCATTCACAACTTGTCCATCGAAGTATATATATCCAGAGGTAGGCTCCTCTAATCCCGCAATCATATTCAACGTAGTACTTTTTCCGGAGCCAGAAGGGCCTAAAAAGACAAAAAATTCCTTGTCCTTGATCTCTAAACTTACGTTATCGACCGCGACTATGTCTCGGAATTTCTTGGTAAGATTCTCCAGCCTGACAACTACCATTATTAATCCCAGTTATGGGCAGATACATCCTCTATATAAGCATGATCAACGTTTAAGCGTGTCTAAAGATGGTCTGATGGCATAGCTTACCAGTCTAGCCGGTATATAATATCTATTCTAGACACATTGACGGCTGTAATATCTATTCTAGACGTCTTCAGCCTATCTCCATATCTGTTGGTTAATGATCCGCACGTGGACTCACCCCTAGGGCCTATTCCTGTAGTTGTCGGCTAATACCTCGAAGGCGTCTCTCAGCCTCCTCCTACGATATCCCCTATACCTGTTAGAGCATGGCGCCTTATCAATGGAAGATATCCCCTCTCAACCATGAGCCCCAGATACCATCAGACCATCTGGGTAGAATCAGCACCCAACCATAACAAGTATAAAAGCGTCAATTTTTAGACACGCTCAAAGCTGAGAAACGGATAAATAGTGCATTAATAACCATCGTTTTCGTGCTCATTGATTGTCATACTCATATCTGGGATGTTAATAAGCACCTAGGACAGGAGGTGATATCAGATTTCATAAGGGTATGGGGTGGGAGTCCAAAATCACTCAGGGCCACTCCTGAAATACATGAAGAGGCTATGTCGAAGGTCGACAAGGCAATTGTATTGGCTTTCAAAAGCCTTTTTCTTAAAATTAATGTTCCTAACGAGTATGTAGCTAAGTATGTCAATAAATTTCCTGAAAAATTAATTGGATTTTGTTGTATTGATCCTAATCAACATGATGCACCCTCCGAGCTTAAAAAATGTGTACAAGATCTTCATATGAGGGGGCTGAAGATATCACCAGTCTATCAGAATTTTGATCCAAATTCCGACAAAGCCATTAAACTATTTGACCTAGCACAAGAGCTTAAGATACCTGTTTTGATCCATCAAGCAACTACCTTTATTAGAAGGGCACCTCTTAAGCATGCCTATCCGTCTCTCCTTGATAATATCGCAGCTAATTTTAGCGATCTAAAAATTATTCTTGCTCATCTAGGTCATCCTTGGGAAGATGAAGCGATTGTACTTGTGAGGAAACATCCAAATGTATATGCGGACATCTCAGCATTAACCTCACGCCCATTTAGGCTATATCATAAACTCATGAGTTGTATAGAATATGGTATTGCTGATAAAATATTATTTGGTTCGGACTTCCCTTTTAGTACTCCTGAAAAAGCGATCAATGACTTGTTGAAATTAAATGAAATTGTTAAAAAGACGAGTTTACCAAAAATTCCAACAAGTATAATAAAAAATATAATATACGAAAATTCAGTTAAGTTATTTGGAAAATTATAAAAAACATGTTGTTTTAAGTAGAGATGGCTTAAACTTTATATATAAAGTAATCATAGCTCTCTGAGGGCGAAATGTTTGCGAGAAAGTTTGAAATTGGTATAGATGCTTCATTCACATTCCTTTTTGATGAGGAATATACCCTCAAGCATCTCGTAAGGATGGAGAAAGCTGGTTTTGATGTGTTATGGTTTGGTGACCATTTTTATCCGTGGCATCACTCATTTAGACACAATTTCTATGTTTGGTCGTTATTGCCTGTTGTATTGTCGCGGACGAAAACAATTAAGGGAGGTGTAGCGGTTACAGTCCCGATTGGTGGGAGATATCATCCTGCATTGATTGCCCAAGCTAGCGCTACGATAGACGTGATGTTTCCAGGCAGGCTCTTATTAGGAGTTGGTGCGGGGGAGGCAATGAGTGAGCAGCAATTTCTTGGATTTTGGCCTAAATGGGGCGAGCGTATGGAAAGACTTATAGAAGGTGTTGAGTTGATTAAAAAGTTGTGGCATGAGCAAGACTTTTTCAAATTTGAGGGGAGATACTTTAAGATGCCCATGGCCTTTCTCTATTTGAAGCCTAAGACCGAGATCCCGATCTATTTTTCAGCGATTGGTGAGAAGAGTGCATACATAGCTGGGAAATATGCTGATAGGCTCATGACTGTTGCAGATGCTAAGAAATATAGTGCTATTATCCTGCCAAGCTTTGAAAAAGGTGCTAGAGAGGTCGGCAGAGATCCAGAATTAATAGAGAAAGTGGTGGAGATAGGTGGAGGAATAGGCGACCCTAAAAAAGTAATCAAAAAAATAAAAACGTACATCGCTGGAGCAACTATTAAAGAAATGTTTAATGAGCCAGACCCGAGAAAGATAGAGGAAGCTGGCAGTAAGATTGAAGACGAACAAGTAATGAGGAGCATGTATATTAGCGAAACTGGTTCAGAGATTATCGAAGTTATAGAGAAATTTATGAGGTTAGGAGTAAACCAAGTAATATGGGGGGACTTCAGTGAGGACATCAATAGAATGCTTAGAATTTTTAAAACAAAAATAATTCCATATTTTAAAGAGGAAAAAGAATAGCGTTATTCACATATGCTTCAAAACTTCTATTAGTTTCTTGGCGATGATTTTTTCTTCTCCCTCTCTGAGGCAGTGGGGGTTTATGTAAAGCTTTCCCTCATAAGCGTAGGCGTATATGGGTGGCTCGCCTTCGCGGAGCCTCTTTAATATTTCATCAGTGTTAGGGTGTGAGGGTTGGGTGATTTCTACGCGTGGTATGCAAGGAGGTCTTGGATGTCCTATTCCCTTCGGATAAATTTTATTGATACCCTTTATACCATTTTTGCTAAGCTCTGAGATTATGTACTCAGCCTTACTTTCCCATTTTTGTATTCTTTCTTCCTCGTCTATGGCTAAATATTTTTTTACTGCTGCTACGACAGCTAAAATGTCCTCCTTACTTGTCTTCATTGGTCTTCCTATGTAAATCCTTGTTTTGTCGTTTACTTTTTCATAACTATGTGGCCCGAGCCTCCTGCAGAGATGGACTAGTTCTCGCCTGCCAAGGATTATTCCTGTATCATTGGGGGCGCCTATATCTTTTCCGGCGCTGAAAAGTATCAGATCAGCGCCCACGTCATAGAATTTTCTTAGATTATCTCTTGGAGGGAGTTCTGCTGCCGCATCGACTATCACAGGTAAGTTGTGACTGTGGGCGATTCTTACGACCTTATCCAGCGGTAATATTCCCTCTTGGGGGTCGAATGCAAAGTACATTACCGCGCATGTCTTGTCACTTATTGCATTTTGCAAATCATCCTCAGTAGTCTCTATATCGCTTCCAATTTCAACTATTTTTGCGCCGGGGATCTCTATGATATAATCATACATGTTTCTGTGTTTTTTCTGAACGATAACCTCATGCCTCAAATCATCTACATGCGGGAATGTTCCGAGCCTATCCAACCTATCTCTGACCATACAGGCGGCTACAGAGAGCACTATACCCGCTCCTGCACCAGAAGTAATGTAAGCATCCTCAACACCTATTAGTTTGGCAATATATTGGCCAGCCTTTATATGTAATTCATTCATATCAAGAAAAACCTTTGATGCTTCAATCATCGCCTCGATTACCTCTTCTTCTAAAGTTGTCCCGCCCAAAACCGTTAGATTTCCTGCAGCATTGATAATTGGTTTTAAGCCTAATTCTTCGATTAAACCCAAAGTATCACCACTCCTGACTATGTGTATGAATGCGCCAGTATTTTGCATGTTCCTCTATGATCCTTAATGCATTTTTGTAAGCTAGTTTTTCTATGTCTGTCTCTTTTAATCCTCTATCGAGTAATATCTCGAATAGTTTTGGTATCTTTGTCACATCTTCAAGTCCTTTTGGTGCTTTTCCATCAATAAGTCCAAAATAGTCTGTTCCTATTGCTATTATGTCAGGTCCAAAGTTTTGGTAGACGTACATAATCTGATCTGCGAGTGAATTAATATCCTCATTATCCCCTATCATTCCGAATATGAATCCAACCACGCCTTTATTTTTTTTAATTTCCTCATATATCTCATCGTCTAGGTTTCTTGGTATATCTTTAAGTCTTCTTGCATTTGAGTGGCTGTTTATCACGGGTAGTCTTGAAATGTTTAACACATCTAAGTGGGTATTCTTGCTTGCATGTGCTAAATCAATAATTACTCCAAGTCTGTTTGCTTCTTTTACAAGCTCTTCACCCTCACCTGTTAATCCATAGTCTTTAGAAGACATACAAGATGCAGCGTACCTATTATCGAAGTTCCACATGAGCTGGATGCTCCGGACACCCATGTTATAATAGAGCTTCAGATCATCGACATCCTCTAGCATATAGGCGCCCTCAAGAGCCAATAAAAATCCAATTTTTTCTAAATTGATTGATCGCTGAACATCTTCTCTTGTAAGTATTATAGATAAGTCGCGGGGATGGAGCTCCACCAATCTATAGTATACCTTAATATGCTCTAAAGATGTCGAGTGAGTCGCTCTTGGAACCCATGCGCGAGCTGCCTTTACAGAATACCCCCTTGTTAACTGCTCAGTTATTCTGGGCGATATAGTAGAAAGTAGGCAGAATATAGAGGAAAAGATGATAGCGACTCTAGACTTCCTGAATTTAGGAATATCCCCATGCCTAGCTGGCATATCTTTGCCAAATTCCTCCAAACCAAACTCTAGGCCACTAGCACCAGAAACGTAGTAATATGAGATATCTTCGTGCAGATCAATTATTATTGGAAAAGGTTTTGTTGACATCATTCGAATAGGTTGGAATCCTCTTAATAAGGTTTTATCAGATGAGCCCTACTGAGACTGGGACGATGTGGCTGAGATATGTTTGGTTGTAAAAAGAAATCTAGGTATTGAGACGCCGTTCTGGTTCTCTGGAGGAGCCGCAGACTGGTGGATAACTAGATCATGGCAAACCATGACCTTCAGCACTTGAATAATGAGGGGTTATGCCTGGTCAATTACTAAAGAAGTTGAGGAGGCGGCAAAACTAAATGGATGTACATATTTGCAGATTCTTTTCAGAATTGTCTTTCCTCTCTTACTGCCCGGTATAGCGGCCATCGGAGTGATATCGTTTATATTTTCCTGGGGCGAGTTTTTCTTCACCATGATTTTGGCGATGTCTTATAATGTTAGGAAGCTTCCCGTTATTGTTGCTTCATCATAAACAACTGGAGGTGAGCAGATAGTTTACGGCCCATTAAATGCCTTAGTTGTAATCTCTATAATTCCATCTATCGCTATTGTTCTAGTAGCGCAGAAACTACTAATCGTCGGACTCGCAAAAGGTGCAATAAAGGCCTAGGAGTCTGCAGGTTATGTTTTGGCTACTGTAGAGAAGGCTAGGTCTTCGGCCACTATACGTGAGAGACACATCCCTAAGAGAACTACTGTTCCGCTACTCTACTATTCTACTTTTAATTGGTTAAAATCATTATTTCTTCAGGATAGTTTATACATTTCTTCGGGCCAGTAATATTTGTCAGGGGGTTGCTAGCCAAGACTCCTCTCGGTATAAAGAATATAGCTACTGAGCAAATATATGAGCTTGAGGAAGGGTCGAGGTCTCCATAGTTCCTCAAGCGTATAGGACACCTGCCCCTCCATGCCCATCTCTCTTCCACTTACTCTCATCGGATACTACTTGAGCTCCTTCCCTTCTTCAAGCCTCTTATGCTTCCGCGCTCGGACTCTATAGTATGGAGCAAGTGGAACAAGACATCGGCCCTACCGTTGATCGATAGAATAGCGCTTGAGCAGGGGATGCCGATAATTCCGACTCTAAATCCACGCTGGCCTACCGAGATAACTCTCTAAAACTAGCATCTTTTCTCCCTCAGAGGGCTTGAAGAGCGATAGTTTGTACCAGAGCCTGTCTTTAGGCTGTTCACGAAGTCGAAGTAAAAAGTTGACAGTACCATTTGATAATCATTAAATACCTTAAAAATCGAAATGAAAAAACTTAAATACAGTTAAGTCTATCTCTGTGACGAAAAATGGTGGGGGATAAAATTTCCCGTAGAAAGGCATTATCCACAGCAGGCAAAGTAGTAATAGGAGTAGTAGCAGCAGGCGCAATAGCGGGTGCAACAGGTTATTTAGCAGGTTCAAGCGCTGCTCCCGCTAGGATCGTTGAGAGGACAGTGACTGCACCGGGCAGGACCGTGACTGTAGAGAAAACCGTTACTCTTACTGGCCCAGCAACTGTTGCTTGGCCGCCTTGGAAGCCTGAGCCGGTAAAGCCAACAGTGCCACTAAAATGGGTTCATTGGGGCTATCGTCCAGACATAATTACAGAAAATATAGGAATATTCATGGAACAGAACAATGAGAATTTAGAGCAAGAACAGATAACGGGTCCTGACTATCAAGGGTTGGTAGAAACAAAGTTCTTGGCAGGAGAGAAATTTGACATGGTATATGGCAACGCATTCATGGCATTTAGATGGGTAGAACTAGGCTTTACAAACACAGCCGAAGAACTACCACATATAGAATGGGTTAAGGCAGAAATGTTTGAGAGCGTTAAACGAGCCTACAGCGATAAACAAGGTAGACTAGCCGGGTTGACATACTTCGTCTCAGCAACACCAGCTCTTATCGCTAATGACGAATTACTGGAAAAAGCAGGGATGGCTGGTGAGCTACCAAGAAGTCATGCAGAATTATATGACATGCTAAGAAAAATCAAGCAAAGGGCTCCAGAAGGTATGATAAAACCATATGTTCCACATTGGTTTAACGCATTTTGGGGTACTGTATGGTCTTTGCTGGCAGAAGTGGCCGGTAGGGCACGCGACCCAGACTTGACTAAAACAATGTTTGGTAAAGACTTTGCCCCTACTTTTGACGCTGCGCCAGGTGATACAGTGTATGAGACTGTATCAGACTGGAGAAAGCTTGTTGATGAAGATCTCGTTGAGAGAGCAGTAATTTCAGCCTCCTCGGACACGGTAGGCACTGAGGCATTCTGGACCGGAAGTTACGCATTTGGGCGGCTTAACGGTTTATATGGTTACTGGAATACCATGGATCCGGCAAAGTCTAGAATAGCTGGCAAAGCCACATTAGTACCGGTGACAGCAGAAGCATGGGGCCTTATAGATACTGGACTGTATTGTTGGCCAAAGAATAATCATGATTTTGACAGATCTGCTAGACTCATACTCTGGTTTGGATATAAAGACAATAATGGGAAACATACGTCAGCAGATAAATGGGCGAAAGAAGAATTCCTCCACACGGCGTATCCAGCAGTTCTAAGAGATCCCGACGTACAGAGAGCCTGGGAGGCTAGACTTGGGCCAAAGACAAAAGAAACAGCCGAAAGGTCTGAGAAATGGCTAGAGACTATGGCTTCTCCATGGGTATGGAGGTCGCCCTTGTACGGCGAGTGGATGGTTAAGGCGCCTGACTACTTGGCTAAATGTCTTGCACAGGAGATATCGCCTCGCGATGCTGTGTCTGGGATGCGGAAGCTAGCGGATGAGCTCTGGAAGAAATACCACGGGTGAAAACAATAATTGGTTAGGTGGACAGATACAAAGGTAGCAATAGTTCTTTTAACTCCATTATTTATTTTGAATTTTGGTCTAAGCATCTACCCAATGGCTTATTCTCTATATCTTAGCTTTCACGATATCAACCTATTTTTAAATAAATTTGAATTCGTTGGGGGACTTCAATATCTTAAGTTGTTTGATGATAAATCTTACATCGAGGCAACCATGGTAACTATAAGATTTGTCATAGATTCTACCGTACTCGTTTTATTTCTAAGCATAGCTATAGCTCTACTCCTAAACAGAGCATTTACTGGACAATCAATTATGAGAGTTATAGTCATAATGCCTTGGGCTCTCTCCGAATTCGCGGCGGCTACTGCTGGAAGATACTTGTTTAATGGAAGCTATGGATTCGTCAACGCAATTCTTTACAGACTTGGATTAATAGAAAAATACATCGATTTCTTGGGCTCGCCATACGTAGTTGAGCTTCTGGCCTTTATGTATGCATGGCATCTTGCACCCCTAGGGGTCTTCTTTATTCTAGCAGGATTACAAACTATTCCTGAAGATCTTAATAAGCAAGCCAAGATAGATGGAGCAAGCTTCTTCACGAGATTCAGAGTCGTTACATTGCCCTTTATTAGGTATGCCGTCATAATGACCGGAATCATTGCGACTATAGAGTCAGCAAGAACAGCAGACATGATAATCGTGATGACAGGGGGCGGGCCCGGAACTAGCTCCCAGACAATAACTTTCTATATCTATAAGGTATTCTTTAGAGGACTAGATCTTGGTTATGGCGCGGCTGGATCTTGGTTACTAATGGTTGGCTTGATCATAGCAATCACGAGTTATTTCATAGTCATAAGTAAGAGGAGGAGAGTAATGCAATATTAGGGGTGATAGATATGGCTAAGCCATCAAAATATTTAGTTTACCTCGCCCTAATATTAGTTGCATTCTATAGTTTAGGGCCGGTATATTATATATTCATAGTGTCAATTAGCTGGCCTAAGGATGTCATCAAGATTCCAAGCCCATTAATACCTAACGACCCGACAATTGCTAATTATATGAGGATCTTTGGATACGGTGCGATTGACCCTATGGGAAACCCGCTTAGACCTGCGGGCCAATATAGAGAGTTAATAAGGGGAATGATTAACTCAGCCATTATTGGAGTGCCAGTGACCATTATCACGACTGCCGTAGTAGTTCCAGCTGGGTACGTGTTAGGAAGATATAGAGTTAAGGCTAAAAATGCATTAATAGCAATCTTGTTTGGCTCAAGGACAATTCCACCAGTTAGCTTACTTGTACCTTTCTATGCATTCTATGTAATGACTGGGCTGAGAGGAACATATATTGGATTAATCTTGGTACATCTAACAATAACGATACCATTGATGACATGGATACTGATGGGTTATTTTGCAACTCTTCCAACAGATCTCGAGAAGTCAGCACGAATTGATGGTTGTGGAAGGTTTTCGACTTTTACTAAAGTTGCGATTCCTTTAGCAAAGCCTGCCATAGCGTCTACAGCAATCCTAACGTTTTTATATTCTTGGAATGAGTTTTTATACGGAATGTTACTATCCGGTGGGGCAGAGGTGCAACCATTCACTCCATTCCTAACGACATTCTTCCAAAATATTACAGTCGAGACTTCTATGGCTGCCGCAGCGATGATGACGAATATTACGCCAGCAATATTGGTTGCTGCTGTGCTACAGCGCTACATAACTAGCATAAAAATCATAGACCCTGGGACAGTCGTAATATAATCTCTCTATTTAAACTAAGTATGGTTTATTTTATTTTTATTTTTTATGTTAGTAGGGCGAATATATATCATAGGCTTAGATTTATCAAAATTTTTTAATTTTAGACCCACTAGACAATTAGTGGCAGTTTGAAGTGTTGAGGATAAGAAAAAATGTCTTTATAGCAAGGCTAACACGGATTTTCCTGCTTAGTCTTCGCAAGTGACAAAAACATTGAAGTTAACGGTGACATTATTCAGCACCTAAAATACCGCTGATAACGTTTAGAAAACATTAAGCCCACCCTTACAGTAATCTGACGTCAAGTAAAAATGATTCTAAGATAATTCATGAAAAGCCGTATGACAAGGAAGACATAGAGCTTAAATATTAATAAAAATGGGAAATATTGTGTTCCGGATAGGTATTGGGAGTTTTGGTGCGGAGTCAAATGTTTTTAGTGTTGAGAGTCCAGTGGATCAGTTGGTTGAAGTATTGGAGGGTCATGACCTGTTGACATTTAATTTAGGTAAGAAGACGGTTATTGGTGGTTTTCTTGAGGTTTTACAAAAATTCGGTGCCGAAGTTGTACCGACTATAAGGGCTTATTGGGGGACGACTGGAATAATTGGAAAAGAGAGCTTTGAACACTATAAGTCGGAACTATGTAAGAAGCTTAGGCAAGCTGGAAAAATTGATGGAGTCCTATTAGATCTGCATGGAGCGATGGTGGCTGAAGACGCGTCGGACGCAGAGGGCATACTGCTCAGAGACATTAGGAATATTGTTGGAGATGGAATACCGATAGTTTGTGTCCTTGACCCACATGGAAATGTAACTGACCTAAAGTTGCAATCAGCAACCGCTATCCTAGGATATCGTTCTAATCCTCATATAGATCTATTTGATAGAGGAAAGAAAGCAGCGTCTCTCATCCTGAAAATATTGAGGGGAAAAGTAAGACCTGTAATGAGGATAAGAAGGCTTCAGATGCTTGGACCAAACCTAGGCATGAGCACTTGGTCTTACAGCCCCAGCGAGACCCGGAGACTACCTTTTGCCAAGATCATGGAGGAGGTCTCGAAGCTTGAAAAAATCAAGGAAATACTGGACCTCTCAGTATTTATCGGATTCCCATACTCTGACATCCCAGAGTGTCTCACAACCGTTGTAGCAATAGCTGATGATAAGCCGGACCTAGCTCAGAAGGTTGCAGACAAGATAGGTGATATGGTGTGGAAAGCAAGGAATAAGTTTCTAAAGATCCGACCCCTCATTCCAGTCGAAAAAGCAGTCGAGATCGCCATGTCAGCCAAGGAGGGCCCAATAGTTTTAGTAGATGTGGCTGATAACTCTGGAGGTGGAGCACCATGCGACAATACGGTCATCCTTGAAGAGCTCTTAAAGAGGGGTGCAAAAGACGCAGTAGTCCCACTACGCGATCCTGAAGCGGTCAGAATAGCCTTTGCTGTAGGCGTCGGGAAAGAGATAGAAGTAGAAGTCGGAGGAAAGATCGACAAAAGATTTTATAAACCTGTTAAAGTTAAGGCTAAGGTGAAAACACTATTCGATGGAAAATACGTGATAAGAGGACCCTACCATGGCGGGTTTAAGATAAAAGGAAACATTTTACCAAGAGAGGCATGGAAAGTTGTAGATGTGGGCAAGACCGCACTCCTCGAAGTCGATGGAATAGAAATAATAGTGTCTGAAGGGAGAGTTGGCATGGAGCAAGACTACTACAAAGCAGTTGGCATTGACCCATCACAGCGAAAAATTATCATAGTCAAGTCTCATCAGGCACATAGAGCATCATTTGAAAGAATAGCAAAACGAATAATCGAAGTAGACACACCGGGAGTGACAAGCCCTAGTTACAAAGGCCTAACATTCAAAAACATACCCAGACCCATATTCCCCTTAGATCCCATTTGACACCTATGGATATCATAGACCTCTAATAGCCACTATTACAGGCTTCCCCTCACATACATCTAATACCATTCTAAGGAGTATTAGAGTGTTTATGATGGATCTACCCACTGGAGGCATATACTGCTATTATACCTCCAGAATCAACGTCTATAGCAGACCATATATAAACACTATATCCATAGTATTATCTTCTTAACAGTCTCATCTACAGTTACAAGCCTCCTATACTTACGCTCAGACCTGAATAGGGAACCAATCCTATAAACCTCTCCCCTCACACTCTCCCCTAACATCCGTTGAACGTTTCAAAAAGGATGCCGTAAGAGAAGAATTCGAGAGGAGAACCATTAGCCGAAGTATTGTATAAATATGAAGTAGGATAATAAACAGATATTATTTTTGTTCTAATCTAACTATTCTCGGCCCTTCTCTTCTTATTTTTCTGCATATTTCAGCAAACTTGGACAACTCTGAAGTAGACGAGATTCTCCCGAATAAATTTGCGGCAGTTTCACGATGCGATATATCCCTTAATCTTGTGTATCTGTCATAAATGAATATTATTTCATCAATTTCTGGATTGTCTCTTAGATGTTTTGCATCGCCCCAATGACTATGCCAATACAATACGTCTCCAGGAATGACATGGTAGACCCAATTCTCTGGTTCAAGTCTTAACAAGTTTTTCTCGGGGAGTTCTATTAATACTTCATTTCCGGATAACATCGCATGGATTAGTTTTGCCTCTATCGGCAAGATTTTTTGCAGCGCACTACATGTCTTAGGTGCTTCTAACGTAAGTAATTCTACTTCCATTTCAAACTTCTCCTCTGGTATAATAACCCTAACTTTATTCACGGCGAAATTATATCACGTTATTTCTATTTAAACACGACCTATATTTTCGCGTGTCGAAAAATAGCATTTATATAGCTGTTATCTTCGGATGCTGATTCTGCCAAGATGGTCTAACGGTATTTGGGATCCTATGGAGCTGATGCGGGTGGTGGAGCCTATAGTTAGGAGGTTCTCCAAGCTTCTCTACTCTAGGAGGGGTAGGAGGCCGTGTAGGGATCCTGTGAAGTACGCCTCTATGGTAGTAGTTAAGGAGGCTTCTAAGAGGTCTTTGAGGGAGGCTGAGGTGAGGACACCAGAGGTCTTCGGCGAGAGGGTTGACCACAGCGTCATACACTACTGGGAGAAGAAGCTGAGGAGGGC
>CALIKS010000071.1 GCA_938017985.1 uncultured archaeon | reverse complement strand
TTTGATTAGAGATGAGTTTAAAAGGACTAAGGCTCAATCCATAGTGCTCTGCGGCGGAAAGGTAATCCACTATTCTAAAAACAGGTATGAGCCGTCCGATGAGGAGATAAGGAGGATGGAGGAGGAAATGGGGAAACCGTGTTTCGTAATCATGGGTGAACCGCTGATAGAGGAAAGATGCAGTTGGTTATACTTAGGTGCGAAGGACTATTACCCTACTATCGGAATTTATGTGGGAGGAATAGATTGGAAAGGTGAAGATGTGTTCAGAAAAGGCATCAAGGTTGTATGCGATTTCGACTCAGGAAACCCTGAGTATATGGTTCTGGACGAAGAGATGTGCAGGAGCGTGTCGAAGGAAGCGCCCATAAGGAAGGGATACCATTTAGGAATACCCTACTTTTGCTATCCGAGGAGCATGAAGATCGGAATAACGGATGGAATACGAAGGCGTTGCCTGAATAAAGTAGTTGAAGGGGTCGACAATTGGCAGGATGTTGAGTCGAACCCCTATAAAATAGCAAACCCGAATAGAGAGGGATATGTTAGTAGGGACCTCATGCTAAAGCTGTTCTTCAAGCTTATCCTTGACCCTGCCTCTAGAGAGTCTACTTGGAAGCTTCTATAGCTACCATTTAAATTTAACCGTCATTATTTTTCCTCCAGAGCAAAACATGCTCATGCATTATCCTGATTAATCCTGAGCCGTATTTGAACGCATTTGATTTAACGTTATGCTGAACCTTTATTATCTCCTGAATGAATTTAGATTTAGGAGGATCTTTTACGTCACGAGCCATGCAAGTGTAAACTCCCTTCTTGCGAAAATCCCCTATTAGAAGGACAAGATGACCTCCTTTCTCAAGGGCTTTCATGGAAAGCGTCAGCAATCTTTGAAGCTTCTTCAAGAATTCCCCATATGTCCTTACATTGCTCAAATCCCTTGGATCGTTAGAATACTTTATGATGTTCCAATATGGCGGATGAAGAAAGACGAAATCGAATTCCTCGGAGAAGTCCATCTTTAGAGCATCGAATCCGTCTCTTAAGTCAAGACATACGTGATCTATCCCAAGCTCTTCACAAACATCCCTCGTAGTGTAGCTTCCAGCCATAGGGTCTAAGACTCTCTTAGGCTTAAGCCAGAACAGCAAATCTCTAATTAGAAAACCGCTAGTGTTCCCCCTAAAACTGCTTGAGCCATAAGGCCCTCTCTCAGGATAAGAGACAACTGAGCAATACACAGGATCACCAGACCTTCATCACCTTCTCGCAATTCTCGCAAAGCAACATCCTGCTCATATTTCCCTGCATCCATGTTTCAACTCTTCTAACGTGGTTGAAACAGAAAACTTTCTGGCATCTCTCGCATACTCTATAGCAATAAACGCAAGTCCTCTTTCCACAAGTATTGCATTTACCCTCTATCTGGTCTCTCCTGACTATTGAGCTGCAGGTTTCGCACTGCCAAAGCTCGTTGTGAATCTTCATGATGTTGCTAAACATTTTGAAAACATGAGTTTTTCGCTTGCGATTTTGAGAAAACTGCGCCTTAAGAAAACTATTTAAGTAAGAAAGTAAGAATCTAAATTGGTAGTCATGGCTAAGGAGAAGGCTGATATTACCGTAGTGAGCAGCAAAGGCCAGGTTGTAATACCTCAAGGGATAAGGAAGAGGCTTGGCATAGTGCCTAAGACTAAGCTTTTAGTATATGGCTATAAGGATGTTGTGATATTGAAGAAGATCGAAATGCCCAACATCGAGAAGGAGCTGAGGAAAATGTACAGGAGGATAGACAGGAGGATAGCGAGATACGGCGAACTCACGCAGGAGGAGATAGAGGAGGAGATTCAAAAATACAGGAGGGCTAAGGCCTCTTAAGTGTTTCTGATGCTCAGGATAGTTTTCGACGTGAACGTGTTGGTATCCAGCCTCATCACGAGGGGCAAACCCAGAGAGCTCTGGCTTAAAGCGAGGAGTAAGCAGTTCATCCTCATACTTTCAAGAGAAATAGTCTCGGAATTCGTTGAGGTTATGGGACGTGAAAAATTCTCTAAATACGTTGGGGAAGAAGATATAAGGATTTTCCTACATGCCCTCTACGAAACAGCATCGTTCGTGAGAATCAAGTCGAGGTTTAAAGTCATAAGGGAAGATCCTGACGATGACATCGTGCTAAGAACTGCTTACGATTCCAAGGCAGACTACATAGTTTCTGGTGACAAACATTTGCTTTCGCTGGGCGAATTCAAGGGCACAAAGATAGTGACGGTTGAGGAGATGTTGAAAATATTGAGGAAAAGAGTTTAATCACGCTTTCTCCAAGATCTTTCTGACAAAACATTCTGGACACAGCCAACTAATGTGTTTCGCATCCAAGTTCATCACGTTTTCTTCACATCTCCATCCCTCACGAATTTCGCAAAGCATTTTGGGCATAACAGCTTGTCGTTGAACAATTGCAAGCATTCCCTGCAGCAAAGCATTCCACACTCGCTGCATACTCCAACCCCTATATCAGCTACTGCGCTATGCCCGCATTCGAGCGTTACGAATTCCACTTCAACTTTCTCATCCAT
>CALIKS010000070.1 GCA_938017985.1 uncultured archaeon | reverse complement strand
CAAAAATTAACCCAGATGACGTCAAATACTACTTTGGGTCAGCGGGTTACTAACTTAGCTAGAGGTGTGGGAAGATCAGTAAATGCTGCTTCTCGAACAGTAAGAGGTGGTCCTGGTATGACCGCTGCAACCGTAGCAGGGTCTCTTTTAAATGCCCCAATGCTAGGTGATGGAACTATTACAAAAATTGAGCCTGAAACAGGTGCTGAAATACGTGTTACAGGATACGGATCAGAGTTTGCTAATATCGGGGAAGCTGCAGTTGCAGCGTCCGAAGCTGGGAAAATTCTAAGCTTAGCAGAAAGAGATTTCCTACGAACTAGAGATGAGGGCCTTCTGAAATATCAAAGATTGTTGAGCCAGCTAACTTTAGATTTTGAACAAGCAAGTTATATTAACAGACTTTTAGAAGCTAGAGCAAGATTATTGACAGAAGAAAATTTACCTCGCTCTACCGGTGATCCAATCTTGGATGCGGCTCAATACTTAGCCCCTGTTCTCCAAAGCAAAGTACCTGCTCTTGAGCAAGCAATGGCTGGAGCTGGTACTGGTGCACCTATCGTAGTTCCTGTTACGGTACCATCTTCGTCTGGTGGTGCATCTGCTGGTGGTCCTAGCGCATTCGTACCTAATGTCGCTAATGCCGGTGAGTCCTACCATAAAAACTTCGGACTCACCGGTGAAAACGTAGTGTTCGGATTATCGAGGATATTACCCCTTAATTAATCCTCATTAGCGAGCTTGGAGAAGTACGACATGGTATCGTCGTCGTCATCTGTAGAGCTCATAGAGACTGGTTCAACAGTTTTCATAGGTGCAGACTCAGCAGTAACTGACAAGTCTTCCATCTGTTGAGGGGTGAAGGTATCATCATTACCCAGTACCGTATCCAGTCGTGCCTTCAACTCATCGTATGACTTAAAGGTTGATGGGTCAGTGAACTCCTGGAGAGAGTGACACTGTGCATAGATACGTTCCATCTCTTCATCGTCTGCCAGTGCACTAGGTGCAGCAAACTCAGAGCGGTCGTAATTACGCCAACCATCCTGCTTACGAATCTTAATCTTGAAGTCAGCACCTTCCCAAAGATCGAATGGGTTGATAGGCTGTTCATCTTCGTACTCTGGCTGCATAGCTGCCATGAGCTTATCAAAGATACGCTTACCAAACTGATAGAGGAAGACCTTGCCTTCATTCTCTGGATTCTTGCTATCAGAGATGACGTAGATGTTTGAGACGTAGTGCAGTCGACGCTTCTGATCACGTGCGGTCTGCTTGTCTTCGTCTCGACCCGAGTTCCAGAGCTTAGAGTTAAGCTCACCTACTGGGTCTTTCTGACCGAGAGTGGTAAGAGATTTCTCAATGTACCACATACCGGTATTCTTACCCTTAAAGCCATGATCCCAGTATCGTACCCATGGAAGCTCCTCACCTTCGGGTGCCGGGAGGAAGCGGATAACGGCATAGCCATTCTCTGCTGCGTCAACGGTTGGCTTCCACATACGTGGATCAGGACCAGCACGTTGTTCGGTGCTTTCGTTCAGGGATGCTGCTGCATTGACCAACTTGTCGATGGAGGAGCTACGGGATTTTTTAAGAGCTGCGAGTGTCATATGTATATTCCTTGTATTGACTGAAGTATTAAAGTGTGTATTATACTGTATTGTTTGTTGTATGTAAACCCCTATTTTTCTGGAAAGGTAATTGACCCTTCCTCTACCTCCATGGGTTTAAGTGGAGGATTCAAGTTGGGATGAACGGTAATAAAGCCGTCATCCTCAATGTCCTTATTTTTCTTCCAGAGTTCCGGTGCTTTGATCTGGGCAGACACATTCTCCGATTCCGGGTAAGGCGTCTGTTGATAGTGGTTCTTCATCGGATTCCACTTCCACGGCATCGATTGGCTCCTCTTCAATAGGTGTGATCTCTTCCATCGGCACTTCAGGCTCTGGTACCGGTTCGATAACCTCTTCTTGCTGGCCAAACGTTCCCAGCAGATTATCCTTGTAAATAAAACTGCACGCGCCGATGCCTAGAATGACTAGTACAAACGGGATGTACATTCCAATTAAACGTAACATAAAATTCCTCATATAGGTAACTTATTAATCCTTTCCAGGAAATTGAGGTCACGAGCCTCTGCCTCGATCTTATCCTTAATCGACGTATTGATCAGATTAGGAATGCGATCAGGTTCGATCTCGTGTTGATCCATTAGGTCAATTACTGCATCCATGTAAGGTACATCTTTCATGTAGATGTACTCTTCAACCATGTCACAGAATCTTTTACGACTTAGGATTTTGTACTCAATATCCATTATTCTTCTCGTAAAGAAACTCTTGATATGCCTCATTGCCAGACAGAATCTCATCAAGATTGTGGCTGTGAGCATAGTCCATATCAAAAGCTGCTAGTTTGTCTAACTGCTTCTTCTTACGGAACTGCGTATCAAAGTGCTTCTTACGTAGTTTGTTCTTAAGTGTAGCCATTGTATATATTCCTTTCATTAAGACACTCTATGAGTGTATCACACTTTTTTCACGTTGTAAACCATAAAATTATGAAGGCGATCTAAAATATTCTTCAGAATTGAA
>CALIKS010000069.1 GCA_938017985.1 uncultured archaeon | reverse complement strand
ATCTTTTACTCCCTCTCTCCAAAGGCTTGCGAGAACCTCTCCCGGATTAATCTCGGTTACCACTAAAACATCTATATCGCTTGAGAGCAGATGCTTATTCTCCGCAACGCTGCCGAATAAGTAAACCTCTGCATTAGGATCCAGTCTCGTAACTATCTTGACGATCTTTTCCAAGTATTCGTTCAGATTCCTGAATATCTCGGCTCTACGTTTAGCTTCCTTTATCAAGAATTCTTCCGACGACATTCTTAACCTCCTCCACAATTTCTTTAAGCTTTTCAATCTCTTCACGAGAATAATCCCTAGAAATATGCCTAGACGTGATATAAGCATCTTCTAATGAGCCTATCTCTACAGCATACCTTAACAAAAGCTCTTTAACATCTTCCTGCTCAGATAGGTCACCTACTAGCTCTAGAAGCCTCCTCACACTATGCGTCCTCGGATAATCCGCCCCCAGTTTGAGGAGACATGCCTTTAAGTATAGTTGGATGGATTGCTCAAGACTGAAAGCTGCGAGATCATAAAATCCACGATCAATCTGAATGATGGCGGTCTCGAAGAACCGCCTAGACCGCTCAAGCAGATACTCTGCCTCATCTCGCTTAGTCAAAATACGACTCCTCAAGTAAATTGTCACAGACATATTTAAGCGTGAATAAAGCCATTCGGGCCTGAACAACTTGAGTATCTATGCCGGTAAGTCCGTGCGGAGAGCCTTGAGATAAGTAAGATAAGATAGAAGACCTAATCTTATAGCATTCAAAAACACTATTCGGAGATATAGCCTTTATCGAATTCAACAATGTTGAAGACAACGCAGTCAATAACTAGATTCAAGCGCATGCCGCTAGGACCGCTCCTCCGGTTTCCCTTTCCAATGGAATCCCTCCACGGCCTGCTCATATCATTTTTATGTGGATATGCTTCTGTTCTATTCAGTGCCTTGTCTTGAGTATGACATGTAATTAAGGTTATGATTATACTGGTCCACTTATCCCTAGTAATAAGTTAGGGATTAGATCGGTCGATAATTAAACTCATTAACGTTGGCTTTTAATGAATCAATCGAATTTATGGGATGTTCGAACACATCCTGAAACTAGACCCCATCCATAAATAACGATAGCCGATACGCATCGGCGGAGGCGTCTATGTAAGATAATTCCAACTCATAGCTATCAGCATTATCAAGACTACGCCGACTACCATCAGCACAGCAGTAACTGCGGCTAAGAATGGTGCGGCCAGCAAGGGGATTGAAAATGAGACGCTAATTACGGACAGCACAACACCCAGGATACCGCCCTCACGTAAGCCATTCCAGAGCCAGTATCCTGCAATGAGATACAGCATGGAAAGTACAAGACCTATCAGCCCTATGATGAGTGGGCTTACAAGTTGTGCGCCTATAAGCAAGGAGGCCACGCTTCCGGACGCCATGATGCCTACACTCCATATTATTCCTAAGGCTCCAAGGATGTAGAAGAGGATCGCGGCTACAATGATTGAGGTTGGCCTCACAAACTCTTCAGCCATCATCTGCTTTTCCTCACCGAAGACCCTGTCGGCATCTGGCTTGCAATAAAACTTCCCTGCAATTTTAACGCTACAACTCTCGCAAAGCCCTTGACCACAGACTGAACAGATAGCCACGGCATCCCGATCCGGGTGGTTAAAACACTTCATCTTTCTTCCTCATCGATCAATTGCTCCCTGATAAGCTTTTGAGCGTCCGTATTTCCCACCTGTAGCTGTAAAAGTATGCCTACCGACGCCAGCCCTTTTAAGGCTATTCATGGGAAGGGTGTTAATACCAGTAAAGGCGGGGAATCCCCCAAGATATAAATCGGTTGCGGATGAACGAAATTGGTCCTTTAACCAAAGCAATATCTTTGCGCTCTTTGAAGAAGTAAAAATTCGAATGCGCGTATACGGATCCCTATGTCAAAGTTTCATCAACGTAGATGCAATTCTTTCTCCGAGTTTATATCTTAATCAGCCTTAACCAGTTTAACTTAAAGATTTATATGTCTGAGGTAGTAAGCAATTCTTCACCCAAGCGTCCGTTACTTCATTAAACAATTCGTTCAGCTCAGTAACACATTCATTCAATTCTTCTAATTCGGGGTCATCCGATTCTTGATACTCCGTAAAAGCACCCATTGCCGAGCTTGGTGGAGGATAATCCCCTCTTTCACCTACGGCCCATGAACAGAGCCTCGTAGTATACCCCACAAAGTGAAGGAAGTCATTGGAGACTTTATGCCAAAGCCTGCGAGCCCTCGAGCCAATGTTCTCGCCCATCATCTGGGTAAAAAAAAGTCTTTGAGAAATTTTGACATGCCTATCTGTCTTATTTGTTCATTATTGAATTCCTTAAGACGAGTGAATGGATCCTTTTCTTCTTCATAGTAACTGATATCTACATAATAGGACTCAACTATCGCTTCGAGCACTATCCTGATCGGCTGGAAGCATAGAGGTAAACATCCCATCATAAATGCTCCGTATAAATGGTCTACGCAAGGCTTCATCACTATACTCCAAGCAACGGGATAAGTGAATTGCAGCAGTTGCTCCGCATTAATTCCCGCCTCAGCAAATGTTCTAATAGGGCGTACGTGGACATCATTTAGTAATGACAGGATCGCGCTACATACTTCGCGAGCTTTCGGCCGCTCATTAATACTCTTTAAAATATCCGGCAGGTAGCTTGCCAACACTGTATCTCTAAATAATTTTACACATTCATGCTCTGGTAAAGAACCGCTCATACCAAAACAGCCTCACAATGGTTATTAAACATTAAAAGGGTGACTTGCTTTAGGAAATCGATATCCAAGCATAATCAGTTTAACAGCAACGCGTTACGCGAGAGGTATTTTCGTGAAACTCGTAAAAAATTAATATTCTTTGGGACATTATATGTTATGGCCTATATTAACAACTTTCTCCCGGGCTTCAGGAAATGGTTGGAAACGGATGAGGTAAGGAGTTTTTGAGGGGAGAGGAAAGAATGCGTGACTTCAGGAATCTGTTGAGCAATATGATTGCCTCGCTGTGGGCCTATGCTGGATAGACTAACAAGGACTACCAAGTTGTTGCGGACGAGGCCCAGAATATCAAAAGCCTTCCTGCTCTCATCATTCCAAATACCGTATTGTAATGGGTTGACAAAGGCGAGTATCTCCGTAACTCCGCAGGCTCTATGCCCTTGACGACTTCGAAAATCTGTCATAGCGCTTTGCCAAGGAAGCGCCGCCGTAAAGCAAGTCCGGCTTTAAAAAGTTCTTAAGCTCCGACCTCAGAGTGTTGAAGTCTGTGCTTTTCAGGATCTCGGAGAAGTATTGCCGGCCAAGAAATATAAGATAAGCGGCTCGGACTATGAGAAAGTCATTGAAGCATTGAAATCTATCTCAAAGTCGTTGAACCAAATAAAGCTGAACCAGACTTACTTCATGTTGACCTATTCTTGTACTTCATAGCAACTAAAAGGTGAAAGAGGAAAAGGTTGCCATTGAAGAGGAGGACTACGACTTCGACCATGACGAGATTGTTGAGAAACTCGTCGAGTTAGGCAGCGGGCTGGGTTTCGAGGCTAACAGCGAAGTACAGGTAGCCAGAGGATCCAGAGCGGATGTACTCTGGCAGGCTAAAATAGCCAACCTCGGGGTCGTCAGTTACATCTTCGAAGTTCATAGAAGTGGAAGCATCGATTCCCTCACACTCAACCTGCAAAGGGCCAAGAACAACCCTACGGTCCAAAAACTCGTGGTAGTAGCCAACACAAAGAATTTGAAGAGAATAAGGGAAGAAGTGGAGACTTTGAGCGAGGAGTTTAGGAAGTCTATAGCATACATGGAGGCTAAAGATGCGTTAAGAGCCTCAGAGCTATTGAGCGAGCTTAACGCGATAATAAGCAAGCTCGAATTGGTGAAAAGCTTCTGAAACGGGCAATACTCTGTTA
>CALIKS010000068.1 GCA_938017985.1 uncultured archaeon | reverse complement strand
CAAAAAGATTATTACCATGTGCCTTCTGGACAACATGGTGGTTTAAATGAAGCTTTCCGTGATAGCTCCGATTGGGACTTCTCCACCAGTGGTGACGGAGTTTATCCAGTATGTGGAGGATGGCTTGGCTGAACGTGTTAGCGACCTTACTGTGATCAGTACGAGCGATCCTTATGTTGTCAGTTGCACTGATCTGGTTGAGCAAGCTGTGTTAGACAAGTATCCACATATTCATCTTCACAGGCATCAACTTAGCTTTGAGGATATTGACTCACAAGAAAGGCTGAGCGAGTTCATGCTTGATACGGCAAGACTTCTAAGGGATCAGGTAGAACGGTTTAAGGTTGACAAGGTTTACATTAACTCCGCCGGTGGCAGGAAGGACGCGCTCATAGCCCTCTCAACATTATGCCAGTTTATACCAGTATCCGGCATATTTCACATAGTTATGCCCGATGTGAAAGCTTTCAACGCGCAGCTGGAGAAAGCGAAGCACGATATTGAGATGCTGGGGGCGGCAGAAGATAAGAAGACCTATTACTTAAGCAAGAAAAGCCTGTTCGAGCCCCTGATGTATCCTCACCCGAGCACATACTCTGTGATTAAGATACCTGTAATCCCCTTTCCGCCTGATGTTCTCCAGAAACTGATTAAGGTTTTAAGCAGTAGTAAGATGGAGATAAAGAGTTCTGGATTAGACTCTAGGCATGTGAAAATGCTGGCTGATATTGGCATAGTCGCCTCGGATAGGAGGCATCTTTACCCTACTGACGAAGGAAGGTTCTTACTCAAGGTTCTTAAAATAATATACACGTAAGATTTCCAGGTATTTTTTCTAGCAAGGAATATTTTGGTGAAGAGAATCCAAGATCAGTATACGTGGGTCTGCATTGAAGCCTAGGGTTTTCGCTGCCCTTTATAAACCCCCTTACAAATCGGCCAGCAGCGAAGCAAGCCTTATAAGAAAGCCTTAAAATGAGGAAATCAGGCTTAGAAGGGGCTGAAAACGTCTAGGAATCTCGGTAAAGAGAATTGAAAGTGCCTGCTTCTTTAAAACAGTGCCTGTATAATTGAATTCCATGAATCTCGGTAAAGAGAATTGAAAGTAAAGCCCTTCCAGTCCAGTGAGCATTCAGCCACCTGATGAATCTCGGTAAAGAGAATTGAAAGGACAATGCCTGCAAGAGGAACCGCCCTAGTGTTCAGGGGAATCTCGGTAAAGAGAATTGAAAGCTATTTCTCGGCTATACAATGTAAGCCTATTTTCAACCAAGAATCTCGGTAAAGAGAATTGAAAGAAACCTTGCCTTCCGGAAGCCTTGTTTTGAGAAAGGAATCTCGGTAAAGAGAATTGAAAGTTCGTATTTGTTTTTCCGGTGGCTTCCATCTCCATCACCGCATAGAATCTCGGTAAAGAGAATTGAAAGCTCTGTAATCAACGACGTTGGTCAACGGTTTTTGACTAGAATCTCGGTAAAGAGAATTGAAAGTATAGACGCTATCTTCCTAACTTCAGCTTCGTCAATTGGGGGAATCTCGGTAAAGAGAATTGAAAGTCATTTCCCAAGTCCTAGCACATGCCAAGTGTCTCTTAGGAATCTCGGTAAAGAGAATTGAAAGAGCTCATAAAATGCGAGTATCGCTTTGCTTGCAATCTCATCGGAATCTCGGTAAAGAGAATTGAAAGACTTTCGCCCTGCTATTTCTCATACTTTCGGCTCGTCGCCGAATCTCGGTAAAGAGAATTGAAAGTGTATTTTTTCCGCAAGTAGAGAAAGGGTTTCAAGGTCTGGGAATCTCGGTAAAGAGAATTGAAAGTACTTCTCTTATTGTTTCCTTTGTCGGAGAATTAGGGTCAGAATCTCGGTAAAGAGAATTGAAAGAACCTCAAGACGCTCTTGATGAGAAAGCAATGTTCATCGAATCTCGGTAAAGAGAATTGAAAGTAATCAAGATATATAGCTCCAAAATTATTGTATTTTTCGAATCTCGGTAAAGAGAATTGAAAGTGAGGTATGAGCATGCGATAACCCCAAAAGTTTAAAAGGAATCTCGGTAAAGAGAATTGAAAGTAAGAAACAAACAGTATATACGCACACTACAGTCTTAGAATCTCGGTAAAGAGAATTGAAAGCGCCGTCAAGCCGGTGCAGTACTCCGCTATGTCTCCAGAGAATCTCGGTAAAGAGAATTGAAAGGTTTTCGGACAGAAATAATACAACCAGTAGAAGGTCCCAGAATCTCGGTAAAGAGAATTGAAAGTATTTGAAGGGATAGACTTTATAAGGGCAAGGGTATTTAAGGGAATCTCGGTAAAGAGAATTGAAAGTTCTTTATCTATCATACAAAGCGTTGCTTCTACGATTTGAATCTCGGTAAAGAGAATTGAAAGCTATCTGAGCCCTGATGGCTTGCCGCCTCATTTCACCATGAATCTCGGTAAAGAGAATTGAAAGAGTGAAGAAGGAAGCGTTGGAAGGCTGAGTCCTCCCTAAAGAATCTCGGTAAAGAGAATTGAAAGTGTCAACGCCGGAATGTTCGCATCCTGGCTGGAGGAGTGGAATCTCGGTAAAGAGAATTGAAAGTCGGAATATCCACGCTTGTCCCACGGTCGAGCGGAACGTCTGAATCTCGGTAAAGAGAATTGAAAGGAGCCTGTTAACTCAACTTCGCAAACATATTGGCCGACAGAATCTCGGTAAAGAGAATTGAAAGTTTGGCTCCGAGGAAGCGGTTTCAGGGGCTTCACGCTTTGCGAATCTCGGTAAAGAGAATTGAAAGCTAATTACTTGGTTTTTCCGTTCTCTCACTTGAATTAATTGAATCTCGGTAAAGAGAATTGAAAGGATTTAATCGCGGGGCCAGGTTTACGTGTTGACTAAGCATGAGATTGATGTTTTGGCTAAGTGTCCTGAGGGGAACATAGTTGTCGAGTGTAAGGACATGAGCCATGTTCCAAAAATAATGGTAGACCAGTTCATCCAGAAGTTCAGAGACCTGCAGGAGCTCGGAGTAGCTCACGCCGGTGCCTTCGTTATTAGC
>CALIKS010000067.1 GCA_938017985.1 uncultured archaeon | reverse complement strand
ACCTGTAAAAAACTGCTCCATATCTAACAGTAGTGCCAGTTGGGTATGCTTCGACTAACGACCAAACAGGGAAGTCATAGCTTAACAACCCAACATTGTCATCATTTCTGTTTGTTATTATAAACTCTTTTTTTCCTATGTCTTCCTCAAATAAATCTTTACCTAGAAATAATTCTCTCCAAACATAATCGCCAGTAGAATTAAAATTAGTGTTTAGGCTTACCCCATAAGTGCGCTCTGGAAGGCTTTGGTACTGCGCGCTTGTTAATGTAATGTTGCCTGTCTCTTTATATTCTGGAGCTTTATCTTCTGTCTTTTCTGGGTCTACCCAAAATTTAGTATTATTATCAATCTTGGAATCGGAAGTTCTTTGCTCGTTATCATACTCAGGCCTCCAGTTGTATTGCGGAATTGGATACATCCTGCCGTTTTGGTATAGACTCTCTATAACATACTCCGAATATCCACCAAACTTTAAAAACAACCTAGAGTTCAATCCTGTACTTTCTAGCGCAAACTTTTCGTCCTCGGATTTTATTCCAAAATCCTCACTTTGCACCAATACCGCTTCTTCATCAAAGTACGAAGTTGTATCTGTTACTAATGACTTTCCTTCGTCGTACACACCCATTTCGAATCGATGGCTTGTCTTTATCCTGTGCTCCCCATCCTCAGAAACCACTAATGTCGCAGGAAGGCCGCCAGATTCAGTTGTATCAAAGTATCTTGGGTTTTGCTCCATAGAGTAAATCATCCGATACTGAAACCTTTGAATTTTTACATTCCCTTGTAAATACAATGAATGGGCTCGTATATCTCCATACGGGTCTTCCGACTCAATAAACCAAGTATCATACCCATCTATAATTGTCGTTACATCTGCAATAAATAATCTATCCTGGTATGACGCAATCGTTCCGCAAGAAACTATACCTTGTTCTCTAAGGCTATATATGGGGTGTGCTCTGTCCCATTCTGCCCTGTATATCAAAGGAAGGTCTACCCCGTTACTTATAACTACATTATTAAGTACTGTTACTGCCTCCCACCTGTATGCCCCACCCTCGAATGGATTCTTTAATGTTCCGTCCTCTTCAAGTGAGTCCATGTGATTGAGGCCTGAGTATATCTCTTCCCACCAGAACTTCTCCTCAGTTCCTGTGAAATAGTTTTCATCCCCATATCCTTCATCCACATATCCTACTGTTCCTGCTCTTAGGCGATAAATTGTGCCTCCAGCGGCGGCAATCAGAATTGCTTCTCCCGTAGAGGAGGAAAATTGATGTAGCAATCTTATCGGAAACTCTGAGTCTAGTGGAGCAGCATTACCGGATGGGTCGTACAGCTCCCAGCCTTCTCTTCTAAGCTCTCCGTCAGTATCTCTTCGAAAATTTAACTTTTCGGTATAATTAGAGCTTCCAGCAATATCGTCAGAGGCAGAGCCAACAAGTTGACCGCCCTGGCCAGGCGTTATGGTTATATGCTTATATCTAGGTTTTCTTGCCATCAGGGATTGGAGTAAGCATCTTCAGAGAACATAATGGTTTTAATTGTTCCCCCCAGGTTTGCCTTCCAAGTATTGCTTGCCTCATCCCAATATATTTGAGCATTTATAGCATTACCTCTCTCGATATCTATACCAGAATTTCCTGCTGCAGATTCTAATGGGGCTCCTGTAAAGTTTTTATTTAATGTTATAAATTTATCTTCAACATCCAGGGTTGCAGTATTCAAAATAGTCTGCGTTCCCTGCACTGTTAAGTTGCCTTTAATTTCTACATTTTGCGCGACCGTATCTGTTCCAATAATCAGGTCACGGTCGGTAGTGGTAACATATATATTATTATTGCATATTTTTATTTCACTTATGTCAGCACAACCAGTTACATCGATGTTTTCCTTGAACTCAACATCGTAGTCAAAGATTACATTCCCGTCGCTACCCTCAGCAAACAAGTTCATTGCCCGCCAGTTTGCATCAGATACCTTTAAATACGCTTTGTAGTTACCGGCATTATCAGCACCCCAGGTCAAGTCTCCAACTGACCCTGCGCTATCTGTTGGGCTTGTAGGAACAAAAGCATACCTAATTGAGTCAAGGCCAAGAGTTACACGCTCATCGGTTTCAGCTTTTGAGTATACATCAAAATATGACAAGTCGATATCATGTGGATTGTCTTCAGTAAGGTGGGCATCAAGCAACGCTTTTACATCAATATTTGGAACTACACCCAAACCTACTTGCTCCTTAGTAACTTGGTGTGGGTTTGCAAGGTCTACAATATGGGAGGATATATCGGTATTCGTGTTATCAATTGTACCTTGAACCTCGGCAATAATACCATCCTTGTAGTCTACGGAAGCTTGCGTGGTAAATATTCCTTCGCTGGATATATTTTCCACATTGCCAAGACCAACCTGCTCTTTTGTTACGCCATGCGGGTTGTCCGTCAAATTAGAATGGTCAAGTATCTTAAGGTTGGTCTGTGATTGCGTATACTTATCTAAGTCAGTTATGTCCGCCTCAAGATGAGTGTGGCTGCCAGAAACTTCGTCAATCTTGGTGTCTATTTCTATCTTATTATAATAGACTGTACCGATGTCACTAATCTCCGCAATAACATGCGTATGAGATGCATCTGCCTTGGTTTCCAAGTCAATAAGCCGGGCATATAACGAAAGGTCAAACTCAGCAAGGTCGAGAATGTCTGCCATGACATGGGTGTGCGACGCACTGGCCTTGCTGTTTATGGCAGTATTTAACTCAGCCCTTTCGGTAGTCCATGCTGACAAATCAAGTTTGGAATCTAAAGCGGAGCCTAGTCCACTAATCTCCCCCATGCCATGATTATGAGAAGAGTCAGCCTTACCTAAGAGTCCAGTTTCATTTGCAGACACCCTGTCCGTCAGCGAACTTATCTGTGTAGCGTACGGAAGGTTATCAATCGTGCCACCTAGACTTGATACCTTTTCATCTACCTCGTCTTTATTGTAATAATTATGCGGAGCCTCAGACGGCCCAACATTTTCAAGCAAAACAACACGACTGTCTATTCCATCGACTAAATCCCTTAGTAGTTTGGCTCCAGCAGCACTTAATACTTTTGCTGAATCCTCAAGGGCATGAGAGTCTGTAATATCCTCGGTTACATTTACAGAGGAATCTATTAGGTTTGCAAATTGCTCCTCCGTTGGAGATGCACCTGAAACGAAATATGTTTTTAATTCTGACCTAGATACAGCACTCATTGTATTACAAAACCTCCTCCTCCAACTCCTTCGCTTACTTGCTCTGGAGAGCTTGCAGCGTATTCTTTTTCATTTATAAAGATTTGCGCACGACCTTTGGCATATAGCTCAAAGTATGACTTGTATTGATTGAGGTCATTGTCCACCTCTCTCGAAAGGTGAGCCTTTACATAGTCTGATGATGCCTTTGCTACAATATCATCAAATACGACAGGTTCTTGTAATTCATTCACAGAGGCCTTAAACGCAGGAGCAAAATGCTTTTCTCCAGAGTAATAAATATACAATGCCTCATCGTCTCTTAAAGTCGGCGCAGTAATAAAAGTCTTATCGCCAAATGCAATACGGCCAGGAATGTTGGTTGTCCTCTCCATGTTTGAACCGTCAATCAATTCTATTCTTCGTTCCCATGGAATTGACTTAAGGTAAAAATACCTACTTACATCCTGCCTGTTTTCCTCTGTGGGTATCCTTCTTACGAGAACTTGAGATACGCGAGACTTAGCAATATCAAAAGTGCCTTCCTGTGCATTTATGTCCTCGGCGTTTACCCCGCTTAGTGTCTGTGGATTAGCTTCTACTAAATTTGTCTGAGAATAGTGCTTTACATTATTTGTTCTAAAACCAGGTATGTACCGCTGGAGGTCAATGACAGACGCAACAATCATGCGGTCTATATAATTCTGTACCCCCTTACCTTTTCGCTGACTATCTACCAGCAAAAATGTTCTAACTGCTTCATTAAATTCTTCCCATGTCATCGCCTGCCTCCCGGTGTGAAATAAAAGCCTAATACCATTGGTGCTAATACAATTACAAAGTAGGCACTCAAATGTCCTGTTGTGACCACAACGGGGGACTGCTCAGCAGGAAATGAGACGAGTCCAAAAAGGAACTCGGTGGCTCCTTCTCCGGTTGGGTTGCTGAGGGTGATGATTTTTGCACTGGGGAAGAGGGTGCAAAGGATGACTGTGGCCGATAATGTGGAGCACAAGATGAGACTAAGGAGACGGCGAGTAGTCCTAGTAAAAAGACCGCCTTCTCCATTGTTGAGTTGTTCTTGGAATTTAAGCGCAAATTCATTTCCCCTGGCCTCCCTTGCTAGTTCTAATTCGAATTTTTGTTGTCTTGAATCTGAAATTGTACCAAACACCCCCTTTAAAACAGAACCTAATGCGGCACTGCCTCCAGCGGTGAAAAACATTGTTACTAATTCAAACATTACTAATTATAGTTAGTAACTTAAAGTTCAACAACTACCTCCGTCCAGGGTGATTCAGCGAATATACTATCATCATCTGTATACTTTGCTCGCAAGTAATATGTGGTGCTAGGAATTAGGTTCCTAAATTCGACGGTGCCACTTTCTTGGTTTTGCGCTTTTGTCTTAGTCGCAGATGCAGTTAAATCACTATAATCGGAGTTTGCTGACAGCTCATACACTAAGTTGTCTGCTTCGTCAGGGAAATTGCTAGTGTATACAAGCATATTAAATCCTGTAGCTAACTTAAATGGTGTGTATATAGTTGGTGCTGCAAGTGTTTGGGCAATTCCAACCGCTTTCTCTACCTCGAGCAGTCTTTTTTGTATGTCATCTATTGCAGACTTTGATGCTTGTGTTTCTGTGTCCAAATAGTTCACAGAGTCCGTCAAAAGGTTTGCATTAATTCTTAGCAATTCAAAGTTGTTATCTAGCTCATCATAGTCCAGTGGATTGCCATTGTTGTGGTATCTAATCTTTATTAGCTTAGACTGCTCTGGGATAACAAGGTCGGAGCCATTTAATGTAATCTTATCTATCGTTGGTATGCTCATACATAATCCTTATAAAACTGTTTTGTTTGTCCTGTTATTAAACTGCCCCACACTTGCTTTAGTGTCTCTAAGTGCATCACAACCTCGGAGACTTCTCCAATATAATACCTTTCACGCATTCTGCCAATGCCAATCTGATTCAAGTCTCCTAGCTCTTCAGACTTTACATTGTGCCCTTCATCATTAACCGACATAACGGTTTTATTATTCTGACTGGCATCCACTCCATAAAAGCATCCGTAAACATTCGAGCTCCCCTTAATCATTCCCCCGCGGTTTCTGTTTACTGAAAATTTCCCTACTCCTTCCGTTGAGGGAGATACTGAAATTTCATTATCATCATTCCATATACCTACTGCAGGTCTTGGGAAATCTGTTTTTGCTACAAGTAACACATGGAAGTCACTAGATACTAATCCTGCATGAGCAGGAGAGCCCGAAAACCATCCCGTGCCATCAAATATGCATGAGTATATTCCATTTTCTAGCTTCAATGTAGGTGGTGTGCCATTAGCAACAGCATCCACTTTGGATACCCCATATTTTTCCTTTTGGTCGTATATCCTTAAGACCGTAACCTCATTGGCTAAGTTTGGAGTTCTTGCAGGATAGTCATACTCATTTCCTGCTTCGCTGTACCTAAAATACTGGCCTTCGTAAAGGTACCTTAATTTGCGATTTAATGAATATGCAAAGATTGGATTAATTACATCTGCGGGTAGCTTTCCTCCGACTGCATTCGCAGGAGACCCGACTTTATCCATAATAACGCCTGCATTAAATATCATACAAGGTCCCCGAATCCATACCAGTCGGTTCCATCATAATAAACAGTTGCCGATGAGTAGGGCTCGGAAAGGATATTTCCCCTTGCTTGTAATGTAACTGGTAATGTGGTTGTTTTTCCTGGCAGTAAGTTTGTAAGCGTTACATGAAACCCTTCTGGCATTTCTGTAGGTAATGTAATGTCTATATTTGCTCCGGTTGGTCGGCATTGAAATACTGTCGCAGAATCTGAAGCTTGTAATGTATAATTCTCAGTAATCTCAACTATACGAATGCGTGTCCTTAAAACTGCGTCGTGTATAACATCTGCAGTAATCTCCTCGCACTCTATGTTTCTGCAAGTTATGTCCCCAGGTATATTTATATCTTCCCCAAAAGCTGAGCCACCCATGGTTAAGTTACCCCTGATGTCCACATCTTCGTAGAACACTGCTGAATCAACATATAAGTCGTATTCGTGCACGGCAGATGGAATGCGTAATGTATTATACTCTGATATGCTAATATCAAAGAAAGGTCGCATCCTTTCGCCCTCTAGCAAGGTCTGCCAATAATCAGAGGAGGGATATACAATTGGGTCAGTTACAAATGGGTCTGCTGGACCATCTGGGAATCCTCCATTAATTTCATACAGAAAAGTATCTCCAGATAAAACATGAACAGCGTAATCTTCCGGATTTGGAGCTACATTATCAACCCCACTTGTAAAGCTTATCCATTGCTTAGTCTGGTCATAATGGCCGGAATGTACCCCATTGTTCATACTTCGTAATACCCTGTTAGTGTTATACTGTCTGTATTATCACCAAACCCTCGAGCATCAGAGCCAAGGTTTACCAACTCATATTCATCTATACTTTCTAGACACTTAAATGAAAAAGATGACCCGTTGGCGATTATTTCATTAGGGTAAGACTCCTTCTTCTTTAGAACTAGGGAGTCAATAACGACCTGTTGTCCGCGGACTGCAAAAAGGAAACCACTCATTGGCTCAATTATTCCGCCTCCACCGCCATCATCGTTTGTTGAGTCAGCCCCCTGGGCGATATTATACTTCTTAACTCCATCAAATAAGTCTGCGGTAAACTGCTCGGTATCGGGATGTACTTCAATGCTAAGCTTGTAGTCCTTGCCTTTCTTCCAATCTAAGTCGACGGCCGACGGTGCCGAGGTTGATGCTCCGCCTGCTTCGTTTAATGAAATAGTTGTGCCAGCAGTACCTGTGGTAATTAATGGGACGCGTTCAACATCATCAAAGAAACCAAAAGATGCATCCCCATAAATCACACGAAACTTAACTTCTATGATGGATTCCTTGCTCAAAGTTGGCATCTCAGTATAAGCTATACCGCTTATTACTGGACTGTTAGCACCTTCAATCTCAAGGCCACCAAATTTCTCTATAGTGGAGCCCTCGGTCACAGACCATGCATCATAACCAGATTCAAAATCATCAAGAATATGGACGGAGTGCCTATCGCGAATCCCGACCATTTTCCCTGAAACATTCGTGATTCTGAAGCTTTGTGCAGGTTTGTATGGAAGCCGATTAAAATTTTCATTTGTTGAAACAGCAAATGTTCCATGCCCTTTACTTACTTCGTTCATTGCGATTTCTTGTTAACTGCTATTAATAAGTCGTCTAGCTTTCTGTATATCTCCGTAATATTCGTATCTATTCTTTTTATCTGAGAGTAGAGCTCTTTATTTTCCTGCCCTTGAGTAGCTAGACTGATTCTGAGCTGGTCTATCTTTTCTGTATTTTCTTTAACCCGCGTGAACTGGTACTTAATGATTGCTGAAAACAAGACAGCAACAGCACCTAAAAGTACATCAATTAATTGAGATGACTCCATCACTTCTTACCTTTCTTCCCTACAGACCTTTTCTTAGGTGCAGGCTTATCCTCTAGCGGTTTTTCTATCTCTATCGCCTGTACCTCAATGACATCTGGTTCAGACTGCACTGTGGGTGCGTCCTCCGCATATATCGCATTTGGGTCTTTCGTTGGGTCTTGCTGATGGGTCTGCAGCTGTCTGAATGAAACTGGCCCGTCGCTCAGTTTTTTTTTGAGCCTTAGGAATTGCTCCGTGGTGATTTCCACCACGGAGCTATCCTGAAGGAGTTTCTCAGCTACCCCATCCGAGAACTCTCCGAAACCTTGTTGTATTACCCCAACAGTTGCTACAGCAAAAGATACCCCGTAATCTTTGTTGGGGTTTTTGAAAATTAAGTATTTCATACCCCAAAGTAAATTTTACGGATTAGCTCTTAAGACTGCCTCCGCCTCCAACGTCAGAATCGATATCTAAGTCAAAGTTTTCAATGATAAGGTGTCTTTGTGGAACATCCATCATTGTGGTCCAGGTGGTTGAACGAAGGCTGTACTCAGTCTCTTTGTGTGCCATGCGGCATTTGTAAAGAGCATCTACCTCTGGGTGAGGGGATGTACGAGTAACTGCATTAGTACCGGCGATTCCAATTTTAACATCGGACCAGTCGATAAACCACATCATGCGAGCAGCTTTTTGCCAATCTGCCTGTTGGGTTGCATCTGCGAAAACGGCATCTTGCGAACGAGTCCCACCAACAAGATACTTGTTGCCTGTTCCTACATTTGCGTAGTCGTCGAAGAATGGGTCATGGAATACTGCAAGCTGAACACCAACTTCAGGAATATCATACTTCGAGTAGTTGAAGAGAATAATTCCGTCTTGGGTGATGGTTTGATTCAACTCAGCATTACGATGAATCTCCCAGCCATAACGCTTCTTGTAATAGTTGTTCATGCACTCATAGAACAAGTTGTAAGTGAAACGGTCGGTCATTACATCGATAACAGATACGGAAGTTCCATCCTGCTCACGATTGCGTTTCAAGTAGTACAAGTGAGAGAACAAGCTCTCAAGGTCAAGTGCCTCGCCCTTGTTGTCAAATACGCGAAGAGACTCACGAAGTAGCTGCTTAATACCTACTGCATTACACTTATACTCAAGGGTGCAAGCATTGTTTTCTGGGTCGGTAATTGCAGGAAGCTCCATGTAGGTTTCTGGCTTTTGTTTTTCATTAAGAGCCTGGTTAAACCATACGGCACGCGTCCATTGGTCTTGAGAAACTTGAGAAGCAATCTTGTTTTGCTCGGCCAAAGGCTGATATACCATTGAGCTGAGATAAGGATTAACTTTTCCAGACATAATTTTCTGAAGAGTTTCTTTGTAGCTTTGGTCAATAGTGCGAGACTCACGAGTGGTTTGCAACCAGTTGACGATAAGCTTAACGCTTAAATCAGTTGGTTGATTTTTGCACCATTCTTCAAAGTCATTAACATTGTTGGCAATGGTTTGAAGCGTACCAAATTCTGGCTTGTACTGGGCGCTAAAAGTTTCACCATCAAAATCAGCTTGGCTTGCATAAGATGGTGCAATCTGGGAGCCAATTGGACGAAGAATTACTTCAGCCTTAGAAATCGTTCCGCTACCAGCTGCAGGTGCAGCGTCTGCGTTCTTTGCACCAACAATTTTAAACTGTACCTCGATAGAAGCTTTGGTGGTTTCATCCCAGTGATTTACGATAACATATCCACCTGGAAGGAAGTATCTTTCAATCTTTTCAATTGGTGAAGCCCAGTCAGAGCCACCAAGATTAACAGTTACTACATAGTCTGAACCATCTTGCGCATAAGGTGCTGAATAGAATGTGGTGGCGCCAGTTGCATCATAACCGCTTTCAATTGTGAAGTAGTTAGCATTAATAACATTACGCTGACGGCGTTGAATGTATGGAAGAATAATAGATTGCTCAGCAACATTTACCTTATTGATAAGAGGTTTAATGTTTTGAACTGAACTATTAAGAAGAGTCGTAAGGCCTCTCTCTTGAACTCCAAGCATTTTTGCTTCTGCAGAGCTTGCTATCACGCGAGCTAAATCAACTTCTTTGTTAGAAAGTGCTTCGAACTCTGCAGGCGTTAAACCTTTAATAGAAGCATTTGTAAGCGTGCATCCGGTTGAAGTATCAACCTTAACGATGCGTGCGACATTGTTGTCTACGCCTTTATAAAGTGTGCTATCCCCGCTTGCAGCAGGAGTTGGAAGAGATGAGTTTGTTGCCATAATGTTATTTGTTTATGTGTTACTGATTTAAAGTAGTAACACTAGAATAACATTTTTTATGGCTTAATCGTAAAACACCTTAAACTTTTTCTATTTTTTTTAATAATTTAGCAAAACACAGTTGGTACCAATAAACCTAAAATGGCTTTTTACATTCCTAAAATAGATAGAGGTGTAGTGGCTTTACTTTGCGTAACCTGTTGACCTCCACCTCTTGGCGCTGGCGATACTGGTGGAGATGGGGGAGTTGAAACAGGTGCTGGCTTTGGTTGGACTGCTTGTGCCGCTTGTGCTCCTTGGCGAACATATCCAGACTTCGCAAGCATTTCTCTTTGATATGTAAGGGTTTGGTCCATTCTTTGTTTTGCCCTAAAGACAAGAAGGCTCATCAAGTCATCGTCGCTCCAGGTGAAATACTCAGACCTTTTATCCTCGGGAGTCGCCCAATACCTTTCTCTTCTCATGAAGGTTTTACCTTCCTTCTTTGTATCACCGGTATTTATATAATTATCTTGCTCCATCTTTACCCAGTCAAGTAGCTCCTTGTGAACCGTATTTGACTCATCATAATCAATAAGCCCGGAAGTTATATCCTGGAAAGTGTCAGAAAAGCGTAAGAGATTTGTGTAAATCTCATTCATTACTTTGTACCCAAGGGGGTCAGCTTTCTCTAATGCATCTACACCTTCTTTTTCAATTATTTGCTGTGCGTCATCAGGGAGTATTTTATGAAAGTGTTGCCTGTATTCGGCTTTCTTTTTATCAACCTCTGGCTTTTTTCTAGCAATCTCTTGCTCTCTCCTTAGCCGTTCTACTTCTGGTCGGACTCTTGCTTCAGCAGCTTCTTCTGCATGCTTTGTAATCATTGCACGCTCGATTTTCTTTGCATCAGCTTGTGTGAAGTTTGGTCTATTTTTTTCTACAAACTCTTTATATTCAAAATCGTCAGCAAGCTCTACATACGGGTCTTCTTTTAATCTTTTCTCCACATATGCTTTTGATTTCTTAAAGTAATCAAGAAACTTTTTCTCTACGCCTTCGTACCCATTTAGGTTTTCGGACGCAAACTTTGCCATGTCATAATATTCCTTTTCTTCTGGAATTAATTCTTTGACTATTTTTTCATCCTCAGACTCTTCAGCAAATGCAATTTTTTGCTCTTGTTGTGGTGCCTCTTGTTTTTGTTCTGGCACCTCTGGGTCGACGACCTGCTTAATCTTTTTCGCCTTCTTTTTTTGTGGCCTTGCAGCTTCTGGTGGTTCCCCACTCTCAGCTTGTTCTTCTTGAGGCTCTTGAGCTTCCTCTTCTTGTACCTCTTCTTGGGGCTCTTCTGCACTCATTTCAATATCGTGCAATGCTTCCCCTAAAGAGCTCGGCATTGGAATCTCTTCCTCCTGCTCGGTTTCAGCTGGCTCCTCGGCCGCCTCAAACAAGGAAGCAAATAAAGGGTTTTCCTTTGGTTTCTCTTCCTCTTGCGTTTCTTCTTGGGGTGTTACTTCTTCAGGATTTTCTTCGGTCATAATTGTACTTGTTGTTCAGGAGTGTCTTTTACTTTTTGTGTTGGTTGTTGAGGCTGTGGTTGTTGCTGTGGCATTGCCATCTTTTGCTGCATTCCGGACATACCTTGCACAACCTCTGAAAGCTTTTGTAATGTTTGTACCACTTGAGGGAACTGCTGTTTTAATTGAGTCATGAATTGTTCGTCCTCTATAGTTTTAGCCTGTTCTTGGGAGCCGTCGTATTCATCTGTTTCAAGTTTTAAGTCATGTGCTCCACTTAGTCTGAATACCTCATTGAACATTTGGAATATCCTCTCTTTGCCTAACGCTTGCGAGACACCTTCTATTTGCATGATTTGTGCTAATAACTGACCCAACACCTGTGCCGATTGAGTATCTCTAGCACGCTCAGCTCCGTCTCTTGAAGTAAATAAATATTCGTGTATGAGATTGTCTGGGCTTCCGATAATATTTCTACTCACAGGGCCAGGCTCTGAGTCATACTCATCAATGAACCCAGCTTGCTCTAATGTGCTAAGTGTGTATCGGTTTTTTATTGGCACAACAAACTGAGACTCACTGCAACTAATTAAGTGTTCATAAATCACCTTTTTAGCCGCTGCTCTCATGTCATCAATTCCCTCTGAGATAAAGCTATAAACTGAGTTAGTTGTATTAGCTATTTCTGCAACCTCTGTAGCAGAGATTTCTCGAGGCGCCGCCTGACCCAACTCTTGCGGTGAGAGAATCAGGAGGCGCTCAACGAGATTTAGCAACTGGAGGATTGCTTGAATTGACTGGTTGATGCCAGTAGAAAGTTCTTTTTGTGCATCTACTACCTGTAGAAAATCTTTATTATTAATTCCTAGGTCTGCTGCCTTTTGACCGGAATAAAATAATGCTTTTGGCTTAGCATAAAATGTATCATCTTTTAGGCCGTCTCTGATATAATTTTTAACATCTTCGCTCAGAGCATCTTCATCGATACAAAATATCTTCATCATGCTAACTTTCATATCGTGTAGCATTTTATTTATGATATTATTTAACTGGTCTTGGAATGGCATTATTTCATGCGCAACAGATATATTTTCTAACCTGTCGTCATTCTCGTTAATGCCTCCATAAATTGCAGGGAGTGAGGGCATAAATTCTGCGTGCAGAACAGTTTCATCACTAGCCACAGTAAACTTTACCCAAACATCATGTGGGTACTTGCCCAAACCGTCACGCATTGGATTGCAACGGATAAATAGCTTAGAGACAAACATTCCCTTATCATCATCCTCTGAGCTATATATTCCTGTGTTCGCAGTTCTTTCGTTCTGGAAAGAAAAATTGTCTTGAACCCTGGGGAAACGCATTGCCCCTCCACCTTGTGCGTAATAGTTAAAAAAGTCTGCGTATGTATCGTATATGGTAGAAAGACTATTGGTGTAACTAATCTCATCTATGTTCCAAGAGTTCGGAGTCTGCTTATAATCACCATATCTAACTATATCCCAATACCCTATCCATGATGGCCCAGTATCCGTATTTACATCATGCAATGGCTTTGATGTGTCATACATCATTCTAGTCGGATGAGGTGTGAAAAATTTAATTCCTTCTCTTTCTACATAGCTTTCTAAATTTTCCTCACCGGTAAACTCACTTTTTGAATGGCGCCACTGAACATTCCTTGTCCATGATTCTTCTGGGAATGCCACAGAATGCCCATACATAAACATTTGCCTAATAATTTGCTCCCATGTATGCCTGTAACCAAACTGGTCAGTCATCATTTCTACGCGCTGAGATAAAACATCAGCCCTTAATTTATCAGCAATATTTGTACTTCTTGGCTCATATTTAAAGTACGGATAAAGATTCGAAAATCTACTTACTTGTGCAGCCACTCTTCTTGTTACATAAGAGCGAATTAAATTAACACTTACTTCATACAGACGAAGAGTATCAATTTTAGCCAGATTACCTTCTTCATCATAATCGCAAAATTTTTCAGCAGTACCAAGTGACTCCAATGTATCACTGCATTTCTCTATAGATATTTTGTCTTGTGCGTACTGTAATAACGGAATTGTTGACTTATTTATAGGAAGTGAATCCCAGGCAACATCTACTGACTGATATAACTTAGAATTTCTCGCACTAAATTGTATGCCTTCTAAGATGCGAGACTGAATTAAATCCTGGAACTTTTCTCTGACTTCGGCATCTGGTCCTTTTTTTGCCGTAAATATTTCTCTAAGCCGAGCTTGTGTGCATCCGTTTTCTTCAAGTATTTTTTTGCTTACCATTGTAGTCGAACAGGTTGGTTATTACATCATCGGTATATGCCCCCATAAAGTGTGACTCCATGATGGTTAGAAGGATGCAAATTGGGCCAGATAAAGGTTTTGTGCTCTTCACATGGTCTAGCCACCACCCATGCTGAACACCTAAAACGCTCCCTAATTCTGCAACTGTAATCCTGAGGAAAGAACATAGCTTTTCTATCCTGCTAGTTGTCCATCTTCCCTTGATGTTAAGATTTGCATAGTGTGCGTCTATTATTGTCGAGGCTGCTGTAGAATGCTTGCCATTGACAGACTTAATACGAGTCTTCGTCTGAGGATTCTTCCTCGTCTTCGCCTTCGTCTTCGTCGTCTTCGTCATCGTCGCTTTCAGACTCTTTGAGTTTGATTGAGTACACTTCATCAAGCGGAGCAGAAAGTCTGTTCTCAGATAGCTCACTTACCTTGTAGCAAGCATTTACAATGATTAAATCTCCTGCACTCACTCCATCAAAGTCTTCAAGTAAATCTTGGTTATTTTTGAGGTCTATTGTAAGTATGCTTTCCATGTGACTGATTTTAATTAGTAACAAACTAAAAATCAAGAACCAATATCCATGATTTCTGAGTGTGCTTCGGTTGTTGGGTTATATGACATTGCATCATGATATAAAAGTACATAGCTCATCGCATCAAACGCATGGACATACACGCTTCTTTTAGGCTTGTACGATAGGTTGGGGTCATAAGTTCTACCTTGTTTTTCTGAGATTAAATTACGAAACATTTTTTTCACTTCTGTGCATTGAGCTGAAAGCAACAATCCATCCTGTTGTAACTTGGCGATTGTAATTCTTACCCTGGACTCAACGCTTCCATTAAACTTTGGGCACGCCTTCATTCGAATAGGCTCCATCTTAAATGTATCAGCTTTCTCCCTGGATATAGCCTCTATGTCTTTTACATCATAAGAGCCCGCCCTCGCTCGAAATTGATTGAATGCCGAGTTATCTGAAATATGTATAAATTTAAAATCGTGGTCTAACATCCTATTCCAATACGCCATCTTGCGCATCACTAGGGGAACTAGGGTCGTGTATGGTAACTTTTTGTTAATTGTTACCAGCTCATCAAATATTATCCATGGTGAGTTTTCTGCTCCTACTATGTTTTGCATGAACACTATTGCGTTGTTTACTGAACCAGGGTCCCATCCACATACAATTGGATACTTTGTTGATGGCACCAGACCTGTCTTTGAGTCTCCTTTTAAATGGAGTGCTGTATTGAAGTATGGGCCGAAGATGGCATTTCCCGCAGGGCGGTCAACCCACTCCCCTCTCACCATTCTAGCTTCTTCAATTGGGTCAGACTTTACCGCTTCTTGAATGCGGTCATAATACCCTTCTGGAAGGTTCTGTAGGTTTTCTTCTATTTTTACATGGTAGACAGAATAATCTTCATTCCATTTCCCATTTTCATCGTAAGGCTCCTCAAAAAACCTTTTATATACCCAATGCTCTGGTCCATCCGGGTTGCAGGCCGCCAAGTATTGCTGTGGCCCGTGGATTCCTTGTCGTCTTCCTAACTGTTGAACAACCGCATTGAAATAGTCATCCGTGTCCAAGTTCGTAAGCTCATCAATGAAAACTAGACTCGGCTCAAAGCCCTTAATCCTATCTTTGATAAATGAACCATAAGGAACAGAAATTAAAACGACTCTCGAGTATCCACCAAATCGATTTTTAATATCAATGTATAAATTCTTTTGAGTGTCCTGTCTTTCGTCAGTATGCTCTAAATCTATACCCTCTACCCACTCCGGAAGGATTTCCACTTGCAGCTTGTGCCAAACTCCTCCCATCGTTGCTTGTGACCTAACGCCTACAATAATTAGCGCTAAAGCGTTAAAGTTCTCATAACAATGTCGAACTAATTTATGCCCACCAAGTGAAAAGGTTTTACCAGAACCACGCTCACCATACGCTAAAATATAGTTAGAGCTATCGTCAAAAATTTTCCGTTGCGTTGGAGATAAGCTGGGTATCCATGGCTCTGCATCCTTAACCTCATCCTCCTCTCCTCCGTCTAAATGGTCAATTAGTGCCTTCTGATTTATCTTCTTCAATATTCTTAAGGTCTTTTAATGGCATGAAGCCTGGTTTCTTTTTCCGCTTCTTCTCACTTTTCTCTGTTAATTTTAACATAGATTCTAAACCTTTTAACAATCTATCGTGAAACTTACCCTGCTGTTCTGTTGCCTGTAGGTATAATCTTGTTTTGAGTATTCTCTCCTCGGTGTCCATGGAGGGATTCTCCAGGTCAGCTTTCATTGCTTCGGTTATCTCAAACAAGGTCATATTCTGCCGAATATTTACCTTCTGTGTAATCCTAAGTGCCTCTGCCATTAACAGGCCTACATTGTCATCAAACCCAGAAAAAATCTCCAGCTTCTTTACATTGTCAGGATTAGAAAGCAGAGCGTTTAAATCTTTATTAAATACACTCCGTGCATTCTCCTTAAGGGCACCAATAATCTTTTCATCTTGTGGGACAATAGGCTCAATTGGCTCAATTGGTTTTCGTGCCATAATCTCTGCTTCATCCGGAATGGGGTCCTCCACTCCGTTTTCCACCCAGACTGCCCTAAGTTGTGGCTCACGGTAGACTCGCTCCCTTATGTGCTTTGCGCTTACATTAAAGTGCTCAGCAGTACTTAAATAATCCCCGTGAAATTCTTTTAATGCTCTTGCTAGGTCTTCTAGCTTAATTTTTGGAGTTCGCGGCACTGAGAATAGAGATTAAGGGTTTAAATGTATTATCCCAATGAGGACTTATTTTTAGGTAGGTGTATGTAGGGCGTGTCCTGCCATACGCCATCGCACGATTTCGGTCGTAGCAATTAAATGGGTCAAAGCCACAGCCCTGACAAAACATTTCAGCGTCTCCTATGGATATGTCATTCCATGAAGTCTGCCGACTGACATGCTTTATTTTACTTAAGCTTAAGCCTGACTTTATTGCGATTTCCTGGTCGCTTAATGCGCGAACATGCTTAGTCGCTATCTGTCTCTTTGCGAGTAACCTTACTAATACCGGAGGGAACTTTTCCAGTGTCCTCCACGGATTTCTTTTGCCACTTTCTGATTTCATTACGGATTGGTTTCATGTCCCCCCAACCAGGCTTAGCATGCCCAAGGGCGACGGGTTGATATGTACCAGCTCTATGTCCGCAAATTATCCAGTTATCAAAGTACTCCTCCAGTACAGGTCTGATTCGCTCGTAAACGTCGTGCGCTTCGATTTCGTCTCTAGTTGCCATTTCGCAATCCTAAAAACCAAATTCCTTAAAATCAATTAATACTTATTAAGAAATCCAAGGATACCAAATGTCTGACACGTGTCAGACAAATCCCTCGCGTACGCGCGCGCGTCATATCGTATCTCTAAAGAGATACTAATAAATATGTGTATGTCAGACATAAATGTCTTACACACACTTGATGGAGAAATATTTTTTTGCCTCGGTTTTCGGTATCCTTGGATTTTTGTAATACTTCTTGAAAGTCTCATAATTTGCATGACCCATGGAATGCATTGTCCACTCAAGTCCTTTTAGCCAATAACCATAAGTTCCAAAACTATGCCTTGCTCCATCAGCAGGGTATTTAAATCCAAGTCTCTCGGCACATCTTCTACGCTCAAGCCTAAGAGCATTCCATGAGGGGGACAGTATATGTCCTTTTCCGTTCTTTGGTATCCAAGACCATATATTCTCAGGCAAACCTTCGATAAGACGCTTTGGTGTCTTAGAGGCAGGAACATCTATCCATTTACCATGAGTAATATGTTCGTATTTCAGTTTCTCCATTTCACCTTGTGGTCTAAGACCAGCAAATAGCATTATTGCCATGGGTGTCCTGTATTTTGGATTTATTTCGGTAAGTAAGGCCTTTGTTTGCTCAACCGTAAGAACCCCTATTTCTCTGTCCTTCGGCTTGACCCGTATAGTCTTGATTTTCCATTCTTTCTTCTTGCAGTAGCCCACAGAACCACACCAATTTAAAAATATCACAAACGCATTTTTGTAAGTAAATTTACTACTCTGCGTAGTCCATGATGATTGCTGAGAAACCTTCCTTGTTAAAAAAGATTCATCCAAATCATCTAATCTCTCGTCACCAAGCTCCCACTTCAATAACCAGGACAACCTATTTCCCAATTGTTGAATTTTCCCATCGGGATACCTTTTTATGTAATCTTCAAGGTACAACTCAATCGCATTCTTGACCGTAGTGTTGTAGCCATCCGCTATTTCACCAAAGGAAAGTATCCATTCGTTTACATCAAACTTCTTAGCCTTTTTGAAGTTTTCGAAATACTTTCTTTTACGCTTACCTTTGTAATTTATTTCCAAGCACCAACACTTTGGCCGACCCTTGGAAACCATATTTTTATCTCTGTATATTCTCATTTGCTGACAAATCCGCTGACAAATGAAATGCTTTTCTTGTCATTTCAGTGGAAAAATGCTGAAAAAATAAAAACGGGAGGTCAAGCCAGAAACCTTATATTTTAGGGGTTTTCAGTGTATCTCAAGGGGGTTGACATGAAAGGCGACCTACGCATTACGAATGCACAGGTAAGTCTTTTATTTTACAGGGTCTTGAGTGTTTGCTGACAACTCGCTGACAGTTTTCCAACCTTTTTGCGTTGTAGACCATGTCCATCCCTCTGAATATAATTTTGCATACATGACACCATTCGAGTGCTTAAGCCTTTTTATTTCGCTTTTGTTGTCGTGATTTATCACGAGCATGGGGATGCTTGAAATTAGAATGCCTAAAAACAAGCCTTGAACTAAATTTTTCTTAGAACTGACCTTAACTGATTTTACAGGTTTCTCGAAGTCAATTACTTGAGTCTCTCCTTCTAATTCTATAGTTACTTGGTTGGGTCTAGCATGCATTTATTCTATCCTTTCTATTTTTGATTCATTTAACGCAAAGCGGGCTATCTTTAGTCGCTTTGTAAGAGCAGGCTTTTTTTGTGTGGCAATTTCCACCCAATCTTCAATTGCATGGGTGCATAATTGATTTGTAGTCAGCTCTAAGGTATCTCGAAGGGTCATCATTTTATCGAATACACCTTTAGGTATTCTGGCAGATATCCCTACATATTGTTTTTTAGCTGTCATTGTTTTTGGACTTTCATAATAAAAATTATATTTTTACTGAAAAATTTAGTCAAATATTTTTTTCCACTGTTTTCCACTATATTGCTGAACTTTGCATCTTTCTGAATATCTGAATAATTAATGCTTTTTTTTATCCTAAAATCCATTATTCATGGATTCTAATGGCAAATAGAGGCATAAAAAGATTACTGCTAAAGAAAGGCGAAGTGGCCGACTTGTTAGGTTTTAAGCGGACTAACGGGTATAGGTATGTGGATTACTTAATGGAAAATGACTTCATTAAGCCAAGATTCTTGCCCGGAATCAAATCGCCTAGGTTTTTACAAGACGAAGTGGAGGAAATTCTTTTAGAGATGGCACACAAAGGTGCCCCCACTTTTGGAAATGCAACTAGGAGAAAATAATGGAACTAAAAACAACCAAAATTAAGGGAAAAGAATATGTACAAGTCAATGAACGGGTTCGGGCGTTTCGGTCTCATCCTGATTTCGCAAATATGTCGATTGAGACGAGTATTGTGGACATATCTGAAAATCGTGTCGTCATGGTCGCTAAGGTTCTCGATAGTGACGGTATTGTACGCTCGACGGGTCATGCAGAAGAAATTCTTTCCAGCCATGGCGTTAATTCTACATCGTTTATCGAAAACTGTGAAACATCGGCGGTCGGTAGATGTCTCGGATTCCTCGGCATTGGCGTTGATTCGTCAATTGCGACAAGCGAAGAAGTCGAACAAGCAATTCATCGCCAAGAAGCTAACGAGCGAGAAGAAGTACCAAAAGGAGATGGAGGAAGCAAAGCTTCGGTCGATAAGGCATCTGGGCAGGTAAAGGACTGGAAAGAAGTAGTCTGTCCTGTTGGAAAGCATAAGGGGAAACTTATGGGGGAAATCTTCAAGAATGACCCCGACTATCTTGACTGGATGGCAAAGAATATGGAAGCGAAGACCGCGGACTTCAAGATGGCATTAGATGAGGCGGCAAAAGCTTTGAACGGAAACGGCAAGCAAAGCTTTAAGAGAGCGGGTTAATGGACGAGCGTGATGGGAAAATGTCGGCTTCTAAAGTCGAAGCAGTTATGCTCTGCCCTGCTTACCTTCAAGCGAATCAAAAGTTTGAATGGCTAGGAGACAGGTCGGCTGCCGATGAAGGAACTGCACGTCATCTTAATGAAGAAGAGCAGACCCCAATCGAAGAAATCGGTGACGAGGATAGACGAAGATGTGCTATTCAATCTCGCAAGGCTTTGCAATGGTGTCGGGAAACACTTGAGATTGATGGGAAAATCGAGAGAGAGGCGCGGTTGTGGTGGGATGAGGATTGGTCGGGGCAACTAGACTATATGGAGTTAGATGCAAATCGTGCATTTATTGCAGACTACAAAATGCTTAGAGGGGAGCATGAGCCTGCTGACAAGAATGTTCAGTTGCAAGCCCAAGGTGCCTTGGTGGTAAAGAATTACCCAGAGATAGAAGAAGTATTCTTGGCCCTCATAGAACCGCTGAATGACCCAACTTATACTACAGTCAGCTACTCTAGGGACTTTCTTTTAGCCAAGGGTGAACTTTTTACTAACGCATCTAAACATGCACTTGAACCAAACCCACCTGCAATAGCAGGAACAAAGCAATGTAAGTGGTGCTCTGCACAACCTTATTGCCCGTCCTTGCACACATTAATCACAGAAACTTTAAATAAATATGGAAAAATGGTTGGAAGATAACGACAAGCTTGCTGAGGCGATGGAAATGGTCCCCCTCATGGAAGCATTCACTAAAGCGGTAAAAGCGGCCGTAAAACAAAAACTAAGCGATGGGGTGACAGTCCCTGGATTTAAACTCCGCGGAAGTGGCAATATGACTAGCTACGAAGCAAAGGAAGTAGCGGAGCAATTGATGGATTCTAACCTTATTAATTGGGATGATTTAATGGAGGCTATGAAGTTTCAACTTGAAAATCTTGTTCCAGTTTGGGCAGACAAGACTGAGCAAAGCAAGCATGAGGCAAGAATTGATTTAAAAAGTAGGCTAAGTAAAATTGCCAAATTGAAACCCAAAGCTCCCTCGGTAGCTAAAATTAAGTGAGCGATGGAACGAGGGGAAAAGTTGACTCTAGTAGTGAAGAAGAGAACCCCTTCACTAAACACTCTGTTTCGGTACAATCAATGGCAGAGACTGGAGGAGAAATCGGACACGAACAGAAAGGTAATGCTCGCCATAGAGTCCGCATTATTAGCCGAAGGGTCAGACTCTGCGACCCCGACAACCTCGTTGGGGGCTGCAAGTTCCTCATCGATTCGCTTAGGCTTGCGAGAATTATACCAGAAGACAACCCGCAAAGCCTCGCCCTCGAGGTCGCGCAGGAAAAAGTCGGTTCGTTCAGTAAAGAAGAAACGTGGGTGGAAATAACAGTATTATGAAATGGGAAAACTTAATTGATACAGGCTTTGTCATGCTACTTGTAATAGCGATAATGATTTGGGGATGGGTTATTCTTAAATGAGCGACGGGCAAAGAATAACATTTCGTCTATCTGATGAGGCAAAGCATAATCTTGACTGCTATTGCATGCTGACAGGTCAAAAGCCTGCTGAAGTAGTAAGGGCAGGAATCGCTCAGATTATGGCGCCATATATAGGTCAAATTATGGCAACCCCAAGACCAGTTGTACAAGAACCCGTACAAGTGGAAGAAACGAAAAACAGATTGGAAGATGACACCGAGACCGAGAGGAAGTCATACCAAAAGACATTTATTGCTTCTGTAGCAAATTGTAAATTCCCACCTAGAATCGCCAAGGCTATTAAGGAACAATGGGAAGCGATACAGGAGTCACAAATCCCCGCAGAGATTCTTGCGGAGCTCTATGGGGAATATTGCAGAGTTGAAAAATCTGCAGGCAGAGAACACTGCCACCCCAACTCATGGATAACGAACCATGGTTGGTTAAATGAAAACTACGACGAGGGTGCTGGAGGACCCATATATGATACAGATAGATAACAATCGATTAACTCAAATATTTGGAGCACATGTGGAAACTGATATAGATGCAGAACACGGATTCCTTTCCGTAACTAAATGGCCAGAAGACATTGAGTCATACAGCTTAGAGATTTGGAATTACGCATTAGAGCAGGGAATAAACGAAGAGCATTTTACCAACCGAGCAAATAGGGAATGGTTTGATGCATCCAAGCGTGCAGATGCTGAAGATGATTTTGGAATGTTTGGTGCGTACAAGCGAATTGCAGGAGGCAAGGAAGCATGGCTAGTCGAGCACCCAAACTGGGATGACATTTTAGAATGCGTAGAGACAAGCAGACAAGGGCGTGAATTTGTTGACCGTCTTGTAAGGGCAAAGAAATTTCGGGAACTAAACAAACTGACTAGAGAAGTTCAAAATGAATTAAGCGAAGCAAATGGAGCAACTGACCCGAGAGACATTTGTGTATTTATCGACGATAAAATTAATCGCTTGATGGACCTGAAGGAACGAACCATGCGTTCGGCACAGGAGCTCACAGAATATACTGCAATGCGTATCGAGGAGGAGAGAAAGCAGGGAGGCGCATCTATTGTAACTCATCTTCCTTGGTTGAACGGAGTACTTGATGGTGGGTTCCGTGCCGGACAATTGGTTATAATCGCAGCCCGTCCTTCCGTGGGGAAGACAACCCTAGCTATGAACTTTGCATATCATGCAGGAAAGCTTGGTAAGTCTAGTGCCATTTTTTCTTTAGAAATGTCTGGTGACCAACTTTGGAAGAAAATAGCTGCTATTGATTCGGGAGTAGACCTGTCCAAATTTGCTTCTGGGTATGATACAGAAAATGACAGAAATCTTCTTAAGCAGGGACTCAACAACATTGCTAGTCTACCAATTCATGTTGATGATGATTCGTCCCAAAGCATAGCAAGAATCCGCTCTTCTTGTAAGTTACTTAAAAGAAGGGGTGAATTGGATGCTGTTGTTGTGGACTACTGCGGATTACTTACCCCCGATGACAGGTCTATGCCAAGGGAACAGCAAGTGGCACATATCTCAAGGACATGTAAGATAATTGCCAAAGAACTCGAATGCGTAGTGTTTCTCGTCTGTCAGTTAAATCGAGAGTCAGAGAAAACGAAGTCAGAACCAGGGATGCACAACCTTCGTGAATCGGGTGCAATTGAGCAGGACGCAGACATGGTAGTTCTTCTTCACAGGGATTTATTAGGGCCAACTCCAGAAAAGTGTGCCGTCATTGTAGCCAAGAATAGATTTGGTAAATCGGGGCACTCTAGGGACAAGATAATTTTCGACCGTACAACTCAACGATTTGAGGAGGAAAAGGTTGAAATAAAACCAAGGCTGAATGCAGGGAAGGCAGAGCAAGCCGACTTCATTCAGGAAACACAAAACAGAATATAACGATATGCTAGGAACAGCCGAAGTAACTCTGCTAGGACGAGTAGTCGCTGACCCCGAGGTTACAGATACCTCTGGTGGGCCAGTGATGAAGCTCAGAGTAGCAGTAAATGAAAAACGCAAAAATGGGGAGCATGCATCCTTCTACAATGTGGATGTTTGGAATGAAAAAAACCAAGCCGCTCTATCCAAAATAAAGATGGGGGAGCCATTGCTCATATTCGCATCCATGAGTACTGAACAGTACCAAGGAAAGAGTGGAGACAAGATTACCGCTACCCGATTAAGAATGGAGAAATTCCGATTCCTTGGTGGCTCAAAAGAACCAGCCACTAAGTTAGAAGAAGACCCGTACTAATGCCAAGGACCCCTGAAAAGTCGAACTTCGACCTCGACCTCGACTTCGGTCAACAATGGGAATCCCGAGTTTGCCGAATGCTCGAGGGAGAGGGGTCCGTGGAAGTAAAGGCGGACAAAATGTGGGCAAAGACAGGAAATCTAGCATTTGAGTACTCAAGATACGATATGAATGTAGATGATGAGATATTAACTGGAATAATGGCAACCAAAGCACATTGGTGGTGCAATGTAATAGTAGACCCGCAAAATGAAGAATCCCATGTGGCTATTAGAATATGGGAAGTAGCTAGGCTTAAAAAAATCCTCATGCACTTGATATCGCAAGGCAGAGCATGGTGTAAGCATGGTATAGGTGATGGTGGAAGGACAAATATAATATGCGTACCCTTAGAGAACTTAACTGAAGGTACATTATTTGACTACGAATTAAATCTCGAAAAAGACTTTAAGACCATCAGAAGGCGTAAGGCCTTTCAGCAAAAGTGGGATAGCTCAAAGCATGAAAGAGCAATTTGGGAAACATTGAAATTTACAACTGATTAATGAAAGAAGATTACAAAAGAATAATTGGTCTGGCGGGGCCAAAAGGTGTAGGAAAGTCAACTTTTGCAAGTAACTTGGTATTTGAGTATTACCAAGAAGGCCTTGACTCTCTAGTGCGAGTAATGAGCTTTGCTACTCCACTTAAGCAAATGCTTGGGTGTATTGTCCATGAGGACTACATCAAGGAAGACAAGGAGAGGATTATCCCCCATCTAGGAGTATCAGCTAGGTACTGCTTGCAGACCTTGGGCACTGAGTGGGGAAGAAATACTATATCCAATGATATATGGGTGAATTTAGCCAAGCACCGCATAGAGGAGTCACCAGAGCAAATATTCATTATTGATGATGTAAGGTTCGATAATGAGGCGAGAATGATTTTGGACATGGGAGGAGAGGTATGGAACTTATCCCGAGATGGAATAGGTGGAGCAGACGGACATGTCTCTGAGGCAGGAATAAGCAAAAATCTTATAACTAAGGAGGTAGACTTAAGTGAAAAGGCGGCAACCATTGAAGAGGAAGACTCCCTTGCGCCCTATGAGCAAGAAGAGGGCGAAGGAGGTGAAGGAGTATATGAAGCTGAGACAGAAGTTCCTTGAGGACTTTCCTATTTGTGAGGTGTGTACAAAGAAGAAGTCAGTTGATGTTCACCATAAGGACAAGAGAGGGAAAAATTATTTAGCAGTAGATACCTGGTTAAGTGTGTGTCGTGAGTGCCATCGGGTAATACACGAAAATCCATCGTGGGCCAGGGAAAACAATTATTTAGTATGAACAAGTTAATTAAACAAGTAGAGCAATGGCATCGTGACCGAAACCTAATTGAAGGGTCTGATGACAAGGCACAGGTATTAAAGCTTATACAAGAGCTGGGAGAGCTATCTGACTCAGTATGCAAGGGGAAGCCTATAGATGACGATATAGGAGACCTGTTAGTTGTGATGATTAATATATGTGTGAGAAATAAGATTACACTAGAGTCCTGCCTGTCCCACTCATGGGATGAGATAAAGCACCGCAAGGGAGTCATGCGGGACGGAATATTTATAAAGGAGGAAGATTTATGACCGAAGAAAAAAACATACCTACAGAAGACAATAACGCCACTTCATCTACATTAGCGGACGAAGTACTAAGAACAGTTCTTACCTACAACAAAGAGGGGGAAAAATTAAAGCTTAGTGAGGTGCTGGGTGCTCTTTGCTTTGCTGGACTTGAGGTTTACTTTGCTTCAAGGTTCGCCGTTCAAAATCCCGAGCAGCCCGCAGGTGACGGCAAGTCCGAAAAGGAGTCTGTCCAGCCTTCAGCTTAGGACCTAAATTAAAGTGCCAATACTCGCAGGAGCATTCTCCAAATCCGGAGAACTCCTCGAGGTCGGCCAAGTGAATATTGTCAGAGTTAGACAGGCTCGTAACTAAGTAGCGACGAGCTTCAAGGTGCTCTACGTTCACCTTTTAGGCTTTTGCCTTTTCGATAATTTCCTTAAGCTTCAGAAGCTTTTCCAGAACGACTTGCTTCTCCTGGGTAATGCGCCTCTCTCTATTCAAGAGATACTCATACTCAGCTTGAAGGACATTTCTCTCTGCATTAGCTTCGCTGCTATTTATTAGATTTTCCATCCTCTGAATGATTCGTAGTTTTGAGTCCCCCAACACTTTGCAGTCCTAACAATAGCAAGGTATGGAATATAACACCCACACCCAAGTGTTGGTCTTTCAGGTGGTCTGCACACCTTAAGAGTCACATCGTAAAGCGGGCATCCTATGCAGGTCTTCAGCCTGTGCCTCCATACCGCCCGACTCGCCCTTCCATAAAGGAGCAAGCGTAAGCTTGCTCGAAATATTCTCACCCAATCTGATAAAGTCACATTTTTTCCAAATGCAACTTTTATCCATTGGGTAAATCGTTTTTTTGAAATCATTAAATTCTTCGTGCATCTCGTTCCAGTGACTGTTGAAATGCTGCGGCAGGACTAATAAATCTCATATCTGTATTTTCTCTTCCTTCTAGGGCATCCAATAATCTCTGTAGTTTTTCTTCAGTCTCTGGACTTGCTGGTCCTTGCATTTCTGGTTGCTGCTGAAGTAGAGTTGCACTTGGCTTAAATCCAGAAGAGCCTTGTTGTGAGACTAAAGACACTGGTGTAACAGAAGCAGGAGCTGCTGAAATTGGTTGTACCTTTGGACTATCTATAAATCCTTGTTGCATTTGTGCTTGTTGTGCAGGTGTACCACCAGGGCCATTATAGGCATCGACTAATCCTCGTGCTTTGCCTGCCATATCGAATATTGACCCAACACCCATCCTATCGGCTGCTCCAGTGGCCTGTCCAAGTACACCTTTAAATTTATCTTCAGCCATACCAAGAGGTCCTTGACTTGGTTGTGCACCTGGTACGGTTAATCCAGCTTGAGGTACTGCAGGGCCAAGGAATTGACCAGGGCCTCCAATTAACCCCATACCAGCTCCACCCAATAAAGCATTATCTCCATGTCCTAAGAATCCTTGTTGTGGAGTAACTCCTAAACCACCCAAACTTGGGAGAAAACCACCAAGTAACTTATCAGCTGATGAGTATAGTCCAGCACCTGCACCAAGTAGACCACCCCCAAGCGAAGAGGCTGCTCCACTAAGTCCAGCACCCAGTCCCGCAACTGGTATTGAGCCTAGTGAAAGAAGTGAACCACCCAATCCTCCACCAAGTGCTCCGAGTGTTCCTCCAATAAGTGGTATGCTAGAGGCTGCCGCCCCTAATCCCGTTAAAACCGTTCCTGCTGCTGGTAAAACTGCTACAAATGCCATGATTATTCCTGTATTTTTAGTAATTGTTCCTGTGAAAATTCAAATTCATCGAAGTTCTTAGCTATAACTTCTTCCTCTACATCCTGTGGATTCGTCTTATCTGTGCGGTGAACTGTATACCACACGACTTCCTCCTCGATATACATTAACCTTTTTGTGCCTGGAGGGGTTACTCCCATCATCGGACCCACCATATCCACAACTCCCTCTTCCGTGAGTACCCGACATTTGCCCGACATCAAAAAAAATGGGTGTTCCTTCTTGTGAATCTTAGTAGTAAAGCACATTCCCGCGGGCAATCTTACCATCCGTACATATAAACCGTTGATAAATTGATGCTCCAGGCCGCCATTTACTTTTTTTACCCAGGCATCCCCCTTTACATGCTCCCCCTGCTCCCAATGATTCTCCAACTGAGACATAGCTTCCCGTACTTCTGGTTTGCCCCGAAGTGAATATTTAGGTCTTTCAGCTATCTCAGCCACTCAATTCATTCTAAGTCCCTAAAAACCAATAGTCAATTAACATTGTTACTACTTATATGCAGTGATTTGTATCACAAATGCCACACACAACTAAGTTTTATGGAGCCGATGACCGGATTCGAACCGGTGACCCATTGCTTACGAAGCAATTGCTCTACCAACTGAGCTACATCGGCATAGCCCAACACAAAAATAATTCCACAATTTAGGCAATTCTCAAAATTCAGGAAACTTGAGAAAAGGGGTATATTATGGTGTGGCACGAAAAATCCCTTCCCCCCCAAGGGGGGGTGTTACTAACTATGTATGCAGTCACAATCCCCTTATTTTCGGGCATTTCTAATGGTGTAAGCACATAACCCACCGACCCAAACGACACGACACACCACGACAGAATAAGAACTTTACCGATGGAGTAGGGAATCCTTCCCCATCACTTAACCCAAAACAATAACCCAATGGAGAACAAAACCCATGGACAATATAACAAATAACACAACCGACAACGGACTCGGAGAGAATAAAGTTGACCCAAAGTTGACCGCGAAGATTGACCTAACAATCAGTTTAGACAATCACAATATGAACGTTGAGCACTACATGCTTTTTGGTAGAGCACTTGCCCACTCGATGAAATATGCAAGAGCAGAAGGCTTAAGCGATTTTGGCATGAAGAAAAAACTTCTTGAGACTTTATTTCCTACCTCAAAATCCAGCGCCAAACGGAGTCTCTTGAATGGCAAGGTTACACCAACCCAAATCAAAGAGATTCGTCAGTTAGCCGGCTACGAAGTTGATGGAGAATATCTCAATCAAACAGCGTACAAAGGCTAGGCGGCTTAATGGTGGACTATGCCTCGACCCAATCGGGTCGGGGTTGTCCCCTTTTATCACTTTCCCCATTTCTTTGACATAATCACTTGGACGGATGAGTTGACCCAAACGATATGCGATGCCCTTTTGGGATTGCGTAGACCTAGTAAGTCAACTTGAGGATTAGAGGATTGCGATGCCACTTGATGGATTGCGATGCCTTGAAAACTTAATTCCTAAGATTTGATGCTAAATAATTAGATATGTGCTTGCCAACCCTTCATTGGGTTTGGATTAAGCTTTGCTACTGCTATCACTGCTCAGCACATCAGTTGCTGATTCACTTCGATGTTCGCTATCACGATGGATGCAATGATGGAGTTGTGATGGAGAGCGTGCTTACTTCGGCAAGTCTATTCATTCTAATTGTTCCTTTGGTGTACTTTATTGTACTTCGTGCATGATTCGACCCTTGCACGCAGGTGTACATCATGATTCTACCTTGACCCTACCTTTTGCGATACAGCTATTGCTACGATGCGATGCAGATACCATGCTTCGATTGTTCCATTAGCTCACCAAGTATCATGCTTTATTCGCTTATGTGTTGCGTAAATCACATGCTATCACTGGCATCGATGCTATGATGTAATTGGGTGGACCCTATTGTGTTCTAGTGGCGTTTGGTCGCCATGCTTGAGTTCCTTGGGATGACCCGTTCTGGTTACATTGACTTCGATGGTCATGCAGTGATGTGCTTGATAAGATGTAGCATTATTGGTTGTTTGTACTTCGTACTACCATGTTCTGTGCTTAGTGCTTAGCAGTATACTTTATATATGCGATATTGTATATTGGCTTAGTGGATGTTTGATATACTTTCCCCAGAGGAATTATTACGATTGATGTCGAGCGTTAGGTCAGGGTTTACCGACGTAGTAGCACTATACGTGTGAAATCTCTGCAAGTGGGAGCCTATCGCTATATAAAACACAACATCAGCCCGTAGGAGCATACACTCCGCAGTTCTCAGCTGAATACATCACGACTCACTCCGGTGACGAGCAAAATCTATCACGATGCTGCCTTGATGATGTAACGCCACAATGTTGTGCAGGTGTGCCGTTCGCATACGGAACGGAGTACGCTATGATATTGTTATCTATCCGAGGGATATAAACTTATCCACCTAATGACAGGATACACAACTCGCTTAAATGATGCAATGTCACGTATTAGTCGGCACCTGGTCCCGTAGTTGGGACGAATGCTCAAGGTATATAAACAAAGCCTGCTCATATTGTCGTATGAGTTGAAGATGCAAAGGATAATCTACCAAGTGGTGACTCTCTGTGCACCAATGGGTAGACCCCATGGATTAATCAGCCCGTGAGTATGACGAGACTCACTCTCGATGCCAGTGACTACTGGTTAATCTATGTACACGAGTAACAGAGACTTAAGTTTAATGAGAACTTTGTTCTCCTCTCCTCTTATTACGCCATGGCCGAGGTCATGGTTGAGGTGCGCCACTCGGGTGACTGAGTGGCAATATTT
>CALIKS010000066.1 GCA_938017985.1 uncultured archaeon | reverse complement strand
GTGAATATTCGAAATATTTAAAATTCGAGGCCATAGGTCGTTCTGAACTACCTTTCGAGGCGTCAGAAGATGATAGAAGTAAAACTAAGAAACGGTGAAATCATTAACCTTAAGATCTTAGGAATAAACTATATTAAGCGTCTATGTGATATGATTCAGTCATTGGACGATGAAGGCAGATCACATTATCGGTATTTAGTGATAGACAATTATAAATCTTTTATTAAATGCTACTTAAGAATTCTTGGAAGACTGCTTCTCAATTTGTTGATATATAAAATGTTTGGCAGGTATTTCCTCGGTGTTATCGCAGTTAATGGATGTAAAGAAGTCGTTGGCTTCGTACACCTAGACATAGCATTATTCGATTCTTTTAAGCATGCACAATACGGAATAGTTGTACGTGGAGATTATCGAGGCAGGGGGATAGGGGAGGTCCTTACAAGACACATTATAGGGTATGCAAAGGCCTTTGGGGTAAACACGATATACTTGACGGTAGATACGGACAATGAGGCAGCAATAAGGCTATACAAAAAATTCGGCTTTGTGATCGAAGCCTTACTTAGGCGCGTAGATTCAAGAGGGGGGAAAATATGCGACATATATTATATGGCTCTACATTTATCTCAATAAACTTTGATAATCCTTAAATTTTCTGGTACTCGTTTGCTTTAGTTGGTGAGGTAACATATGGTAAAAAGAGCGTTGATAACTGGTATAACTGGCCAAGATGGGGCTTATCTGGCAAAATTCCTCCTTGAGAAAGGCTATGAAGTCTTCGGAACTTACCGTAGATTGAGCACTCCGAACTTCTGGCGCCTGGAATATCTCGGGATATTTGATAAGGTAAATCTTATTCCAGTTGAGCTAAGCGATACAGGCTCAATCGTTGAAGCGTTGAAGATTTCTGAGCCGGATGAGGTTTACCATCTCGCCGCGCAGAGCTTCGTTGAAGCGAGTTTTGAATCGCCAGTTGCGACTGGAGATATCACAGGACTTGCCACTACTAGAATTTTAGAAGCTATTCGCCAGGTATGTCTGGATGTGAAATTCTACAACGCAGCAACGAGTGAGATGTTTGGTGCAACAGGATTTCTGAATGGAGGTAAGCCTTTGAGTGAGAACGACGTCTTTAGGCCTATGAGCCCTTACGCAGCTGCTAAGCTCTATGGCTACTGGATCACCAAGATTTACAGAGAAGGATACAAGATCTTCGCTGTAAACGGGATTCTCTTCAACCACGAAAGTCCTCTTCGCGGACTTGAGTTCGTTACGAGGAAGATAGCGAATGAGGTGGCAAAGATAAAGCTTGGGTTAAGCAATGAACTTAGGCTCGGGAACTTAAACGCGAAGAGAGACTGGGGGTATGCTCCAGAATATGTAGAGAGCATGTGGTTAATGCTACAGCGGGATGAGCCTGATGACTACGTTATTGCTACAGGGGAGGCTCATTCTGTGAAGGAATTTGCTGAAAGTGCTTTTGAGATCGTGGGATTAAATTGGGAGGATCATGTGAGAGTTGATAAAAGGTTCATAAGGCCCTTAGACGTGCCGCATCTTGTCGGGGATTATTCAAAAGCTGAGAGAGTCCTTGGGTGGAAACCTAGGACGAAGTTTAATAAACTTGTTGAGATAATGGTAAGGGAGGAAGTGGGTAGATGGTCGAGATGGTTAAAAGGAGAGAGATTTCCATGGGATGCTCCGAACTATCCAAGTGAGAACAGAATACTCACAAGAGCTTTAAGGATGTGATCTCATGTTCAAATATCCAGTAGCTGAGCCGGAAATCGGGGAAGAGGAACTTAAAAATGTAGTTGAAGCTGTTAGAAGCGGGTGGATAAGTAGCAAAGGTGAATTCATAGAAAAGTTTGAGAAATCCTTTTCAAAGTACATAGGAGTCAGACATGGAATCGCAACATCCAATGGCACTGTTGCACTCCACTTAGCTTTAGTCGCCTTAGGCATAGGTCCGGGAGATGAAGTAATAGTTCCAGATTTAACTTTTGCAGCAACGATAAATGCAGTACTGTACACAGGAGCTAATCCAGTAATAGTAGACATTAACCCGGATTACTGGTGTATCGATACATCTAAGTTGAGAGAAGCAATTACACCACGAACAAAAGCAATAATACCCGTACACCTTTACGGCCATCCTTGCGACATGGATGAAATTATGGAAATCTCAGAACGCTACGGACTTTTTATCATTGAAGATGTTGCGGAAGCGCATGGTGCGGAGTATAAGGGAAGAAAGGTTGGCTCGTTTGGCCACATTTCCTGTTTTAGCTTCTATGGCAATAAGATAATAACAACAGGTGAGGGAGGGATTTGCCTAACAAACGATGATGAATTAGCCGAAAGGATGAGGATCTTAAGAGATCATGGAATGAATCCGAAGAGGAGATACTGGCATGAAACCGTGGGCTTCAACTATCGAATGACAAATCTTCAAGCAGCTTTAGGTGTTGCCCAGCTAAATAAGATAGATAAGTTCATTGAAAAGAAGAGGAAAATAGCTAAGATGTATGCAGAGGAGCTTTCTCAAATCAACGGCATAATTTTGCATCCGGAGATGTCTTGGGCTAAATGTGTATACTGGATTTACTCAATACTAATAAATAGAAGGGACATAACAAGAGAAGAGGTTGCTGAAAAGCTTGAAAAACAAGGCATTGAGATAAGAAACTTCTTTTACCCGCTACATGAAATGCCTCCATATCTACGATATGCAAAACCTCCATATATTGCATCGGAAATCTCTAGAAAAGGATTAAGCCTACCATCAAGCGTAAAGCTCACAGAAGAAGATATAACCTACATCGTACAGAAGATTAAGGAAGTAATTAAGAGCAATGAGTAATAAGAAGTTCTAAGGCCAGGGTCACCCAGAGTTAACATACGCTGCGGAGAGATAAAATTAGACCTCCTACTTTAAACCATCAGTAGGTTGTTACGGTAAGATAATTAAGTATATTTAATAGTGAAGGGGTACGTCAGAACGTTCTCATTAAGCATTAACTATAGGATTTGAAGAGTGTTGAAGGTCTTAATATAAGAATTTAAGACCTCAATTTAAGTCTACGTATTTCCTAAAAATTTCCTAGCATAGAAAATAAAATTATTAATAGATTAAGGGTTTACTCAGGGCAATCTATGAGAAAGCATTGAAAATTCCGGGAAAAATCCTCTAACTACTTAGGAAAATATATAATAATAGCGGTGCTCAAATCCTCTTAAGATCAGAGTATGAGAGGGAATGGACATACCCGGGGCTTCGCTTATAGTCCTCTGGAATGGGTGAATGAAATACCTAATGCATTAATAGTCCTATAACCTCATCAGAGAGTTAAGCTTATTGGGTCAAATTAAGCACTAGAGTAGGTGCCTTGGATGAGGCCTAAGGTCACAGTGATAACAGTCAACTACAACTCTAGTAGGAAGTGGTCCGTCATAAAGCACAGCCTGGAGAGTGTGTTATCGCTTGAGTACAGACCTCTTGAAGTGTTAATAGTTGATAACGGATCTGATGATGGAAGCTATGAACGCATTATCGAGCTAGTAGGTACGTTAAAGCGCGATAAGAATGTTGAAGTTCGAGTTATCAGACTGTCGAGGAATTACGGGTTTGCATTTGCAAACATTATCGCATACAGACTGCGGAGCTCAGATACAAAGTATATCGCGTTGATTAATAATGACCTCGCACCTGAGCCAGACTCCTTAGAGGCATTAGTAAGGGTTCTGGAGTCTCACCCTAAAATAGCTGGTATTCAGGGTGCGATCCTCACGTGGGATGGTAAATACGTAGATAGCTACGGATGCATGATGGCTAACCACGGAACGACCTATGCCGTAGGGTTCGGCATGGATAGCGCAATAATTAATAGCTTAAAGCCTATTGCTGTAACATATGCGGATGGCGCATACTCCGTATATAGGGTTGAGGCGATAGAGAAGTGTGGTGGCCTCTTCATGCCCTACTTCTTCATGTGGGGGGACGACTACGAACTCGGCATTCGCCTATGGCGCTGCGGATATATAATAGTAGCGCTGCCCGTAGTAGCTGGTAAACACTGCAGAGGGGCTACAACATCAAGTTCAAATGGTAGAGACTCCCTGCAACCACCTACACTACCGCCTACGTTGAGACGTTGGAAGCTATCTAGCAACGTTGCTGTAATCGTACTTTACGGTCGTCCATGGATAGTGCAACTTCTTCTTAAGACTCTACCAATAACTCTAGCTAGATCCTTTGTAGAGCGGAATAAATTAATTTTAAGAGGTCTCCTAGACGGCATCAAGCTGGGTTTAAAGCTTCGCAAAAAGATGCCTCCTGATCATAAGTTTATGAAGGAGCCGATGATAAGAGTAGGTTTAGTAGACGTTTTAAAAGAAGTTACGCTTCTAACAAAAAATTATTTACGGTATGGTCCGAGAACCTTACAAGCATACCGTTTAGCAGTTACGCGCAGCTTAGGTGAAAAGGCATTATCAAAACATGGAATACCATGCACTCTTGCTACTCTACTTAAAGATTTACAGGAATGAATTATAAGAGGTGGAACATTATTTTGAAACTATTCAGACTTCTATACGAGATAATGCCTCCATTTCTAAGAAAGCCCGTACGTTCCAGCGTAATGAGATTGCTAAGCCCGATAATACTTCGTAAAATGAGGAGAGAGATCGAGAAAATTAATAATATTCACGATGCTATCGAATTTGCCTTTTCTTTCCAATACCTTACTTTTTCTATTAAACCAATACAAGTTAAGTATGAGATCACTAAGTTGTTAGAAATCGTTAAGGAGTTAAAGCCTAAACAAATTCTCGAAATCGGAACTGCCAGAGGGGGAACACTATTTCTCTTTAGTTACATAGCCGAACCTGAAGCTATCGTTATAAGTGTAGACCTACCAGGCGGGCCTTTTGGAGGAGGTTATCCAGAATGGAAGATACCTTTGTTCAAGGGATTCGCTAAAAGCGGGCAGAAAATAGAATTATTAAGAGCTGATTCCCACGACCCGAAAACCTTAGAAAAGATTAAAGAAATTCTAGGAGAAAGATCTTTGGATTTCTTATTTATAGATGGGGACCACACATACGGAGGTGTTAAGAGGGATTTCGAGATGTATTCGCCGCTGGTTAGAAAGGGTGGGATTATAGCTTTCCATGACATCATGGAGCATCCTCCTGAGACGGGTTGCGAAGT
>CALIKS010000065.1 GCA_938017985.1 uncultured archaeon | reverse complement strand
CATCTTTTTCGACTTCGATTTATATTCCTTGAACATCTTATCGCGATGGAATATTTCTTTTTTGGCATAATGGTTGTTTATATAAATAAACCGTCTAATGGTATAATATAGTTCTCTAAGAGATAGGAGCTGATCTTTAGTGATTTTAGCTTTCTTTGGAAGTATTGAACATAATGGGCGATAAGAGTAGAATTGACAATTTTCATGCTTCCCTTCCGGCATTACGTAGAAATCCCCAAGTAGGTAATTTTTTCGGATAGGATGTGGGATGGAATCTATATCGGGCTCAACTTCTCTAGGCATCAAATCTCGATATATTATGATTCCATACACGATCTGTGAAAAGTCATCCACTTCCGCTAGGTAAGCATGTGCATTGATTTGCGCTCAGTGAGTATCGAAGACCCAACTATTCTCTTAAAGATGGATCTCGGGAAAATTTTTCTAGATAGTATATCAAAATAGATCACTTTGCAACATTATTTAAATTTATTTTCGTATTTGTCATTCGACTTCGAAGGAACACTCTATCCGCCACTCTAAAAATACAGCAGGGCGCTGTTATTGACGCATTTAATCTGTTAAGAATACGTAAAGTAGTAGTCATTGCTCCTTATCCTCATGATATAAATTCACAATTAAAAAAATATTTAGAAGAAGTTGGACTACATATGCTGAGATTTAAAGGTCTAAATCTTAACTATGAGTGGGAAATCGGTAATTTCCGAACAGAGGAACTCTATCAACATGCTAGGAATATTTTTACTCCTGACGCTGATGGTTTATTTATAGCATGCACGGGACTAAGGACTGCTGAGATCATAGAACCGCTGGAAGAAGAATTTGGAGTTCCTGTAGTGACTGCAAATCAAGCAACTATGTGAAGGCACTTCAAATTGCCAATATAGATGAGCCTGTTAAAGGATACGGCATACTTCTGACACAACCAAGAATTACAACTTAAAATGCTTTTTTAATCCTTGAAAATTGCACTTAAAAAATAAATACATCCTTACTCAAAATTACTATATGATACAAATATTTTCTCAAAGCGAGATCGCCCGGAGACTAAATTCTGCGCAAGCATTAATGAAGAGAGAGAATATTGATGCGCTTCTCATAACAAATGAGGAGAATTTCCAATATTTTACTGGCACTTCAGGTACTGTCTGCCTTCATTATTCTAATGCGAGACCGGCTATATTGGTCGTGCCTAGTGAGGGAGAGCCTGTAGCGATTGTAGGTTCAGCAACTGAAGATGTCGTTAAGAAAGCAGTTAAAAACGTAATAAGTTATACATCTACAATGGGCATTCCAACCCAACTTTATGTCTCCGCTTTAAAAGATGCGGGCTTGCGTGCAAATGGTATTAGAATAGGTATAGAGGAGGGGCTTGAGATGAGGTTAGGAATACCGCTTGGCGAGTTATTAAAACTTATGAAGAGTTTGCCAGAGGCCAAATTCGTAGATGCTGCTTCCTTGATATGGGAATTACGCATGATTAAATCTAAAGAAGAACAGGAATATATGCGCAAGGCTGCGGAGATTACTGGACGTGCCCGTCAAAAAGTATTTGACCTCTTTCAAAAAGGCATGACGCATAGGCAAGTAGCTAGACTTTTTAGTAAGTTAATGTTAGAAGAAGGCGCTGACCGTATTGCCTTTGTTCACGTGGGATGTAAAGAGCCATTAAATCATACACAGTTTCACTCAGAGACTCCATTAATTGATGGTGATATTTTATACCTTGATGGTGGGGCTTACGTACGTACTCATACAATAGATTATCCACGTATAGCAGTCGTTGGAAAAGCCTCCGAAGAGATGCGTAGATATCACAAGGTCCTAATTGACATATCAAGGAAAATGGCGGATTCCATAAAGCCGGGAATAACGTGTTTTGATTTATGGAAGAGAGGTTATGACTTAATAAAGGAGGCTGGATTTAGACCTTTTGAAGTAGGGCGCATGGGGCATGGTCAAGGCATGCTTCCCACAGAACCACCGAGTGTTTCTTCAGAAGACAGAACAATTCTTAAGCCAGGTATGATTATTAGCACAGAACCATTATTTAATGTAGAAAAAGATATAGTGATGATTTGGGAAGACGTTCACGTTGTTACAGAGGATGGTCATGAACAAATCACATTAGAGACTGAAGAGCTGCATGAAATAGGTAAATATTAATCACTCCATTTTTAACAGTCTAACATACATATTTAGCAATAAAATTTATTGCAACATACCTTATATGGATTTACATATTCATCAGGTTAATGAACTTAAGATGCTACCAAGACCAAAAACTAACGTCGGTATTTTGCGCCATTTATTAAAAAACGCAGACCATAAATAAAAATTACTATTTTATTACAAAGTATCTATTCTGGAGGTAGGGATTTAAATGCCAGATCGATCGGTATTCCTTGTCTTAACCTCACTGCTCTGACTATCCAGTAAAGAGCAAATGCAACTATGTAAGACGCCGCGAGTAGATAGGCTTGTGGAGCACCGAAACCTAATTCTGGTATCGCTGCATATTGATAGACACCATTCATCTGGTAGAAAAACCCAACTAGGCCGACAATCGTGGCTACTGGAACTCCTATGATCTTGTATTTTTTAATTGGTGATTGTTCCCATAACTCTTTTCTTAATGGTAATAATGCACATGAAAGACAAGTCAATCCTACGCTTACCGCAGACCAAACCCACGTCACAGTAAATACAAGACCTAAGTAGGGTGTAGTAGCCACTAAGATGAGCCATGATTCAACTATCAGGAAAACCACAATTAAGCTGAATACAGGTGTGTGAAATCTTTCATTTACAGATGCAAACTTAGCAGGAATTAATCTATCAAACGACCAAGCAAACAGCAGCCTCGTAGAGATAAGCCAGTTAATCGGCATAAACGTAAAAGCAGCAGAAATTATAGCAATCATGATTAAGATTACGACTGCTGGATTGTTAGCAAGTATATATGGTATTGAGATAGTCACGACACCTCCTCCAAACAATGGAGTTGATAATCTTTCAGGCGATAATGTACCGATCAATGTTAGAGCTATTAATTGATCGCGTCCTACTATGCCCTGTATCAATTCAATAATTACGACTACGCTTGACATTAGTATCAATCCAGGTATAACCATTGAGATGACTTGACGAACAACTAAATTTGCCCGCCTCATCTCGCCAACAGCCCATGCATTCCAATAGGAGTTAGTAGTACCTATCGTCATGCCTAGAGCTGCCAAAAACGTTCCTATCGATAACGTGACAGGTACAAATGCATCTGGTTTAAGTTCTTTTCCGATAGATACGAGTTCATCAAATTTTAGATTAGGCTCATACATTGTTAAAAATTTGATGAACTGGGATGTATTAGATGATAATAATACTCCAATGCTCACCAATAAGCCAATGATTCCTAACGCAAATAATGGTGCCAAGAATGTTCTTAGAAGGACCCGTATACCTAGTATAGCCGGAATTAACGAGATTGTTAGGAATATTGTGCCAATAACTATTATTCCTATTGGTGTAGTTGTCCACGAGGCTACGGCCATTAAAGCTTCATTTCCGAGCATTTTTCCCAAAACAAATAATCCAGGCGCCAGTCCCCACTGGATAACATAAGCACTTGGTATTAGCGCTGCGAATGACAAAATTGAGAGCCAAAGCATAATCTCGGCTGGCCATGCGATAGAGGGGTGAAGAATTCTGCTCTGAGAGACATAAGGAGAACCTGATCTAGGAAAAGTAGCGCATATAAATGCAAAAGCAGTCAAATAACCGAACGCGCCAAATAGAAAAGCAGCTATGGATGCGATTGTAACTGAGCCGCCGGGAACGGCGTACCAAATGAACCACGCAGTAAAGGCCGGTGCGAAGAGTGGCACGACTCCACTCAGATTAGCCATAAAATGCTCAATAACACCAAATTCTCTAACGAGTCCTGTTGCTTCTCTAACGAAAACACGAGTTTCAAAAGAGGTTTTTCTATTATTACTCATTTTATACTCATTAAAACTCGAATCATACTGGATATAAATTTTTCTAAATAACATTTATATACATGATGGTAATATCAACAAAATAAGCTGGAATGATAATCGTCCCAGAAATGAGTACTAGCGAGATGATGAATTATCTTTCGCAACCATTAATTGCTAAACTTGCAACAATTAACTTCAACGGCACACCTCAGCTTTCTCCAGTCTGGTTCATATTTGAGAATAATAAGTTCTATATATCTACCTATGAAAAGGCATTGAAAATTAGTAATATTAAGAGAGATGATCGAGTTACATTGCTCATCGATTCAACTGACGGTGGACTGAAGCTAAAAGGAGTTCTAGTAAGAGGAGTTGCAAAGATTATAAGTGGAGAAGAATGCAAGAAGATTGAGAAAAAAATCTATGACAAATATCTAACTGACGAAATTATAATTAAGGATGAAGTGGCAAGACTATTCAAGCAAGTTGCACTATGTTCTCCTGACTCAGTTTGTATAGAGGTTCGCCCTCTAAAAATTACTACTTGGGACTACACTAAACTTAGGCCTGAAGATATCAAAAATAAATAAGTATATTAAAAGTAGTTGCATTAATTTTTTAGGTGGAATATTTTGAGGCTATTGGGAAAGGTTTCAATAATAACGGGTGGCACGAGTGGAATAGGTCAGGCCGCAGCTAAGCTATTCGCAAAAGAAGGATCTAAAGTGGTAATAGCTGGGAGGGATGATAAAAGAGGAAAAAATATTGTAGAGGAAATAAACCATGAGGGGCATGAAGCAATGTTTGTAAAAGCAGATGTGTCAAAATCCGAGGATGTTCAGAATCTTATTAATAAGACGATAGAGAGGTGGGGAAAAGTTGATGTTCTCTTTAACAATGCCGGAATCGAGATAGACGGTTTTGTGGCTAATTATAATGAAGAGGACTGGGACAAGGTGATAGATACAAACCTCAAAGGTGCTTTTCTATGCTCGAAATATGCTTTTAGACAAATGATCAAACAAGGTACTGGCGGCTCGATAATTAATAACTCATCAGTATTAGGAATAGTAAGTTTACCAGGCTGTTCTGCATATTCAGCCTCAAAGAGCGGACTTATTGGACTAACTAAAGCGTTGGCATTAGACGGTGCACCTTATAAAATCAGAGTAAATTGTCTTTGCCCAGGCTTCGTACTTACTAGACTAACCGAACAGTATGTCGATAAAAAAGATCCCCAGAAATATCTTGAGACTATCGGCAAGCTTCATCCAATTGGCAGGATAGGTACACCTGAAGACGTAGCATATGCTGCACTATTCTTAGCATCTGATGAATCTTCATTTATAACGGGGGCCATCATACCTGTCGATGGCGGAATTACTGCTACAGAGCTTGAATACATACTAACTCTCTTTAAACTATACTAATTAAGAATAATCGCCAAGATGCAAAAATTAGTCATTGATAGTTATGGTGTAAAGTCTTGGAATTTAATGCATCTTTATTAGTTATTGATGTAGTGTCTTGTATCTGTAGTATATGGGAATAGATTTTTAGTAGTTTATAAGTTCCTAATTCCTCTTGTCTCGTATATGGAGGATTACCCACAACAGCGTCTAACTCTGGCGGCAACTCTACTGTTTTCCCTGTGGCATCACTTCTAAACCCCCTCAAGAAATTCTCTAATGCCTGTCCCTTGACGGACGTCTCTGAGACCGGCATTCAAAAAGCCTTTATGAGGAGCCTCTGATAAGTTTGAGTCCAAATACCTATGCGGGGGGTGGGATTTGAACCCACGAACCCCTTCGGGACAGGGTCCTAAGCCCTGCGCCTTTGACCAGGCTTGGCGACCCCCGCTCCTTTTCTATTTAGATTTGTTTTTATTTATATTTGTTACTCGGCTGTTTAAGGTTTAAAGCCGGGTTGGTTGTATTTTTGCACATGTCTGAGAGGGTTCTTTATCAGTGTGTGCAGTGTGGAAGAGTTTTTGATAAGGATAAATTGTCTAAGGTCGCTGAGTCTCGATGTCCGTATTGTGGGTTTAATGTTCTTAAGAAGACGAGGCCTAGCTCTGCTAAGTTGATAAAGACTTCTAGGCTTTCCGAGGAGCAGAAGTTATTCTTTTAGCTTTTCAGGTAAAGCATATAGAGTCGTTTGTGCTTATAGCTATGTATGCTCTTCGAGGATAGAATTGATGCAGGAGAAAAATTAGCAAGCGAGATAGAGAAGAAGATTGGTAGACCGTCAATCATTCTCGGCATTCCTAGAGGTGGAGTTGTGATAGGATACGTCATAGCAAGGAAGCTAGGTTCCGAGCTAGACGTCATCGTTGCAAGGAAGATAGGTGTGCCTGGAAATCCTGAGCTCGCAGTTGCTGCTGTCGCCGAGGATGGAGAAGTCGCGATAGAGGAAGAAGTCGCTGCGTTGTACGGTGTGTCTCATCAATATATCGAGGCTCAAGCAAAAAAGGAGCTTGAAGAAATCAAGAAACGAGTAGAGAAGTTCAGAGGTAAAGGAAAAAGAATAGAAGTCAAAGGAAAAGAAGTTCTGATAGTTGATGATGGACTTGCAACTGGAACAACTATGGTTGCTGCACTTAAATATGTAAAGAAACAGTCACCAATCAGGCTAGTAGCAGCAGCGCCGGTGGCTTCGCGAGAGGCTTTAATGAAGGTACAATCAATTGCGGATGATGCTATCATTCTTTATATGCCAGAAGATTTTTTCGCTATCGGGGAATTTTATAGGGATTTCTCCCAAGTAAGTGATGAAGAAGTTTTAGAATACCTTGCAAAGACGAAGAGTGGTAAGATTTGAAAGATGTATTGATCTCTTTTGGGACTATCCTTATATTGCTTGGAGCCATTTTAGTAATAATCGGAATCTTTGGACGAGTTATTTCAAGACTTGAGAGTCTACCACCAATTATCTATTTCCAAAAAACAATTGATGGCGTTAGCATCGGGACATCTCCTATATTAATCCTAGCCTTGATAATCGTATACTTAATTCTTTGGTTTGTTAAGAAGATATAATATTGCCATTTTTATTTTGTCCTTTTCTGGGAAAGCATGATTCCAAATATTATGAGTAATGACCCTATCAAGAATGGTAGGGTTATTCTATCGCCGAGGAATACTACTGATAATAGAGTTGCAGTTAATGGGCTCATAAACATAAATACTGATGCTCTTGGGGCTTCAAGGCGTCGCATCGCCATGAAGAATAGCAGCGACCCGAATGCCTGTGCTACGGACCAGTAAATAACAAGTCCAAGGTGCGTCATGTTTATCCAGATAATCTCGTTTAGCCTTGAAGTCATGAGAGTAATCAATGTAAGTACGATTGTGCCGAAGATAGAGCAGATTGTAGTTGCGAGTATAGGTTCATGACTCTTCATTAACTGCCTACCTATTATTGAGTAGATGGATGTTACTATTGCCCCTGAAATTGAGAATATCGCTCCGGGAAAGATTCCTGACGGTGATGTGATGCTTAGCCCCTGCAATAAGAGCACTATTCCTATAAATGCGATACCCATGCCGAAGTATCCAATGTTGCTTAGCCCTTCTCTAATAGTGATTATTGATAGAATCGCGACGAAGAGAGGAGCTGTATTAATAAGCATCGCATTCGTTGAAGATGGAATGAATGCCAAAGCCGTGTATGAGAGGAGAGGATATATGCCAAATTGTAAACTACCTGCTAATCCTGATAAAGAAAGTAAACTGAATCGTCTATACATGCCTTTAGTGTTAATTTTTAAGAGAGGAATAAAAGAAAGTAGGAGGATACAACTGATTAACGTGCTTAAGAAAGCTATTTGTATCGAATCCATATGGGGATTAGGACTTGTAAGTATGCTTCTTATTACTGGATGACCAGAACCCCAGAAAAAGCCAGCAATAATCATGAACAAGTATTCTTTTCGCATCGTATTTTTAACAAATATCCAATTTATTTAAGTTATTGTTTCTAATAATTAGCTAGAAGCTACATTTCGATAATATATTTATGGATATGATGAATAATTATTGAAGTATAGAATTGTCAAAGATAAGATTGGTCATATTTGACATTGACGGGACGCTTTATAGTTCCAAAGAATATGAAATTGAGTTGGGAAGAATTATTGTTGAACTAATTGGAGAAATTCTTAAAATTAGTTTTGAGGAGGCGAGGCATCGTTTAGAGAAGGAGAAACGACTATGGTTAACGGTGAGCTCAAGTTTACCGAGGCTGGGGATTGATCGTAGATATTTTTATTCTCTTCTTGCTGAAAGGGTAAATCCATCAAGATACATTAATCCTAACCCATCAATCATAGAGCATATCAAGTTTTTAAGGTCGAGAGATGTGAAAGTAGCTGTCCATACAAATTCTGATACTTTACTTGCTGATAAAGTATTGCGCGCAATTGGGTTAAAGTTGGGAGATTTTGATGTAGTTATGACTATTGACAGTGCAGAGCCTAAGCCTGATCCTGATGGTTATATCAAAATCATTAATAGAGTTGGTGTCGGGCCAGAGGAGACTATCTACCTAGGTGATAGGGTTCTGGTCGAGTTAAAAACTGCAAAGATGCTTGGCATGATTACTGTCCTTGTAGGTCGAAAGATAAAAAGAAGCGTATGGGTGGATTATGTTGTAGATAATATTAATGATGCTCTAGAACTTGTTAAGAAGCTAGTTGAAAAGGATTATGATGGGTAAATCTAATGTTTTTGAGCAATTTATGCTATAGATATTACATGGGTTTTGGTAGGGGAGACGACGGCGAGACCGACTTATTAGGAAATGTTAGGCTGCTTAAATCTCATCCTAGAATTGAATGTATAGGCGAGATTGATGAACTATCATCAATTATTGGTTACTGCATCTCACTGCTTAAGTCTCGGTACTCAGAAATTGCAGAGATTTTAATGAATATACAGCATGATCTTTTCAAGATAGGAACAGAGTTAGCAACTATCAACGAAAAACATTTACCCATTAGTCCGATAGAGGATATTGACGTATTAAAGCTAGAGAAATTAGTTATGGATTTTCAGAGCGAGCTTCCCGAACTTAGACATTTCATATATCCTGGAGGTAGCATATTTGGAGCATCGCTACACTTCGCGAGGGCTATAGCTAGGAGAGCAGAACGTCGAGTCGTCAATTTAAGCACGATTGAACACATAAATCCAGCAATAATAAAGTATCTAAATCGTTTATCTACTCTACTATTTGTGATTGCTAGATTCATCAACAAGATGGAGAATTGTAAGGAATCTGAATGGACTGGTAGAAGATGAGTTAAATACGTGTTCTTGTTACTGGTCTTGTTTTATATTTTAATAAGTTGGTAACAAGTATTTCAGACATATCTACTAAATCTCGAGCGTTGAATGTATCGATAAAGTTCTCACTAAACATAAGATTTGTGGCTGGAGCCGTGTATGTTTTTCTATCTCCGGGCCATAATTGAAGAAGAATTTTAAACTGCGGGAAAAAAAGGAATGAGAAGCTTAAACCTCCTAGCTTTTCCTTTTTACCATCCAAAAGCTTACACGCAGTCTCGAAGAGCTGGGGCTCGTATCCAAAATTCTCAATTAGTGGTCTATAGGCCTTTCTATTTAACTCGCCCATTAGCTGTTGTCCGCCAAAAAATTTGTCTATTCCTAGCCAGCCTATTTTTCCTTTTTTAGTAACCTGAAAACTCAGGTACTTCAAAATTAGTCTAGTAGTTTTTTCATCTACTTTCTTTTCTGCTACGACGTCTATAGCCTCACCTGTTGTAAGATCAATGGAATATGACTTAGTAAGTAGATTGACTAGGAATCTTTCTCCTTTTCCCTCTCTCGCGGGAAGATAAACCACCTGACAAGACTTGACAATCTGTTCTATTGGTCTTTCCTTGATTTTTCTTAATAGTTCCTTAGCATCCTCACTGTCCATATTTATGCAAAATTAATTGCTTAAAGGTTAAATAAATTTTTCATTTAGTAATTTTGAGATATTCTGACGGCGTCAAGACTTTTACTGTGGTCTTATTTTCAAGTGTTTTCTTTCTCCAAGTAATGTAGGCCTCGGCCTCCGGAGTTGAATCTAATACAAGAGCTATTAAGGCGTTCTTATAACTGAGCCCTCTCGCTAAATATTCTATGATTGTGTCTATGTGTGATTCCCATGAATCTTGATATTCTGGGAACAGTATTATGTGCTCTTTGCTTTTGAGATAGCTTATGTATAGTTCTCTTGCACCTTTTTCTCCTATTCTTGGCGCCACTACGCCAATCAGGTCTAGGAGCCCAAAGATCGTTAGGCCTTTAATTGTTCCTCGTAGTTTTTTTAGGAAAGCTTCATTCTCCGCATAGCGCTCATCTTCAACCAAAGAGAGATGATGAATAACTAGGACATCAGGGTCGATGACTAGCATTATAATTCATCACCTAATTCATCGTCAAGGTCAAGATTTTTTTGTGGAGTCTTGAACACTAGGTCTTCCGGTGTTTCCGTCTTTGATAGTCTGCCTCCGAGGTATAAAGCTGTCGCCCTCGCCTCGGGGCTCGTCCTTGAATATCTCTGTATCAACATTCTAATCGCGTCGGTTACTGCTTCGCTTCGATTTCTAAATAGCCCCTCATTACAAAGTTCATCGATTTTCTTTAGTAATGCCGCACTTATTCTAACCTGTAATAGTACTGTCTCGGTCATACAATTCGCATTATGATAATAGTAGTATGATTAAATAAATCTTCATAATTTTCTTATGAAGATAATAAAGCTTCTATTGACTCCGTTGTTTAAAAATAAAACTTAATAACGGGCGGGATACATGATATATAGATGCAACCTTCTAAAATCAGCAAACTTGAAGAAAAAGCACTGAAGCTATTGCTTAAATATGGGGACAAGGGGCTCTTACAATCAGAGCTTTGGCACAAATTAGGAGTAACAAGCCGCGATGGCTCAAGAATTGCCATCAAGCTAGAAAAAAGAGGCTTAATAAAAAGAGTAAAGGAATTTGCAAATGACAGATGGACTAGACGTCTTGTTCCTCTCGTCAAGCCCTTCGATGTCTCAGTATTAAAAGGGTCACCTTGCCCCTCCTGCATTTATAACAACAACTGCGGTGCAGATCAGACATACTCGCCTACAAATTGCGTATTAATCGAAAATTGGCTGCTCTCTGAATCATTGGACCAATCTAAAATTGTCCAAATAAACGTAAAGGACCAAAGGTCGTGATAATTTATTTGGGGCCGGTGGGATTTGAACCCACGTCCTCCCGGGCCCGAGCCGGGCATCTTGGACCATGCTCGACCACGGCCCCATCGTGTCAACCATGTCTTAGCTTATTGTTCCTCTTTTTATCTCTATAATTCATTCTTTAATTTGTGAATTTAAGATATGTCTGCATCGTTGTATTAATTCGCTGAGGGCATCAAAAGCCTTACCCCCATCTTCGCCTTTTATTATAATCAAAGTATCAGTGTAGCAACTGATTATCTCCTCTACATTTATTCCATTGTTTACTAACTGGCTAAGGATTAATGCTAGAGGCCCAGGTGTGGTGATTATCTCTTGCGGACTTATCATCATTAATGCGACCAATCCTGAAGATTCCTCTATAATATGTTTTCTTAAAAATAGTTTTTTTAAAGAAGAATGTAATTTTTCATTATAGATCAGAGTAATTGAGGAAAATCCCTCAATTACTTGAATAAATGTTCTTCTATATTTATATGATGCTTCTTTAACAATCTGACGAGTTTTTAGATTCCTTTTTACTGCAAGTTTAGCAAGATCTGACTTTAGGTTTAGCCTACTCCTAGCAATGATCTTAGCTATTGGATAAGTGACATTAGTCTGCTTAACGTCCAGGCGCTTCAAAGAAGTAACAATAGCGTCTAATTTGACAGATCTGCCAATATAGTTTTCAACAGTCGGCTTTAATATTCTGGCCAAAGCTGAGAGATTCACATACCCACTTGAAATTCCAGCATACACGCAGGGATCAAGCTTAACAAGTGTCCTTACTAAACTGCTTATTGACCAATTTTGGTCTTCTTTCATCTCTTATGACAAAAATTGGACAATGAGTATATTAATTTTGTCCTTTCTTCAATTTAGCGAAATGGTTTACAACGACGTAATGCTGTATAGACAATGCTACTTATGCGATGCACCTGTAGCCTTCGTCGTCCTCGAAGATGGCACTATTCTTCGTGGATTTGGTTTTGGTGCATTGGGTCAAAGGGTAGGCGAGATTGTTTTTTCAACGTCAATGAATGGGTATACAGAGTCTCTTACTGACCCTTCTTATAGAGGCCAGATATTAGTGCTTACACATCCCTTAGTAGGTAATTATGGCGTGCCTCCGGATTTTGAGTCAGAAAAAATACAGGTTGAGGCCCTCATAGTTGCTAGGGCAACCGAGCCAAGTCACCCAAGGTCGCATAAATCACTATCAATATGGCTCAGGGAGAATAACGTGCCTGGAGTTATGGATATCGATACAAGGTTTCTAGTTAAGAAAATTAGGGAGAAAGGAGTAATGGGATGCGCTGTTGAAGTAACTTATGATGCAAATTCTGTCGATTTGTCCTATCTGCTCCGTGCAGCAAAAAATGTTAATTATGATTCAATGATTTTTAATAAATCATCAAATAATGAATTAAAAATTGTTAGTAATGAGGGAAAACATACAATAGTTGTTATTGATCTTGGTGTGAAGTTAGGAATTATTAGGATGCTCCAGAGATATGGTTTCAGAGTCGTAGTATCGCCAAAAATAGACGATGTTGATGAAATAATGAGATTAAGCCCGTCGGGAATAGTAATTAGTAACGGTCCCGGAAACCCCGTGCTAATGCATAATGAGATTAGAAGAATAGCTGAAATATTAAAAGCCGGCATTCCTACTCTTGGGATTTGTCTAGGGCATCAGCTCGTCGCGCTAGCTCTTGGCGCCAAGACTTATAAGATGAAATATGGGCACAGAGGAATTAATAAGCCGTGCAAAGACCTTAGGAGCGGTAAAAGAGTTATTACGCTTCAAAATCATGGATATGCTGTTGATCCGGAAAGTATAGAAGGCACAGGCCTTAGGCCATGGTTCATTAACTGTGACGACAGCACAATTGAAGGGCTTTTTCACGAGTCAGCACCCATCCTTACTGTACAATTTCATCCAGAAGGTTCTCCAGGTCCTAGAGACTCAGAATACGTATTTGAAGAGTTTGCAAGGTTAGTTGCCGGCTATGGAAAAAATTTCTAAAGTCCTCGTACTGGGCTCAGGAGGAATTAAGATCGCCGAGGCGGCGGAGTTTGATTATAGTGGCAGTCAGGCTCTAAAGGCGTTAAAGGAGGAAGGAATAAAATCCGTCCTTATCAATCCTAATGTCGCTACTATTCAGACTTCTCACTCTCTCGCTGACAGAGTCTATCTCCTACCACTCTCAACCTCATTCGTGGCTAAAGTTATCGAGAAAGAGAGACCTGACGGCATAATGATAGGCTTCGGAGGCCAGTCAGCGCTGTCGATAGGGGTGGAACTTTACAGAAAGGGAATCCTCTCAACCTATGGTGTTAAGGTGTTAGGAACACCGATTGAGGGGATAGAGGCAGCCTTAACAAGGCACATCTTTCGGGAGACAATGCTACGTTATGGATTGCCAATACCGCCATCAATACCAGCCAAGACTATCGAGGAAGTACTTGAAGCAGCAGAAAGGATTGGATATCCAGTAATAGTGAGAGTAAGCTTTAATCTAGGCGGTAGAGGAAGCATAATTGCCCACGAGAAAGAAGACCTTGAGACAGAACTTACACGGGCGTTCTCTCACAGCCCAGTCAAGAGTCTTCTAGTAGAGAAATACTTACACAGGTGGAAAGAGATAGAATATGAAATAGTGCGAGACCGTGTTGGCAGCTCTGTAGCTGTTGCATGTCTTGAAAACATTGAACCTATGGGGGTTCATACAGGTGAATCACTAGTCGTAGCTCCAAGTCAAACGTTGACCGACAAAGAGTACCAATCGATGAGACTTGCATCAATCAAGGTTGCGGAATCGATTAGCTTAATAGGTGAATGTAACGTTCAACTTGCATTAGATCAGAAGACTGGACAATACTATATTATTGAGACAAATCCGAGAATGTCGAGGAGCAGTGCACTTGCAAGCAAGGCTACAGGTTATCCCCTAGCATATATAGCTGCCAAGCTAGCCTTAGGTTACCTGCTCGACGAGATAATCAATAAAGTTACAGGTAAAACCACAGCATTTTTTGAGCCAAGCCTTGACTATGTAGTTTTAAAGGCACCTAGGTGGGATCTTGAAAAGTTCTGGCCAGTTGAGACCACACTCAGCTCAGAGATGAAAAGTGTAGGTGAAGTAATGGCCATAGGAAGGAATCTTGAAGAGATATATCAGAAAGCATTCAGAATGCTTGACATCGGATTAGACGGCCTAGTGACTTCTAAAATGTTTGAAGAAAAAGAGAGTCTTGAAGCAATTTTAAGTCGTATCGAGAGTTTTAGGCCTTATTGGTTTTTAGACGTCACTAAAGCATTAATATTAGGAGCTACCGTCAATGATATTTGCTCTAGGACTGGGGTTGATCCGTTTTTTATAAGACCCGTTGAGAACCTTGTAAGGATAGGTCAAAGACTGCTTGGATTAAAAAAGCTCAACCCAGAGGAACGACAGATATTACTAATCGAGGCAGCGAAGAATGGCTTTAGCGTGGAACAAATTGCAGAACTCGCAAAACTCAGTCCGATAGATGTCATGTCTATGTTTTATGAGTATTCCATTATTCCAGTAGTAAAAAATATTGATACGCTTGCTGGTGAGCAACCCGCACAGACTAATTACTTATACATAACATATAACGGCATAGAGGATGATATTCATCCATCTAACAGAGAATCGCTCATAATTCTTGGTGCAGGCGGATTCCGAATAGGGGTCTCCGTCGAGTTTGATTGGGCAGTGGTCGGCATCTATAAAGCACTTAAGGAGAGAGGATGGGATGTCATTATCGTTAATTACAATCCAGAGACCGTATCGACAGATTGGGACGTAGTTGATAAACTATATAACGCTGAACTTTCTCCTTCAGTACTTAAATGGATTTCGTTAAAAGAAAATACGAGGAAACTCATAATTTCTGCAGGTGGCCAAATCGGCAACAATTTAGCTGTTGAGCTGACAGATCATGGACTAGAAATTTTAGGTACTTCCTCATCTTCGATAGATAATGCCGAAGACAGGTCTAAGTTTAGCAGTCTTATCGAAAAATTAGGATTTAAACAACCCCCATGGAGCAGAGTTAACTCTATAGAGGATGCGCTAAAGTTTGCTGAAAGTGTAGGGTATCCCGTCATAGTTAGGCCAAGCTATATTCTAAGTGGGTCATCAGTCTTTATCGCTTGGAATGAGGACGAGCTTACAACACTAATTAACAAGGTATTATCTTTATCTGATAAACCAATAGTGATAAGTAAATATTTTGACGACGCGATAGAAGCAGAGATTGATGGTGTATCAGACGGCAAGTCTGTCTTTATTGTGCCGCTTGAACACGTTGAGCCGGCAGGCGTTCATAGCGGAGATGCAACAATACATACACCCTTAAGAATAATAGACAATAAGATTTTAATAAAAATGGCTGAATCAGCGTTATCACTTACTAGAGAATTGAAAATCAAAGGGCCATTCAATATTCAGTACATAATTAAAAATTCAGGTCTATACGTATTAGAGATGAATCTAAGATGCAGCAGGTCTATGCCGTTTAGCAGTAAAGCTTATGGAATTAATTTAACGGATCTATGGGCCTCAGTAATTACGAATTCGCTCCTCGAGCCTCCTGAAAATACAATAGAAGTAATAAAAAATGTGTACGTGCCTAGACCTTCGTGTTGGGCAGTCAAGTCACCCCAATTCTCTTGGGCACAGTTAAAAAATGCGTATCCATTTCTCGGCCCAGAGATGAGGAGCACAGGCGAAGTAGCTTCACTTGGGGTCTCATTCCACGAAGCATTACTTAAGAGTTGGTTATCATCAGCTCCTAATAAACTCCCAAGCAATGAACAATCAGTATTAGTGTATCCGACTAGTAATAGAGACATTCATATATGCGAAAAGACAATCTCAATTCTTAGAAGATCTGGTCATGATGTACTTACATTAAGCAATGGATTGATTAATCATAAAAATGCCATCACGGTAGATGAGGCTATCCAGGGGCTAAGGAAAAACACAATCGGACTAGTCATCACGGGGGGATACGCACCATCAATAGATCATAAAGTTAGGCGAACAGCAGTTGATCACAACATACCAATCATACTTGATGTAAAATTAGGATACGAGATAGCGACAGCCATAAATAAATATCAATCCAGAGAAGTGGACCTAGATATAATAGAACTTTCAGAGTACTGGGCCAGAAAACAATTGCATTAATAGCCCCGGGCGGGGGTCGAACCCGCGACCTGCCGCTTACGAGGCGGCCGCTCTACCACTGAGCTACCGGGGCATAAAGATAAACATGAAAACGGACGATATTTACTTTAAATTATGGGGAATAGAGAGAGGTTGGGTTTTTGACTAGTGGTTAATTGAATTAAATTCATATATTAGTTACATGTAACATAATGACGTGTCGACCAGAGTCGATATTTTGGTCAAGTCATCGGTTCTAAGGTTCAGTATACATGAAGGCGCGTTTATTTATATGATGACTGATGATCGATATACGCAACTTGATGGGCTTGAGCAATATTTCAACATCGATGTTAAAAAGACCAGTTTGCTTGAAACCAATTTAGGGTTCTTACCTGTTTGCAATACTGTATTAATCAGAAGCGATAAAAACATATTAGTCGACCCGGGTAATTTTCACGTAGGGGTTTATGGTCCTTTAAAAATAGAGCTAAATAAACGTGGTTTAAGTCCTAAAGATATTGATATAGTAGTAAATACGCATCTTCATCACGACCATAACCAGAGCAATTTTTTGTTTAGGGGAAAGAAGTTAATTATACATAGAAAAGAGCTGGAAATGGCTAAAGAGGTGTATTGGCCGGAATATGTTGACGCATTTTTTGGAATTTTAGATATTGAAGATTCGATTTATGAAGGTATGGAAATAGCGAGGGATGTAAGGATTATTGAAACGCCTGGTCACACTCCTGGAAGTTTATCAGTAATAGCAAATACACCTGATGGATTAGTAGCTATACTGGGAGACACTGCAATGCTTAGAATTGATTATACCGAGAGGAGGCTATCACACTGGTATTCTGAGGAGCAGAAGAAGCTAATTAACATCGCTCTTGATAAAATCTCATCTATGAAGCCAGCAGTTATTATTCCGGGGCATGACGAGCCATTATTATTAAAGAAATAAGGATTTATCCTTTTATTGCTCCTTCGACTATTCCCTTTATTATATATCTCTGAAATATGATTGTCAAAATTACTACTGGTAAAATACTGTAGACACCGGCTGCTGCCATTTGTCCAATCTCGATATCATATGTTGATCGGTATCTTCCTAAGGCTGTTGTAATCAGTATTGTACGATTAGTCATTATAAGAGGTGTCAGAAATTCATTCCACGACAAAATGAAGGCATAGATAAAAGTTGCTACGAGTCCGGGAATCGCTAGTGGCACTATAACTCTTCTTAGCGCTGATAATTTGGAGCATCCATCTATCCAAGCAGCTTCTTCTACTGTAGAAGGAATACTTTCGAAAAATGCCTTGAGGATTAATGTAGCAAATGGAGTTATCCATACTGAGTAGGGCAAAACCAGTGATAAATAGGTATCAAGTAGATTTAGATATTTCATAATAATAAATATGGGGATCAAGAATAACATGGCTGGAAGCATGTAGAAGGATAGGAGAGACGTTAAAATATGCGCCTTATATGGGAACCTAAGCCTAGCTAATGCGTATGCTGCTAAACTAGAGAGGAGCAGACTAAGCATTGCTGTCCATATTGCTACTATGAAACTGTTTATAATTCCTTGGAATACTGGTACTGGATGTTCAGGTTTCAGAATTTCTATGTAATTCTTAAAGGTGGCTGTGACGGGTATCCAGTTAAATGGTTTGGAGAATAATTGTACCCTACTTATTACGCTCATCATGAATAAAGTATAGAGAGGAAACATAATTATTAATGCCACAGCAATTGCTGCTACATAAATTATGATTTTATTCAATTTACTCTTAGATATTCGCAAAAATTCTCACCTCTCTGACTTCTTAGAAACTAAATAATAATAGGCGACCACGATTACTGATGTGAATAGTGCCAAAAGATATGCGAGCGCAGAGCCATATCCGTAACGTAGAAACTCAAAGGCCTGTCTATATATCCATAAGTTCATGACGGTGGTTCCAGCGGCTCCACCTTTTATTAACGCCCAGATCTCATCAAAAACTTTTGTTGTCCAAATTATCTGCATAAATATCACTGTCAATAAGACTGGCCTTATTGCAGGAAAAGTTATGTGGACAAATCTTCTAAAAAAGTTAGCCCCATCAACCATCGCACTTTCATAAAGTTCTTTTTGCACCGTTTGTAATCCAGCCAGTATGAAAAGGGTCATGAATGGTATAAATCTCCAAGTAATCGCGAGTCCAGCTGCGAATATCGCAAGAAGTGGGTCAATAAACCAAATTATATATCTATCGATAATCCCGATCTGGTTTAGAAGAGCGTTCAACGTCCCGACTTGGGGATGATATATCAGGGTCCAAGTGGTGCCATTAACTATTGGTGGGACTGCCCAAGGTATGAGGATAAGCGCCCTTATTAATCCTCTTCCTTTAAACTCTTGGCTTAGTAAAATTGCGATGCCGAGAGAGATTATTATTCCTAGACCTGTTACTATCAATATCAATAGCAGGGTTTGGTTAAAAGAAGCAATCCAGTCTGGATCTCTGAATGATCTAATATAGTTATCAAGATTTGAATTGGGGATATTCATTATGACTTCAAATAAATTTTCACCGATGTCTCTTTTTTGAAAACTCATTAAGAATGTAATCAATGTTGGAAGAAAATAAAGACCGATAACCAATGAAGCCGCTGGCATCATTAATAACAATGCTAACTTTGTATCAGAATATCGGTTTCCACTCTTCATAATCTCTCACCAAACAATTTTGTTTTAAGTAATATAAATAATTAAAAATAATTCTTTTCTCTACTCTGTATATGTTTCACGCTCCTCTTTGATTCTTTTTGCGGCGTCATCCATTGCTTGTTGAGGTGACTTCTCTAGTCTAAGCGCGGCGTGAATCTCTTTTCTTAATATATCAGTCCATCTTTCCCAGTCTGGCGTCCAAAAGTTACTGTGGGGATACTCATAAGACGTTCTTATTACCGGTGCTTCATACATTGTTTTTGTTATTTCTGGGTCTGTTAAAAGTGATTTATAAATCGGTGCCCAGACGCCGTGGAGTCCTTGACGCCTCTGCATGTCAAACGATGTTACATGTTCAAGCCACATTAGGCCTGCCTCGACTCCGTTAGGAGCAAATTTAGAGACGCCGAAGAATTCAGTCCCATCGACTGATGCTGATGTTTCTTTAGCGAAGTTAGGTGCAAATCCTGTCTTACCGACAATCTTTGATTGTTCTGGATTTTCAGATACATGAGTAACGAAAGGCCACGTGATTACCATGGCGACATTCCCCTGTAGGTAGCCGGGAAGGAAGTCAAATACCCAGTTATAAGTAAGCGAGGCGGGATCTATGCACTTATGCTTATGTAATAAATCAACCATCCATTGTAATGCTTCTACTGCGGGTGTTTGGTTCATTGCTGGCTCGCCCCATGGCTGGTTCTTAGTTGTATCCATAAGCTTTCCTCCAAACATTTGAACAAATATTGAATACTGTACCACAACTTCATATCCCCATTGGTCAACATATCCCCAGTATTGTACTCCCCCTTTTTCGTAAGTCGTAGCCTTGGCGTATTCTACAAATTCATTAATGGAGTTCTTTACTCTCCACCACTCATAAGGTCTTTCTGGATCAAGGCCTGCTTCTTTAAGTAGCTCTTTATTCCATTGTAGGATTGGGCATCCTATCTTGTCTGGTACTGCGTATATACGCCCTTTATATGTAGCAGCTTCCCATACCTCAGCAATTGCTCCTCTATCCTTTCCAAACATTCTGTCGACCCAATCTGTAAGGTCAACAAGCCATCCCCTATGAGCCATTTCCTGCACAGTGGTCGCCCACAGTTCGAGTGAGTCATATGGGGATGTGCCTGCTCTGTGCGCTGCAATATATTTATCTCTGCTCTCGGCAGCTACTACTGTTTCAAAGATAACAGGGACTCCAAACCTCGGCTCAAAATATGGAGCCATAACCTTCCTAGGAACATCCTCGTAGTGTGAGAAGACTGCGACTCTTACTTCTTTTGGCCTTTTTTCAGGAGCAGTAACTGTCCTCTCAATGGCCCTCTCAACTGTGACTGTACTAGTTACTCCAGGTTGAGTAACAGTTGCACCCGGAACTGTCACCGTCCTTACAACTTCTTTGGGAGCAGCTTGAAGTCCGGCAAAATATCCACCAACTCCGGCACCGATAGCTACGACTGCACCTATCGCTACTTTGGCAGAGGTCGAGAGTGCAGTTCTGCGTGATAATTTTCGCTTATCGATTGATGCAGTATCCTTGTCTTTAAATTGTGGAGATTTCATACATGGTAATATTAAACAAAGATATTAATTAATCTTGCTATTCACGCTTATTATTTTTGTTTGCTCAGCGCTCAAGATCTTCTTCATGGGGTCAGTCTGGCCAGACACATCATTGCGATTATAAGTAATGTTTTGGTTCATTTATATTTTTATTGCTTTTTGCTACTCTGCTGTTAGCCTTATTTTTAGCGGTAGTGGCATGTGTCTTCTGCTCGTCGAGACGTATATTATGTCTTCGTCCTTAATTCCTGTATCACTTATTATTTGGTCATCACTGAGTCTTTTTGTACCGAAGAGAATCTCTGGGTCTGGGAAACTATATCTCAACGCGATTATCTCCTTGAGTGTCTGTACTGTCCATCCTTGATGTATATTGATTGATGGTATTTGTTCTTCCATGTCGCCACAGACTACGCATTCATTCATCCTTAGCAGTTTAACTCTTGTGAGTCTAGAGTGTAGGGCGTCGTAGACGAATAAGCCAGTAATGGGCTGGCCGAGTTTTCCCCTATGTAGTAGCTTGATGACTTGTGTAGTCATTAGTCCAGCAATTGTGGCAGACACACTCTGAATAGCAGGAGATTTAGGCTTAAGCCTATCCCTTAATTCCAAGATTAGCTCTCTCAGACCTGGTTGCAGCCCGTATGCGATACTTTCTAGCCTGCTATATTTAAGGTCGTATACAGTCTTTATATTTAGCTTGAAGAGCTCATTAGCGACTTCCATGCTGATATTGATTCCTTGATCTTGGAGATCCTTTACTAATTCATGAGGCGTTCTTCTACGAAGCGTACACTCTGCGAGTCTCTCCTCTTTAGATATTAAATTTTCGCCATGGCACTCAAGACAAGCCGTCTTTCCTGGAATTACTACTTGTATATTTCCATAAAATCCCTCAATGCTGCCGTCGACCATGGGTTTTCTTAACGAGACTGTAAGCGAATTGAGCCATCTCCTTACTCCCCAGGTATCTAGACAGGAGCATATGACGTCTGCTTCTTCAAAAATTGTTTCAGGCAGCTGCCTAACATCAGAATTATAATGAATTAATTCTACAAATCTATTAAGAATTCTTAACTTTTCTGCAGCAGCCTCACTTTTAGACCTACCTATGTCTTCCTCAGTGAATAACATTTGTCTGCTTAGATTGCTTAGCTCTACTACATCATTATCAATCAAGATTAATTTGCCTACTCCCATCAATACTAAGTTCTTAGCGACTTCACATCCGAGTGCGCCGACACCCACGATTACTACTGTCCCGGATTGAATTAAGCTCTGGTCCCATCCTGGCGTTCTTGCCTGCCTATCATACCTCTCATCTGGATGCTTGATCATTTTCCTATAGGTATAGTGATGAGCTTTCAGGAGTGGCATAGATGCTTATATATTGTCTGACTCTAGCGATGAAGCGGTCGGGCCAATTCTTCATTTCATGAGCAGCCCAAGCATTCAATGGATCGTCTGGATTAGGATTTGCTAAGAGATTTTTCAATGCCTCTATTACGGAAACAACATGCATATTCGGATACCAGTCCTTATTCAGTATTGATTCGCAGATTCTAGCGGGCACTTCATCAGTAAAGTTGGGATGCCATATTCTGGTATGCCATATAACTTGAGGAGGAGTGAATGGAAATGTTCTCTGTAGGAAGATCTCGACGACGAATACTCCGCCCTCATAAATACCAGTGCCGATTATTGTTCCCTTATAGTGAGTCAGGTCTCCATAAACAGCGTCGAAGGTAGGCTCATAATTCCTGATTAGTTGGTATTCCTGAGCGAGTCGCTTCTCCCATTTTGATTGACTGAGCATGCCTACCTCCGACGACTCCATGACTAACCACCTACTGTTCTTGTGATTAGTACTAGTTTATCGCCCTCAGCAACTCCTGCCGAAGAGAGTGTTTCAGTATCATTTAGTGCTCGGCCTTTATACGTTAATCTTGTATCGTCTGGTCTAAGCTTCTTCATCGCGCATATCCGCATCTTTATGGCGCCGATGCTGGCAGTAGGAGGAACGTCTAGCTCGATGGGTGGACCCCCACCAACAGCCGGAACTATTCTTATCTTCAAACCTACCCTAGGGTTTTTAGCCAGTGGCATATAAAAATGTTAACTTAGGCCTAGGGATACGTAACGCTACACCCAGATTGTATCGCGCGATTATCCAAGTATTTTCTAAAGGATTTCTTTAAATTACTCATCCAAATATTAAAAAAGCCGAGTTTATAGGCAAGTTTATTATATATTATCTAAGACTTGAGGGTGAGAATATTTCCGGTAGCGCTTGGGAAGATTATTTATCATGCATCATCGAGTCCTCATACTGAGGTTGCAGGCTTACTTTTAGGTAAAGAATCAAGAGGCATGGTTGAGATCTGGGACGCCGTAACAGGCCCTCAGGAGGGACATGCCGGCTATGTGAAGCTAAACGAAGAAGTAATGGCCGGAGTCGTAGAAAAATTACTTGCCCTGGGACTTGATATCTACATTGTTGGTTGGTATCATTCTCATCCAGGTTATGGACTTTTCTTGTCAGCAATAGATGTTCGTACCCAGCTTGCTTATCAAGCTCTTTACTCAAAATCAATAGCACTAGTTATAGATCCTTCAAAGTTTCTTGAAAATGGAGACATATCTAACATTGCGTTTAAGGTCTTCAGGATAGACGGAGAATTAGGAGTAGTTGAGGTACCCACATCGATAGGAATTGATAGAAAGAAAGTACTTGAATCAACCCTAGCAGCATTAAAAGGAATAAATATTAACGATACGTTTCTATATCAAGGTCACCCAATAATGCTCGGAAAAGCTAAACAGGCCCTAGTAGATGTGAGCAAAAAAATATTTAGCCGAAGGGTGAGCAGGAAGAAATGAGTGAAAGGAAAAGAATAATCATTAAAAGGAGATTATTTGATCAGCTTCCAGAGGATACCTCGTCGCAATTGCCTGAGGTTGAAAAGAAAGACCAAGTCTTAGGAGTTAACCTTCAGAAGGAACAGCTAACTCAAAGCGGCGTTAAGCCAATAGACCTGTCTGTGGTGAACCTAGCACTTGAAAAATTTAACGAGTTAATGAATAAGATCAATGAGATTAAAAACAAGGATAAAACTATGCAGAAGGTCTTTCATAGGCAAGACTTTATTGATCTGAGAGTAGTTAAAAAGAAATTAGACGAATTGGCAAATATGAGGAGCGAAGTATTAGCAGGTTCTGGGCAGGTTGAAAATCTTCTCAATGACGCTATAGCAGTGCTTGAGTCAGAAATGGTGAATCTTGAGGAACAATTATTCGAAAAACTTGTAGAAGTAGAATCCATGAGAGATTCGGAGGGAATGACGGAAATTGATAAATCCATGATTGAGAAACTTGAACAGGAAGCAGATAGGATCCGTGAAAGCATATCTTCCGTGAATAAACAAATATCTGAGCTTCAGTCAAAGATAGAGCAATTAAAATCGCTTCCTCAATCGATTAATGACTTAACAACGAGTGATGATATTGCTGAATCTCTCTTCAAGGACTTGATCTCTAGGTTTAAGGATGAGACAAGAGTTAACTCAGCTGTCGAGAAGATTATGCAAGACGAATCCGTGCCAAGACAATATGCCATAATTTATTTATGGAAAAGACTCTACAAACCAAAAGCCTCTTAGAATATGACATGAAAATACTAAAATAGTATATCTTTCTATAGCTATAACTCGGATTTGCTTACCGAGTTACTAGGGCTGAAGATTGGAGAATTAGTCTTGACGACGTTCAACAATGCTTTTCATATCGTGGCTCCATTCTTATTAATAATCGGCTCAATTATAGCATTTATAGGACGCAAACTTATTAAGATTTTAGTATTTTTTGCCGGAGGATTAATTGGTGGAGAGCTGGCATATTCGTTGACACTAAAAATATTTGGCGAAGTATTAGCTTTAATTTTAGGAATAATTTGTTTTATAGGCATAGGTTTATTGTGTGTAGCTTTTATTCCAATTATTTTTGGTATTGCTCTTGGGTTTGTCGCTTACCATATTATTGATATAACACTAGGTGATATATTATTTGCAATCATTGCAGGTGTAGTGGCATTTGTAGCAGGCATATTTTTATATAATCATATATTATCCCTCGTTACTCCTATCGTAGGAGGAGCCTTGATTCTGCAGGGACTTGTTTCTCTTGGAATCCCTACCCTCCTTTCTTTGATAATTTCATTCATGATAATGATTGTCGGTGCGATTTATCAGACGCGTCAACTTTCTAAATGATAATTGTTTGTATAGTCGTAGCCAGTCTACATTTATATAGAAGAAATATCTATTCATATACGTCTGCCTGATTAAAGGAATCGGGGCGGTATAATCGGTAAGTAATTGTTCACCCTGGGGAACGTGATATGATTAATAAATTGAGGGATGAGGTTTTCAACTATCTCGCGAGTATAGGGAGAGGAGAAAGAATAGCGACGAGAATAGACTTTGAAGGGCCAAGACTTGTGATTTATACAGATAAGCCAGAAATATTTTACGATAGAAATAAAGTTGCTAAAGAGCTTGTCAATCTCATTAAAAAACGTGTAATTATTCGGCCTGATGAGTCGGTAAGAAGACCCGTAGATGAAGTAAATGAAACGTTGAAGGATTTTCTGAAAGGTATTGAATACGACGTATACTATGACGAAAATTTTGGAGAAGTAATTATTGAAAGCATGGACTCCCGCATCTATAAATTGCTTGATCAGTCATCAATTTCCTTGTTAGAGCAGAAGACTGGATGGATAATCAATGTTTGTAAAACTCCACTTTTGCCCTCTAAGACGGTAGAAAAGATGAAGCGATACATCTATGGAGATTCTGAGAGACGCGTAGAAATACTTAGGTCAATTGGTGAAAAAGTCTTTAGAGACCAGCTATTCGAGTCAGGCGAGATAACTGTTACGGTTCTCGGCTCTGGCGGGCAAGTCGGAAGGTCTGCGCTTTTAGTCAGGACTAGGGAAAGTCTCGTTTTGCTAGATTGCGGAATCAATGCAGGTGCAACGAGAAACATAGACATGCTTCCGAGATTCGATGTTTTTCCCGACCTTATTGATTCTCTAGACGCAGTTGTAATTACTCATTCACATATGGATCATCATGGTGCATTGCCTATATTGTTTAAGTATGGATATAGAGGGCCTGTCTATATGACTGAACCAACCCTCCCTCTATTACTTATGGAGCAGCTTGACTATGTTAACCTGGCTAGAAAAGAAGGATTCTTCCCACTTTATACAGAGAATGATGTGAGACTACTAGCACAGTACGCAATTACATTGAAGTATGGTGTCGTGACCAACATTACGCCAGACGTAAGACTAACATTTTATAATGCCGGACACATAATGGGTTCAGCCTTAGCTCATCTTCACATAGGTGAGGGGTTCCACAATCTAGTCTATACTGGGGACTTCAAGTACGAAAAAACTCGAATGCTTGATGCAGCTATCGGTAAATTCCCAAGAATGGAGTCATTAATAATAGAGAGCACTTACGGAGCAACGCCAGTACCATATACGAGGGAAGAGAGCGAGAAAATAGTTGCTGAGTATATTGGAAAGACAATAGAAAGGGGGGGTGTCGTCATTATTCCAGTGCCATCGGTCGGAAGAGCGCAGGAGATAATGTTAGTTCTTAAATATTTATTTGAGTCGAAATTAATACCAGAAGCTCCTATATTCTTGGATGGGCTACTCATTGAGGCTACTGCTATACATACAATGTATCCAGAGTATCTTTCTCAAGAACTACAGAAAGAGATGGAAGAGCAAGGAAATGTATTCCTATCCGAGTACTTCACGATTGTTAAGAGCCACCAGCACAGAGATGAAATACTCCAGGGCAAAGAGCCAGCAATAATAATTGCTACTTCTGGAATGCTTGAGGGTGGACCGGTTCTGAAATACTTTAAAGAATTCGCGACTAATGAGAAAAATTTATTGTTATTTGTAAGTTATCAGGTCGAGGGTACGCTGGGAAGAAAGTTGCTAAAAGGTATAAGTGAGGTCCAAATGATAAATGATGAGGGAAAACAAGAGGTCATTAAAGTAAATCTTGAAATACAAAAGGTAGATGGATTTTCAGGACATTCGAGTAGACAGCAAATCATAAATTACATAAGGCGAGTTTCGCCCAAACCAAAACAGGTAATCTTTGTTCATGGTGAGCCTGATTCATGCGCAAATATTGCGTCGACAATCAAAAAGATGCTGCCAGCCGAGATTTATACGCCGAAGAATTTAGAAACAATAACACTTACATGATTTTTAAAACTTTAAAATTTCGGTATATCTCTTACATACTATGCCTGCACATATTAAGGCAGAAAAGGGTCAAATCGCTGAGAGAGTAATAATTGCGGGAGACCCAGAAAGAGTAGAGCAATTATCAAGGCTTATCGAGAGTCCCGCTGTAATTAATACCAACAGAGGATTCATCACATACACAGGGACCTATAATGGAGTAAGAGTCTCAATAGCGTGTCACGGAATAGGAGCTCCTTCGGCGGCTATAGTGTTTGAAGAGCTCGTATCTTTGGGTGCGAGAATTATTGTTAGGCTTGGAACTACTGGAGGCTTAAGAAGAGAGATTAGAAGGGGAGATATGATATTGCCCACCTTTGCAGGATATGTATCGGGACCATTATCTCAATACTGCGGTGCTCTTCCACCATGCACAGTTCCTGACTTAGAGTTAACATTAATCTTGTTAAATGAGCTCAAGAGTCAGAATATCAAGCCACATATAGGGCCCGTCTTTTCTAGTGATGCATTCTATGTCGAGAGTAAAGAATTAGCCGAGGCCCTCTCCATGTTAGGCTACATAGGAATTGAGATGGAATGTGCAACAATCTTTGGACTCGGCATGCTTAGGAATGTGAAGGTCGCCTCACTCTTGATTGTTTCAAACAATTTAATAGATGCCCCAGAGCTGGCAGACGCTAAAGAATTATATCCATATGTACAGACTGCTGGGACAATAATCATGAATTCGTTTACTAAGATTTAGCGAATTTTAAGTCAAGTTAAGTAATCCTCTAAATGGTGATTTTTATCGTATTGAACTGCTTGTCTATCCTTTTTTGTCTCTTCGTCTATAATTAATTTTCCATAAACGCCGTCAAATCCAGGTATTATTTTCAATTCATTATTCCTCATCTTGTTGATTAATTCTGCAAGTTTATGGCCCGCAACCTTGGCAATCATCCCGATAGGGACGTTGAGAACTATTTCATATTCTGGTCCAAGCTTGTTTATTAGTTCTATATAGGTATCCCATATCTTTCTTGATTGCAACTTTGACTCCAAAGCATAGTCGATACCCATTGAATGAGCTATTAGTTCCTGTAATGGTAAAACGTATTTATAATCAATTGCACCCTCTGGCCTAAACCCTGCATCCCTATCAGCCAGCTCCTCGACTCTATCCTCTACGCCCTTTGTTAATTTTTTTCCACATCTTGGGCATCGATAGTTAAGTCTAATCGCTTCTCTTGGAGGAATTGGGCCAATGCCGCATCTCCTGTGACCTGACCAGTGATACTTACCGTAGCTTGGAGGAACCTCAAGAGTCATTAGAACTCTTGAAGTATCTTTTTGCCTCATAGCATCAATCATCTCATGATAGTCGGGCATCTTTAACTCGAATACAATAGCTTCCCTCCCGAGTCTAAAGGGATATGGACTATGCGAGTCGGACGAACTTATAAGTAAATATTTGTCTAGCCAGCTGACGCGCCAATTCATTGGCGGGTCGCTACTTAGTCCTGTTTCTATTGCATAAATATGGTGAGACATATCTTCGTAACACTCCTCAATTCTATTGACTCCTCCTATTGCACCAAATATCGACCACCAAGGTGTCCAAGCATGAGCTGGAAAAACAAAATTGTCCTTGTCTAGATTCATAACTATTTCGACTACCTCTGCTGGACTAGCATTTAGGACTGGCCTACCATCGGTAGAAATGTCGCCAAATTTTCCTAGAAGCTCTGAGAGTTGTTCAGCAATTTCGAGACTTGGCATTAATATTACGTGGTGTATCCTTCTTGTCTTTCCCGCGTATTCATGAACGGTTGCGACCTCTGTCTGACATACAAACAATGGTGAGGCTTTTTCTTCCTTTAAGATGAAAAATCCAGAAGTGCTAAGCTCTTTTAACTCTGTTTTAAGCTCGTTCAGCCATTTCGGATGAAGCGCATCTCCTGTACCAATTAAGTTAAGCCCCTTTAAATTAGCATGATATGCAATTTCTCTGAGAGTCATTTTTTCAGAAGTCGCTCCGCTAAACCTAGAGTGGATTTGCAGATCGGCATATATCCTCATTCTTACCGAATTACCCAATCCGTTGATAACTATATATGTAATACTTTTAGCCTGATAGTTTATAGCGCCTAATACATTGAGTCTCGAAGGAAGGGTTTAAATGCAGATAGAATACATATTTGTTGATAAGCTTGTCTGTCGATATTTCATTAAAGATACTTGGCAAGTCCCTCGGAGGTACAGTGTTAGTGAAGTTGAGGAACGGAAAATTGATTAGGGGTCTTCTACAGGGATATGACCAGCACATGAACCTTGTACTCGACGGTGCAGAAGAGATACAGAGCAATGGGTCCTCATCTAAGCTTGGAATAATAATTGTTCGGGGAGACAATATAGTGATGGTCTCTCCCGCAATGCTGAAAAAAGAAGAACAGTCAGGGTGAGTAAAGAGAATTGAAGGGTACACCATCGATGGGAAAATTTAAAACACCGACACATGCCAGATGTAGAAGATGTGGCAGACGCTCTTTTAATTATCATAGAAGAAGGTGTTCTCATTGCGGTTTCGGCGAAACCAAGACATGGAGAAAATACCGATGGATGAAAAGTCTAAAGGAAAGAATGTAAAAATATTTTGAAAATTACGTCTTAAAAATAAGTCTTCAAAATTTGTCGTAATGCATAGTGAAGTATTCCTCCATGATTGTAGTACTCAACTTCTGTCCAACTATCGAGCCTAGCTGTGACATAAAATAAAATCTCTCGCTCACTCCCTATCGCTCTTACTCTTAGCTTCTTATTTGGGCTTAAGCCTTCAGATATTCCCTCGATTTGGTAGAGCTCTTTTCCATTTAATCCAAGTCTTCTCCATCCCTCGTTAGGCTCGAACTGTAATGGCAATACTCCCATGCATATTAAGTTGTTTCTATGTATGCGTTCAAAGCTCTCTGCGATAATTGCTCTTACTCCGAGAAGCTTTACTCCCTTCGCTGCCCAATCCCTAGAACTACCGGCGCCGTATTGCTTTCCAGCAAGAATAATTAATGAGGTCCCCTCTTTTTTATATCTTTCAGCCGCTTCAAATATCGTCATTTTTTCCCCACTAGGAATATGTATTGTCCACCATCCCTCCATTTCGGGAAGGAGGTAATTTTTCAGCCGAAGATTTGTAAATGTGCCTCTCATCATTATTTCATGGTTTCCTCTCCTAGACCCAAAAGTGTTAAAATCTATAGGGTCTACGCCTATTTTTCTCAGATAATCACCCGCTGGGCTATGAAGAGGAATAGAGCCAGCTGGCGATATATGATCAGTAGTTATTCTGTCGCCTAACATCACTAGTACTCTCGCATTACGTATATCAGTAGGCCTTTCGACTGAGAGCTTGAAGTCGTCAAAGAATGGTGGTCTCCTAATATAGGTAGAGGAGTCATTCCAGGAAAAAACTTTACTCGTAGGCGCTGCAAGTTTTTCCCACCTCTCGTCTCCTCTAAAAATATCTTGATAAGTCCTCACAAAGTTGTCCGGCGATACGTAAGACTTCTCCAACATATTAAGCTCGTCTCTACTAGGCCAAATATCCACGAGTGTTATTGGCTTACCATCTATGTAACCAAGCGGTTCGTTAAGTAGATCGATGTCTAAGCGTCCAGCGATTGCGTATGCAACTACTAAGATTGGAGACGCTAAGAAGCATGCTCTAACCTGTGGATGAATCCTTCCTTCGAAATTCCTATTACCACTAATCACTGCACAAGTGTATAGGTCATTGCTCTCGATAACTTCTGAAACTTCTTTAATCAGTGGCCCGCTATTCCCTATGCATGTTGTGCATCCATAACCCACAACGTGAAAGCCTAATTTCTCTAGATATTGTAGCAGGCCAGCGCTCTTTAGATACTCAGTCACTACCCTAGACCCCGGGGCTAGGCTTGTCTTTACGTACGGCTTAACTGAGAGTCCTTTTTCAACTGCCTTTTTGGCTAATAATCCTGCACCAAGAATTAAGGAAGGATTCGAGGTGTTCGTACAGCTTGTTATGGCTGCAATTACTACTGCCCCGTCATTTATGAATACTTCATTGTCGTTTAACCTGATTTTAACACCTTTTTCATCTCTCAGTAAATTGCTATTAGTTTTCTTCTCTCTGTATTTTTTTATTAAATTTTTTATGACTTCTTTTAACCTGCTTATTGAAAGTCTATCCTCAGGGTTGGTCGGGCCTGAAATTGAAGGCTCAATGCTTGATAAATCTATTTCAACCACTTCGCTATATCTTTTATCAGAATCATAGTTGTCTAAAAATAGTCCTTGCATTTTGCAATAAATTTCTACTGTCTTTACGAGATCGTGGGGTCTTCCAGAACTGAGAAGGTAATGAAGGGTATGCTTATCAATAGGGAAAAAACCAACAGTTGCTCCATACTCAGGAGCCATGTTTGAGAGTATGACACGGTCAGGTACTCTTAGGGAGCTTAGCCCTGGACCGAAAAACTCCACGAATTTTCCAACGACATTTTTATGTCTAAGTTTTTCTGTTATGGTCAAGGCTAAATCTGTTGCAGTTGCTGTATTTTTCAAATCACCAATAAGTTTTACACCTATAACTTCATCGAGCTGCGTACTATATGGTAAGCCTAGAAGAGTAGCCTCAGCCTCTATTCCTCCAACTCCCCAGCCCAGAACACCTAGTCCATTAACCATGGTAGTATGAGAGTCTGTGCCAAGAATAATTTCAGGGAATACAAAAAAATCATTATCTAACCGCTCTATATTAATGACTTTTGTAAGATACTCAATATTGATTTGATGTATTATACCTTTGCCCGGTGGGATGACTTTAAGATTCTTGAACGCGGATTGTGCCCACTTAAGAAAGGCATACCTTTCCTTATTTCTCAAATAATCAGCCTCCAGGTTCTTGACATATGCGTCTTGAGTGCCAAAATAGTCAACTTGGAGAGAATGGTCAATTATTAAGTAGGCGGGAATTTTTGTATCAATTATTGATGGATCTATATTCATTTTTTTTACTGTATCTCTCATGGCTGCTAAGTCAACAATCAATGGTATGCCTGTAAAGTCTTGGAGCAAAATCCTCGTTGGAAATATTGGTATCTCAAATGAAGTATTGGCTTTCGATTGATAATTGTTAAAATTTTTGAGATGGGCCTCATTGATTAAACTTCCATCAAAGTTTCTGACGATATTTTCAAGTAGTATTTTTATTGAGAAAGGCAATTTGAATATATTTTTAATATATCCAGCTTCTTCCAGTGCATTCAGATCAAAGTACTTTACTGGTCCGAGAGGCGTATTCATCACTTTAATTACTTCTTTTATTCCTTTCATTTTGGTACTCAAGGCTAAGACTATTTTTTTATGGAATAATTTAAACGATAACTTACATCTCCGAGATGATTATCATATCTATGCACCATGTCAGAATAGGCATTAATTAGAACATTGATAAATTATCTTGCTAAGATCCAGCTATGTATACAAGATGGGGCAACTCATTACCAAATATTTCAATTGCCGTCTTTACAGCATCAGGCGAGCCTGGAAGAGCTATTACTATTTTTTTGTTTATAGTGCCAGCTGTCGCTCTCGTCATGGCTGCGGCTGCCCCAATTTTTCGGTAGCTTTCCATTCTAAGTATCTCACCGAACCCTTCCAACTCTTTTTCTAGTAGAGGCCTAACTGCCTCTATTGTCAGATCTCTTCTTGATAGTCCTGTTCCTCCAGTTATTATGACTACGTCTGAACCGTGGGAAAGAGCCTCAAAGAGTTTTTCCCTTATCATTGCGACATCGTCGTTAACTATCCCGATATACTCTACATCATAGTTCAATTTTTTTAACATATCTACGGCAGTTTGTCCTGAATCATCTATTACTTGCTCGCCCTTCTGAATCATCATGAATCTCGATGTACTGACAGTAAAAACAGAAATTTTCAATTTAGTTGGCGATTTTGATCTATGGGCCTCGACTGCACTCATGTCAAGAATTAACGGTACGCTAAATTTAACGATTTTTATCTATATGTATTTACGAGATCCATTAAATTCAGGTTTATATCCAAGACACGTCTTAAGTAGACTGGTGATTAGGGCTAGAAAGGATAGCTGGCCTTGTATGTAGAGAATGCGGAGCTAATCATGGCCACGTCCTTGCGCATATATGTCCCGAATGTCTTGGAGCATTAGAGACGACCTACAATTATGAATCCATCAATATAGATAGAAATAAAATCGCGGCAAGAGAGGCATCAATCTGGCGCTATAAAGAACTTTTACCAATTACCAATGATCAATACATCGTAAGTTTAGGCGCTGGTTTCACACCATTAATAAAGGCTGATAAATTAGCAAGAGAGATAGGAATCAGAAGATTATACATTAAGAATGACACTGTAAACCCAACTTACAGTTTTAAGGATCGTCCTGCTAGTGTGGCTGTTTCAAAAGCCGGTGAGTTTAGAATCAATATTGTTGGATGTGCATCAACTGGTAACTTAGCAAGTGCCACCGCGGCACATGCATCCGCAGCCGGACTAAAATGTCTAGTCTTTATGCCCAGAAGTGTAGAGGATGAAAAAATAAAACAAGCCTCCGTGTATGGTGCTAATGTAGTCTTACTAGACGGTACATATGATGATGTAAATAGACTGGCCGCGCTGGCAGCAGATAGGCATAATATTGGCATTGTAAACGTAAACCTAAGACCCTACTACGTAGAAGGATCAAAGACTATGGGGTTAGAGATAATTGAACAATTAGGATGGAGGCTGCCCGACAGGATTATCGTCCCTACGGCAAGTGGAGCGTTGTTATCAGCAATTTACAAAGGAATAGAAGAAGCTGAGAAGATAAGACTAATAGATAACTCTGAAGTTGCCATGACCTGTGCACAGCCACTAGGCTGCTCCCCAATCGTCCATGCATTCAAGAAGAAGCTTAATGAAGTTATACCAGTAAGAAATCCATCAACTATAGTTCAGAGCCTTGCAATAGGTGAGCCGGGTGATGGATACCAAGTTCTACGAATAGTAAGAAAGACAGGTGGTACTTGTGAGTCAGCCACTGATGAAGAAGCATTAGAAGCTATAAAAATGCTCGCGTCGTGTACGGGCATATTTGCGGAGCCAGGAGGAGCCATCTCCGTTGCAGTGCTAAAAAAATTAGTGGATCAAGGAGAAATTGGAAAAGACGAAGAAGTAGTATGTTGCGTTACGGGTAGTGGGCTAAAGACAATTAAAACCACGCCGTCAGCAGGAAAAATTTATAACGTCGAGGCGAAATTTGAAACCCTGAACAAATTGATAATTAATACTATTAGCATGTAATACTCCCCCGGGTTATTTTCAGCCATGATTAAATTCGTTATTTTTATAAGTCAGAACTGTATTACGAATAAACATGGCTAAAATAAATGTCGTGGTAACTGCTGCACTTGCTACCTACATGAACGGAGAAAAAGAAATTATTATTGAGGCAGACACAGTTAGGGACCTCATAGATAAGCTTATTGCTAGATATGGTCGTAATCTTGCAAGTAGATTGCTTGATGAGAATGGTAATCTCCGAAGATTCATTAATATCTATGTAAACGACAAAAACATAAGGATTGATGAGACAAACCTCACACTGAAAGACGGTGACCAAGTGCTTATACTACCAGCAGTAAGTGGAGGATAAACAATTAACTGTCTTAAAGAGCTTCACGAATAATAGCACGACTATTAACAGGATGAAACATAATTTATTAAGTCCTTATCATCTCTGATGACATAGATGAGTAAGCCAGCCGATCTTGGTTCCATAAAGGAGGGAGGAAACATCGTCATTGATGGCGAGCCATGCAGGGTCGTGGAGGTTGAAAAGTCAAAACCTGGAAAGCATGGTTCCGCTAAGGTTAGACTAGTTGCTATAGGAATTTTTGATGGCGTGAAGAGAAGCCTAGTTGGCCCAGCAGACCAGAGAGTTGAAGTTCCGATAATCGAGAAGAGGACCGGACAAGTAGTTTCAATCGGCGAGACAGTAAGCGTAATGGATAAAGAAACATTGGAAATTGTCGAGGTACCAATTCCCACAGACGAGACTTTGGCCAGTAAGCTGGAGCCAGGCATCACTGTCGAGTATTGGAAGGTACTGAGTCGATATTTAATTAATCAGGTAAGAAGTGAATGATTATTGTAGTATGAAATTTAACGTATGATAATTGTAATATTTAAATATTTTCTTTTTGATTGAGATAAATTTATATTGAACTAATATCATACTACTAATTGAAGTATGATAAAAAAAGTATTCAAAAATAATGATAAAAAAGGGTTGACCGGACTTGAGACAGCAATAATCCTAATAAGCTTCGTCATAGTGGCTGCAGCGTTTTCTTTTGCAGTGTTAAACCTAGGATTGTTCACGACTCAAAAAAGTGGAGAAGTTCTCCAAGCAGGCTTGGAAGAGGCAACTTCAGCTATAGAGACAGTAGGAGGAGTCATAGCTCAGAGCTCAAACAAGATAGTTTCAAACGTTACAATATTCTTCAAAGTATCGGTAGGTAAGAGACCAATAGATATGAGTGTGGGCCAATTAGTAATTAGTTATCATGACAGCAGGGTAAGCATCCCAAACATATATACATCCAACGCAACTGATACATCATTGATTTCTACCTCTAATCCAGGTGTTATGGTGAGACAGATAACTGGTGATGGTGATAACTTGATTGAGTACGGCGAGATATGGGCTGTGACAGTTGCCAACCCAGAACTGAAAGACCTTAAGCCAAATGAGGTCTTCACCGTTGAGTTAAAACCGCCTACTGGATCAATACTAAAGGTTGAGAGGAGATTACCACCATCACTAGACCAGATAATGGATTTAGCATAAAACCTACAAAATCCAAAATATATTTTTTTATTCCTTTTTTTTATTTTTTACTTGTTGAGAATTCTGTTCACTGCAGTTGGCCGTAAAGTCGGCGGAGCAACAATAGCGATGTTTAACCTCATGAGCGGATTGTCGAGAATTGGGCATCAGCCGGTTCTTGTGACTTCTAATCCATCAGAACAATATGAGACCTTTTTTTCTAGATTGGAGGATCTAGGGGTCGAGATTCATAAGATTGGTGCTGCCCAGTCAGGATTCATTCATTGGGTCAGGCTTGTTAAGTATGTCCTGACTGAGATTCGGAGCCTTAATGTCGACTTGGCGCATCTTCATCTGCCCAAAGAGGCGGCATTTATATTCAGTATTTTAAAATCGAGACGGATTCCAATCATATCTACATTCGAGGGTGACCCCTTTTTTGAGATGCTTTATGAGCCGCATATAAACAGGGGGTTAGTCGTCAAGATTGGCAGTCATTTAATGGCTAAGGCAGATGCTGTTACTGCGTGCTCTGAGTGGCTGGCTAAAAGATTAGAGAAGATGTTGGGAATAGGTGTTTATGCTGTTCCTAATGCAATCGATGCGGAGCGTTTTCTAGATATTGGAGAATGGAGGGAGCGTGAAAAAATCATATTGGCCTTGGCAAGGCTAGTACCCATCAAGGGCATCGACGTATTGATTAAGGCCGCCCGCATAGTATATTCTAGATGCAAGGAGGCTCGTTTCGTTGTTGCGGGCGAGGGATACTTAGCTCAGCAGCTTAACTCATTGATAAAAAAATTGGGGCTGGAAGGCGTGGTTAAATTAATCGGTTTTCATAGCTCACCTGAGAAGCTGCTTATTAAAGCATATCTACTGGTCATGCCTTCTCTGTATGAGCCGTTTGGTATGCCTGCAGCGGAGGCAGGCGCCGCACTTAGGCCAGTCGTAGCGTCAAGGACTGGTGGATTAGCAGAGATAGTTCTTGACGGCGTTAATGGTCTCCTTGCAAATCCCGGCGACCCGGTAGACCTTGCCGGCAAAATAATTTGGTTGCTTGAAAATGAGGAGAAAGCAAAGGAGATGGCGAGAAGGGGTAGGGCCAGAGTTCTAGAACTCTACTCACCCGTCACGGTGGCTAGGAAATACTTAGAGATTTATCGACTTGCCCTTAAGGAACTCTAAGTAGTAATTTGCATACTGCTCAATGGTCTTCTTCCATTCAAAGTTGTTGACGACTATTTCATATGCCTTCTCTGCTATCTTCTTCCTAAGATTCTTGTCGCTCATCATGATTACTATTGCCTCTGCTATCCTCTCAGGCTTCAACGTAGGTATCATGTACACACTTTCTAAATGCCTAAACACTTCTGGAACTAATCCGACCGGCGTCGAGACTGAGGGCATCATGCATGCTGCAGCCTCAAATACCGTCCTAGGTCCGCCCTCATAACTCGAGACGCATGCAAACAGGCTGGCCTTGTTGTACTCCTCAGCCAGCGCCTCCTGGCTAAGCCAGTTATACTCGATCTCAACATTTTTTCTTAGACCAAGTTTGTTAACTAGGTCTTTAATGGTAGGGAGCATGCTGCCTCGGCCGATGATTTTGAGTTTAATGCTAGGATGCTCATCTATAGCATACTTCATTGCTTTTATGAGGAGGTCTGGATTTTTTGGTGGCTCTAATCTTCCAGCAAAAAGTATTATTTCATCTCTTTCCTCCTGTTTTATTCTTGGATTGAATACGTTTAAGTCAACGTACACAGATGGTAAGTAAACAACTTTTGATTTGGTAAAGTGTTTTACTTTACTCTCAATATGCCTGTTAACTGCCCTGACAAGGGTAGATTTTTTTAATACTATGGGTAGTATTATTCTGTCCTTAACTGGAAGAATGCGTTGTTGAATATAATCACCATGTACTTCAGAGATTAGAGGGATGCGTCTTAAATAAGAAATAAATAGGCCCGCACATCCTATCATCAGCAACGGTTCCTGAACAATCACTACCTCAAACCTAGAGCGATTTGCAAGTAATCTAAACAATCCTCTGAAAAAAGTGATGGGGTCATAAATTTCTATTACTTCAATCTTTCCCCAGAGTCTTTCAAGTTCTTGAATAGCTATAGATCTCTTACGAGAAATCATCAACACGCGCAATTCTTATGCGGTAATTATTATTTTACGAGCTTTTAAGTCTCCACTCGATATATTTTTTAACAATTGTTCTTATATCAGTCTTTGGCTCCCAATTTAAGATTTTTCTTGCCTTAGTATTGTCTGAGTAGCTGTGAAGCGCCTCATGAGGCGCCAGTTCAGCAAATAAAATCTCTGTTTTATTATTTCCAATTTCATCTATTACTGTTTTTGCGAGCTCAAGTACCGATGTCGGTCTTCCAGCTCCTAGATTAATAATGTCGAATTGGCTTTTCAGTTCGCCTGCCATTATCGTGCCTTCAGCAATATCTCCGACGTATGTGAAGTCCCTTGTCGCTGGCTCGAATCTTCCATCGATCCATCTGCCATTTACAAGTAATGGTTTTCCCTCTAAGACGTTGTCTACGAATATTTTGAGTACTATGTTTCCCCTGCATCTTTCGCCGACGACGTTGAAGTATCTTAGAATGATGGTGCTAACCCCATACAGCTCATTATATAGCCTGCATAGTCTTTCTCCGAAGTATTTGCTCAACGCATATGGCCCGGTCGGGTTTGGCTGAGTGTTTTCGCTAAGTGGCGGCGGAGTATTTCCATAAATACTCGAACTGGATGAGAAGATTATATTTGGATTATTCTTAGATTTGCGCACTGCTTCCAAGATGTTTAGTAAGGTGATGGTATTCTGCTCTATGTATAGATGTGGATCTTCAATTGAAAGTCTGTGAGAGGCCAAAGCAGCTAGGTGATAAATAGTGGATGGCTCGTACTCATTGATTATTTTCTCCACAAATTGTCTTTCTCTAAGGTCTCCATAAATTATTTTTGCGGTCTCGAACATAGGACTACTCTTCAACTCAGATAAGAATGACTCCTGAGTTTTCTTTTTATCAATGATTACTACATCTCTTCCTCTTTGAATTAGCTTCTCGGCGACGTGTGAACCGATAAATCCCAGCCCACCCGTTACTAATTCCAACGTTTACCAGCTCATCAAATATGACAGGATAATATATTCCTAAGCTAAAGTGACGTATAATGCCAAAATAAATTGAAGAATACTTATAAGGACCTATCTATCTACTATAATTTAGAGCCCAGAGAAGCTAGGCGGCGTCGCCCCAGAGGCCAGAGGGAAGCTCTGGAACAGTGATGCGGGCGATCTCCAGCTCTGGGCAAAGGATGAGGACCCAAGAATTGAAGTTTGCTTGGGTCTAATGTGGGCCACGTCCCAGAGAAATGTACCCGCCACCCCAGGCAGACTCCGGTTGATCCTGCCGGACTCCACTGCTATCGGGGTAAGGCTAAGCCATGCAAGTCGTAGGCCCCGGGCAATCTCGGGGCCTGGCGTACGGCTCAGTAACGCGTGGTCAACCTACCCTATGGAGGCGGATAACCCCGGGAAACTGGGGCTAATCCGCCATAGTTGACCGGTTCTGGAATGGCCGGTCGACGAAAATCCTAGAGACAGATGCTGTCTCTAGGAGCCATAGGATGGGACTGCGTCCTATCAGGTAGTTGGTGGGGTAACGGCCCACCAAGCCTGCGACGGGTACGGGCTCTGAGAGGAGGAGCCCGGAGATGGACTCTGAGACAAGAGTCCAGGCCCTACGGGGCGCAGCAGGCGCGAAAACTCCGCAATGGGCGAAAGCCCGACGGGGTTACCCCGAGTGCCACCCTCGTGGTGGCTTTTGCCCGCTGTAAACAGGCGGGCGAATAA
>CALIKS010000064.1 GCA_938017985.1 uncultured archaeon | reverse complement strand
ATAGAGTTCGGGTGGAAGGATTTGAAGAGGGAGCTGAGCAAGATCCTGGACTTCGAGCGAATGTGGAGGAGAGCGGAGACATTGCCCTAAAGCTACTCCTTGAACGTAAAGCAGGCTACACCAAAAACTGGACGGAGGTCTTTATAGGTGCCAAAAGTTATTAGATTAACTATAACTTGAAAATTTATTTCACGAGAAAAATAGCGGTATGCAGTAGTGAACGGAGAGAACATGAATGCTAGCTGAAGCTCGTATAAAAACGTGAGAATATTGCAATAAATGCGTTATATGCTCTTCCACATGCCTTTTGAAGCCATATCGCTGGATAAAGAGAATGGCAACTTAATGTTAGATATAGAGAAATGCCAAGTTTGCAGCATCTGCTTCAGCGCATGTCCATCCTCATCCATAGAACTGGTCTACTATAAGACTACTCTGTTTACCGATTATATTAAGAAAATGCGGAAAGATAATCTAGTGTTGATATGTAAAGGAACCGTAATAAGGACTGAAATAAGAGAAAATCTGAAGAAACATAGAATAGAAGATGATTTCATCCCTTTATATGTGCCATGTGTTGGGCGTATTCCTCCGGAACTTCTGCTGGAGCTATTAGCGCTTGGCGTAAGGAGGGTGGCGGTTTTATCTGCGATGAGGATAAATGTCGATTTAAAGTTGGAAGCGATGTAGGAGCTCTTCGTTTCTCATTATTGCAAAAACTGCTAAATCAGTTTAGTTTTGGTGATGATGTATTAACTGTTATTAGAAGCTCTACAAAAGCGCGCATTAACACCTATCGATGTATAGGCTGCGGGAATTGTGCCTATATATGTAAGTATAATGCGATAAAAATAATATCCCCGGCATAGCGCGAATTGATGAGAATACATGTGTGGGCTGTGGTGCATGCGCGGCAGTTTGCCCTTCTCTTGCGATCAACTTAGAAAGTTTTGAGCACGATTTCATTTTAGAAACAATCTCTAAGCATCGCTCCCTAGTTAATGAAGTAAAAACAAAGAGCGGAAAGCCGGCAATCCTAGTATTTTATTGCCAGTGAGCCAATTTCTCTCCGCCAGATAAACATCAAAGTTATTCTGAAGACAACATTATATTTATAGAGATCCCCTGCTCTAACATGCTTAATCCATCATATATCCTTCAAGCATTCTATAGCGGGTTTGATGGGTTTTGGTGGCAGCCTGCAGCTTCAACCGCCCTTTTAATGGCTCCCTTTAAATTCTCAATATCCTCCAGATGCGCATGCGTGTCTATTAGATCCATAAAGATTAACGCTCAATCTTAGCAATTTCGCTTTATTCGGCAGCTTTAACTAGCAGCGGTATTATCTCCTCATAGCCAACAGACATTATGTGGCATCCGGAAGCAGATGTGGTTCCTCTTAACTCCTTAATAAAGTTTGAGAAGTATTTAAGATTTATCTTATCATATTTTGCCCTTCTCAAGTTTTTGTCAGAGATCTCGCTGGCTTTAGCTAAGGCATCCATAAGATCTTTAGGCACCTTAACGCCCGGTACATTCTTATCAAAATACTCAGCTACGCCATAAGATTTAAGCGGGAAAATGCCTATTATCACCGGGACATTATATTTGCTTGTTTCTTTAAGGAAGTTTTTAGCCTTCTCAATATCGAAAACAACCTGTGTTTGGAAGAAATCTGCCCCAGCATAAACTTTCTTCTCAAACTTTATTAATTCCGGTTCGATTGGGTGAGCGTTTGGATTTGCTCCAGCGCCAATAAAGAACTTAGGTGGAGACTCAATAGGCTTTCCATTCATGTCAATACCTTCATCAACAATTCGCCTTATCATCTTAATGAGTTGAACAGAGTCTAAATCGAAGACTGGTTTAGCATGCGGGGTATCACCAAGAGTTGTGTGGTCGCCTGTCAATGCGAGAACATTTCTTATCCCCAGAGCGCTCGCACCAAGGAGATCTGAGAATATCGCTATTCTATTTCTATCCCTGCATGTTATTTGATATATTGTTTCCAATCCGGAATCTCTTTGAATTATATATGAGGCTGCTAGGCTACTTATGTATGCGAATGACTGCGGGTTATCCGTTATATTACATGCTACGACGTAACCCTTAATTTTTTTAGCAGCCTCAACATAACGGTTTAGATTCGTCGTCTTCTCCGGCTCTAGCTCACCAGTGAAAGTGAACTTTCCAGATTTTAGGCTTGCCATTAACTCGCTTATAGTTTCCCCTGACATTGCTTAACCCCCTTAATTTTTTACCCAAATAATATCTCTCGGCTGCACATTCAGTTTTGAATTGTCTCTGGGAGGTTTATAGGATCTATAAATGTCAAGCATGTTAAGTTCTTTTAGTCTATCATATATTAGTACCCATACGCAGTCACGCTTATACCCGCCAACCTCACATTTGCCATCATACATGCCTCCGCAGGGACCATTTAGCATTCCCTTTGGACACCGAACAACTGGGCATATCCCACCGGTTTCATGGAGAATGCACTCTCCGCATGCTCTGCATCTCTCATAAAATTCTCCTATATGCTCTATTATGCCGAGAAACTTAGTGTTTAAGGCCGGTATAGAAGGTTTCCTTAAATGCTCAACAACATCTTGAACGCCAGCCCCGCATGTCATGCATAGTATCACATCGGATGATTGAATAACATTCTTAAAATTGCGCGTGTCTCTTCTCAGAATTCTTGCATCGCATGGGGTTTCTACAACAACCGCACCTACAACATCCTTTCCAGAGTTCTTTAATCTTTCAGCCATCTGTTTCACTTGTTCTTCGCCACCTGTTTGAACCACTGTTGCGCATGTTCCACATCCTATAATGAAGACTTTTCTGAATGATTCGAGCATTCTTAAGATTTCTTCTAAAGATTTCTGCTCCGTAATTATCAATCATATCATCTCCAAACTTGCGTATTATTTTGACATGGCTATTCATATATAAAACTGTTATGTGGAAAAGCAGATATCAATGCTTTTTAAGGCAGAAATATTGTAAATATCTAATGAACTATTAAAGAAGGAGGAAATAATCAATGAGCCACGCTGTTAGAGTTGGAGTATTAAAGGCTGGTTGTTTAGGTTCCCTGCCGCTGCTGGAATTCCTTCTAGATGAGAGGGCTGATAGGGAGGATATTCGAGTCAGGGTTGTTGGTTCAGGGGCTAAGGCTACTT
>CALIKS010000063.1 GCA_938017985.1 uncultured archaeon | reverse complement strand
ACCGAGTTTTAATCACGGTTGGTAGGTTAGTCCATGCAAAGGGACATTGGCACCTCATACGCGCGTTTAAGAAAGTCAGCGAGGATGTCGAGGATTGTGCATTAGTAATAAGGGGTGATGGTCCTCTTAAAAGTTATTTAGAAAGGCTCGTCGAGGAGCTTAATTTAGAGAATAAGGTGTTTTTCCTCGGCTGGAAAAGTAATCCATTCAAGTATATGGCTCGGAGCACTCTCTTCTGTCTATCATCACGATGGGAAGGATTCGGGAACGTCATCGTTGAGGCGCTCGCATGTGGTTTGCCAGTAATGTCTACGGATTGCTTATCCGGACCAAGAGAGATTCTCGCACCAGGCACCGAGTATAAAGTGGAGAGATTGAGGGAGCCTGAGTACGGCGAGTATGGAATATTGATGCCGGTCTTCGATGGCAAGAGATATACTTCTAAAGACCCATTAAGCTGGCAGGAGAAAGTATGGGCAGACGAGATAATAAAGCTCTTAAAGAATCCAGAGATGCTTGAGAGCTATAAACAGAGGGCCAGTAGGAGGGCTATGGACTTCGAGGCCAAAAAGCAGGTCCAGAGATACTTCGACGCAATCTTTAATCAGTCCTAAGAATGTGCTCATATGTAGCAGAATGCCCAGTAATAGAATCATTATCGTCTATGCGGCTTTGGGAACCATCCCAGACATGGAGGCTAACACGATTCAGACTGTCAGGATGTGTGAGGGACTGGCAAGTAATAACTGTAGAGTCTATCTACTAGTCCCTGCTAGATTTAGGGGCAGGCGACTCATAAATGATTATGAAAGCATAAGGAAATTCTATGGTCTAAGAAGAGGCTTCACCGTCATACCATCATTAACGCCCTGGATATGGACGCGTAGTAAAAAAATCAACATCTATTTACACCTCACGGCAGCATTAATTCACTCAATCAATACGATACTACTCATCAATACTTTACGCATACTCACCCGCAAAACTCTGTACATCTATGTCCGGATACCATTATTGCTAACCATGCTGCACATGTTAAAGCCCCTACACAACTCTAAAATCATATACGAAGTTCATAATTTACCCTACATGGTTCAGTCGCAGGGCAAGCTCAAAACACTCTTCTTAAGAGCACTCAAAGATACATTCTTATTGGCGTGCACTTCTAGACACCTAGCAAAAGAAGTTAAAAGACAGGTCGGAGAGACGCACAGAATAATCGTTCTGCGCAATGCTTTCCCTAGCACATTATTTAGCAAAATAGATAGAGACTCATTAAAGACTAGGCACCAGCTCGGCCTACCACTGAATAAGTATATAGCGGCTTACGTCGGCTCACTGCAGAGCTGGAAAAGACCAGAGTTCCTAATAGAAGCTGCCTCCCACATCGACAGTGAAGACATTTTGCTCCTCATTGTTGGAGGCTCGCCTGAAGACTTGGAGAGAGTAAAGAAGTATGCCCAGCTGAGAAATGTAAGGAATGTCGAGTTCAAAGGATTCGTCGAGCCCCACAGAGTACCCGACTACATGTACGCCGCCGACCTACTCATACACTACACACCATCAACAGACCAACTCCTCAAGTCATACTCACCATTGAAGATCCTTGAATACATGGCGGCTGGAAAACCAATCCTAGCACCCAGACAGCCATGGATAGAGGAGATACTGAGAGACGGAGAGAATGCATTACTCTTCGACGAGAAAGACCCAAGAGACCTCGCAGAAAAAATAACAAGACTAAAACAAGACAGAGAACTAGCAATGAAGATAGCCAGAAACGCAAAACAAGAATCACATAACTACACATACGAGAAGAGAGCAGAAAGACTTATTCAAACACTCTACACATTATGCTCAAAAAACAAGTTTTAAATCCCATGAAACCACTAAAGACTTACTTTTACGAGACTTCATGTTGCTCAGCTAGCCGAACGCTCTCTTAAAATATCAAATAGATCGTCTATTTTGCCTGGCCAATCATGCAGTTCTATTACGTCTTACTCCACTCCCAATTCGTTAGGCCTCGCTACATAATTTGGTACCCTCATCGACAATCTTTATTATCTGGGAGTAATACTCTCCAAGTAGCCCTACTAGACTAACCATCTTATATAGGAGCGTTACAATAATTGTAACGGATGGCTAACTGGCTCTCTCGAAGGCTCGGAACGCTCTACGCAGAGCTATACCAAAAATTCGGCCCAGAAATATTCACCTCGAGCGACGTCGCTGAAATACTAGGGAAAAACGGAGCCGCACGGACAGCATTGATAAGGATGAGAAGGGCAGGCGCAGTCTACGTCCATGAAAAGAAACCAAGGAGATGGCTCTACAGGCTTGCCGACCCAGAAAGTTACCTGCTAAGCATAGCCAGAACAATAAGAAACCTCGAGAAAATACCACAACAGAGATACTGCAGACTATTAGGAATCTTCAGCGCAGAAGTCATAAAAAGAAAAATTGGTATAAAGAGCATCGTGCTCTTCGGATCTGTGGCCAGAGGCAGTGCTAGGCAAGACAGCGACATAGACCTACTCATGGTCTCAGACACTTTCAAATCACTCGGAGAAGCAGTAGACAGGCTCGTAGATATAGAATACTCCCCAAGAGTACTACAGGAAATAGAATGGCTAGAGAATAACGGAGTATCAACTCACTTATCATTCCACCCAGTAAGTAGCCATATGCTTCGATTGCATCCCCCGATAATTCTCGACATAATCGATGAGGGAATACCCATAATTGACGATGGAACCTATAGGATGGAAGCCAAAAAAATAAGGGAAAGAATGAAGGAGCTAGGGGCAAAAAGAATATGGCTAGCAGAGGATGAATGGGTCTGGATACTAAAACCAGACGCAAAGATTGGAGAAGTGATAGAGATATGAGAAACATCGAAGCGGCAAAATCACTTCTAAACCAATCAATCAGGAGGATAGAGACTGCAGAAAGAGAACTGAGAGAGGGAAGCCTTGCCTACTCTATCCGTAGTTCGCAAGAAGCCGTCGAGCTGGGACTAAAGGCAGCCCTAAGGCTCCTCGGAATAGAATACCCAAAAAAACACGACGTAGGTCCAGTCTTAATAAAATTTAGGGATAGATTTCCTCAATGGTTCCCTGTAGATAGGCTCGCAAAAATCTCGAGAAAACTAGCAGAGAAACGAGAGCCCGCTATGTATGGTGATGAACTCTCGATGACTCCGGCAGACCTCCTCTTCGATAGGTCTGAGGCAGAAGAGTCGCTTGAGATGGCCAAAGAAACCTACGATGCCGTAAAGAAACTATTCTCAGAATATGCAGAGTATTAAATTATGCCTGAGCTGAGACCTAGCCTACGCAACCACTCATCTCTAGTTCTATAAGCCTATTAAACTCAACTGCATACTCCATTGGAAGCTTCTTCGTGAAGCCCTCGAAGAATCCCAGCACAATCATGTTTAGGGCCTCCTGTTCAGGTATGCCTCTACTCGTCAGATAGAAAAGCTGGTCCTCGCCTATCTTGCCCACAGTCGCTTCATGCGTCACCGTCGCGTCATCCTCGTTCACAACGTTGTATGGATAAGTATCAGTCCTCGAGGAGTCATCGAGAATGAGTGCATCGCACCTAACGCTTGATTTAACGCCTCTAGCACCTTTACCGACGTATATTAATCCCCTATAAGTAGTCCGTCCACCGTCCTTACACACAGACTTAGAGGTAATTCGACTCATAGTCTCCGAAGCGAGATGAATAGCCTTTGAACCAGTGTCCTGATGCTGTCCACGACCAGCGAAGGCCACTGATAACACTTCAGCACGCGCCCGCTTACCCAAGAGATAAACTGAAGGATACTTCATCGTCACCTTGCTTCCAATATTCGCGTCGACCCACTCAACAGTCGCCTCGTCATACGCAAACGCGCGCTTCGTGACTAGGTTGTAAACATCAGTACTCCAGTTCTGAAGCGTCGTATATCTGACGTAGGCACCCTTCTTAGCTATGATCTCGACGACAGCAGCGTGAAGACTCTCAGTGCTGTATATAGGCGCAGTACATCCCTCGATATAATGCACTTTGCTGTAGGGCTCAGCTATGATTAGCGTCCTCTCAAACTGCCCGATGTTAGAGGCATTTATCCTGAAGTATGCCTGTAATGGAAACTCAACCTCAACATTATCGGGAACATAAATAAAGGTACCGCCACTCCAGACTGCGCTATTGAGTGCGGCGAACTTATTATCATTTGGAGGCACAACCGTTCCAAAGTATTTTTTAACGATATCTGAATGCTCTCTGAGAGCTGTATCCATGTCAACGAAGATCACTCCTCGGCTCTCCAATTCTTTACGAATATTGTGATAAACTACTTCGGAGTCGTATTGCGCCCCGACTCCTGCTAGGAATTTCCTCTCCGCTTCCGGTATTCCAAGCCTATCAAAAGTCTTTTTAATGTATTCAGGGACTTCATCCCAGCTTCTCGACTTCTTATCTGTGGGGCTCGCATAGTATCTAATCTTATTGAAGTCCAAGTGTGAGAGGTCAGCACCCCACGTTGGAAGAGGCTTCTCACTAAAGGTTCTGTAGGACATCAATCTGAATTTCCTCATCCATTCAGGCTCATTTTTTATTCTAGAGATTTCCTCCACTACTTCTTCCGACAGCCCAGGCTTGACGACATATTGATACTCAACGTCGTCCCTAAAATCATACTTTGAGTAGTCAAATTTAAGCTCCGTCAAAGCTCTCTGATAACAATGTTATATATCCACTATATAAACAATGTTATTCCACACCTGAACAACCAAAAATTCATAAGACTCACATCAAAGTATAAAGCAACTAGAACATCAACTAAAAAATGAAAACAAAATTACTACTTATGTATGAGCAAGATAATTTTATCGCATAAGTGAAAAATATACATCCAATAAACCTAAAAATACGATTAGTATAAAATGTATTGAAGAATACTTGGGCAGCATTGATAGGATGTTTAATCCAAAGGTCGTAGCACTCATCGGAGCCACTGATAGGGAGGGCAGCGTAGGCCTAGCCCTACTGAAAAATCTTCTTAAAAATAATCAGCAGAGAAAAATTTATCCGGTCAACCCCAATAGAGACAGCGTATTAGGAATTAACTGCCTTAAATCAATTAAGGATTTACCTGAACACGTCGACCTAGCAGTAATAGCGACTCCGGCCAAGACCGTTCCAAAACTCGTAGAGGAATGTGGAGAGGCTGGCGTCGAAGGTGTAGTGATCGTATCTGCAGGTTTCAGAGAAGCTGGTGAAGAAGGAAGAAGACTAGAAGAAGAGATCGAAAAAATAAAGAATAAGTATGGAATAAGAGTACTCGGTCCTAATTGTTTAGGCTTCATCAGGCCACCGATTGGCCTAAACTCAACATTTATTCAGAAGGACCCTGAGCCCGGGCAGATAGCGTTTATATCTCAAAGCGGAGCATTAGGCTCAGCCATCCTTGACTGGGCAGTGAGCGCCCACATAGGTTTCAGCATGTTCGTATCCTTAGGCTCGATGATAGATATTGATTTCGGAGATTTAATAGATTTTCTTGGAAATGACCCATACACTAGAAGCATATTGATCTACATGGAGAGTGTTGGAGACGCAAGAAAATTCATGAGTGCGGCAAGAGGATTTGCTAGAAACAAGCCCATAATTGTAATAAAGCCTGGAAAATACTCTACTGGCGCTAAGGCCGCCCTATCACATACGGGCTCAATGGCGGGCAGCTTTGAGGTGTACCGAGCCGCGTTTAGAAGAGCAGGCGTCGTAAGAGTAGATGAAATTCAGGACTTATTCAACTGTGCAAGCGTATTAGACTCTAGACGCCTACCGGCCGGGCCTAGGCTCGCAATAATTACAAATGCCGGAGGGCCGGGCGTGATAGCTGCCGATGCTGTCGCTGAGAATGGGGGAGTACTAGCACAGCTCTCCGAAATAACTATTGAAGAACTTAACTCGATTCTCCCACCATACTGGAGCCGGGGAAACCCAGTAGATGTTCTGGGAGATGCAGACATCAATAGATACTCTGTGGCGTTGAGAATGTGTTTGGCAGATCCTAACGTAGACGGTGTTGTCGTTATTTATACTCCGCAAGGAGCAGCAAGACCACCCGAACTAGCTGAGGCGATTATAGAGATAATTAATGAGAGTGGGAGGACCAAGCCAGTATTGACTGTATGGATGGGTGGAGACGATGTCTCGAAGGCTAGAGAATTATTCCACAAAAACGATGTGCCAACTTATGATACTCCCGAGGAGGCAGTAAAGACTTACATCTACATGTATAAGTATAAGAGAAACTTAGAGCTCTTGTACGAGACTCCGGAGGACCTCCCAATCGATCCTGCTCCGCCTAAAAATTTCCTCAAGATTTTGATTAAGAAGATATTATGTGAAGGCCGCGTCGTTCTGACTCAGGACGAATGTGACAGGTTCCTCGACGTTTATGGTATACCTAGGCCTAAGGGAGAACTCGCCACGAACTTAAACGAGGCCTTAGCAATTGCCTCAAAGATTGGCTATCCAGTAGTCTTGAAAATTGTGTCTCCAGACATTGTACATAAGACAGATATTGACGGCGTGGTGGTAAATATTACATCGGACAGCGAGCTCAGATCCGCCTACCTAAAGCTTATCGACACAATTAAGTCTAAGATGCCAGACGCGAAGATTAAAGGAGTGTATATCCAGCAAATGATAAAGCCGATAAACTACGAGCTCATATTGGGTACGAAGAAGGACCCAGACTTTGGTTCTGTGATACTGTTCGGTGCAGGAGGCATAGCGACGGAAATATTCAGAGACTTCTCAATCGGGTTGCCACCGTTAAATCAAGTACTCGCCCGAAGACTAATGGAAGAAACAAAGATCTACAATTCATTAATGCACGGCATGAGGGGCAGACCACCAGCCGACCTCAAAAAACTGGAAGAAATAATAGTAAGATTCTCTAACCTTATCGTTGATTTTCCCGAAATCAAGGAAGCAGACATCAACCCGCTAATAATTAATGAGAATTCTATCTTTGCAGTTGACTTCAGGATTCTGCTTGATCCAAAATATGTTGACTCGCCTGAGCCTTATCGACACCTCGTCATAACTCCCTACCCGACAAAGTACATCAGACTATGGCGGCTCAGGGATGGAAGAGAAGTATTACTTCGACCCATAAAGCCAGAGGACGAGCCTCTTGAATATGAACTCATTAAAGGATTATCCGAGGAAACCAGTAGGTTCAGATTCTTCCAAGTAGTAAAAGAAGTGACGCATGAGATGCTGGTCAGATTTTGCAATATTGACTATGACCGAGAGATCGCCATCATTGCTGAGTATAACCAGGATGGGAGGAAAAGAAACGTTGGCGTTGGAAGACTCATCATTGAGCCTGACAGAAAGAGAGGCGAGTTTGCGGTCCTAGTGGCTGATGACTTCCAGGGAAAAGGACTAGGAACAAAGCTAACCGACATGTTGATAGAGATAGCACTCGAGAAGGATCTCTCATCAATCTATGGAGTCGTGCTTCCAGAGAACGCGAAAATGATCGGGTTATGTAAAAAACTTGGCTTCGAAATTAAGCACAAGGGAGATGAAGTATTCGTGGAATTAAATCTTAAGCCAGAGCGAAAAATTAAGGAAGAACGAGCCTTAAGATACGCGGCAACACCTAGTCAACTTGAAGGAATAATAGTTGAAAAAGAAGAGACCACTCAATTAATTTGACTTAGAGAATTATAAGCGATTTATTTCTCAGAATGTCCCAATACTATCAAGGTGAAAATTAATTCCTTTTTTTAGCTATATTTTTCAATATAGGCGTATATATGCATTTAATTTATTACTTACAACAAATATAACATGTTTATAATCCACTGATACGAATCAATTAATTGGTGATGAAAAATTGGCAGTATTAGGAATAACAAAATCTATTGAAGAGCAGACAAGTAAGAAGAGACAAGAAATCTTAGTCATTGTTAATGATAGCGAAGAGTCGGAAAAAGTCTTCGAGGCCGCAGTAGAGATGGTAAAGGAAAGCGGCGGAAGAATTATCCTAGCGGCAGTTATTGATAAGAATGTAAAGCCGCCATATGATTTCTACCAATACGTAAAGAACGAGAAAATAGACCTCCATCCAGACTATGCATACAAGATAATGCTCGCAGAAGAACTACTAAGACCCTACGAGGAAAAACTCAAGAGAGAAGGCATAGAATACAGCAAAATCATCGAGACCGAAAACTCAATGAAGAAGATAGCATCCCTCGCAAACAACCTCGAACCAGCCAGAATCATCATAGGAATAAACCAGCTGCGAAAAGCAACCAGAGGACTACTTAAAAGACAGAACAAATTCGTGGAACGTATAACCTCCCCAATCACAATTATACCATAAAAAATTTTAAAACATTTAGAAAACACATAAAAACAAAAATAATAAATAATTTTTAAGCAAAATCCTGTTTTAAGGATAAATATCTCATCATTAATAATATTACTTGTCCGGCGGACGGGACGGCCAGACTCGCCGGCGTAGCTCAACCTGGCAGAGCGCGGGGCTCATAATCCCGTCGTTGTGGGTTCAAATCCCACCGCCGGCACCCCTAATTTTATTATTATCTTCATAATAGATTATAAAAAGAATATAGAAAAAATTGGAAGGTCGGCTGATAGGTAGTTTTATAGTCTTCGTTGTTTTCTTATCTTGAATCCAATGGATTTATAGAACCTTAGGTAGCCGTCTACCTTGACGTATAGGTAATGTCCTAAGGGTTATCAATAGATGCATAATACTGGATATTAGGTACGCCTGCCTAATACTATTCAAACTATACCAAATAATTATACACGGCTTTTAATCGATGCCAAACCATCGGTGGGAAATTATACCGATGGTTCACGAAATCGCATATATAGTTGTTTTGTCGTTTTTAGTGTGGTTTGGCCGCTAGGACAACGAGTTTCTGGCCTTTACCGGGAGCTCCCCCAACGTGGCTTGAAAGACTGAGAGAACTGCTCTCTAGAATTAGAGAAGGGCATTACACATTGAAGACTCTAACGCAATGGGCTGCGCAACGGTATGAGACTAAGCCAGGTTGGACCGAGAGGTCGCTAAGGATTATATTAATTTACACGGGGCTTGTTGAGATTAGTGATAAGATTTTAAAACTCTCTGAGCGTGGGGCAAAATATTTAGAGAGTGATGATCCAGAAGTTGTCTTAGACGCACTAATCGATAGAATTTGGGGGATTAGAGAGATTGTTTTCTGGCTAAAGGATGGTGCTGACGTAAAGGAACTGTTAGATCGGTGTAATAGATATGGTGTTGCGTGGCGTAAACAATCACAGATTATCTATAGGTTGCAGTGGTTAATGGTGTTAGGCATGGTAAAGAAAACTCACAGGGGCTATGTCTTAACTGAGCTCGGATATAGAAAGATGGAGGAGATGGCTAAAATGGGGCTTAAACTCACACCATTAACCGATACAATTGAAGCAGTTGAAGAGAAGCCAAAAACTATCGCGAAGTATGAGGCCATGCCGAGTCATAACGAGATCCAACAGGCCTTATTAGAGCTTGGAAATTTGGAGGGTTATGAGGTTGCCAAGGAATACCCGATAGATGATGAGAGGCTTGACGTGGCATGGTGGAGGAAGGTAAGGAAAAGGCCTGACATTATCTTCGAGGTCCAAAGAGCAGGTGACCTTTATGCTGCTTTAACAAAGCTGAAGGAGGCGTGGGACTTATGGGAATGCCGAGTCGTTCTTGTAACCTCGAAAGAATACATCCAAGACGCGGAGAGATGGCTTAAGAGGGCTTTCCACGAGATGGAAAAATACTCTAGAATAATCCTATGGAGTGAAGTAGAAGAGTGGCTACAAGCTGCAAGAGTTAGAAATCAGATGAAGAAAAAACTAGGCCTAGACTCAGAATAAAACTCTATACTAGGTTGTAGGTCGCAACCCCGCAGTCTACTAGTAGATGTCAATGACTTGACTCTTTATAGAAAAAACAATTATCAGTACCATCAATGTCCACGTAACCATGGATAACTCAATTCAGAGATCTTATCCGCCCTTGAATTTAGAAAGGGGTTGAAAGATTATTTCTAATTATAGTCTAAAAGCGACCGGCACATACTCCACTTGGATCTAAAAAGAGATGAAAGATTGTAGATTCATAAGGATTAGTTGTTACTTCTGCACTGGTCTTGAATCAAACTCGATTAGGACTTTAGGCAGTAAGCAACCGCTCTCAGTCTTTTTCACATTACTATTTATAAGTAGTAATCATGCGTCTAAGAGTTAGTCTTATAGATAATTACTTCAACTTCTTCTCTTCTCTTAACCTTCTTTAATTCTTCGAGTCCTTTTGTTATTCTGCCTATTGGTTTGACATTCGAATATGCAATGGGTCTATCGTCTCTACTCAATGGTGTCTTTCCGAAGAATATGCATAGGCAGTTTCCATCTGGCCAATAAGCGATCTCACCAATACTCATCTCTCTCCTCTCACCCAATAGACCTAACTTGACTGGAATCTCGAAGTATATCTCGTCGCCCCACAACTCTACGCTCGAAGTAAAAGGAGACAGCTCTGCCAGTAGGTCTATTTCTTTTATTCCTTCGAATAATCCTTCAGCCTCGACACCGCCGCTAAACTTAAAGATAACACGAAAACCCATACCACATCAAGACATACTAACCAAGAAGAAATAATAAACAGTTCTTCTGCCCAACAGATTCCCTTCTGGGCTTAGCCCTCGAGATGATTAAGAAGTTACCTACCAATCTCACCTTGGATACCAGCCGAGCTTTACATACGCGAATAAACAATATTCAGATTGAAAACTTCCAATTCCTTTTTCGATTCGAGTGCTAACTCTTTCAATCATACTTGTTGGGTCGGCTCGGCTCTTCCACCATCATAAACTCAGCCTGGAGCGGCAGCCTCATCCCCATGAAACAATACTTTGTCGGTTCATAAATATTTTCTATGCATTTGGGCTTTGACATGTTTTATGGACTTGTGGCTACATG
>CALIKS010000062.1 GCA_938017985.1 uncultured archaeon | reverse complement strand
AACTTTGATCTATGGCGCATATAATAAAGGTCCCAGATTGCATAGGCATTGAGTAAAGGGTCTTTGCGTAAAAATGCATTAATAAGAGGTATGAGATCATCGGTTAATTCCCGATCTTCCCCTTCAGCCACTCCGAATCTTCCCTGCAACCTTTTTAGTAATAGAATAATATTATTCTCGCAATAAAACAAATAAGAAGAGTGAAATGAATAGAAACATCGTGAGATAACAGTTATAGGAAAGAATAAAGATAAAAAATAGGGGATATTAGGGTTTAGGCTTTAGGTTTTCTTAATGCTAGAGCTACTGTTGCTATTAAGGTTATTATGACAACTATTATTACTGCGTAGCTCACTGTCGATATGGCGGATAATTCTCCTCTAAGCTTAGCTATCTCATCTCTTAGAGCCGAAATTTCTGCCGATATGCCAGATACCCCTCCTCCAAGCGTGGTCATTTCCCCTCTTAGAGCCGACATCCCGCTCAACAGTTTGTCTAGGGCCTCTGATATTCCGGGGGCAACTGGCGGTGTTAATGAAGCTAAGCCTTGAGATACTAATCTGTCAGCATCCTCCTTAGGTATACGTGCGTAATCTCCCATCCTGTAAGGTCCGTAGGATAATCCATCAGCCCCTGTGAACGCCGAGACGTCGCCGATAATCCATACACTAGAGTATTCAATAGGTGTCCAACCTGGCTTTGGCAGCGCATCCTTTGTTGGAGCCCTCCCAGTTGGATATAGTTTCAGTATGACGAACATGTGCTGAGCCCACCATGAGACTGGGTCCATGTAATAGTTTTCTGGGTATGTCGGCCATCCGTCCCATGCAAAGCCATCTTGAAGCGTGTAGAATGGCGTTGGGAAGAAGCCTATCCAAGGCATCTGCTCAGCCCATATTAACAGGGCTCTTCTACCAAGCTCTATTACTTTCTCCTCCTCCCAAGGAGGTGTTCTCTCCATCTCATCTATAATGGAATTTAACTCAGATCTCTTCGGAAATGAATAGTTAGCCCATCCGAGCCCGGGCGCAAGCGGATTAAAGTATTTTGAGTGCCACCCTTGTATGTGCGGCGTGAGCTCTAACAGCAGGGTGCATCCAGGCCATCTTGTGCCGGCTCCTCCAGGATCTCCCTTAGCTCCTCTAGCCGAGAATACTCCCGCCTCTACGGGTTCAACCTCCACATTTATACCAAAGTTTTTCCATTGGTCTGCAACTAAGAAGGCAATCCTCTGAGATTCCATCTCAAAGCCGCTGGGGGCGGTTATGCCTATCGTCCATATTTCGCCTGTGGGTAACCTCCATTTGCCATCAGCTCCCTTTGTAAATCCAACTGATTTAAGCAGCCTCTCAGCCTCAGCTGGATCATGTTTCCACCAGCCTGTTTTCGTGTCTAAGCCAAGCTTTACGAGATCTGATAATAATGGCTTAGTATAGGCTTCAACAGCGAATGGATATGGCACTATTGGAAGCGGTGTAGTGGATGGGAGGGATCCATCTATCCCACGGAAGCTCTCATATATATCTTTAAAGTTTATGGCGAAGACTAGCGCTTTCCGCACTTCTGTTATATTGTATGGATACATCAGCAGGTTGAATCCTATGCCCTTAACACATGCATCATATGGCCATGCGAATGGGGCTATACGCCTCCAACCCATCAAATACGGGTTTCCTCTAATAACTATCTCAGCGGCTTCAGGCACCAAGGTTCTTAAGCAGTCTAGTTCATGCCTAACCATGGCGAGGGCTTTCACTTCGTCTGGGCCTGGATGTATGTAAAGTACATATTTAGGTGATGGCTTAAGTCCAAGCAGCCTCGTCGCCCACCAATTCTCTTCCCTCTCCCACAGGAACCAGTTGCCAGCTGGATCAACGGCTTTCAGATTGTATGGTCCTATGCTCAGCGGCGGATAGAACTTAAATGTCACCGGGTCTTTTCCTTCCCACACGTGCTTGGGCACGATCCACCAGCCGGTACCATATATTATCACGGTGAAAGCATAGTGGAATCTTGGATATGGCTTTTTAAGCTTTATTTCAACGGTATAATCGTCTACTGCCCTAGCGCTCTCTATCCAAGTCTCAGCAAAAGTATGAGTACCCCACTCTTTAGTGTTTAATGCGGTCTCAATAGTGAATACTACGTCATGCGCTGTGAATGGAGTCCCATCGTTCCACGTCGCACCCCTCCTAAGAAAGAATTTCACAGTCTTGAAGTCTGCTGAATATTCATAACCCGTAGCTAACCAGTTTATAGGTGTACCAGTAGTTGTATTAACGTACCAAAGGTAGGCTCCGCAAACCTGTTGGAAGCCGTTTCCTCCGGTGGCAGGCTTACCTGGAATCTTAAAGTTAAAATCAGTGGGGTCGATATAGGTTCCCCAGTGGTTTTCCACAACTAAGACGTCTCCGCGTGGAACGCCAGGGGGCAAAGGTAGCTGCGCTGAAACTGGCGTGATGAAGAGCATCGATGATAAGAGAGCTGGAATCAGGAAAAGTGCACAAAGATATATTACACTTATATTTAAGATATGATGTTTCACTATAGATTCTCCCCTTTTTTAAAGGCAAATAAATTATTTGTATCCTTTATTTATAAAACTTTTGGTTTATATGGGCGTGTCCAATAATTGTTCGTGGAGAATTGTTTTCTATGCTTGGTCTCTTCTAAGCCTTTTCTGATCCGTAGGAAAAGAAACCGTTATCGCGGTTCTTTAGGCATTCCCCGGCCAAATTAACATCATCCACTTTATTAATGCAACAAAGCAATATATTATGTTAAGATTAAGGTTCATGATGGTAGGCTTGCACACTCTTAATAGCCTTAAAGTCGAAACTTTATCTTAGCTAGGGGAAGACCAATGTGAGAATTGGATAACACTTTTATATCTGCCTCTTTAATATTTTTGTTGTTAATTCAGTTAATTAGAGGAAAGAATAATGCTGCATGCCTCAAAAAAATCTTTACTAGAATACTTAGCCACTCGTACAATAATGTATTTTGCTACAATTTTTAGTGGAATCACATTAACATATTTATTAGTTAAAGCCATGCCAGTTGACGCTGTTGAGAACATAATTTTCGGTTTAACCCAGACGGTGGCTGGAGTTTACGACCCGCAGTCTATAAATAAGTTGCGTGAAGACTTGTATGAAATTTTTGGTTTAACCGGCAAATCTCCTTTAGAGGATTATTTAATTTTTATTCGCCGGGTGTTCACATTTAATTTCGGTCCCTCCTTTATCTCTTTTCCCACACCAGCATTCGAATTAGTTTTGAGAAGATTGCCATGGACCATAGGGCTTCTCTCAGTGTCAACTGCAATTACATGGATCACGGGAAATCTTTTAGGAACTATAGCTGGCTACTTTAGGACCAGAAAATTCACAAAGGTGCTTGAGAGCATAGCGATATCATTATATCCGGTGCCATACTATATAATGGCTTTGATACTTATGCTGCTTTTCGCATTCTTAATACCCATTTTCCCCTTAGGCGGGGGGATAAGCGTAATTCCCGAGAGCCTAAACTTAGAATTAATCCTTAATATAATTTGGCATTCGCTTCTACCAGCCCTATCCCTGATACTTCCGGGGGCGCTAGGCTGGTCCTTTCTAAGCTCCAGAACATTAACATTAGAAGTCCTATCTGAGGACTATACAAGATACGCGGAGTTTAGAGGTTTACCTGGAAAACATGTATTAAGAAGGTACGTGCTTAGAAATATTCTTGTGCCACAAGTAACGGTCTTAGCGTTATCTCTTGGAGGAATATTTAGCGGAGCATTATTGACTGAAGTTATATTCGCATATCCGGGCGTAGGCTCCTTAGCCTATAGAGCTGCCTTCGCAGGCGACATTAATACCCTTATGGCTGTGCTAATTTTATCAATGGTAGCTGTTTCCACAGCCATTTATCTGCTAGACCTGCTTTATCCACTTGTAGATCCAAGGATAAGATATAGGTGAGATCATGCCGAGCCTATCCTTTCTGAAGTCTATCGGCAAAAACTTCATTTTTCTTTACAAGAGCAATTTTAAGTTTAGATTAGGTTTCACGTTGATTCTGATTCTCTTTATCCTAGGTTTCACGGTATCGCCTTTCTCGCCAACCAGCACCCGCACTTGGTATGCTGTTCCGAGAGACCGCCCTCCATCTCCTGAATATTTACTGGGCACATCCAGCATGGGGAGAGATGTATTCTGGGAACTCTGCGCCTCCATAGGTAAATCCCTTACCATAGCATTAATAACGGCGATGATAGCCTCCCACATAGGTCTATTCATAGGTTTAATATCTGGAATAAGGGGTGGCTTGCTTGACAGGTTTCTAATGTTCGTCTCAGACACGTTCATAATAGTGCCCGGTTTCCTCTTATTAATCGTGGTTATATCAATAATTAAATCATGGATCACTATACCCTTATTGGGCGCCATAATATCTATAGTCTCATGGCCTTGGCCTGCTAGGCAAGTTAGATCTATGGTTTTAAGTCTCAGGGAAAGGACCTTCGTGTATACGGCTAAGCTTTCAGGTATGAGAACCAGCAAAGTACTGCTTTTTGAGATAATGCCATATGTGCTTGGATGGCATCTTGTAAACTTCACTAACACGATACTTTTCTCCATAGGCACCGAGTCAGGCCTAGCAATATTTGGTCTATCAATATTAGGTGATAACACGTTAGGTGTGATGCTTTACTGGGCTTTGAACTATTACGCTCTTTTCAGGGGAATATGGTGGTGGATAACGGCGCCGATCGTAACTCTTGTGTTAATATTTATTTCATTTTATCTTATTTCTATAGGATTAAGCGAGCATTTGCATCGAATAATAGGGTGATTCTCGTGGAACCAGTGCTTAAAGCTGTCAATTTAAAGGGTGGTTATTTACTTGGATCATTATATGCATCTGCTTCGCAACAAGGATCATACGTAGATGCGGTTAGTGACGTATCACTAGAATTGTTTAGGAATGAAATCTTCGGCATAGCTGGAGAGTCAGGATGCGGAAAATCAACGCTTATCAAGATGCTCTATGGATATTTAGAACCACCTTTAGTGTTAAAGGATGGGTTAGTGTATCTTTATACGAAGGAGGGCAAAGAAATTTCAATAACATCCCTGAGCAAAGAGCGGTTGAAGAGAGAAGTGTTCTGGAGGCACATCTCCTATATACCTCAGAGCTCCATGAACGTGTTAAATCCAACCATGAGAGTAAGGGATCACTTCGCTGAAATGCTCAAATTACATGCCAACATGAGTAAGGAAGAAGCCTATAAAGAAGCTGGGAAATACGTGGAGTACATGGGGCTTCCAATAGATGTGCTGGCAGCCTTTCCACATCAATTAAGCGGGGGTATGAGACAGAGAGTAGTAATATCTCTGGCATTGCTCATGAGGCCGGATTTAATCTTGGCAGATGAGCCAACCTCGGCTCTCGACGTTATAAATCAGCAAGCAGTTCTAACAATGCTCAGAGACTCGCAGGAATCCTTTAAAAATACAATAGTAATAGTGTCTCATGATATGGGGGTTCATGGGGTAATAACCCGTAGAGTGGCAATAATGTACGCTGGCAGAATCGTGGAGATAGGGAAAACAGAAGAGATCTTTGAGGATCCTTTACATCCTTACACTCAAGCTCTAATAAAGGCTTTGCCAAGATTAGGAGATAAAGCTCAGCGTAAAGGTTTAAGCGGCCATCCGCCGGATCTTAAAAACCCGCCGTTGGGTTGCAGGTTCAGGCCAAGATGTCCATCTTATGGGCCCCAATGCCGGGAGGAAACACCCACCTTAATTGAAGTAAAACCCGGGCGCTATGTTGAATGCTGGCTGTACTCCACATAAGGAAGTGATTTCATGAGCGAAAACTTCATGCTTCAGATAATGGACGTAAGCAAAATATTTGGCTACGGTTTCCTCGGAAGAATCAAATTTCCAGCGGTAGATCGCGTATCACTCAATATGGAGGATGAACCAAAAATATTCACGATTGCTGGCGAAAGCGGATGTGGAAAGACTACACTTGCAAGAATTATACTTGGAATAATTGAACCAAGCAGTGGGACGCTGCTCTACAAAAACAAGAATATGCAAAAATTTAATTCAAAGGATAAAATGTTATTTTTAAAAGAGGTTCAAGGCGTTTTTCAGGATCCATACGACACATTTAATCCATTAAAAAGGGTTGAGACATACCTCTATGAAGCCGCCAGAAATTTGCTAGGATTAAAAGATTATGAAGAAGCATCTAAGTACATAGATGACACATTGAAGTTCATGGGATTATCTCTCAAGGATGTGAGGGGCAAGTATCCCCGTGAATTCTCAGGCGGTGAACTTCAGAGAGTCTCTATCGCCAGAGCGCTCATCTCTAAACCTAAACTTATGGTTGTAGACGAGCCCGTATCCATGATCGATGCATCTATGAGGATGAATATACTGAATATGTTTAAGAGTCTCAGAGACGATGATGGAATCTCATTTATTTATATAACCCATGATCTCGCAACAGCCTACTATATAAGCGATGATATGGCGATAATGTATAGGGGCGTAATTGTGGAAGCAGGTCCGGCTGAAAAAGTGCTCATAGAAAGACATCACCCTTATACTAAGG
>CALIKS010000061.1 GCA_938017985.1 uncultured archaeon | reverse complement strand
AGGCCAAACAGATCCATCAAAAACTATCCTACCGTTTATTGACTCCTCGATAGGTGCCCAATCAACCTGACCGAATAACATGTATTCTCCTGGGCCAGATACTTCTCCCTCAACTAACACGGGTCTCGCTGGATCATTCTCGAATTCTACGTCCATGCCAGCAGGTGAAGTTACTCTTATCGTTCTCGCTTTGCTGGTCAGTTCAGCGAGCTTTCTCTGAAATTCATAGATTATTGGCACATTTACCCTACCGATCGTTCTAACAATCATATCCACATCCATCCCAACAAGACAAATATACCTGGCCGTCCCAAGCTTCATTGTCTCCTCATACACCGTCGAGTATAATAGCCAGCTCTTATTCAACTCAATCCATACATCCGAATTCTTCACCAGCTCGGTTAACGTCTTGAGCGGAAGGTACGGGTCTGCAGCCTTACCAACGGCCGGTGGAGATGGATACCATGCAACTATGGGCTTCCCGCCAACAGCATATGTTGCTGAAGCTATTGCGGATGCAACCCTCCAGTCGCCCGCGCTATCAATCGTTATAACAACCTCCTCGCCCTTCTCGACTTTAAGGACTTCATTAACAAGCTTGTAGGCGGAATTCGCTAACTCCATAGACATGAATTCAGCACACACGTCTTATCGCCTCCTTAAACTAATGGAGATTAAGCTTTCGGCCACCTTTAAGGCGGCAGCGGCAGGGTCTATTACGGGTTTATGTATAGCTTCGGAGACAACTTCAGCCAACCCCGCCAAGCCCGTGCATCCCAATATGATTACGTCAGACGACTCCCTCACCGCATAATTGGCCTCCTCTATCAATTCTAACTTGACCCTCTCCCAATTATCTCTGAGGTCAACAACATGTATACTTATCCCTCTGATCGACGCAATTCTACCACCATATCCAAGGGCATGACATCTTTGCCTGATGAGCTCTAATCCCTCGCCCCTTATGCTAACAATGCCAATTTTTCCCCCGAAAATGCTCCCAAGGGCTAGGGAAGATTCTCCCGGGCCCACGACAGGTCGATCAAGAATATTCTTTAACTCGTCAACGGCTGGGTCTAGGAAGCAGTTTATAATTACCCCATCATAGTCTTCATAGCATTTCAGCACCAGATCCTTCACGAGGGGTTTAACAGTTTCATAATCTTTTATCGTCTCGACGCTTGGCGGGCCCCTATCCAAGCTTACCACTTCTATCTCGGTTCTCAAGGAGGCCATGCTCTTGAGGAACTTTCTATCGCTCTCATTATAACTGTCGTCTCCAATGGGATTTACTACCAATATTCTCATAGTATTTCCTCCACAAGCTCTTCTACTGGGACATAATCATAATCGAATCCAAATCTTCTCGGTCCAAAAAATCTTAATCCACTCTCGGTCCTCCAGATCTCTGGAGCCTTCACAACTATTACATTTACTTTCATTCCCTCTCTTAGAACTGTGTTCGTTATTCCCTCACCCTCCTCATCGAGGAAGATTATTAAGTCGGGTGCCATGGCCGCCAGCTTGCCATCAATCCAAGCCATCAGATGCTCATTCATAATCCATGTTTTCAGTTCTTTGTCCCTCCATACGCTAATACCTTCTACGATCGCTTCGCCCCTGAGAAACCCTCCCTCATTCTTATACTTGTAGGATTTCACGACTCCCTCAAAGATCTTCCAGCCGCCCAGAAGCCTTCTCACTTCCTCGACAGGATTCGTTCTTCTTGTTCTAGCGATTCTAACTGTTTCTCCAAGTTTCAAGCATAAGCTCATGGTATTTCTGATAACCACCTTTCTAGCATCCTCCATTCTTAGAGGCGTATCTACAACTGCTACGAATCTGCCGGAAAGCACGGACAGGTATCTTGCAATAGCTTCATAGTCATCTATATCGCTATACTCATAGACTACGATCCTATTTCCCGTCTCAGAGACTATTACCGAAGGATACATCGGTATGCCAAATACGTGGACGGCACATTGATGAAGTTCAGGCGCGGCTCTGCCGAGCAGGTCCCCATCTATAACCGGCAGATTCATGTAGGCTCCCATGTATAGAGCTATGGAAGCATTAAATCCGCCGAGTTCGGAAGCTAGGACACCGCTTATCTTGGCTCCAAGTATGTATTCCATCTCCTTAAAGGCTACTTTTATCGGCTCCTCAATCTTGACGGGCTTCCTAGTCTTGGCATCAGGGGCTATCGTTCCCACATAATATGGTACAACCACAATAGAATCTTCGCTCATTTCATTCAAGTCGACCAGCCTAATTCTCTTGTCTTCTGATAAGATGCCCTCTAAGAGTTTTAGTCCCTCTTCAGGATTTCCCCCGCCGCCTGTTCCGAGAATTGTTGCGCCCCTGACGAAGTCTCTAGCCTGCCCAATACTACTTATCTCAAACATGATTTACATCCTTCTAGCGAATAGTCGTTCTTAAATAAAGCTTACTCCTCCATCTTACACTGATCCAGGCATGGTGAAGATACTGGTCTTAAACCCCGTCTCAATGGATGTTTGGAATCAGATCACGAGAGATGCTCTTAAGAGAGTAGCATGTAATGATACGGAGTTCATCGTGGTCAATCTAGAAAGCGGGCCAAAATCTATCGAATCATATTCTGATGTCGTATCAGCTTCTCCTTATGTTTTGGAGAAAGTCGTTGAAGCTGAGAAGAAGGGTTTTGATGCTGTAGTTATCAATTGTTTTGATGATCCCGGACTGGAGGCCTCTAGAGAGAGGGCTTCTATACTCATTTTAGGTATAGGTGAAACATCAATTATCTCGGCTCTTCATCTAGGTCACAAGTTCGCGATAATATCCACGGGGGAAAAATCAAAGGCATCCTATGATCTTAAGGCGCAGAAACTAAGTGTTAGGGATAGATTAGCATACGCCTCGGGCATTCCTTTAAGGGTCCTAGAATTGAGATTAGATGAAAGTAGGTTCAGGCGGATGCTTTTGGAGGAAGCCAGAAGGGCTGTTGAGGGATTCCATGCGGAGGTAATAGTTCTGGGATGTGGTGGCATGATAGGAATTGCAGAATGGTTATCCGAAGAGCTAGGAGTCCCTGTAATAGATCCGACTATCACGACTTTTAAGATCGCGGAAGCATACGCCTCAATAAACCTCAAGCACAGCAGAAAGTACCTCTACAAGGTGGATTAAAATTCGAAGAAATTAAAGCTTACATGCCAGTTAGCCGAAAACTTATATCTTATAAATGCTCGAAAGATAACATGCGTTTGCGGATGTATAAAAAGGCGTTATCAAAACTTTTACTCATCGTTATAATAGTTGCTGTGATAGCGGCTGTAGTAGTCGGAGCCTATATTGTATCGGTTCCACCGCCAAAGAAGGCAGTCGTGTATGCTTCATTATCGGAGATGACGACGGCTGATCCGAGCACGGAGTTCTCGAACTCCATCTTATGGCTTTGCTTAGTCTATGAGCCGCTATTATGGTATGACCCACTGCAGGACAAGTTCATACCCGCTCTTGCCGAGAGCTGGGAGGCATCTCAGGATGGACTTATATGGACATTCCACCTTAGGAAGGGAGTAGTCTTTCATGATGGAACGCCATTTACGGCAGAGGCAGTCAAGAAATCTATAGAGAGGACAATAGAACTGGGGCAAGGGGCGGCATTCATATGGGATCCAGTGGAGAAAATAGAAGTGGTGGACGACTACACCATAGTATTCACCTTAAAATATCCTGCACCGCTGGATAGAATAGCGGCCTCATCTTATGGCGCATGGATCTTCAGCCCTAACACCCCAAATACCCCAGAATGGTTCAATCAAGGCAATGATGCGGGTAGCGGGGCATATAAGCTCGTTAAATGGGATCCTGAGAATGAGGTGATACTGGAGAAGTTTAATGACTGGTGGGGCTGGAAGCTCCCATCCTATGAGATGGCCTCCTCTAAAGCTCCAGAGATCTTCGTGGTTAAGATAGTTAAGGATGCGGTAACTCAAGAAAGGCTTGTAGTTGCAGGAGAGATAGATATTGCTCAGTATGTCCCATTAGAAGATGTTGAGCGCCTGAAAACAGATCCAAATTTGAAGGTGGCCATTAAGCCAAGCTTCCAGCAACTTATAATGCTCATCAACACGAAGAAACCTCCGCTGGATAATGTTCTTGTCAGGCGAGCGATCGCCCGTGCAGTCCCATACGAGGATATAGTTAAAGTGGCTAGAGCTGGAATGGCTACAGTCGCAAGCGGGCCTGTGCCGACAGGAATGTTTGGACACTTTGATGGCTTCCGGTACAAATATGATCTAGATGAGGCGAAAAGGCTGCTGGCGGAAGCAGGCTATCCGAATGGCATAGACAAGTCTCTAGTACTAACCTACACGGCGGGAGATGTATACGAGCAGAGGACATCCGAGCTTATAGCCGCTAGCCTGAACAAGATAGGCATAAAGGTCGATATAAGGCCCATGAGCTGGGAGGAGCAGTGGGCTCTTGCGCAAGCAGGTTGGGAGAATCCTGAGGAAGCGCAGGATATGCTCATATTCTACTGGTGGCCCACCTATATAACGCCATTCGACTTCTTGTACAATATGTTCCACAGCGACTCCACGGCGTTCAACTTATGTTATTATGAGAATCCAGAGTTTGAGGAGCTTATAGAGGAGGCGGTTGCGCTCGAAGGAGTAGATGAAGAGAAAGCTCTAGAACTCTACTATCAAGCGCAGAAGACGCTCTATGATGATGTACCAGCTATACCACTCTGGGACATGGTTGATGTGAGGGTCGGTAGAGCAAATATAGGTGGCTTGGAAATGGCTATTAATCCAGCATATCCAACGGTGATATTTGCGCAGGTGCTGAGTGTTGAGAAGTAGTGTCTTGAAGTTTCCCAAGCCTCTTTTTACCTTCCCTCTTTTTTAGGGAGGGAGAAAAGTGCCGGTAAGCAAGGAGTATCTTGTTAAGAGAATAATTTTATTGGTATTTGTGATATTTGGTGTCCTATTTCTCACATTCATAATTACTAGATTAATCCCGGCTAGGCCTGAGCTTCTTTGGGCTGGGCCTCATGCCACTATGGAGCAGATAGAAAAGGCGAGGAAGCAGCTCCATCTCGATCAGCCATTATACATACAATTCATCTTATATCTCCAAGACTTCTTAACTGGTAATTGGGGCATATCGTGGAGAACTAAAGCGCCCGTGCTCACTGATGTTCTTTCAACATTAACTGCCACGCTTGAACTTGTGATAATCGCGTTCCTCATAGCATTTATAACGGGCATACCGGTTGGCGTATTAGCAGCTCTCAAAAGATACAACTGGATAGATGACTTAGTTAGGATAATAACGGTCATAGGCGCGTCAATGCCCGTTTTCTGGTTAGCCTTGATAGCCCAGCTGGTCTTCGGTAACTGGCTCGGCCTTCTCCCCTCAGCCAAGAGAGCGGATGAATGGATCACCATAGTAACCGGGTTTAAATCGATTACGGGCTTCTACCTAATAGACAGCATGCTTCAGGGGAATCTCCCCGTTTTCATAGACGCCTTAAGACGAGTTATCCTGCCAGCATTCGTCCTCGCAGCATATCCATTCTGCCTAACCGCCAGGATGACTAGGGCCGTTATGATAGAAGTTCTCTCCGAGCAGCATGTCAGGAGCTTAATTGCATGGGGTTTACCGCAGAGGGCTATTCTCTTCAAATACTGCCTGAAGAACACGCTAGTTCCCGTCATAGCTTCGCTGGGTCTCTCATTTGGATACACGATTATAGGTGCGTTCATGGTTGAATTAGTGTTCGTATGGCCTGGAATCGGGTTCTACGCGGCGATGTCTTTGCTCAGCTTCGATTACCCGGCGGTAATAGGATGCGTGATAACGGTCGCCATATTCTACTGTATAGTTAACACGATAGTAGACCTAGTTCACTCGATAATAGATCCGAGGGTGAGGCTATGAGCAGATTTAGACAACAGAGAATAATCTTAAGCCTAATCATTAGGAATCCCATATCGCTTGTAAGCCTGTTAATAGTTGCCTGCTTTGTATTTCTTGGAATATCAGCACCACTTACCGTTCCCTATCCCGAAGATGCTTGGGGGCTAACATATAATGTTGAGAAGAGATTTTTGTCTCCAAGCCTAGAGCACCCTTTCGGTACAGATGCTTTAGGTAGAGATGTGTTTAGTAGGGTTCTCTTAGGCTCAAGTTTCTCGCTGGTAATTGCTATAGGCGTTATTGGGCTAGCTTTATTCATAGGCATACCAATAGGGGTCGTCGCGGGATATTATGGGGGCAGGATCGGAACATTGCTTATGAGGATCACGGACATGTTTCTAGCCTTCCCGCCCCTACTACTAGCAATAGTATTAGCCGCAACTCTTGGTAGAGGGCTCTTAAACTTGATCATAGCGCTAGCGATCTCATGGTGGCCATGGTATGCTAGACTAATATACGTCCAGACAAACACGGTCAAGACTATGCCCTATATAGATGCTGCAAAGATAGCCGGAATACCGGGTGCAAAGATAATATTCAGACACGTGATCCCGAACGCCCTAACTCCAACGCTAGTTCAAGCAGCTTTAGATATGGGTTCAGCTATACTTGAAGCAGCAGGCTTAAGCTTCATAGGCGTAGGTGTTAAGCCTCCAACCCCCGAGTGGGGCTTACTGGTAAGCGAGGGGTGGCAATCGATAAACTATGCTTGGTGGATAGTCTTCTTTCCAGGGTTAGCGATAATGATAACAGTCCTAGGATTCAATTTATTGGCTGATGCTTTAAGGGAGTCCGCGGATCCCAGGCTTAGAAGAACAATACTGATGAGGTTGGGGGTGAAGCAATGAGGGAGCAGCCACTGCTACAAGTAGAAAACTTGACAATAGACTATATCCTCGCTGATAGTATTATAAAAGCTGTAAGAAACGCATCATTCGCTATCGGTAAAGGCGAAATATTATGTCTGGTCGGGGAATCTGGATCGGGTAAAACAACAATAGGATTAGCGATCGCGGGTGCTTTGCCGGAAAACGCGGTTATACGTGAGGGGAGAATAATTTTTAAAGAAAAGAGGATTTTAGGCCGCGGGTCAAAAATTTCTACGGGAAAAGAGGATAAAATAATGATGATATTTCAGGATCCGGCAAGCGCCCTAAATCCATTGTTCAAGGTAGGTGAAGTGATCTCCGACATCATAAAAAACCATCTAGGAATAGATAATTCGGTGAAAATTAAGGAAAAAGCTCTAGAACTCTTTAGAATGGTGGAGCTACCTGATCCGGAGAGAGTTTTTGACTCATATCCTCATGAGCTGAGTGGGGGAATGCTGCAGAGAGTTGTGATAGCTATAGCATTATCTGCGAATCCAGCCCTACTGATCGCTGATGAGCCGACAACAATGCTTGATGTAACTCTTCAGGCACAGATACTTAATCTGCTACTAAACTTAAGGAGAAGACTGGGTCTTTCGATGCTATTCATAACACATAATCTGGGTGTTGCGGCGGAGGTTAGTGATAGGATAATAGTGATGTATGCTGGAGAGATCGTGGAAGAAGCAAAGACTAGGGAACTGCTTAACAACCCATTACATCCGTACACCAGGGGGTTAATAGAATGTATTCCAAGGACCCACATAAGGTACTCTAAGCTGAAGAGTATTCCTGGAACAATACCAGACTTGAGAAATCCCCCAAAATGGTGTATATTCGCTGATAGATGCACAGAGGCGGTAGATCTATGCTATAAAATTAAGCCAGATCTAATCGAGTTCTCGAAGGATCATAGAGTTTCATGCCACCTATACAGGGCGGATAAAAAATGAGCACAGCTCTCCTGAAGATAGAAAATTTGAAAAAATATTTCCCGATTAAAGTTGGGTTATTTGGTAAGATAGCGGGCTATGTCAAAGCTGTTGATCGCGTCTCGCTTAACATAGATTCTAGGGAAGTTGTAAGTCTCGTTGGAGAATCCGGCTCGGGTAAGACAACAATAGCTAAGTGCATACTATTGCTTGAGAAGCCCACGGATGGGCGGATGCTCTACAAAGGTGAAGACATCATACTATTCCGAGGTGAGAAGTTAAGGGAGTATAGGAGGGGTGTTCAGGCCGTATTCCAGAACCCATTCCTATCTCTAGATCCACGTATGAGCGTTTTCGAGATACTTTCCGAGCCCGTGAAGAATAATCTAAATCTTTCCAAGATGGAATTACATGAATATATGCTGAAACTCCTCGAGATGGTCGGCTTGGATGGATCTTTCCTAGAGAAGTATCCTCATGAGCTGAGTGGAGGTCAGGCTCAAAGGGTTGCTATAGCTAGAGCCATATCCCTGAAACCTAAGCTACTGATATTGGATGAGCCTACAAGCGCCCTAGATGTTAGCGTTCAAGCGCAGATACTAAATCTGCTCGCAGACCTCAAGAATGAGCTTGGCCTGTCATACCTCCTAATAACGCACGATTTATCAATAGTGAGATATATTAGTGATAGGATAATTGTGATGTATCTCGGAAGAGTTATGGAGGCAGGCCTCTCCGAGGAGATATTCAACGAGCCTCTTCATCCCTATACGCAGGCGCTCTTCTCATCAATCCCAGACCCATATTACAGGGAACCTAAGAGGATTTCTTTGAGAGGTGAGCCGCCAAGCCCCATAAATCCTCCACCCGGATGCAGATTCCATACAAGGTGCCCTCATGCGGTGGAAATATGTGGAAGAAAAGAACCGCTTGAATATGAGGCCAGCAAAACTCATAAAGTATATTGCTGGCTCCATCTCGAAAAATAGGTGTAACTTTTCTAAGTCCGATAATTTCACTAACCCTACTCAATGAAAGCTTATAACTTGTTAAAGTGATTATTTTCATAAGGATTTGTCATGAGTAAAGATTTAACACTTGAAGATTTCAAGGAGGCCTTCAAGGAACTTAGGGTGAGCAGGGCTAGAAGAGACTTCTTCAACCACCTCACAGCCTATATAATCGTAAACGCCTTCCTAATCTTCATCAACCTATGGACCAGTCCGGGCGCAATATGGTTTCCCTTCGTCCTCGCGGGATGGGGCGTGGGCCTAGCCTTCCATTACTTCGCGAGCAGGCCTAGCTCGGTCATCGAGGAAGCAGAGAAGGAGCTAGCCTCAATCGAATATTATGCTAGGAGGCAGAAAAAGAAAAGCGCCGAACAACAATAATCTCGCCGTAATTATGATTTTTGAATGAAGTTTTTCTGAGATAAGGTTTATAGGACGACATGTTAACCGCGATTTCCAACAGGCGGAATATAAGGTGAGTGGAAGACGAATGGATCCGAGCGTAGAAGAATTCTATCAGTCCTGTCTGTTACGACTTTAGCATCATTTCTGACGGGCTTAAACGTTAGGCTTGCACTCGTGGGATTTCCCATTATTGCTCATGAGCTCGGATCCAGCTTTGATGAGGTTTTATGGATCATTCAGGGCTTCCTGCTAGGATCCACGATCATACAATTAATTGTCGGAGATCTCGCAGACCTATTCGGAAGAGCAAGGCTATTCAACATTGGCCTGCTCATCTTCGTGCTCGGAGGATTAGCCTCAGGACTAGCGTTAAATCCATACATGCTGATAACATCGCGAATTATACAGGGAATGGGCTCGGCCTTCCTGATAACAATCAGCGTGACAATTATAACAGATAACCTCCCGCGTAACATTTTGGGAACCTGGCTTGGCGTAAATCAAATAGCATGGAGGATTGGAGCACTGCTAGGACTAACTCTAAGCGGCATCATAATAGATGTGTTCGGATGGAGGTGGATCTATCTATTCTACGTGCCGATAGGCTTCGCGGCTCTCCTATGGAGCCTAAAAACATTGAGGGAAGTATACGAGCCTCCGCAAGAAACATGTCCCGATATCCCGGGATTTCTACTGTTTACACTATTTCTCTTCTTCATGGCAATAGATTTGACATTAATGTTAAACGCTGTTAAGTGGATTAACGAGATACTGCTACTCATAATTCTAGCATCATTATTTTTCACACTCTTTATCATTCATGAAATAAGGAGCAGGTGCAGAGCGCTAGACCTATCAATATTCAGGAACTTCCAGTTTACCGGCGGCATAATAGCTCAGTTCCTCTACGCCATGGGCTTCGGGGCCTCGATAATCTTACTCGTAGTCTTCTTTGAGATCCTAGAAAACTATTCAGCATCATTGACCGGATTGCTGATAACCCCTTTCGAACTCTCATTCTTAGTCTTTGGCATCTTGGGCGGTCGAATATCGGATAAAAAGGGATTCGAGATGCCGATCATAATGGGTTTATCAGTCGCGGCGACAGCTTTATTTATGTTATCGAGAATAAGCACCTCAACAAGCCCGACCTACATGGTGACAGCGATAATACTTCTAGGAGTCGGCGCGGGCCTCTTCGTAGCCCCAAATACCAGTTCCATAATGACATCTGTTCCCCCGGATAAGAGGGGAGTTGCCTCAGCGATGAGAACGCTATCCTTCAACATCGGGTTCCTGCTAAGCCTGAATATTGCGGTGCTATCTCTCGTACAAGTAGTCCCATATGAGGTTGCCTCAAGACTGATAATTGTAGAAGCATCTCTGGATAGCGGAGCAGCTATTCCCGCGAGCAGCCTCGCCACCGCAATCTCGAGAGCCTTCCAAATGCAGGCAATCACAATGTTGGCGGCAATACCGTTCTCACTACTTAGGATTAAGCTAGATAACAAATCCTAACAGCATAACAACGCATTACTGGGACTTAGAAAGACCTTATCTACCCTCTAGCACGGTATTCGATCAATGCTAATCCCTCAATACATCATGCTTGACACAATCTATGATGATGAAGAAATTATGGACAAGTTGGATCTCTTTGCCGCAATTACTGTGATGAAGAAGGCGGTGGAGGCGGGGGTAAAACCATGATTTTAATGGCGAGGAACATTACAACAGCTATGACAGCAATAACGCCGCGATGCTAATCAACAAAAGAAAAATGATTGAGCATTTCATGGGCTTCTTATCTTAATGTATGTGTGCTCATTGTGCAAAATCTACTTCTCTAATCACCTTACATCAAAATTCTATGCAGATTTTTTAGAGAACCCCAATTTTTAAATTTAAGTTGTCTTCATAAGAATTACGTGATGGAAAGGTCTAGCGTACTCCAGCACCTCCTCTGCCGAATCCCCCCGCCCTCTCCTCTTCCAGTAATTTTGCTAGCAACCCTAATTGTGCTGGCGATTACTGGTTTTCTAAATATTATGAGATATGCGCTCTTAGGCGGTGCTATATTCAGCTTCTCCATGGCTCTTATCACATCCTCACCAACTCCTAGAGCCGTGCTGTACACGAGCTATTCTTGTCACATTACGATGTCTTCTGGCCTGCATCTCTGAATCATCGCGAAGTCTTTGAGGAAGTTTCTGAATACCCGCCATCCCAGGAGCTCCTCATAAGCTTCACTTCTCCATCTGCCAAAGACCTGCTCTGGGGGTGGTATGAGCGCGACGCGTCCATTATCAATCCACCCAATGCTAGTAGCATATGCGGGAATATGTTGAACCAAGCTGACGTGTTGAGGTTAAAGGAGAGCAGCAGACCGAAGAATAGGATAACCAGCGCTACTGTTGCGTACTTCCTCAGCCCCTGCTTTACTAAGAACTTTTTCGCGTATTCCGCCGTCCACGGCTCTCCCCTCATCAGCCTCCTGAATGTCATAGCGAATAGCATTGTTATAGACCTATCCCGCTCCAACCTCTTCTCCAGCCTCCTGAAGCTCAGGACGCCGTCCTCGCCAAACGTGCTTATCATCCGCATCAAATTCTTCTCATAATCTTCCAACGGCTCCCTATCCCAGTCTTGGCATGCTATCTTCAGCGCGACATCATTCTTGCTGGCCTCAATATCTGTGAATCCCTTCCTCTGCAAGTCCAGCAAAGTCGCGTAGAGCGCGTTCTCCCCGATGTTGAGCATGTTACCGCAGAACAGGAGATCAACCTCCCATGGTTTTCTCGAGGAATTGGGAACGTAATGCAGGTGTTGTGGCACAGCGAGCTCCCTTCTCTCTGCCGCGCTTGATGTAAAAGACTATTATTATGGCCTGGCGCGGCTATGGCTAGAAGCCTTAAAACCCATGTTAACCCGGTTAATGCTTGATAGGCAATCAGATAACCCGCGTTGGCTCTATTGGTCTCCGCGAGCAGGTTGCCGTTGAAAGGCTCTATCACCACATTATAGCTACGCCATCTAGGACGAGCTCGAGCTCAAGAAGCTGATCGGCCAAGCTCTGCTCCTCAATCATGACCTTATCATCAAGCATCCTGACTAGGTAGTCTGGCGAGTGCACGTATACTCTTTCGACTTCGCCCAGCGCCACCAATACGCTGATGGAGGCACGCTCATAGGATATATGCTTCTCCGCCAATTTCAGGTTCAGATGATATCTGGCCCCATCAAAGTGAGCCGGAGGCACAACTATGAACCTATAGGCTACCTTATGCATTCCTATTGGAATGCCTTCTGGGAAGAGGCACCAGCCTCACTTAACTCAGCCTTCTCCATGACTTCACCTAAGGCCCAGAGGGCGGCGAGGTGGTCCCGCTCTTCCCCATAAACTAGAGCAGTGCCCGAATAGTCCCTTAGGTAAGATATCGAGTTAAGCGGGCATTCGATTCCCATCAGCTGTATATGTGGCCGTATCAAGTGATTTAACTGTGAGCGGCACTTCCCAGAACCTGTAAAGCATTCTATGACCTTCCTCATCAACATGGTATATGTAATCCTCTACTAGGAGCCCTGTATGTGGTTCATAGATAGCGGAGTACTCCGCAACTATGTTACCCTTTATTGGAACTCTAACTATAATGGGTAGAAAGGCTATCACCGCGGCGACGATCGTGAAAATTACTGTTAAGACCACCCACTTGAGCCCGCCCAAGCAATCCCACCTTAAGCTCACCTAAGGCTTATCCTAGGTCTCTCTTCGATCTCCGCCCCACCGACCTCTAGGTATGGCATTTTGCCAGCGTTGATCCGCTTAGCGATGATGTTCGATGGGAAGGTTTCCGTCCTCGTATTATATTCTTGAACGATGTTGTTACACGTATATCGGAGCCTAGCTACTTCATCCTCGATGGATTTCACCGAGTTCATCAGGTTCGAGATCGCCTCAGCTGTTCTCAGCACTGGATAGGACTCAGCGACGGCGAAAGGCTTCGCCAAGATCTGCCTAGACTCGCGATCTACGCCGCCGACCTCCTTGGGCGAAGCGGACATAACTGTAGACCTCATTCTAGTCACGGCCTCCAAGGTCTTCTGCTCGAATGAGGTATATCCCTTCGTAGCCTCAATAAGCTGAGCAATCACATCGAGCCTCTTCCTCAAGGCAACCCTTATCTACGCGAGAGTTGCCTCAGCAGCAACCTTTGAGCCCTGAACCTATTATAAACATAGATCACGTATACGATTACTCCGGTTACAGCCACAGTCAAAACCACGCCTAAAACCACAAGTAAGAGTGACATGCTGACAAGCCTCACTCTTACTAGATCACGTCCCTTTTAAAGGTGTTGCAGAAATTCTCGCTTTTCTCATGAAATGCTAATGATCTTAATTTCTGAGCTGAAATGACGGAGCGTAATAATTGAGTAGGCAGGGAAAGGATGGTGGGATGAGGGAGCTAGGTTATGAGACTGCAGGGCATTCGAGCAACCTTTTGCCCGGTGGTTAAGGAATGTATCATGTGAGTTAATGAATAGGTGCGTTATCTGTGGTAAGCAAATAGAGAGTGGCGATGACGTTGTGCAGGTTAGGGTTAACTCGGGATGGAGGAGAGCTCATGTTAAATGCATCGCAAAGTATCCATGGTCTTCAAAAGAGAGAACATGAAAGACTTCTCAACTCTCCTTGATAGCCGAGGTAATTATCATTTTCCCAATTTGAATTTGCCTTCCTGAATTCTAGATCCAAAACTATTATCAAGATGCGCTAAAGCGCATCTAATCCCAGAATAGCTATTCTGCGGAGAGTTTCATCAGGCTTTAAAAGAAGAAAAATGGCTGCGCGATCGATTGTGAGCACTCTGTTCATAAAACTCTGTTACGTCTCTAATCCATTGACTTCTCATTCTTTTCCAGACCAGTAAATTATTCCTGCGATTATTCAACAGATTATAGTGCTTATCGGTGTGAAGGTGCAATACGCATAATAGCTTAGTAAAGACATCTTGCTCGCGGGCGCAGGGGTTAATGTTGAAATCACCCCAAAACGGCGAATATCCCTACTTCCACCCAGTGACATTGCCTCAATACACTCGCTCGTTTCCCATGCTTAACTAAGAATAGATAAACTTTTTCATTTAAGTCACCAAAAAGGTGAATCGTAGTTCGGGGGTAAGAGCTTTAAAATATATCTCACCATATAGTATATCTATGCTTAAGCTATTTCGTATGAGGATTGCTGCCTTCATCGTGATGGCGCTAGTAATTCTTATCGCATTCACCCTCATAATTCAGAGTAAAGAAGGTTACGGAACAGCAGTATCATTGAATGAAGAATTTAAGCTCAAAGTAGGAGGGAAGGTTCTAATAAGAGGTTCCGGCATAGCCTTAACATTCAATAGAATCATCGAGGATAGCAGGTGTCCGATAAATGTTTACTGCATTTGGACCGGAAGAGTAACAGTGGAACTATATGCAACTACGATGACTGGGGAAATTGCGTCAATCTTTCTAACAATACCAGGAGCTGAGACAAAGGAATTTAACGGATATATTACTACGTTATCGAGAGTTGAGCCTGTAAAAGAATATCCTGACAAAATGGAAATTCTCCAATCAGAATATGAAACTACTTTAAAAGTTTCAGAAAGGTGAATTGCCGATATGAGTTGTAGGATATTGTCATAAGTAATGTAATACGTGAAGTCGGTGTTTAATGATGAGTAAGCCGTAAGATTCATGAACCTAAATCCTTTATCCCAACTCAAGGGATTTAAGCGAATAACCGCCGAGGAGCTCAGAAATTTACTGGGGTATATTGAGAAGAGGGAAATTGAGACAAGGGTGGAAGTAATGGGATCAAGCCCGCTGAGCGAGTTAAACTTTTGAGTAAAGGCTCGATAATTTTCCATGGAAGTCTTATTCAAGTGGAGCAGGTGAATGAATTTTCGCAGATGAAGCTCCGCCGGAACTTGTTGAAAATTAATGGTAGCGAGGATACTTAATATTGGAAGACGCCGTCATGTGCTTAAGACGCTTAGTGGCGGAAAGAAGGTAATTGTGAGAAAAGCTATGAAAAAACATTGGAACCATGAGCCCCTCTTCTTAGGAAAATCGAAAAAACCTTGCACTTCTAAAAAGCAAGGGTATTTTGCATAGGATGCTCCATGTCACATTTATATGAAGTCAAACTTTTTGAGAGGGAGAGCTAAAGGTTTCTCGAAAGAGCCGCAACAGTATAAGCCCGGAGGATTATAATTTAGCGACATCCTTATCCCAGCAGGCGATGAAACTCTTCCTGAAATCAATCCTATTAGAAAAGGTATCGTGATTATCAGCACACTCATTCTATCACGACGCTTTTATCATCCTTAGAAAGATCCCGAAATGTAAAGACTACTTAAGTAAATCTCTTAGAGGAAAAGATGGGTTGAAGCAGGCTTGCTGGAGGATGCTTATATCGCTATGAGATACTTGGTTAGAGAATCTTCTAAGGAGGAGGCCAAAACTTTGGTAAAATTGGCCAAAAAGTGCGTTAAAGCAGGAAGAAGTATGCAGAAAGCATATAAACGTGCTGATAGTCTCAGAAAATATTTCAAAAAAGAGGGCGAAAATAACGCCCTCAATTGTTTATAATCACTGCTGGTTTAAAATTATAAAAAGGGGCAATTCGGAAAGAGTTACAAATATATAACGGTCTTTTCCAATCAATATTTTTAATTAACATTTTTACAAATAATTGACCATTTCTTTGCAAAAATTATATATCGATAAAGATATCATTATTTCTGGGAAAAGGATGGGAAAGAAAAGAAACATAAAGGAGACTGTGAGAGAGGCGAAGCCTACCTCTGTGCTTAGAGATGTTTTTAGGGACTTCATAGGTGAGAGCGCGTTGACCGTTTTAGAGTACCAGCTTTCAAAGAGGCTGACTGGAACGGAACCATTTGAGCTCCTGCTAACAGATCCCGCGACATTTTATGATGCACTGGCCTCGATCCTCGGATCAGATGCAGCCTCAACCCTCCTAAAACTTATCTTCAAGCAGGTAGCCAGTAAACATGGATTAACTTGGCTCAACGTCGACGAGCTTATAACATTACTAACTGCTGATGAGAATGGCGCAAAAGAGCGAATCTCCAAACTCGTACAGGAAATATACGAGGCAGAATATAAAAAGCGATTTTAGACGCAATGAATGAAAAAGAACTTTTGAGGGCGATGTGAAATGGAAGAAACGAGAAAAGTTGTAGAGGCACTTATGCGAGTGGGCCCACGCTTCACCGATATTTCTAAAGCCACAGGCATCCCAATATCCACTGTCAGATACATACTCTTGAAGAGGCTGCCAAAACTCGGGCTATTGGCTCGGGCATATGTAAATTATGGTGCGCTAGGGCTTCAAAGGTATCTTGTTGAATTCCGGAGCAAGCATATACCTTCTTACGTATCGAGAATATTAGACTTGCTAGGAGAATTCATGTACCTAGATTACTATACATATTCCATGACTGGAAAGAAATTTTTTGCAATTTTTGCAGTGCCGCTGAGATTTGAGAAAAGTTTTGTAGAATTTTTACAGGCTTTAGAGTTCCTCGGTTTAATGAAAGATGTTGAGGTGAAAAAGTTAGCTTATATGAAGCCTTTGCCATTCATGACTGATTTCTTCGACTTCTCCAGAGGAGTGTGGTCCCAAGATTGGATGGATAGAATGGTAAGCCGCGATATTCAAGAAATTCCAGAGTATCCGGATCCTGATGTCAAAATTGACAAGATCGACTTGATGATGCTTGCGGAGCTTCAGAAGCAGGCGATACCAGTTAAGTATGAACGTTTTGCTAAGAAATTTGGTCTGAGTCGTCAGACAATAAGCAAACATTATAGGCATGCGCGAAGATTCATAAATATGTTTTTTGTGGTATGGTTTCCTCCTATGAATCCTGAGCTTATTGTTTCCCCGATTATTATTAAAACAACTTATGGAAACCAGACAAGAGAAACAATAATTAATATACCGTTCACTTATGCGGAAATGAAGAGCGATAGAGGGGAATATTTCGCATTCCTTTGGACCCCATCTATGGGGCTCTATACTACGATTAAATTTTTAACAAAATCTGTGGAAATCGAGGAATTACATTTTCAAAGCATGGAGTGTAGCGGGAAATTCTCAATACAGTATCAGCTATACAAAGATGGATCTTGGATAGATCCATTCAAAGAAAGCATTCACAAGCTTCTTGAGGTTGTTCAGAAAAAAGAAAGAGAAAGTTTAGGCAATTATTAATGCCATTTTATTTTAAAATGGCGCCTTGCCAATCTTATCTGCGGGAACACCTACTAGGGCTGCTGCAGTTATTATCGCGGCCTCAATTGCTAGCACGATCAACATTTCTTTTGAAAGGCCCAACCTTAAAGCGACATCCTCAAAGGGCATGGAGTTATCATAGTTTAAGGGGTTTATTAACATTTTTACAATTTTTAAAAAAATTTTTGTATTTTCGTCGAAAAATTGAACGATAAGCTTATATATTCTTAATGGTCAGAGCCCTTTTGGAAAGCTTAAAGCTTATAGCAATTACATTTTTAGAGCTTTTACGAGAATGATGAAAATGAAAATGAAAATAGGGCTTGTGCTCGTATTACTGCTCACATTTGCTTTACTGCTTTTTGTTGTTTATCGTCTCTCATTTGAGGGCGTTGAATTGTTTTCTCCCAAGCCGGATTTGGCATATCCGAAGCCTGTTGTTGAACTTTTTCTAGAGCGTGAAGGAAAAGTCATGGTTATCAGCGATGATACCTCGTTGGGAAGACCTCCTTTGAGACATCTTGGGCTTATTCTTAGGTTAATTAACAATAGTAGCGAGCCCAGCATTCGCGGAGCTTTTGCGGCGGGTGTCCTCGTAGCGCTAAGTGGGGCTAGAGTGGAAGGTTATGAGCTCGGCGGCTTCTCAGGCATAATAGGTGCAAGCGAGAATGGTAGTATAATGAGCCCGATAAACTCAAGCATTGTAGAATTTTTCGTAAACAAACTTGATCCATGGCAGTCGATAGAAGCTAAACTCCACCTCATTGTTGAAAATGAATCGGATTGTGTTCAGATAGCTTATAGGGGCTGGATAATCGATGAGGATGACGTGGTGATAGAACCCCTCAGTAATGCCAGGGAGCATTATATCGCCAGATTTCCACAAGAGGAGTATCCGGATAATCCGCCGGACTCCAGGTGGGCTGGTAAAGATTTCATGATGTACAAAGTTTACCGAGTAAACTTATGCTTTGATTAATGGCCTTCACGTAGAGAATTTTGACAAAAACATTTTACGCGCATAAAAAATTAATAAACAAGTGCATTACAATAACACTTAATGAATCCTAAGAAAATATGTTTGTGGTTCACGCTGGCAATTTTGGCGTCGTTCCTGCTGATTACGCCGGTGCTCGCTCAATACAGAGCTCCTCATGGCATGCCTGGCCCGGCAGTTGACAAGGTAATATATAAGCGGGTTGACGTAGCACTAGCGCCAAAAGCTATTCAGGCTGGAGATATCGACCTTTATCAATTTGCTTTAAGACCCGCCCAGGCTAAGGCTCTTGTGGGCGACCCCAACGTTAGGCTCTATATGGCTCCAGCCGGCCTCGTCGACATAATTCTAAACCCGGCACCTGCTCCTGTAGGCGAATTAAATCCATTATCTAATAAGAGGATTAGGCTGGCGCTTCAATATGTTTTCAACAGGGAGTTCTACGTGACCAATATTTATGAAGGATTCGCTGCGCCCATGGTAACATTCCTCTCCATTTATGATCCAGACTACACGACAGTGTTCGACATAATCGCGAAGTACGACTTCAAGTATGATCCAGCCTTAGCTGCTCAGATCATCGACGAGGAAATGACTAGGATGGGAGCTGAGAAAATAGGTGGAAAATGGTATTATAATGGAAAGCCGGTCACCTTAAAGTTTATAATAAGAATCGAGGACGAAAGAAGGGAAATAGGCGACGCATTCGCGGCGGAGCTTGAAAAACTTGGATTTACTGTCGAGAGGGTGTACGCTCCCTTCGGGGTAGCAATAGAGAAAGTATACGGCACGGATCCGAAAGACCTCGAGTGGCACCTTTATACCGAGGGATGGGGGAAGACTGGAGTTGACAAATATGACTATTCGACGATAAACCAATACAATGCGCCATGGTTTGGCTTCATGCCGGGATGGCAGGAAACCGGATACTGGCAATATGAGAACACAACAATTGACGAGTTAGGCATTAGGCTATATCAGGGCCAGTTTAAGAGCAAGATGGAGAGGGATGAATTATATAGAAGAATTACTGAAATGGCAATCCAGGAATCAATAAGAATTTGGGGAATCACCAGGCTTGAGGCTTATGCAGCGAGGGCGGAAGTCGTGGGTATAACAAATGATGTTGGGGCTGGGATAAGGGCTTGGCACGTAATTAGAAATGCCTACATTCCAGGAAAAAATGTCCTGACCGTCGGGCACCTATGGGTTTGGACGGAGAGATCGGCGTGGAACCCGGTTGGAGGCTTCGAAGACGTATACTCAGTCGATATTGCTGCCTCCACCTGTGATCCAAAGATGGCCCTTCATCCATTTAATGGATTGCCAACCGCAATTAGGATCGCTTATGACGTCGAGACCGCTGGGCCTGAGGGGGCACTCAACGTCCCCACTGATGCTGTTGTTTGGGACGCAATAAACGATAGATGGGTTAATGTCCCGGCAGGTACGAAGGCCATCAGCAAAGTGACGCTCGATTTCTCGAAGTTCTTTAGTGCTAAGTGGCATCATGGAGTTCGGATATCACTTGCCGATGTGATATACAGTTTAGCGGCTTTGTGGGACATAGTCATGGATCCGGAGAAGAACTCGACTGAGCCGGCCGTGGCCTCAGTGAATGCTCCATTCTTCCAGATGCTTAAGGGGATAAGGATACTGCCGGATGAAAGGGTGGAAGTATATCTCAATTACTGGCACTTTGAGCCCGCTTACATAGCGTTTCAAGCTTCTGCGATCTGGCCAGCATCATATCCCTGCATGATGTTGCCTTGGGAGGTATATGCCGCCATGAATAAGCTGGTCTTTGAGAGGAAGACTTATGCATTTAGCGATACCGCTGCAACTAAGCTTGGGGTTCCATGGCTGAGCGTAGTGCTCAAGGATCATGCAGCAGCCGTTGCTGATGTGCTTAAGGAAATGAAGTCGGCCTCATTCTTCCAAGAAAGCTGGTTCACGATTAATGGCAAGGTGTATGAAACCATTGAGGATGCGATGGCGAGATACGACGCGGCACTAAACTGGTACAATACCTACGGCCTAATGTGGATCGGGAACGGTCCATTCATGCTGACGAAATTTGATCCGGCTGCGCAGTATGCTGAGCTTACTGCTTATAGGGATGAAAGCTATCCTTATAAGCCTGGAGACAACTACTGGGGCCTACCGGAAGTCGTCGAGATAGTGGGCATAGGTAAATCTACGATCGTTCCGGGCGGCGAATCGACTTTGGTGGTTGACGTCAAGGGACCTGGAACCCTCCACGTAAAATACTTGGTCAGAGACCCATTAACGGGTAAGGTGATAAGAATTGGCGAAGGAGACAGGGTCACTCCAACGAGGTTCGCAATTAAACTGGACCCAGATTTCACCGCCAAGTTAAGGCCCGGAGGTCTTTATGAGTTCACTATTGCCGCATATAGCGATGAGGTCGCTTTCGTGACCGCGGTCAAAGAGTTCGTTGACGTCCTAAACATAGAGCCATTAAAGAGGGGTGTTGAGGAATCAGTGAAAATCGTATCAGAAGATGTCGCTAAGAGAATCAGAGAACTATCAAAGGACTTGGCAGAAGCCCTCAAAGGGATTGAGAGCGCCATTAGCAAAATTTCAGAAAGTGTTACAGCGGTAAACACGGTCATCAAGGATCTCGAGAGTAGAACAACAGCATCGATAAGCGGCATTGATAAAAGCATATCGGAGCTCAGCGCGAGTGTAGCCATACTTCAAAAGGAGGTCGCCGATCTAAGGGACGCGGTGCAGAATCTACTGTTAATAGCCACCATAGTGCTGGTGATCTCAATAATTGCGGTTGCCCTATCCGCGGTCGCCATTATAAGGCAGCGAAGAGCATCATAAAACTGTAAAATTTATTACCTTAACCCTTTTATTTTTTACAGCAATAATGAGCCTGCTAAGGACGTTAACGATCCGCGCTGTCAATCTCCTGCTGGTTTTATTCTTAGTGCTTTTCCTAGTGGTCATAATTATTGGGGCAACGGGGACCTCTGACAAGATATTGATGGCGATAGTTAGGCAAGAGGTAAGCACCTACAGGCAGGTGACATCGCGGACGATAACGGATCCCGAAGCTTTGGAAAAGGCCGTTGAGACTTATAAGCGGGAGCTGATAAAGGCTTACGGCCTCGATAAGCCGTGGTACACCAGGATCGGGGATATGCTAAGGAGAATAATCTTCCTAGATTTGGGGGTTTCAAAGTCTCTCCAAACTTTTTCGGGAAGCAATAAGGTCGTGGACCTGATAATGGAGAGGCTGCCTAACACCGTTCTCTTGGTAACGACCGCGACTATACTATCCTTTGTAATCGGCCTCCTTATAGGGGTTAAGCTGGCCACGGCTATAGGCTCAAGGCTCGATAGAGCCTTAACATATTTCTCCGCAACATCCTATGCCCTGCCAACATGGTGGACAGGAATAATATTCATACTCGTGTTCTACTTTTATCTGAGGATATTCCCGCCTGGAGGAATGTATAGTGTTCCTCCGCCTGAAGACGCCTTAATGAGGTTCCTCGACCTCCTTTGGCATGCCGCTCTCCCAATAATGGTTCTAGTCTTAGCCACCGTGGGCTCAAACATCTACGTCACTAGAACTGTAGTCATGAACATAGCTCAAGAGGATTTCGTGTTAGCGGCTAGGGCTAAGGGCCTGCCTGAGCATATTATAAGGTGGAGGCATATCGCGAGAGTTGCGGCGCCTCCAATCTTAACTCAGTTGATACTCGGCTTAGCCGGGTCGATAGGCGGTGCCATATTGACGGAGACCGTTTTCGGATGGCCTGGAATGGGTTTGCTCTTCTACCAAGCAATAGTCTCAAGCGATGAAGCCCTAATCTTGGGACTAGTTTATGTATTCACGCTTGTTTATGTCATAGCTAGGTTCGTGCTTGAAGTGTTTTACGTGATACTAGACCCGAGGGTGAGGATATGATCTCATCGAAAAAAGAGGCGCTCCGGATATTTTTCTCAAGCTCAGTCTCAAAAATGGGAATAGTGCTCTTAATAATCCTATTAGCGCTCTCGATTTACGCGCTGACAGCATTTCCTACAGAGTATGGAAAATTAGTCTGGAATAATCCAAAGGCATGGGAGAATTATCCTAAATCTGCTCCACCTTCATGGGTAAACCTTTTCGCGAAATCAAAACTTTTTGAACATAAAGTATTGGAGTCTCGTGAGCCAGTAGTATTTAAAGCGCCAGATGGAACGGTCAAGATGCTTTACTACTTCGACCTAGATTATGATGCGGACGAGTTTCCGAAGTTCTTTTCAATGTCCGTAAAAGATGTGAGGTACTGGAAATCCCCGCCTGTTATCACGCTCAAGCTCATAAGGCCTGATGGAAAAACGATTGAGCTAACATCATTCATAGTATCTTCTCCGAGAGCGGGAGAGAGCCCTCCCTATATACGCTACCAAGAGGAGCCGTTCATTCTGAAGATAGACTCCGATGTGAATGTTTGGAGGAGCATTTCCTTATTCATAAAAGATAATTATGGAATAGATTTTAGTCCGTCAGAGATTAGTAAAAATCCAGAGCGATTCATCTTCGGCTCCCCAGTTAAAGGCAACCTCTCCTCTCCATTAAAAGGAGGATACAGGTTCGAGGTTGCTGTCACGACTTATGATAGCAAAGACGCTGTTAGCTTGATTTCCCTGATTCTCGGTGGGAGCATCTATGGATTACTCGGCACTGATATTATCGGAAGAGACATTGCAATTGGCGTCTTGCTAGGGTTCCCGACATCGCTTTTCATAGGAATTGTAACTTCCGTGATAGTAACGTTGGTAGGTTGCCTATTGGGGATCATAGGTGGATATTTCGGGGGCAAAACTGATGAGGTTATTCAGAGAAGTTCCGACATTGTTTACAACCTCCCCCTCCTCCCATTAACGATATTCCTCATTTTCCTGATGGGATCGAGCATCTGGAACATAGTTCTACTCCTCATAGTTTTTGGCTGGCCAGGGCTAACCATAGTTACGAGATCCATCGCGCTTCAGCTTAGAGAGGCGGCTTTTATCGAAGCCGCGAAATCTTACGGAAGCTCGCCTTGGAGAATAATATTCAGGCACATGCTACCTCAAGTGACTCCATTTATTGTAGCTCAAATGATTTTTTACGTTCCGACATTCATCTTACTTGAGGCTGCGCTCAGCTTCCTGGGACTTGGGGACCCAACTCTCCCAACATGGGGTCAAATGCTTGAGCTTGGATTTAGGAATGGCGCCATCTACCTTGGATTGTGGTGGTGGATAGTTCCACCAGGGATCATGATAGTGTTAACAGCGTTTACCTTCGTGTTAATAGCTCTTGGAATGGAACCCGTCGTTAACCCGAGGCTTAGAACCCGTTAGTGTGGTGTATGATCCATGAGCTCGTTGCGCATGCTTCAAGAAAAGCGGTCGCATGGTGGGATCATATGAGTGAGTTGGAAATATTGAGGGTGAGGGATCTCATCTTACATTATCGCTCTGGAGTCTCAGTTGTGAGAGCGGTTGATGGAGTGTCTTTCGAACTTCAGAAAAAATCAGCTATAGCCCTAGTTGGGGAGAGCGGTTGTGGGAAAAGTTCTACAGCGATCGCATTAATGCGACTGCTGCCCCCGAATACCGCCAAATATGAGGGCCAGGTTAACATAGACGGATTAGACGCCATGCATCTCTCGGAAGAAGATTTCAGGAGAAAGGTAAGATGGCGAATAATTTCGATAGTCTTTCAAGGTGCGATGAATGCTTTAAATCCTGTATTGAAAGTCGGCTTTCAAGTAGCCGAGCCGTTAATTCATAATTTTGGATTTAAGAAGGAAGATGCGCTAGCCCTTGCTGAGGAGGCTCTTGAAGAGGTTGGACTTCCTAAGGGGATCTCTGGGAGATATCCTCACGAGCTCAGCGGCGGTATGAAACAAAGGGTTTGCATCGCGATGGCCCTAGTAACCAAGCCAAAGATAGTAATTCTCGATGAGCCAACATCGGCGCTGGACATAATAACTCAGGCGAACATAATTAATCTTCTAAAGCAGTTAAAGAAGGAGCGTGGTCTATCATACATATTTATAACCCATGATCTAGCTTTAAGCAGTGAGTTAGCTGATTCGGTGGCGGTGATGTATGGTGGCAAGATTGTTGAGCGTGGGCCAGCAGACGGTGTTTACACCACTCCTTCCCATCCTTACATGAAGCTACTATTGAATAGCATTCCAAGGCTAAGGCAAGATATTCCACCATCATTCATACCAGGCGCACCGCCTGACTTGAGAAATCCGCCTCCTGGATGCAGATTTCATCCTAGGTGCCCCCACATGATAAAAGGCAAGTGTGACGTTGAAGATCCCCCCATTTTTGACATTGGTGGCGGACATTATATTGCTTGCTGGTTATATAGGGGTGAGGGAGCATGAACGAGCCAGTAATAAAGACGATGGATCTTAGAACGTATTTCCCCGTCAGGAAGGGCTTGTTCAAGATAGCTGGTTATGTTAGGGCGGTTGATGGGGTTAGCATAGAGCTCGACCTAGGCGAGACGCTAGCGTTGGTGGGTGAAAGTGGTTGCGGCAAAACAACTCTTGGAAAGACGCTGTTAAGGATAATCGAGCCAACAGGGGGGAGGATCTTCTTCAAGGGACAGGAAATCACATATCTAAATGATGATGAGATGAAAAGACTTAGAAGGCACATGGCCATGATCTTCCAAGATCCATATGCGAGCGTTGATCCCAGCTACAGCGTTTTCAAAGTTATAGAGGAGCCCTTAGAAATACATAACATCGGAACGGGGGAAGAGCGGGCAGAAATGGTTATGAGGGCATTGGAGGAAGTAAAGCTCACACCGCCCGAGGAATTTGCAAGGAAGTATCCACACATGCTTAGCGGAGGCCAGAGGCAGAGAGTCGCGATCGCTAGGGCATTAGCTCTCAGACCTGATTTCGTGGTGGCAGATGAGCCCGTCTCAATGTTAGACGCATCCGTCAGGGTGGAGATACTCCTCCTACTAAAGGAGCTCCAAGAGAGACATGGTATATCATATTTATACATAACGCATGATATAGCCACTTCAAAATATTTCTCCGAAAGAATCGCAGTAATGTACGCTGGGAAAATAGTAGAGCTTGGTCGATCTTCCACAATACTGAAGGATCCGTTGCATCCCTACACAAGAGCGTTAATAGATGCGATCCCAGATCCGAACCCATCAAACAGATTTAGTATTAGGAGCGTGATTAAGGGCGAGCCACCTGATTTATCCAACCCGCCGAAAGGTTGCAGATTTCATCCAAGGTGCCCGCATGTTATGGAGGTTTGCAGATACAAAGATCCTAAGCTTATAGAGTCCTATTCAGGCCATGCTGTAGCCTGTCACTTGTATGACTAAGGATTGATAGCTTCACCATTGAGAAAAGAACTCATAAGCTCACCATTAATAGCTTA
>CALIKS010000060.1 GCA_938017985.1 uncultured archaeon | reverse complement strand
GAAGAGATTAAAAGGAAGATACCTGTAGCCAAGGAAGATGGCGGATACATATACCACTCAGACCACTCCGTCCCCAAAAATGTCAGCTTCCAAAACTACAAAAGAGTCATAGAGCTCGTTAAAAAATACGGAACATATTGCTAAGAACAAAATTCATGATCTTCTCTCATTTTAAAGGTGCTTAAATGCCCACTTTCTTCCATTTTTAATCTATAGAATTATAATGGATGGCTGAGAAGAAAATTTCTGGGAAAGGCAGCAAGGGTCTTTTGTAAAACTGAAGGCTATGTTTATGAGAAAGTTTAAAGGCGCTGTTAAAGTCCAGGTGAAGAAGATTTCTCCTACAGCTATGAGAAGGCATCAGAGATACATATACGCAACTTCCACTAAATGTTAAGTAGCTTATATTTTAACAAATCTTAAAAGGCGATTTTGCCTCCTCAACATGGTTCGGGATCTGCGGGAAAGAAAAACTCGGATACCAGCATAGATTATGCTGGCTGAAAAGATAGATGCAATCGTTATCTTCAAAATAGTATCAAGAGAAAGGTGATCTTCGTCTAAGACTTGGGCAGACCTTAAAACTCTTAAGGCTCCGTTTCCAAAGTAGGTTAAGGTGGCCCCGCTATCAGGGTCAGCCCGTGTTCCTCGGAGCGCTTGTTCAACAGTTTTATTGTACTTGCATGCTTCGTGGAAAAATTTGCCGTCCATCATTATTCCATGGATTACGTTAACAGGTCCGTTCCAGCCGATGAAGCATTGAGCGCCCAAATTTAGGAAAACCTCAGCTAAGCTAGTGTTGTTTCCAGAGTGACAAGCATCTATAAAAATTAACGCGTCAGAAAATAAACTGTTGTTTCCATAAAGTAGAAAAAATCGCGGGGTTACATATAAATATCCCGCTAGGCTTCCGGCTTCAAGGTATCCTATGCTTTTCTCCTCAAGATCATTTCGATATAAATTCGCTTTTTCGGAATCTATTTTTTCATTAATGAAGAGGGCGAAGGATCCTTGAGGATCTATGAATCCATGTGAATTTATATAAATGACGCCGTACCCCTCATCATCTAATCTCTTGAGGAGATTTATGGTTACATTTTCATCCTTATAGTAATCTACAGTATAGCCGGCCCGTTCAAGATTATAAATTATACTTCTCATGTACATTTCATATACATCAAGGGATAGAAAATTAAACTCGCTGTTAAATGGATCGAGAATGACGGCTCTACTATTTTCCTGGTTTTCAAAATTTATTTTTGCAGAGTTAGATTCAGTGAAGGATAGAAGAAAAATCACTGTAACTAATAAAGTGAATTTTCCTATCTTGTTTAGAAGCATTTTCTCCTCCAAATATCTTAGGTGGGGACATATTAAAATTTTTCCAGGATATTTGGCGTAGATGCAGTTTGAAAATTGTAACTCTCGGCAAAGATCGTTGTTGTGCCGAAACCTGATTGGGGATCTTTTAAGCCTTTTGATCCGATTTTCTGGATCAAAAAAAGAAGAAAAGGGTTTAATTAGTTTTTATCCTGTTAGGAGGGCGACGTAGTTGTACAGTACTCCCCAGAGTATGGCAATTCCGGTGCATGCGAGCGCGCCGATGGCGAATGGCACTACCATTTCCTCATAGACCTTTGCCCCACCAATCCTCAATATTATTACTTTGGCTATTAGGGCAACTAGGGCTGGGACTGCTACGTTGAAGATGATCCATGTGAAGCCTAATGTTACTCCGGCTGGATTAAGCGGGAACCATGGGAACCTAGCGTGTAACACGTATACGATCGTCACTATTGCTGCTCCAACAATGAATTGCACCCAGTGTTTAGGCTGCGGCTGGTGGCCCAGGCCGGTCCTCCAGTAGTCTCCCACCTCACTTATGGCTCCATATGTCGGTCCCCTCTGGAAGTAGTTGCTTGGCGCACCTGTATAGTTGAATCTCGATAGGTTTGTTGCGCCGAAGAGGCACCATAACGGTAGGTATGCAAACGTAGAGACTATAACGCCAACCGTCGTCGCAATTATCGCGCTTAAAAGTATATTTTTCGATTTAACTCCCTGGAGCGAACCCACCTTGTACATTTCTAGTAGGGTCGCCATTGGCGCCGCCCTCATAGTTGTTGAAAACCATGTCCAATCAGTTTTCAGCGGCAGAAATCTGGTCGCTGGATCCCTTATATAGAACGGTGAGGCTGGATCGGCAAGCCACCATTCCTTAGCCACCACATCCCAGTTGTGGGCGGGTATCTGGTCGTTCCAAGCATCTAAAACTAAACCGAACTCCCCCGCAGCTCTCGCTCGACCCATATAGAATAGTCCGTAAAGTATGTAGTATATGATGCCGAAGACTATTGGTAATGTGCCTAAGCTCGCATAATACCAGAGTCCGACGGAAATCAGTAGGAAGACTATGTAAAATAGGAATATATATTTATATCTTACAGGCTCTCTTTCCTCGACTTCAGGCGGAGCTTTGCCGAATATTGCTTTAATACTATTGGCAAGCTCACCTCTGAATGTTATGAAGAGTGGACAGAACATTAATGCGAAGAGTGCTCCGAAAGCCATCAGGATCGGTGGGCCCCACTCGGCTTTCCATGCCTGCATCATTGGACCTGTATAGCCTCCCCTCCAAAGACCCGGGAGGAGCGCGTGTGCGTATCCTGTAGTGCCGGCACCCTGGGCTTCCCAGAGCCCAAGGTAGTTCATTATTGGAAACCATACCCAGTGTATAGCTATGCCTGTCACCACGTAGCTGAGGAGCGTTTTAACTGGAACCAGGATCGACCCGGCTATTAGAAGGAGTTCAAAGTTGAAGTTTAAATTTGCTAATGGTATTATCACGTATGGCGTGTAATCGACACTTATTGAGCAAAAATATGAGGGCATGACTGCGCCCAGCCCCGGTATAGTCCAGATCCAGTATGGGTACATTGCCACAAGCCCGATTAGAACCCCAAGCCACAGCCATATGTTTCTGAAGATCTGCACGGAGCCATTAACCTTTTCAAACGTCATATCCACCAGTTTTGAGGCTGCAGTAGCCTGCGGGAAGGGTAATACCTCAACATCAACCCATTCCCTACGCCACAATGTAGCGAAGAACATGTACATTAAATAGTAGGGTATCAACCGTGCTAGGTTAAATAGAAGCGTCGGCATCCACTCAGCCCAGGGCACTGGGCCGCCGTACATCCATGACTCCCAAAGCGCGCTATTGAACGGGTCTGGGCCGAACTGCCAGGTGATGTCTCTGGCGTACTCAAGGTTCCATTTGTGGAATGCTGGAATCTGCCTGGCTATTCCAAGCGCCGTGAATATTGGGAGAATGCCATATATGCTTGGAAACATCCATGAGACCCATACCATTGTTAGGATAATTATGAACTCTTGCTTTGTTATAACATTAAATTTTCCTAGTAGGGCGCCTATTACTGAAATGACGAGGGGCCAGAAGAAGCCGAATGTTAAGTTAGCCAACCAGGCGTTACTCCACGTTTCACCATGTAAGCCCCATAGGGTGCCTCCCGGAGTGAATAAAGCGACAAACTCTGTGATTAACACTATTATTGCTGTTGCTATAGCTCCAATAACGTATGCTCTAGGCCTTATTAAAACTGCAACTTTCTCAGTCAAGCAGTATTTCCCCCTTTTTCTCCAATCTTAATTATTATTTATAATTTATAAATTTAACGTTCAGAAGATTATTTTTAATGCAATTATCTCGTCAACCGATTCCATCAGAGCTAATAATTTTGCAATTTATGGCAGATAAAATCATTCATAAAATATATGGACTGTGCACATTCACTTATTAGTTAGCGCAAATCTTGCAACTCATCGCCCGCTCTCTTCCGATCTTCATTTGACATTTCCTTACTAAAGCAGGAAGATTCTTGCTTCTGGGTTATTCATTAAATTTTTGTTTATTGCCCCCTTTAGGCTTCCACCTTATCCCGCCACTCTGAAAAAATTAAATACGGCTGAAACGAAATGAACTGGTAAAAATAGAAGACTGGGAAGATTATTGGATTTGCTTTAGTAAGGAGATGCCCACATACTTCTTATGATCACTGCTAATCCTGTACCTATTGTAACTGCCAGCCCTTCACCAAGGAGGATTCCAGCGTAAATTATTCCTCGAATGCTTCTCCAAAATTCTCTGCCAAGAAGATGCTGCATTGCTAAGCCGATCACTGCCCCGATGAAGACTGATAGCGCTGATGGAATTGGGGAACTAAGGCCTCCAGCCACACCAATTATCAGCGGCGTTATTTTCAATACGTGTCCTATTATATACAGTATGCTGCCGGATATGAAGCCGTAGATTATATAGGGCACTTGGAAGAAGACCGCCGCCTCAGGCGATATGAAAATGGATTGGAAAGTTGCTTGCACAGGCCATGCGTAGAGCACTCCGGGATATATTGATGAGGGTATGGGGGCAACCCTCCATAATGATTGAACTGTTATGTAGCCTATAAGTAGGGCCACTGGGAATATTATGAACATGCCGAGTATCATGTCTTTCACCCTAGTGTTAGTCATGTCGCACACTTTGAAGCCAGTAACCCATGAGGATGAAGTGTATATTGGGACAAACCATGCATTTATGCCCGGATATCCAGTGGCTTTTATCACCATCTCTCTTGTATAGGGTACCCCAATGCTTACACCTAATCCTTCACCGCGAACCGCTACAAGCATTGTTACAAAGGGTATTATAATATTAAGCAATATTAGGTAGATCGGCGGGAAATCTGGCGCAAGCCAGTAGTCTACGAAGGATAGGCTGAGGGTTGCTGCTAAGAATAAGCCTATAACCCATCCTATATTAAACTCTGCAGCGCTTTCAGTTATACGCCTAAATGCCTTTAGAGCCCTATAGGTATCTTTAGGCCTAAGCAGCAAAGGAATGATTCCCATAGCTATTGCGAACCCGACCATCGGCATTGCCCAAGCCCATAAGACTGAGCGCTGCCATATAGTCTGTATATCCATCCCATACGTGTATTCCTGAGCGAAACCAGTTATACCATATCTAACCAATAAATGATTCCCAACTATGTATATGGCTATGGAACCTATCAACGACCCTAGAACCACGCTAAATGGTAGTATGAAGCCTGTTGCCATAACAGCTAGATCCGTAGCTACTCCAAATGAAGCCCCTGGTAAAATCTGCTGTATTAAATAGTTATAGTCCGCCCAGGGGATCGGTATAGTTCTGAGGTTGACATTTAAGAAAACTTCTCCTGTTAACGGAAGAGTATAGAGTAGAAGACCGTAAGCGAATCCTAAGATCGATGATGCGCCGAGCACGCTCATTCTTCTCCACTCTCTTTCTATAAGAGTTCTTGTTGTATCAACAATTGGGTCGGCGTAGGGGAATGGTAGCTTCTCTATGCGCACATATAGGTGGTAGCCCAGTATGCTCATTGCAAAGTCGCCGAACATCGCTGCAAGCAAGTATACAGCTGTCCAAAGGGCCACTATGGTCCATTCTTGGTGGAATAATGTTCTTTGAAGCCACACTTCGTAGGATTCAGGCGCATAGAACCAGGGGATCTTATCCGCTAATCCCAGCGCTACAGAGACTGGTGAATATCTTAAATATGCTTGATATATCCATCCTGGATGCGCAAGATTTCCAGTAGTAGGCGCTAAGAACCACCAGTACTTTATTGTCTGGCCAGCTGCCAAATAAATTATTACCGCCTCAAATATTGTTAATTTGGTTCCTGCAAAAACCGCTGCTAATTCTATAAATAGCAGAATTGTAGCCCACTGAACCGCAGAATATGCGGGAGTCGATCCCGTTACCAGATGCATGAAGGCCATGGAGGACTGGAATACAAACGTTATGTACAGTAGGGCGAGTAGGGAGCGCCAGGTTAGCCCTCGACCACGCGTAACTGTTGCAGTTTGCTCATTCATTATTATCAGCTCCTTCACCTTGCTCGTTCACTTTTTCCATTTTCAACAGTAAATCTCTAAACCTGTTTTGATATTCGCCTCTTTCATCAGGCCTGAAGCTCCTCCATAACAGGACTTGTTTTCTAATCAGATCTATAAATTCCTTACCAAACGTTATCCATGAACCTCTAGGTCCAGCAAGTCTTTTTATATGTAATGAGAAATTATGCCTCTTAGTTTCCATACTTTTAACGTCTAGGAGCTCAACATGCTGAGTTATGCCAAGGTCGTATGGTGCAAGTAAAGACTCGAACGCTAGTGCTCTAAGATGCATTTTCGGATCTTTCTGCTCCATGAACTTTATGGGAGGCTTTAATCTGAAGGTTTCTGAATCTTCAGCTAAGTGTCCCATTAGGAGTTCATGCATGTAAGATAGGACGCCGTTGGCTTCTTCATCCTCGGTTACGAAGAATGGCAACGTAACCTCCCATACATCACCTTTAGGCGGTGGAACCTTCCATCTTCTCTCGAGCGATGGAGTTATCATCCTTGAGGCTTTAATTACCGGGTAAACCGTTACTCCCAAGATGGCCAGCATCATTATGGACACTGTGGTAACTACTGTTGTGGATGCGTAGTTAAGTTCTCCTCCAGCGCCAAATATTCCTCCGAGCGTCGCCATAATTATGCTTAACATATAGCCTAATATGCCGCCCACAACAGAGTATGTGATGCTCTCCGAAAGAAATAGGAAGGCTACGTGGAATGGCGATAAGCCTACTGTGCTTAATATATGTATTTCGCGTCTTCTCTCTTCAATTGAGCTTATCATTAGGCCAAGTATAACCATTGAGGATATGACTACGGGTATAATTTGCTGTTGCCACCCGAAGATTGTGACAATGGATTGTGGAGACAGAGTCCAGACCGTGCCTTCAATTCCCATATATAATGGTATGGGGAGGAAACCATCTGTTTGTTTATATATTTCTCTTGCAACCTGAGTGATCGAGTTTTTGTCCGCGTATTCGGGCTTAAATTTTATTGCCACGCTAACAATCCATCCCTTGCACATTGTTAGAAGCGTTTTATACGGGATTATTATTAGTTCATCGGGGGCCACTCTGCCAGAGTAGCCTGGGACTCTATCATCCCATATTGTTAATTCGAGATCGTCTAGGTCTTTAAGTCCAAATAAAATGTCGTCGTCAAATATTCCTACAACTTTGAGATTTAAGCCAGAAACTGAAATTGTGTCAAATAAGTTAATTCCCAGCCCCTTAGCCATCTTATTCGATATTATTGCTACAGGCTTATCGGCCATATTTTCCGTGAACCACGTTCCATTAATTATTGCCTTGTCTACGGAAGTGATATCTTTTTCTTCAGGCGTCATCCCCAGGAACCCTCTTATTGGCCTTATTACAGCCTTCCTATTTTCGTAGTCATATGGTACAAGGCTGTTTGCGTTAAGCAGACATGTTCCACGCATACTATATCCTATATATGACCATGCTCTGGGAGCCATTATGATTTTATCTCCATACAGCGCCTTAAATTCAACCAAAAATCTTTCACCTACTTGTGGTACTGACTGAGAGCCTCCTAAACCGCTGAAGTCTCCGAAGCCTCCACTTGAATAGTCTTGGTGATGGAATAATATTCCATCGTAGAGCGCTGTTCTCCCAGTATTTACTTCATTAATTACTTTTATGGAGCCCAGCGATGTAAATGCTGAGGTAGATGAGGTTACAAGTATCACTGCGGCAAGAGTTAAACCAGTTAATAGTTTTCGTTTTCTCATATGGGAAACGCCGGTGGAGAATCCGAGCAGAGCTACGGAGAATCTGGGAATCTCAACCCAGTGGATGCCCGCAACCTTAATTCTCAGGCGCTTTATAGCTGAAAGCACAGTGTTCAATATTACTGCTATTAAGGGCATTATGAGAACCACCACTAGGAAGCCTATAATAACCATTATGGGGTCTGTAGCGAGCCTAAAGCCTGGATGAACGAAGGATAGAAAAGTCAGAGGAACAACGAACCCCATGAAAGTAACCATCACTCGCCTCATGCCACCATACTGGAAGAATAGTCTCTCGATGAGAATTGAGAATGGCACCAGAGTTAGACCAAAGAATGTTATCGCATATATTGCGTCTTCAATCGATGCCCTTAAGGCCGAATAATTGTTTCTCTCGTATACCACTAACCTATTTGACAGCACTTCAAGCTTGCTATATTCGTGATTCTTAAGGGCTAGTAAAGCTTCTGCTAAAATATCTTCAGTGTTAGTGTAGCCCGATGGAGTTATTCCTCCAGCAGATAATGTTTTTATTCTCTCAAGATTTAGCCTGCGCATGTCTTGGGCAAATTTTAGCGTAGTGTATGTTATCATATATTGCTCGCATTCACCAATTTTAAAGCCAATGCCTGACAGGCACTCATCGCTTGAGTTTGTTAGGACTAACATTGGGTATCTTTTAGTATATGTTGTGTGAACTAGGAACTCCACAGGCTTATCTGGAGGAATAAATGCTGCAGCGACGCTCACGCCGTATCCACCATACAAGTAGAAGTCCCAGCTCCATTGGTCGGGCGGAGCGTGGGATGCGAAGTCATTAACCGTTAGGGCAATATTTTGATCGCTGGCGCCGCTCCTATAATACACGTCGCATATGTCAAACAGTATTATAGTGCCACACTTAAACAGCGTATATATGCCAAAGCTCTGTTCCCTATCATAGGTATTTGCCGAGAAGCCTGAGCTTATATGCGCAGATGCATCCACTCGACCCCTAAACCAGTATGTTCCAAAGCCTGGAGCATATTTGACGTTTCCAGTCTCCTCATCGACAACATAAGCTTCTAGACCATAGTTGCCCCCCATTAGTCTCTCCTGTTGTATTAGGCCAGGCATGTACACGTCTCCATCCTCATCTGATATAGCGTATGCTGGCAGGAGGAGCTGGAATGGCCGGGAGCCTAACGATGATGGGCCTCCTCTATTATAGACTATTATGGCGTTACTGACCGGTATGTCCCACCACCCTGAGTAAACATTGTACTCCATCGTTTTGCCACTTACATCCACCCACTTAGGATAAAACTGACCTGGAACCTTGGGAGCCCAGCTTCCTATAAGCCCCGAAAGATCGGTATTCAATGTAGCATAAATTATTGGATACAGAGATTCAATCTTGAACTTTATATTATCCCAGTTAATGGTATCTGGCAGGTCAAATTGGGTCCAGTAGTCATTGCTGAATGCCCATAAGTTACCCCATGTCATTCCAGGGCCGCCTAAAACTAGTAGAGGCTCGCTGTTAGCATATCTGAGCGGGGAGCCATAGTAGTCTTCGTAAACTATGCCGTGACCTGGGCCTCCAGATCCAAACATATCCCTCGGAATCCAAGGTCTGCCTATAGCGGGATCTTCCCTGGCAAGATATGGTCTATTAAGTCTCTCAGCCAAATCTGGAAGCAGTGTATTGAATAGCCAGTCTTGATAATTTGTTAGCCACGGCGCTACACCTTCGTTCCACCCAAATGTCCATCCAAGAACAAGATATGGCATCAAATATTTGTTTATGTCATTTATGTCTACATTTACCTGGAGCTTTACTTTGCTACCCCATTCACTCCACCTGTTATCCACATACTCTTTCACAAACCATCTAGAACCGATGATTCCTTGATTCGTTCCCGAGAAAGCTATGAAGACTAGCGTATACTTATTTGAGCCAGGATTCGCGGCGAAGAACCTGGCCAGCTGAAGCATTATAGCTGTTCCTATGGCCTCTCTAGATCCCGGAGCTAGGCTCGGTATAAATGAGAAGCTATCGTATGCCGCTGTTATCAGCACGTATTCGTCGGGGTAGGTTGTTCCCCTTAAATAGCCTATTACATTGTAGGATTCAACGTTGCGCCATTTCATATTAGATACCAGAGTGACTGTCTCCCCCTTCTCAGCTAACTCCAGAAGCTTCCTTGATTCGTTAGCCCTAGCATATACCCTTGGAAAGTTCCAAGCAACGCTTTCAAGCAGCTTCATTCGAGCCTCTATAGTTGTGGTATACTCTGGCTCAAGAAAAACAACAGCCTTGGCGCCAAACTTGGCTGCGGTAACCCAATGGTATTGCGTATTAAAGTCCATGAGAACTATGCTGCCCTCTATAGGTTTACCGTCAAAATTCTCATATTCACCTGAGCCTACGTAAACTAAGCGCCCGCTTAAACCTCCAGGTGGAGTTTGGGGTGGACAAACTCTGTTTGGATAAACCGGGTAAACCGTTATTTTTTCTCCGAGGGAAGTCTCTATGTAGGCGCCCTCATCAACCGGTATTGGAACCTTAAAACTATGCTTCTCAATCGATGATAACCCAAACTCGCGGAATTTACTTTCAATATAGTCGGCCGCAGCGTAACATCCCGGGTAACCTGTGAACCTTGAACCGAACCTAACAAGATCCTCAATGTAACCTTTAAGCTCATCTATATTGATTGCCTTTAAGGCTGGTGTAAGGTAATCAAAGGGAATGCCCTGAGCAACCACGGGCTCTGTGGTCGTTAGAAGCAGCGTTAATACGTATGAAACCACTAAGAGCGTTATTAGGGCTAGTGGAAGAGAGATTTTTCCCTCTTTAGCGAACGACAGCATAATTAGATCCCCAGAGTATAATATTTACAACTATCTTTTAAAAATTACTATTTACGAACTATCCTTAATGATGCAGAAATCATCTTAAAGAAGAATTTAATATTAAGTTTAGAAAAAGATTAATTAGTGGGGTTGTTTATCCTGAAAGGAAGGGTTCTTACATCTTTTTTGTGGCAACTATAATAATAGTGGGGTTAGCCTGCTACATTTATGTCCAAAGCAGAATGCCTGCTGAAACATTAGAGGTCTCCATTGAAATTAATGGAGCTGATAGATGCCAAAAAATCGAGGGATTCGGTGGTTCAGGCGCCTATTATGAGTGGTTGTTAAGAAATTTGATGGAACCCTACAGAACGGAGGTTGCGGATTTACTCTTTTCAGACCTCGGAATAAATATTTATAGGTTGCGAGCCTGGACTAAAATTGAAAGTGTAAATGATGACGATGATCCTGAAGATTTTAATTGGGAAACGTTTAATTTCACGACGGACCAAGACCAAGTGTGGAATGCCATTGAGGCTGAAAAGAGAGGCTTTACAAAGTTTATAGCTTCTGTCTGGAGCCCGCCAGCATTGATGAAAAATAACACGCAGCAAACAAATGACGGTTATCTTCTGCCAGAAATGTATGAGGAATTCGCAAAGTGGATATCCGCGTATATTATAGGCTACAGAAAATATCATGGCATAAATATAGGCTGGATAAGTATACAAAACGAGCCGGATTACACCGCTACGTGGGAGACATGCATTTACACACCTGAGCAGATGAGGGATTTAGTTAAGGCAGTTGGTAGAAAATTTGCGAGGGAGGGAATAACAACAAAGATAGTTGTTCCTGAAACTTCTGGCGTTTACAGCGCCATTAATTATGTAGAGGCAATAATGTCCGATCCGGAAGCAGCGCGATTTGTCGATGTCTTCGCTGCGCATTTATATAACGTGCAATTCTTCAATCCGGACCAAGGGGTTATATGGCTCAAAATGCTTTCTGAGCTTTGTGCTAAATACAATAGGCCAGCCATTATGGATGACCGAATATAGCTACCTAGATTTTCCGGAGGCTGGCACCTATAATGAGGACCTTTACACGGCCCAGCATATTCATAATGCGCTTGTGCATGGTAATGCATCAGTCTACTTAGTTTGGGAACTCTTGTGGTATAGGGAAACCGGACTGATCAGCATAAGTGGAGAAGGGGATAGCTACAAAATTACCCCAAAATATTATGCGGTTAAGCAATTTTTCAGATTCATAAGCTCAGGCTCAATAAGAGTGGACGCAAGTAGCAACAGACCTCAAATTCTTGTCTCAGTATACATAAATGAGGAAAGCGGTGATATAACACTCGTGATGATAAATAGAGGATCAAAGGACGCCGATGTCAAGATATTTCTAAGAAATCTTACGGCTTCATCTTTTAAGCAGTATCGCACATCAAAGACTGAAAAATGCGAGCATATTGGCGACATAGCCGTTAAAGACAACTCGCTTGAAGTATTACTTCCATCAGATAGTATAACTACTCTCACCACCAGCTAACTGATGCTTCCAGCTGTCTCTAAAAAGACCTGCTTCTTGCTTATTTGAGCAGCACCTTAAAGTTTTCTGTACTAACCTTTTCGGGCATAGTGACCAGTGATCTTCAACCTATAAATCTATTAGGGTCCTGATTTTTCCCAATAACAGTATGTTCGTCCATGAGTGAAGATCAATATTAGAATTATTATTAAAATGTATAAGAATGTTGTAAAAATATTCTTTTTCCGCTTCCCTTTCGGCGTTAAAAGGGCTAATTTTTCTGAAAGCGCTTTACGGATTTTCCTGGGCATGAAGGGTATCATGAATGGGACGCTATTCTTGTAATCCTCGTATTCACCATTAAAATCATGCTCTAGGCTTTTTTCCTCACTACTAGCTAATAAGATATATGAGAACACTAGCGTAACCCATGCTATTAGATCAGCTGGCCTTAAGTGAAACGGCAAGGCATAGAGCATGTGACCGATGGTCCAAATAAATATTCCTAAATATTGGGGATGGCGAACTATGCCATAGAAGCCGGATTTTACAAGCCCGATCCCTCTAAGTTTGCTTATGATAAGCTGGATCATGCTTGCCATAAAAAAGAAGAAGCCGCCGAATGTAAAAAATGGGCTAATGATGTCCAACAGGAGAACCAGATAAAAGTTCGTCCATATTTCGGGCAGATGCAGAAATTCTGTAAGCCAGTCAGCTCCGGGAATAATGGCCATCGGTATCCATGAAATGTAAAGTATGCGGAAGACCCATTGGGGAACCCAGTCTAGTCTGAATGGGGATGGTGTTTCAGGGAAATAATTGAAGATCGTTGGGAATACTAAGGAAAGCGATATCCACATGGGAAGCCAGAAAGTCGATGAGATAGTTGGTAAACAATACATCCATGAAAATATTAGGGCAATTCTTTTTAAGCGCTTTATCATTTTTCTCACTCCTAGTTAGAAAAATCGTTTAGTATCTGAAAAACTTTTATATGGGAAGCGAATAAATTCTTTATTGTGATGGATTATGATGAGAAATAAGAAAGCGATAAGCATGGGCGGGATTCTTGCTATTGTAACATTAATTGTGTCCGTGGGTATAGGCCTATGGATCATTAGTCCAGCCCTAACGGCGCTTACAGGTCCAGCTGGCAGAGTTAGTGTAACCGTTTCTGGTGCTGGTAGAGTGGGAACAAACCTGGTGAGACTAACCATTCTTAACGATGGCGAAGTGAAAGTGAAAATTCAGCAAGTAACTGTTACAGACACGGGTGTATCTGGAAGCGCAGCCCCAGGAGTTACAATAAGCCCTGGTGCATCCGGGCAAGTTGATGTAGGTTTCGCAAGCGACCTGCCAACCAGCGCATTGACCTTAAAAGTGACGATTAAAACGGATAAGGGAGAATTTACAGCTCAAGTTAACCTGGCAGCTGCTTCCTAAAAGTAAAGTATTACTTTAGGCGCTTCCG
>CALIKS010000059.1 GCA_938017985.1 uncultured archaeon | reverse complement strand
AGACTTGTGCCTCGCTTCTTGCCTGAAGCCTTCTTTGAAAAGGTCGGTGATAGCTGGTTTGAGGTTTCAACACAATGGGAGAAGTATGCATTGAGCGAGGTTAGCCTTAATCCGCCTCGGCTTGGTGCAAGCACCACATATGAAGATGGTGTTAAGCACTTCCAAAACCTCCTCAACTCTTCGTTCATTACCATGGCTTCCAAGCTGGTAGATAATGGCTTACTAGTTACATATTATGCCCACACGGATCCTGACGCTTGGAAAGCCCTTCTGGAGGCTGGGTGGGAGGCTGCTGGTCTAATGGTTACAAATGCCTTTCCAATAACAACCGAGTCGGCCCAGAGCATCGTCAAAAGAGGGAAGCTCTCGATGGACACAAGCATAGTTGTCGTCTGGAGGAAGGGTGGTCAAGGATCAGTTGAAGCATCAGAACTTTATAATCAAATGGTTGAGGAATCGGCCAAAAAAGCAAGAGAACTTATGGAAATCGGTGCCACCGGCAGAGATCTTGTTATTGGAACGCTGGCTGCTTCTTTAGCAACTGCGACTCAATATCGTGAAATAAAGGCTATGGGAAAAATTGATACGAAAACACTGATTGACAACTACGTTTACCCAGCTACGTATCTGGGCTTGGCAAAAGCTCTAGCAGTAAAAGCTGAACTGGAGGAGGGGGTGAGAAATCCCGACGCCATGTTCTACCTATTAATAAAATCAATTCTGCCGGGAGCAAAGAAAAAGATCGTTGAAAGCACAGACTTAAGGCTATTCTCCATAGGTACATCCTTAGACCTTAACACTGCAATCAAAACATGGAAAATCTTGAAGGGTGAGGCGGAGCCAGGTGCCAAAGTGGCAAGAGCCAAAACACACACTCTAATCGAGCCACCCTCCGCGGAACGATCCAGCCTCGCCGAAATCCTAGAAATTAGAGGCGTAAACCCTGAAAATCCGAAGATAAGATGCACAGTAGACGCATTTCACACGCTAGAATATTATGCGGCAACATTCTCTAGGGAGGAATTTAAACGCAAACTGGAAGAATTAAAAAACGATTACCCAGCATATGTTGAAGAAGCCCAGACACTGGCTAAAATTTTGGCAAAAACCCTTCCAAAAGAAGACCCAGAATGGATCCTATGCAAACGCATAGTGGACTATCTATCGCCCGTACAAACTTCAATTCCTTCCCACAAAGAAGGTGAATGAGATGGGGATAATCAGCTTAATAAAAAGTGGTTTAATGGATGTGTGGGAGGACATATATGACGCAAGGCTTGATGATAAGGCCGCCCCAGACTTAGGTGACTTGCTGAAAGGCGAAGAAGAACCCATTTACTCGAACCCGAAAGAGTTCTTCAATAGAACGTACATGACAAAAGCCGTAGAAAACCTCATAGAAGATATAGCAGAAACGCTAAATAACAGAAAAGGCGGGGCAATCTATCTTCTAACCTCGCTGTTCGGCGGAGGAAAAACCCACACCCAAATAGCACTATATCACGCCTTCAGTAACGCGGGCATCTTAGAGGAAGTAAACCCGCAGATAGCTGCAAAAATAGTAGAAGCGGGCAGACCAATCATAATCGTCATGGATGGGAGCAGAGCCGATCTAATACCACATCCAAAAGAACCCTACAAAGCCGAGGGGTTCACCATAAAAACAATATGGGGCATGCTGGCCTACAAACTCGGCGTATACGGAAAAGTCAAACACCTCGACAGCGAGAAAGCTCCTACACCGGAGGTAACACTTCTAAAAAGCATACTGTCCGAGACAAGAGAGCCCATTCTAATCCTAATGGACGAGATAATACACTACATATTCAACATGTACAAATCCTCAGACCTGAGAGACTATGGGGAAAAAGTCCTCTTATTTCTTGACTACCTAGCAAGGGCAGTTGAAGACACGCCAAGAGTAGCTCTGGTCGCCTCCATACAAGCCGAATACAGAAAAATGGAAGGGCAGTTAAAACTTTTAGAAGAAGAAATGTTTGCAGGCTACGCAGAGAAAGTCCTAAGAAACCTGAGCAGAGAATCAACAAAAATAATCATTCCAGTCTCACCAGATGATATTGCAAAAGTCCTACAAAAGAGAATCTTTAAAAAGATACCCGAAAATGAAGCATTGAAAGCGAAAGAAGAGCTTTACAAGAAATACCGCGAGCTTCCAGCACTTTTTGGCGTAGAATCTGACTGGGAATACGCAACAGAAACTGGGAGAATAGTAACAGCGAGAGATACATATCCGTTTCACCCTAAATACATTGAAGTTCTACAAGAGTTTGTAACAAGAAATAGGGACCTTCAAAAGACAAGAGATGCCATAAGGATAACAAGAAAGGTTGTCAGAAGGATTCTACGACTCAGGAAAGAAGCAAGCTTCATAATGCCTTGGCATATAGACCTAAAAGATATCGACATAAGAACAAGGATTTTAACTGAGAGTCGCCGAGAGTTTAGAGATGTCGTCTCGAGAGACATAGTCTCCGAGGAAGGGCGCTTAGGGTCAATATCGCAATGCTCTAAAAGTGAACTAGCTTATAAAATCGCAACTGCAATCTTTCTAAAAACCTATACCTATGAAACTTTCAAAGAACCGCTAAAAGTCTTTCCTGACACAAAAGGAGCCGCCCTCATGGTTTACGATCCTGAGACCTTCGCTGCTGAAAACTTAACGCCTCTGGACATAAAAGACACGATAATTGAAATGGTCAGTAGACTTCCACACTTTACATCGGAAAGCGGACGTTTCTGGTTCACACCGTATCCTTCAGTAATAGAATACGTGGAGAAAAAGGCCAGCGAGAAGCTTCAAGAACCAAGACTAGAGCTATATAGAACTATAACGGAGCAAGCAAAAGACATACTTACCAGAGAGGAGAAAAAAGGCATAGAGGAGCTCGGTGAAATATTCGAAAAGAAAAAAACTACAATAATAGGTTACGGAGACCTCTTCGAAGGCGTCAAAATAGATGACGAACCATACCCCAGATTAGTGGTTTTAGTAAGACCCGAAATAAACGAAGAGGAGGTAAGAAACATAATATTAATGAAGGGAAAAGAAGGCAAAAGAACCTTCAGAAACGCTGTAGTCGTGGTATGCCCGCATCAAAAAGCTGACTTTAAAATCCTCCTATCTTTCGCTGCTAAAATAAAATCGGCGGAAGAAGTCATGGAAAGCCTCGTCGAATATTACAGTGATAGAGATATTAGAAACCTCCAAGAAAAGAAGCTGAAAACCTACATACAAGACAATAAAAAGATGTTAAGCGAACACCTCCTTTTGGCGTTGACACGCATAGCCTACCCCACGAAGGAGTCTGGCAAAGATGATATAAAATGGACAACTACGTCTGCTGCCTCAGCAATAATACCACAAGTTGAGGCAGGGTTGAAAAATCCAGCCACAGGACCAAAACTGAGGACAAGCATAAGCTTCAGAGACTTAGTTGATTTTTTGAAAACGAACCAAAACTGGGACCTAATTGAGGGAACCGACATTTACACGTTTAGGAGCATCCTAGACACATTTTACACTGTAACATCCGCGCCTCTCCTATCGCGCCACACTATTGAACAAGCAATAAAAGAAGGCGTAGAAACCCTCAACATAGGAATATTAATGGATGGAAAACTCTACTGGAAAAGAATAGGGCTCCCAAATGATGTAGAGTCTCCACCCAAAATCAAAGATGATGCAGAAGTTCTCCCGTACAAAATCGCTGCAACACGTCTGAAAGACGATTTATTGAAGGAAAGTGGCCTGATAAAAATAGGCATAGAAGCGCATGAAATATGGTATGAAGTTGTTATTCAGAACCAAAAAATAAGACTCGAAGATCTGATTAATCTAAGAGACTGGGAAAAAATACTAAAAGTCGGTACAATCGTTAAAAATGAGAGAATAATTGCGACTGGCTTTATGCTCACCCTAAAACCAAGCTTACTTACGATAAGAACGGGTGAACAAGCAATAGTTAGGGGGATGGTATCACCTATCGACTCTTACGACCACTCAATCACAATAAAAGTTGAAAGAGGATCGGTGGAACCGGGAAAAGGCAAACCACCATTCGAAATAATTTGGGATTTAGGGGTAGTTGAAGAGGTAGGAGAACACAAATTTAAGATTAAGGCTATTGGCGAGGACGGAACAGAATCGGAGTCAATATTAACTGTTATTGTTGAAAGCCTAGAGGAAGAGATTGAGACTAAAAGGCTTGATCTAACGTTTGTAGGCGCAAAGCTAATCCAAATAATGCCTGAAAACTTAACTGCTTTACAAATGGCAACAGAAACTCTCTCTAAACTTAACCAAGAAGCCTCAGTACCTCGACTCGACGTAACTCTCGGTGAGAAAATTACATTCTCATGCAGAGATATAGACTCAAGACTTGCGAACTATCTTGCCCAAAAGCTTAGGGACATCGAAATGACCCTGAAACTCAAGGAAACACAACTAATAGGATCGTTAAAACTTAAGCATCCAGTAATTCTTGATAGTTCTAAGATAGTAGCATTCGCGCCATTATCGGAAAAGGTTGTGTTCAGACTATATGTGATGAAGAAATGAGAGCCATAACTCAAGAACTACTGGAGACTAAATATCAGATTAAACTTTCTAGGGATAAAGCAACCTTTATATGGGGTTCAACACCTGAAGTTCCTCTGAGAAGTTCGATTGATCTAAAAGTAAGAATAAACCCAGAAGAACTCATTTCGCTTGCTAAGGAATTCTACGCTCAAGTAAATGGGAACAAAATAATCATGCAAAACCTGGAAGTGTATAATAGGCTTCTCATATATGCTTGTGTTAGGCCGTCCATGCGGAAAAACATTGAAAACATACGAAGACTTGAAAAAATAATATTGGACATGACTAACTTTGATGCTCACTATTGGGCGTCAGCTTTTCGAGAGTTGTGGTGGAAACACGGAAAATTCACGAAACTTCAAAACACTGTTAAGGCATTTAAACTGTTCTTTGATATATAAAGACGTGAATAGATATGGATCTAAGGACCGCTGTTAGTAACCTCCTAACTAACGTGTTAAACCAATTAAGCTACCATCCACTATTTTCTCCTTATTTAAAAAATTCTACCGAGAACCCTCCACAATACTACCTTCATCAATGTGAAGTTATTGCTAGATTGGCTCTAAGAAAACCCATTAGAGTATTAATTGGGGATGAAATAGGTTTAGGAAAAACTATAACAGCTTTAGCAATAGCAAAATATTTGGAGAATATCGGAAGAGTTAAAAGGACCTTAATAATTATTCCGAGAGTATTGGTTCTACAGTGGCGAAAAGAACTTATGAGAATGGGCATTCCAACATCAAAAATTAAACAATTGGAAAGTGAAAACATAGAATTTTATCGGATGCAGGGCTTTCCAATCGGATACTATATAGTCTCAATGGATCTTCTTAAAAGAATGGAAAAAATGTCAAAAATAATGGATGTTGAATGGGACCTCATCATAGTGGACGAAGTCCATAAGTTCGGCTATAAAACAGAAAGATTCTTGAAGATTGGGAAGATACTTATAGAGGGTAAAACATCTCGGAATGTAATATTTTTATCCGCAACACCTCATAGGGGTGACCCTAGAGACTACATACATCGCTTACAGCTGCTAGACCCTTATCTTGTGGCAGATTGGAAAAATCTCGACAAGAGACTGTTTTACGAGCTTACACATGGTTCTATACTTTTCAGAAGAACAAAAGAAGATATTAACAATATTTACGAAGGAAAGAAAATCTTCACGGACGCTAAATTCTACGCAGGCCTCATTGCTGGAAGAGAGGATGAGAAGAAATTTGTAAAAGAACTCGTAACATTCTTAAGGACAAAGCTAGTCGAGTTTGCGTATGAAAAAGGAATAATAAGTGGAGAAGTAATCCCACTCTTAACAATACTTCTGTTTAAAAGAGCTACATCGAGTCCCTACTCTGCGTGGACGACGCTTCAAAGGCTACTCCTTAAAAGAGTTGAACCAAATTTCCCCAAAGATCTTATAGCAAGTGTTAAAAGCCTCCTAGGTGTGGGATACGAAGATTTCGAATACGAGAAAGATCCAGAAGAAATATTTAATGACTTCTTGGATAGAGCCTCATCTCTCCTAAGTGCTACGGACTTGGAAAAGATCAGAGAACTTAAAGATATAGCCCAATCAATAATGGAGAAAGGTGATACAAAACTAAATGCCACAATATCCCTCCTAGAGGATATAATTGCCGAAACCGACTCGAAGGTAATAATATTCACGGAATACAAGGACACGCTTGACTATATTCTCAATAATTTGAAGAAAAGGCATCCAGATTGGAGCCGAAACATTCTAAATCTAAGTTCTGAGGAAACACGAAAAGAAGAACTTTTCAACAAGATTCGACACGCATTTGAGAACGATCCTAAAGCAAGAATCCTTATAGCCACGGATGTTATCGCTGAAGGAGTAAATCTTCAAGTGGCAAACATAGTGATCAATTATGAGATCCCGTGGAGTCTTATAAAACTCGAACAGAGAATTGGCAGAGTTTGGAGACTGGGTCAGACAAAGGAAGTTGAAGCATATACCCTTTTCATGGATAACATCGCAGATAAAGCAGCCTTAAACGCCATGTATCAGAAACTTTTTAACCTAAAAAAAGCGGAGCTTCATCCAAGACCAATCACAGGTCAAGAGGTGCTGTTCTACTACGCAGAGGCCAAGGACTTAAGAGAGATTCCCCCTTCTACAGCATTAACTACAGAGGAGAAAAAAAAGAAGTTCATCAAGGTGACAGAAGCTAAAACAATAAGGACCTACCTAGAGAGGGATGAAGCTGGTCTGCAGGAACTTGTTCAATCAATCATAAGAGCGAAACATGAAATAGAAAGAGAAATATCGTCAAAAGGGATCCTATACAAGCCTCGTTCAAAACAGGAAGTAGAGGAGGCTGTCAAATTAACTGGATTTGAAAGTCCTAAAGAGATTTTTAATGCATTAAAAAACCTATTAAAAGCCTCCGCGCCGATATTAGGCCTAAACTATCTTGAAGATGGTGAAAAGATCAAAATCTGGAAAAAGCTGGAAATGCCAATTTACATCAACACGTTGGATGGTTTTTACGCCAACTTAACCGGAGGAAGTATCATAAGCGGAGCTCCTTGCATAGTTGCCCATGGAGAGGATGAAGCGTTAATAAGTCTAATACCGGTTTCAATAAGGGATAAAAGAGATGGCTCGCTTCTATACGCCGATATTATTGGTGTAGATATGATATATGGAAGAATTCTTAGGGGGTCCTCTCTGATAAATGTCATTTCTCAGGCCCTCTCAAAATGTTTAGGCATTGAAAAACTCACCAGCGAATCAAAGAAAATACCAATTTTAATCTATGCTAACATTATTGATAACGTGAGAGAAATAGCTAAAATATTAGACACTGTAAACGTGTACACAGCTAGACTCAAAAACTACGGTCTGAGAGATCATGAGAAAACTTGGATTAGAAACTCAGATATTGATATTGTCTTGTCCGATGCAGTAGGCTATCTTCACTTTGTAAAAATTTCGCCCCATATCCCTGAGGCAATACCAGAAGATGTTAAGAGGGAAATAGAAAAAATAGCGATCGAAAAGGTATTGGTCGATGAAAGGGCTGAAGGGCGTGTCCCCTTTTTAGTACCTGAGACGGAACACTACGACATCAGAAGTGTAAACCTTTCTACAGGTGAGGTAAGACTTATAGAGGTGAAAGGGCATAAGAATCGAGAGATTTATGCGGAACTCACTGAAAATGAGGCTGAGTTGGCAGCAAAAGAAAAGGAACGCTACTGGCTTTACATAGTCTATGACATAGGAAGTGGGCAGCCGAAAGTTTTGAGATTTCAGAACCCTTTACACACTATGAATTTACAAGTTTTTGAGCGAATTCAAAAAAGATATATTCTATGGCCTAAAACCTGAGATGGAAGATATGAAGATAAAAATTTTTAGCGGCTCAGCAAGCATAGGAGGGAACTTCATCAGAATTGAGGATGGAGACAGAATAATAATATTTGACCAGGGTATAAGATTCGACCTCCTTAACAAATATTATGCAGGTTTTATTTCCCCCAGAGGAGTATCTGAACTCAGAGATATCGGCGCTATTCCAAAGCCAGAATGGTATGAGGAGGCAAGTGCAATATACATTTCCCATATGCATCTAGATCATCTTGGCGCTCTATCAAACATCCCGAGTGAAACTATAGTCAAACTTCCGAGTATTTCAGTATACGAGGATATAGAAGAGAAATGGAGTACCTCACCTACATGGCTCTCTCTAATACCAAGAAAATATTATGTAAAATTGGAGCAGCTGCAGCCTTATCAAACAGACGATAATGATGTTATGGCAATACCGGTTTCTCACAGTGCGTATCCTTCGTATACATTCATATACTTCGGAAAAAATGAAACTGTACTTTACACTGGAGACTTCAGGATTGAGAGCTTTCTGGAGAAAGAAGCATTCCATGAGCTACATCAAGGTGATGATTTGCTTACTTTCTTAGCGGAGAACAAAGATATAAGAATAGACACTCTAATCATCGAGGGAACGAACATAGGTTCAGAAAGAATTCCAATAACCCCAACCGAGGCTACAAAAATAATAGAAAAACTGGTGAAGAACAGAGAACAATCACTTGCCACTTTGCATTGGTTAGATGCGGAATATGCTTATTTGTTAATGTCAATAGCTGAAGATGCAGGTTTAGAGGTTGCTATAGCGTCAGCTTCATTGGCGGCACTTTTAGAAAAAATTTCTAAATTACCGTTAGAACCCAAAGTCATTGCCGAGTACACAGATCATATTACGACATTCCCGAAGACATTCATTGAAAACATGAAGGAAAAGACGCTGATTCTGGTATCTTATAGAGAAATTGTAGACTTACTAAAAGATCTTAACTCATCCGGAAGTCTTTCGAAAGATTGTCTCGCAATAATGTCTGAACCAGAACCTCAAATTGAGGAAGGTTCCGAATACACGGTCATAGCTAACTGGTTCTCACTAATAGGAGTAGAATCATACAGAATAAGAGCATCGGGGCACTACTACCAGTATCAGCTTAAAAATATACTAGAGAGCATCAAACCTAGAAAAGGAATAATGCCGATCCATACTGGAAAACCAAAATTATTTCTGAAAGTCCTCAAAAATAACAAACCACCATAGAAGTTATCACTTCTATGAGCACTCACACCTAAAAAACTCCAGCACGGTGTTACAGTATCTGTTAGATACGAGGAGAGGAATACTTATTATGTCTGCATCAGGGCCCCAGACTGGCTGAAGTCGTAACCATTCTTATAGTTTGCAGTTGGTTTTAGGTATCCTATTCCGTGTTAATGGTTATTTGCTGGGCTTGTGGCGGATTATTATTCTTCAAATAATAAAGCCTCTAACGTATAGTTCCTAGTCTAAGCTTTTACCAATTCGCATAAATAATATGTACCTCTATCGACGATGATTTTTGAGCTATTAACGCATAGTCCTAGTGTCTTTCTTAGAGAATTTTGATGCGTTTAAGCGGCTCCTCGTGTAATAGGTGCCTGAAAAGTTGGGTATTCTCAGCCTGAGGCACACGCTCCTGTTATATCTGCCCGTGGAGTGATGTCCTTTGACATGGGCTATATAGTCTCTCTTATCCGGTATGCTAAGCAAGTCTAGCATACTCGTCGGGTCTATTCCCCTGGATTCCACATTTCTATGGAGGGGGTGTCTAAAGGTCGGACTACCCGTACGTCTATCGACCTAGCTTCAATCACTATAGGCTAGGTGGGTCTTGACGAGGCGGCTATCAGTGTTGCGACGATTATTCTGGGAGAGGCTGTATCTTGGGGCGGGACTGTGGGGTAAGGAGCTGGTAGGCTTGGCTGCCGCTTCTGCTACGTTGACTCGATCCATAAGCTCTACTCGGCGTGCGGGGAGGAGGTTCTGATGTCCTCAAGTAGCCGCGAGGCCCACCGCTATGCGCAGGGCAGGATAAGAACGATAGAGGTAGAGAAGATATATCCGGGGTTCGCAATAGTCCTTGTTGACGAGAAATTCAGGGCAAGGCTAGAACCGTCAATGTACAACGGCCCAAGAGAATACATCAAGAAGGGTAAAGTATTCAGGGCAAGGACAACAATAACCAAGATAAACGGAATAACATACATCTCAATACTTGATGTGTTGGGGGAAGAGTCCTAAACCGTAGCCCGACAATACTCATCACATTTTAAATTCCATATTATGGTTTTAAAGGGATAATACAGATGGTTGTGGAGGCATGGACGGTCTAACAGTCTATAGTAGCCGGTCGTAGCCCTCCCCTTGAACGTGCTATTGACATAGCCGCATATAGAGCTAACGAAGTTAACCACTTTTCGAGTGTGGTGTTGAGGTATATTACTAATGCCTTATCCTTCTTTCGAGCTTTCTTCTCAACGCTATGATTAGGGTTCCGAGTATCGGTACTGATACAAGTCTCTCGATTAGCGTAAGCGTCTTCAAGTCCCAGTAAAGCTGAAAGAATGCGAGGAGACTTATCTTCATCTCCCTTAATATGAAGTCGGGGCTGAAACCCTGAAGTATTATCGGCCTGACTAATGAGAATGCTAGGATTAATGCTGCTGACCAGAGGATCGGCCGGACATAGCTCTCACCATAAAGTGCTAATAGCTCGTAAAGCCACATCGTAACCCACTCCACATAGCTAGACAACCTTTTCCATAGAGAACCACCCCTCTCCTCTTTCCCTATAAGCCTCCTCCTCAGCCTCATCTCCTCAACGAAAAACCTCCCCGACTCCTCATACCTCAAATAATAGTCATAGTTCTCCCTAAGAGACCTATAGACGCTCAAAACATTATCCAGAGTTAAATCATGCCTTCTCCTGAGATAATCCTCGAATTTCTTAATGTCTTCTTCGTCATATGACCTACCGCTAGTTTTCTTTAATTGTTTCACAAGATTTTTCCTCTCTTTATCAAAGTATTTTGCCAGCAGAAGTTTCCCGTCGTAAACACCACCACTCCAGTCAACATTTCTAAACCTAACCCTATCCACAGGAGTGTTAATAAAAGAAGTCCTACCTACATCTATGTTGTCGAAAACGATCTTCTCCTGCTCCTTAAATATAACATTTCTAAGCTCAACCATATCAGTCGGATCAGAAGGCGAGACACGTATATTACTAAAAATACAATCGGTCAGGAATCTTGCCTGGAAAAACTTTGCACTTCTAAACTTTGTTTTAATAAACGTTGCCTCACCTTGAAATGTTGTGTAATAAAATGATGCCGCTTCGAATGCTGCCTCACTAAACAATACTTCTTGGAATTTTGCCCCATCAAAAGATACATTTTTGAATGATACCCTAGTAAACAACACTCTCTGGAATGTTGTATTCTCAAACTTTGCCTCTTGGAATGTTGCCCCATCAAATAGAGCCCAGTGTTGGAATGAGGCGTTGCTAAACCGCGCTTCTCCTTGAAATGTTGTATGGTCAAACGCTGCTTCTCTCTGGTATGTCGTTCCTTCAAATCGTGCCTCTTTTTTAAATGATGCGTCGCGAAAGGATGCCACTCCTTGGAATAATGCCCCGCGAAAACATGCTTCTTGGAATCTCGCTTCAGCAAACTCTGCCCTTCTTTGGAATATTGCATCATCAAACACTGCTATTTCGAATATTGCATTTTCAAACAATGCCGGTCCTTGGAAGGTTGTATTGCTAAATCGTGCTACTTGAAATGACACATTATCAAACAATGCTCTTTCTTGGAATGTTGCTCCGGTAAAATCTACTTCTCCTCGGAAGACTGCCCTGCTAAATAATGCTTCTTTAAATGTTGCCTCTCTAAACCATGCTTCTTGAAAAGCCACTCTGTCAAACCATCCACTCTTAAACGTTGTCCCGTTAAACAACGCGTCTCGAAATGTAGCACCACTAAACCATGCTACTTCAAACCTCGTTTTATTAGCGTTTAAAGCTCCGTAGAATTTTGCCAGTTCCATGTGGAGTGCTCCCTTAATAGCCGCTGGAAACTTGATGGCTGGCAGGTTGAAGCCTACAAAATATTTATCCCCATCACGTTGTAACAGCTTTAAGAATTTTTTCCGAACCTCATCCTCATGCTTTTTCCAGTACTCCGGGTCGTGAAAAATACAGAACTCTCTCCCATTAATCGCCTCAAACCTGCAATCAGCTTTACCTCTTAATACTTCTAGAACAGTGTTCAATGCATCCATTGCTATTTCCTTCTCTTTCTCCTTCTCTACGTTCTCTTCTATCCATTTCTCTTCAATCTCCCTTATTCTCTTGCCGCGGTACCCGCACCTAACCACGAATCCTCCTTGAGGGGCTGCTGCATAAAAGTATAGGCCCAGCCTTCATGTCTCAAATGTTGAATATTAACTCCTCATAGCAAAAGTTTAATTTTGCATTGCTTATGCTGTGTGTCATCGGGGAGGTGTTATGTTTGATAGAAGATGTCATT
>CALIKS010000058.1 GCA_938017985.1 uncultured archaeon | reverse complement strand
CCACAGTGTTCTTGCTCAGGCTGCTCCAAGAGTATGACGAGGGGGCTGCTGAGGCCAAGGGCCCATGGAGTGAATAGTTTAAACCAGTTGGAAGAGAGGCGAGCATTACTGTGAAAAGTAAAACAAGCAGGCCCCCCAGCCGAGCACGTTTAACCATACTTTAGACTAAAAAGGCGGAGGTTTTAGATAAGTTTTTAGAGGGTTGCGGCCAAACCGGTTCAGAAAGGGTTATTCCCAGACGATAGTTAAACGGTATTTATTCGCTCGCGGGCGGGCTCTTCCGAAAGGTTTTTAAAAGTACACTCTAAAATGAAGCTGAAGAATAAGAAATGTGTTTAATATATTTCGTTTACTAAGCGAATAGGGAGAACTTCTTTCAACAAAAATAAACTCTTAAGAACTAAAAGAAAGAAGAAGTATTATGCAATACGAAGAAAAAAAGGGTGATGGTAAAGAGGTTTCGACTGTCTCTTGGGATAACGAGCATTTCATTGTTAAAAGCGGCGAATATGAGATTCGATATCATAAAGAAAAGACAAACGGCTTCATATTCATTTACAATCTAAAGCTTAGAAATAGGAATAAGGTGCTGGTTACAAACTTCGGATTGGATAATGCAGCTTTAGAAATACTAACTCGTGTAAAGGAGATAACTGTTAGTGAAAACGATAGAGAAATCACAATTCAATTGAAAAGTAGACATGAATGGGCTGATTTCACCGTAGGAATTAGATTTTTCAAAAATAAGCCAGGGTTAATTAATTGGAAAGTAGACCTTTCAACAAAGGGAAGGGAAGGAATGCAGAAAGTTCCCTACTACCGCTTTTTCCCTCAGGTCTCTGCAGAGGGATGGGGGCTCACGACTGATCAGGAAATTAAGTTCTATGATACTTTAAGCGACAAGTTTATCTCTGGGCGAGGGATAGATTTCTTAAGGGGGACTGCTGATCACAGGTCCGCTTGGGGATTAAGGAATGTGTATAACCAATTTTGCTTCCTTTATGAAGAGGAGATTATTAAAAGCACAATTCTCTACTTTCAAAACTTCTCCTCTTTAAACAAGTATTATGATCTCACAAAGACTGATGCCGCATATACTGTTGACCTATCCTATCCATGGATAAGTTATTATCCTACTCGTCGCACAGATTTCAACCATCAAAGTTTCAATAACATTTTAAAGTTTGGATATAAAATTCCGGTTAGTGAAGAAATCCCCTCTAATGTGGAAGTAACGATTTTGGATAGTTTTCTATATCTCGTTCCAGTGAAACCAGATACCAACATGGAATGCTGCGAGCTTTTCCTAAGAATGTTCTCTGAAATATATGATGAAATCGATAAGCCGGAAACAATATATGTAGATTGGGCAACCGAAGTAGTTCCGAAAGAGATTGAAAACCTTCTTGATCCAGAAAATTGGGTGACGATTAATGGTAAGCAATATCTCAAGTCTTACGTAAAAGATTCTAGGGCGTCTAACGCGGAGCTTATAACCTTGTTGGACGTACTTGTTCCTCTTAAAAAATACTATAAGAAGTTCGGAAAAGGACTCGATTTGATAGAGAAACTTGAAAAAGGTCTTCAGGAGTTTTTTAAACCTGGCATAGGTGGAAAAGGAGAAGGATGCATCCTTCAAAGCTTAATTATTAAAGAAAACAAGCCGCTGGTACTTGACGCCTGGTATTTTGTTTGCCCTATTCTGTGGACTAGCCACTTGGCAGAGGAAACTCCTGCAGCTAAGGAAATGGTTCTCAAGAGCAGAAACATAGTTACAATGTTGGGGAGAAAAGTTTCCTACGTGTTCCCTCAGTTTATAGATATTTTAACTGGCGAGTATTATGATATCATGGGCACTGGAAAACCCGTTTATGAATACGATGTCACAGGTGTCTACGCCTACTTAATGTTGCAGTATTATAGGTTAACAGGTGATAAGAAGTTCTTGGAGGAGGCGAAGAAAGCAATAGAGATGATTGCGGAGAGAAGTTTTGAATATGCGTATGAAATGACAGCCACACCGGAAGGTGCAGTTGCTGCCCTAATGTTGTACCAATTGACAAACAATGAAAAATACTTGAAAATCAGCTATATACCCCTAGCCAACATCATAAGGCATAGTATATTCTTCGAATGCAAATATGGTTATGGGAAATATTTCAGAACATTTTTCTCAACTATGGCTATGCCGGAATCCTATGTTGCTGCATGCGAAGAGGGAAAGGTCTTTAGATATATGTTTGAATATCTTACTAAAGGTGAAAAATGTCTTCCAAAGCATGTTAAAAAATTCGTGGCCGAGCTCCTAAAATATAAAGGGCAATACACCATGCCTCCGGAATATCCAAGAGAGATGATAGCTGAAAAAACGGCTTGCGGCGAACTCGTCCCGTCTTGGTATATTCCCTTTGAAGATCTTATGTTCGGCTGGAAGAAATCAGGCCAAGTAGGTCAAGAAATATATGGTGCGGGATATCCGATAGAGATTGCAACCGGACTATACGAGGTCTTCAACAATAGAAAGCTTATACTTAATACGGAGTATCCTCTTACTTTTCATTCGGAGGAAAAGGGAAAGATTGTTTTTAAAGTATCCGGGACGAAAGACTATTCCTTTAAAGCAAGGATTATTTATCTTGATGAGAGAAAACAACCCTCGAAAATTTTACAATTGAACGAGAAGGGCGAGTCGGTGAAAGAAGTTCATACAAATCTATTTGATGGAAAGATCCAGGAATTTACAGGCCATGGGGATACATACTATATGATCATTCTGAACTGACATACATGTCAGACTACCCGCTAATCCATTTCAATTTCCCTATGGCCCTCTCGAGCTCCGTTTCAAAGAAGCCTATTGCATAATCGCTAACACCACCAACCCAGATAAGGCTCTTCTTATAAGAAACCAATCCGTCGCCAAATATCACGTGAGGTCTATCACCATACTCCTCGTTTACTCCATTGGGAACAAGCAGGTAATTGCTTACAGCCAGCAATCGACCATCGTTATCGAGGATTGCTAAACCATTTCTATACGAATAATCTTCTTTAATAATGCCATGCCAACCAACTAGGAGCTCGTTAGAAGAAAGCCGAACCGCGTTTGTTGACCAACCCACCTTAAACTCCCAATTCTCAAAGGGCAGGGAGGGCTCCATCGTTCTTTCATACATTACAGCTTCATTCAAGTTTGCATCAGACCTCCAGCCAACCTCGACACCTCCTATTAGGGGGCGTGTCAGAATAACAGCTTCTTCACCATTCACTTTTAGGAAGGCAGAATCTTTATTACTTTTCGGAATAAAATAGTCTTCATCCATGGATTTTATTTTAAAGTATTTTCTACTGATTATTGAGAGCCTGCTATCAAACTTTGCAAACGCCTGTACAATGCTTGTGACCAGCGCATCCTTTTCTAGGAAATAACCATAACCAGTGTACAACATAAGCATATTTTCGCCATGTTTAAAGATGCGAGGGTCTTCGCATCCTCTAAATTCCCAAAGGAACTTCGGCCATACCACGATGTCTGCTTCGACAGGGAGGTTGAGATCACCGTTAATCAAGCTTTCCACATCTATGGAGAATCGACCTATGCTTGACGTGTATGTATAGTAATCGAAAATCAGCCGCGGGAAAACATGCAGAATCTTTCCTTGAAGGAGAGCACCTGGATTAAATGCAAGCTTCGGGTGCTTTCTGGAGTAATTTCTCATTAAAATATCTTGTTCCGAAACAATCAGTGCTTTTCTTTTGAAAATGTCATCAGTCTCGTTTTTCCTTATATCTCTATAGTTTTTAAGATAATCAAGGGCTTTTTTAAGGAGCCTCTCTTCCGCTGTCATTTATCCTCGCGCTTCTTTTTTGTAGAAGCCTATTTTTATTTTTTGTGAAGGTGAATATCCTTTTTTTCAAGTCAGCTTTAAAATGTGAAAAATAATTACAGGAAAAGCCTTTGAATCAAAGCCTAAAACTTAATAGGGAAGAGACCATCCGCCTTTCAGTATCATCGCTGAGGCAACACCGATAGTTATGGCCAAGCTGGATCCGAGAAAAAGTCCGGCTCCAATAACAGATTTATTCTCCTTGTACCAGTTTTCCCCCTTAATCCTCCTGAGCGCTACGCCAAAGATTGCTCCAAGAATCGCTGTAACACTTGTTGGAAGAGGTGAAGAGGTGCCAATAAGAAAACCTATCAATGAGAATGGTATTTTAAGATACTCTGTAAGGAAAGAAACTGCTGTAGCTAAAAATGTCGTACCAATAATCGTTTGTACAGCATTCCCAGTACTTATCGCACCAGTAATCCATAAACCCGACATTAAAATGTTAACTGGCCAATATATATCGACAGCAGGATATAGGGGTGAGGGTATCGGCGAAATGCTCCAGAATAAGGATACGTAAATAAAGGAGAACACGATAGCGACGATTGAAGCAATTATTTGTCCTTTAATAACATCCATGTAGTTTGTTTCCAATAGTTCGCTTAACTTAAACCAGCTTGCCCACCATGCTGCGCCTCCTGAGCTCCCCATGGGAGCAAACCAGACGTCGACACGATTATACCCACTGGCTAAGATTAAGGCCTCACGAACATAGGGCACAGTGACTTGGAACCCTGAGACTGCAACTGATCTGGTTGAAATCATTGACGATATAAAAGACCACCCAAATACGAAAGGTAATGCGATATACAATGGAAATTCTGTTAACATCGTTATAATTAAAATTATTATAATGCTGGAACCAAAGTAAAGCAGAAAAATTGTTAGTAGAGATAATTCTCCCTTCTCCCTTGAAAGATATGAAAATCTCGAGAGACCTTTAAATGCACTTACTAGATATTTCGGCCTAGTTATTATGGGTATTAAAGCTGCAGCTATGGCTAGACCAATATTCGGATATGCCCAGACGTAGAGAATCGAACGTTGGTAAAGCATGCTTAGATTCATACCAGGAGTCCATGTAAACAAACCTGATTGGGCAGCAAAATAATTACCTATAAAGAAGAATGAAAATGCTCCAATAAACATGGAAACGACTACATTCAAAGGTGTTATAAAGCCTGAAGCGAACGTCAATAGATCGGTTGCAATACCGAACGTGGCGCCCGGTAGGAAGGATTCGAGAGCATTACTGAAATCCATCCAAGGAATGGGGATCGGAACAATTGAAAATGATGTTGTGAATGGTACTGCATAGAGTATTATATTGTAAACGAACGCTATTAGAGCAGTAATAGTCAGCATACTCTTCTTACTTGATTTTTCTTCGGGAAGCGTAAGGATCATTTGAGCAGTCACTTCCTGCATTGGAAACGGAAGCTTTTCCTCGTCAGAATATATTTTAAAGAACAGGAAGCCTAGAGCCAAATCTATAACTTTTCCGGAGAGTATCCATCCTGCTAGCGTTATGGCTATTGGTAATAACCAGTCGTGATGTAGAAAGGTCCTAAGTAGGAGTACTGGAGAGTTGGGAGAAGGTGCAAACCAGTCTGGAATGGCTAGTGGTAACGGTAAAGCAGTATCAAGAGATTTAAACTGCCAGGTTACTGAAGAGATCGACCTGAAATATAGATTTTGCAGCAGAGAAAGAAAGATTACATCAGTTGCAGCAACCCCGCTGCAGCTCCATAATATGAATACTTCCTGTTTGCTTAAAGACGAACCCATGAGTGCCGCAAGCTCGATCGCCAGTAAAGCGACCACGAAGCTAATACTACCGCCAACGCTTACTCCGGACGTGAGAGTAGAGAATATAATCGCCGGCATTAGGAACATGCCAGAATACAGGATTACAAGCATTACCCTTAATGTTAACCCTTTTCCGTATGCGGTTTTATCATTACTCGTTTTTGATCACCTTGTACTTGTTTTTCACGGATTCAGGCAGACCACGCCATTGGAGAAATTGTTTCCTTATAGCATCTATAACGAGATAGTTCGATTTCTGCCACATGTTTAACTCTCCTGCTATCTTTGTGACTTGAAGACCTGATGTCCAACGTTTAATGCTCGGATCAAACCTTATATTGACATCAACCCTCTGATGGATGCCCGCCGGAAAGGGCGCAATATGCATCGTGACGGATAGGTTTTTTTCTTTTTCCTCCGCCCTGTAAGCTATGCTTTTAGTAACGAATGGTGCACCAAAACCTTCCAATGTAAACGTGCTGAAATACTCTTTTAGAAACATTAGCATCCCGTGAGCTTCACTCTCGCTTACAAATATGAAGGGAAGTGGAATAAGCCAATTGTCGCCGATGGGTTTTGTAGGCAGTTTCCACTTCCTTTCTAGTGAAGGCGTAACTATCCTAGAAGCCTTGTAAAGAGGGTAAAGACTCGGGATCAATACTGAAAGCAGAATCAAACTTATAACGAATGCTGCAAATATTGATGAATAGTTCGGAAAGAACCCTTCAAAAATAAAAAGACCCATACTTGTTAAAGTCTGGAGCAAAACAATGCCAGTTACATAACCAATAATAACGCTTACTACAGCATATGTAACAATTTCTCCAAGAAACATTCCAGCTATCTGCAAGGGAGAGGCACCAACAGCCCCGAGTATCCCTATTTCCCTCGTCCTCTCAAAAACAACACGTAAAATCATGTTGAATACTACTAGACCGGATATTATTAAGGGGAGTAAAAGCATAGTGTAACCATAAGACTGAATTCCCTTTGCAATTGAGCAGTAGTAAATATTTCCGTCTGCACCTGTTTTTTCTGCAGCGTAAATAGCGAGTCGTGTCTCCTTTGCCAACCGCTCCGCAGCATCAGCCACCTGCCTACTTTCCTTAAAGCTGATTACGACAGAATATAAACTACCCCCAAGATCTATGGCTAGTCGATACGGTACAAAAATTAGGTCGCTAGTAGAGAAGAACCCTATCCCAGTTATAATTCTTAAATCCCTTGGAGTTGCCGGGTTCTGATCTAGGTCAACAATCCGGTTAGCTTCGCTTGAATTAATTATTCCTATGACTCTCAAGGGCAGGCCTTCTAGGAAGACTAAGTCCCCAACCTTCACTTGCAACGTCTTTGCCACTGAGTCGGGCAATACTGCAACATGCAGAGACCCCGCGGGGAACCATGAGCCATTTACTAGAGTTTTAGCCCATCCAGTAATCCCGCCCTCTTCCGAAGATAAACCATAAACGGCTAAGACACGTGTTTCATGCATACTTGAATTAAAAAGTTTAAACCCGTCTTTTATGTAGCTGCTCGGTGGATATAGTACGACCCTTGCACATATATTAGCGTTAAGCTCGAATTCAGATGCGAGTCTGTCAGTAAACCAGAAATTAAGTGAAGAGTAACCTATATCCCTCAGAAACAAGCCTGCATAGTTGGCTTGCCCTGTTTTGGGATACTTACCTACAATCGTAAGCGGATAGACGGAAGTGAACATGACAGTGCTCGTTGTTATCACTATCAATGAAAATAATACCAGGAAGGTTCTTAAAGTCCTCTTCTTCATTTGTGAAACCCCCATGCTGAAGGATAAAGAAACAGCTGCTGTTTTGCTCACCCCAGTATAGTGTTCTCCTATCAGCTTGACTCTGATTTCTCTAAGAAACCTTTCTGCATTTGAAATCAGAATTACTGTCACTGGAAGAGTGAAAGTTAGAATTGTCAATCCGAGTAGGGAAACATAAATACTTGAGGCAATTCTGAAACCAGGATGGAAAAATACTAGTATCATTAGAATGGGAATGAAAATTACAATTATCGTGAGAAACCTGACTTTAACGGACATTTTAATATTGGAGAAGAACAACCTTTCGAAGATCAGCGTGAACGGAATTAGGAAAGCGAATAAGAATGAAGCGGTGCTTGCTGAGGAATTAATGTTATCCATAACAAGTTGGTAAACCTGCTTGCTTAAAGACCAAGATTCGATACACTTTGAATAGAAAAGCGAATATTCATTCCTGTTAAAAGCAGCTTTAGCGCTTTCTAGGGAAACTGATGCCTGACTATGATAATCCTCAGCTCCGGTATATAGTCCTTTTAAGTTAGCACTTGATAAACGGGCTGTATTGAGAAGAAGAAGATCACTTGCAAGTTTTAAGGGTGAACGAGCAATTTTCAACTGTTCGCCAATCTTCAACCTAATGCCTGATCCCTCTGGGTGCTCTTGAGTAGCGTTAATCAGCATACCCAGTGGCGACGAGCCGACTTTAATTATTATCTCAATAGGCTTCGAAGAAGTTGCAAAAACTATGCTCACAGCACCCTCTGCAATCCAGCTGTAATGATCAGGTGGAGCGTGCGTTTCAATATCGTTTACATATATCGTTGGAGATATTGTTCCAGATGTTATTCCTAATTCACGAGAGTAGAAACTAATCGTTGATAGTAATTGTTCAGTAGCCAATACGTCATATAACACTAGGCTTCCGGATTTGAAAACAACGAAGGGTCTCGGATGCTCTAAAGTGCCTAGATAACCCTCCATTGGAATCTGTATGTAATTGCTGTAAGATGCGACATACCTCCCGTAATCTGGAGCGTATACCATTGAATTGGTAGAGCTGTTAATCACATATGCTTCTACAAGATACGGATAGCCCTGACGGGCTAAGGGACGAGCCCCTGGATAAATAAAAACAGCCTCGTCGTTAGTAAACGTCACCTGAAACTCATTACTTGTCGAAGATCTGATTAAGACGATACTATTTGGAACAGGCCGGAATTCTCCCTTCGCCATATCATACTCAACAACTTTCCCCACTAGAATCCCGAATCCGCCACCCTGCACGACAGTGCTACCCTGCGGAAACCTTGCGAAACTGATACTGAATGGTTGCAAAGGCTTTTGAGGCAAAGACCTAGCAAGCAAGTAAGCATTTAAAAAGAATACCTGCAGCTGGGGCCTAATGTTATTAAAATCATATTTATCCAAACTATCGATGGGCGTACCCCTATACCGATACCAAGAGTGCCCTGTTATTTGGATGGTTGAAAAAATTCCACAACTCCCGAAGATATTTCCTTCAGAATTAATGCTCAATGGGCTTATCATTACAGGAAGCATACCAGGGTATCCTTCTATTCTGTAAGTTTTCGCGTATAGATCTGTCCACAGTTGTGAAATGTTTTTAATGAAACTTTGATAGTACGCAGAATACCAATTGTTTGACTCTTGGTTTCCAATAAAAGAGAACAGAAAACAGGATGAATCAACTTCAGGAGTTATGTCTATGTCTAGCACACTCACAAACTTTGATGCAAGAGAAACATTCTTTTCAAACCATACGATGTCCCCCATAAAAGCCCTTGCACCCATCAGGTTCTCTCCATGCCCTGAGAAGGCAATAAACATGAGAGTGCGTGGAGCAGGGTTTTTAACGAAAAACTTTGCGAGCTCGAGGAGTGCTGCCACTCCGATTGATTCACTTGCCCCTGGTGAAAGCGCCGGCACCACGGAAGTTGAGTCGAAATGAGAAACCATCACCACTATTTGCTCACTTATTGCAGGATCAGGATCAACACCCTTTATGAAACCAATCACATTCTTTGCACGTATGTTTTCATACTTCATGTTTGAGACAACCCGTACTGTAAGAGTATCTTCGAGTTTAAGCTCATCAAGGATTATTTTCGCCACCGTCTTATTCACATAGAGCCTCGGAAAATCAAGTGGGATATAATTTAGCTTCTTGAGCTGAGCCTCAGAAGCGGAAGTATCATCCGGCTCTATGAAGATAACGGCTTTCGCCCCCAATTCAGCAGCCTTTAACCAGTTATCGCGGCTGTTGAACTCGAGAAGAACTATGCTTCCATCTATCTTCTTTCCATCAAAGTCTCTCCATTCGCCATCCCCGCCATACACAAGCGGCGCCGTTAAATCTATCGAACTCGCCTGAATACCATTAGGCCAAAGTGCATAAGCTTTAAGTTTAACGCCTTTAGAAGGAAGAAATACGTATGTCTCGTAATCAATAGGAATTGCAACATTATAGAAATGATAGGAGACGTTTGATAAGCCATATTCAACAAACTTGCTGTAAACATATTCACTTGCCTTTTCATAGCCCGGATAGCCTGTGACACGTGAATCTAAGCAGGAGAGATAAGAAACATGATTCATCACAGCGTCTAAATCAACGTTTTGTATAATGCTATAGAGATTGATGGGCATATTTTTGCTATCCTCTTTTCCCACTTCTATCCCAAGCGGATTGAGAGGACTGGGAAGAAATATTCCAGTAAACATTATCATAAGAATGATAAGGAATAAGACTCTCGTTTTATTAGGCCAACCACCTTTTATCGGAAAAGCCGGAAAAGGATGAAGAAAAAACAATTTTGTCCCTACGGGGGTGGAAGCTGTAATCCTATGAAAAGTCGGACTATGAACCACATGATTAGTTTCACTAACCAATAGCCGCCTATGAAGCCTATTGCACCGGGGAGAAGTTTCTGGTATAATGAAGTTCCTCCTGTTTTGAAGATTATATATTTTGCCAGCCAAGCTATTAGTACTGATGTGAAAACCCATGGCCACATATACATGCAGCCCATTATTAAACCTAACGGGTTGAACGGTATCGTTGCGAAAGTTGCTTTAAGCCACATGAGCAGCACCGCTAAGATAACTCCTGCCATGTAAGGAATATACGTTGGCTCCCACATAGTGAGTTTGAACGATGTCCCACTCTTATAAATCGGATATGCAAGGTCAACCGCGAAAGTTTGCTGATCGTTAAGCCACCCAAGGCCTCTTAAACCAGCATAACCCCACCAAGCATAGAATATCCCGCCGAAGATCACGGTGATTACGGTAGTTGAAACCACGATTAAAAACAGGTGTTTAACGTCTATCTTAAACTGCGACGAAATATTTACAATATCTGTTGATAATAGCGCATACTGTATATTTCCTGGGCCTGCACCCATTGGAGATGTTAGGTTCATCGTTACATAGGCCTCAGGCGACTCTAGAGGCCAATTACCTATTTTAGAGAAGACTCCGTTAGTCCAGTTCCACCACCAGAAGCCGCCGCCAGCTGGAGATGACTCCGTACGGTATCTCATCATTCCCAGATACACGAGAAGGAAATAGATTACTGATAATGTTATTACTAATGGATTAGCACCCTGCGCAAACATGATTATCAGCCATATCACAGTCACGCCAATGAAACCGAAAAGACCTATGCGGGACTCAGTGTCTCCTTTGAGAGCAGAAGACACCAGATTAGAAAAGTGTTTTCGACTCGATATTATAACCCATATTGCCACTCCCTGTATAAAGCCATACCCCAGTAAATACCAGATTGCTCCGGGCCACTCGTTTCCAAGTGCCCACCACACGCTCCAAGCACCCTGTGACGAAATGTCTGGGAACAAGCCTGTAGAGATTCCGACAGCAGGCCATATCCATTGAAACACAACCATTGCTACCCACGTGGTTAACAGGATGTCAAGTGGCAGGAGGAATAATGCTGCTATAAGTAGTGGATTGAAATTCAGAACAATCATCGCGCCTTTAAACGTCGATGTTAAATCCAGGTTAACTCCAACATTCCCCCCGCCCCAGGGATTTAAATCGATTTCATCTATTGGAATCCGCGGTATTGATGGGATGAAAGCATGTATTATGTTAAACCCATAGACTAGGACTGCAATTAAAAACGCGATCCAGAGCAGTCTTTCTCTTGCTATTTTGATAGTAGGTTTGCCTCCAGCTTCTTCTTCAGCCATATTTATTAACATAACCGCTGAAGAGGCGAATGGGAAGGGTAGGCTTTCGGTTTCAACCCATTTCTTTCTGAAGATTAGAGCTAGGAAGAACGTCATGAGTCCTTCACATATAGCCATTACGCTCCAGAAAAGTATTGGACTACTGATTTCGCTTAAGATAAAAGGCCCACCCGAGAAGAACCATTCTGCCTGTTTCTGGTCCAAAACATACCAGTAGGCGGGTATTTTCCCGGTTGACGCGAGCTCCTTGGCAACTATTCCTCCGCTCCATGTCCAGACGGTCCATATTTGGACGCCCCACATCCAGAAGAGAGCAGGCCCCGTCCACCCGATTAGGACCATGATGTATATTATAGCATATTCCATAGGACTAAGTTTTATTCCGATTTTAGACAGGATGATTGGTAGAACCATTAAAGTGGCGAAGCCGTATCCTATGAACAGGGTAAAGTCTATTCCTCCTGCAGCTAGGCCTGCCCAAGGTATATTGTAAGTGAGGCTAGTACGAGTATGCGTAACCCAAAGCATGGTTGAAATTACTGCTAGTACGAGACCTATTATGAAAGCGCGTGATGGAAACTTCGCCAGAACAGTTTTTGACCCCCCTGCTTCATATATCTGTGTGTCAGTTTTCTGGTTCATTTTTATCAACATTATACTTTTTGACAAGCTTTTAAATTTTATATGTTAAAGAAAAAATGTATCAAGTATCTGAGAGAAAATGAAACAAATTACCGCGAAATTCACCTGAATAATCTTTCTTGCTTGACAGCAAGCAAATATTGAATTCATATTGAGCAGCCTTACCTGGCTGTATAGAGGCAGGATTGAATAGCAGTTCTAAACTGACATATTTCTCGCCCCAAAACCTCTTAACAACCCAGACTTGCCCCGGATCGAAGCGAAACATCAATAGGATTTTTAAAAGATTACTTAAATAGCCGGCTCTATCTACAGGTTTCTCCGAGTGAATAAATAACCCCCATTCATCTCGCCAGTATTTTTTCACCAGCTCGTCCACTTCTTTTTCTGAAATCGTAAAAAAGCCTCTGCTTGAATCATTCACAACTCTTATTCTTTTAACGTCGCCAGTCAACGGAACTATTAACTCTGAGAACAGTGAAGCATCAAGATAATTGCAAACCCACAGTGTTAATGTCTTTGTAGTCCCCCCATTATTGGTCAACACATACTTGATCTTTACTTCATTTAAGTTTTTTTCTAAACGAATCGTTTTGGTTAACTCCAAATCTTTAAGTGTAGAAATCGCTTTAACCGATTTTCTAAAGTTCAGCTCCATCCAGTTTTCATCTCTTTTTATATCATAGTGAGGCTTAGTTATTTGAAGTTCATCTAACCAAAACTGGGTTTCAAGAAATGTGTCAAATAGTAAGCCAAGCTCGGAAAAAGCCAGATTTATGTTGCTCATATTTATGGGAACTATTTCATCTATTATCCCCCCCTTGCCTAAATCTACAGTGAGTCTAAGCCTATTGTTGCTTAACGTTATTTTTGACTGATCATCGTAATGAGTTTCAGCCCTCAGCTCTGAAATTCCTTGAAAAGGACATTTCTCCTCGACAATAATGGATTTGACTTCATAAAAACTATCAATATTGCCTCCAAAAAACTTCTTAATCTTGTCAACAAAATTGTTTAAAGCCGATCTACTTTCAAAAGCGGTTTTTAAAAGCATTTTTTCTCCTTCCAGAAGGTATAAACATATTACTTCCTCAGCATTTTCCAAGTATTTCATCAAGCTATTAGCGTCACAATTCTTTAAATCAAGTAGGATAAAGCAAGTGGAAGTCTTGCCTAATTTTTTATAATCAAGTATTGGGATGACCCTTTTTATAATTTGCAGTTTCTTCATTTTATTGATTCTTCTGGCTACCGTAGCTTGGCTAAGATTGGTTTTCAAGGCAATCTGCCTGTTTTTAAGGCGAGCATCTTCATATAGAATCGAGAGAATAACTTTATCCTTATCGTCGAATCTGATTCGTTTTGGCAATTTAACTATGATGATACTTTTCGCAACAATATAAAGCTTTGTGGCTAACTTTCAAATCCATAATCAACGATGACCCCGTTCACAAGCATTTTATCATTTAAGTGTTCAACCCGTCCTCCAGCCGGCACTAATACAATTACTGCAGCCGAGTCTGGCGGAAGTGTAAACACTCCAGTGCCTGTCGTATTCCTTGCTAAAAACTTATGTGTAACAGCGCAGTAAATGTCCACCGGCTCAGGACCAACTTCTATCTTTACACTTTTCTCGACATCATAAGGATTATAATAGAGATATGTTGGATAGGCAGAACCATGATAGATATCTGTTTTAAGAAGATCTATTTGAAGTATTTTCTCATCGTTAGTAAGATTGATAATTCCGCCAAACACTCCTACATGAGAGGATCCGTAAAGACCCAAATCAGTAGCACCCCAACCATGGAGAACAGGATCACCCATCGCATAAGGACTCTTCCCATTCCATCTATATCGCAATCCTTCATACGCAATAACGTTGCAATATCTCCACGATGATGAGGATTGATGAGTTTCTGGGATGGAATCCGGATAAAACAGTCGAGCGTTGTTTGCAGCATTAAGTAGCCACTTGCCTATATCCTTGGCGAAACTAGTATTGTAACGCGTAAGAGGCACTAGTGGTAAAGCCATGTCAAAAGTATTCATTGCAAAAGCATAACCGCCGCCATCTGTGAGGCTACCTACTAATCCATTAACTTCGTAATCGCCCCACTTATCGATTATAACACCCCATCCGGGCCTTGGGCCTAACGGGATCTCGCCATCAAAACACCAGTTCAAAAGCTTTTGCACATCGTAGTCTGTTCCAAACTCTGCATTCATGCGTGCAGCAATGTAGGCTCCAAAGGGAAGCAATACTTCGTAAAAAGGATTAATCTTTCTTTCTTGGAGGAACTGCATGTCACATTTCGCAGCCTCCAGAAAACGCGGATCGCCCCATTTCAAGTAAGCCATGTACTCTAGCCATGCCATGCCTGCCGCTGCATCCGGTTCCACCCATCTTCCGTTATTTACAGGTACCATTCTGCGAAAATCGAATGCAGTAAAGTCAAAATCTGAATCATAATATTGTGTGTAAATAATATGAGAAGCCTCATAAAAACTCTCGGCCACTTTATATAAGGTTGAATTCCACGAAGACGCTATTCCCGGATAGTAGTATGCTAGAGAAAAAATCAATATGTTCGGGTATATGTCGTACCAGAAAGATCCCCCACTTTGACCTTTCTTATTATTGAGAAATATGCCATCTTCCTTGCTGAACCAACTTTTACACATTGAAACCCAATCGTAACCATTATAGCCACTCATATTGATGCCAACAAGAGTACCACTCAGCACTGCTGCCATACAATTAATTGCTTCCCCAGAGCCTTCGCACGCCCTGAAATCACCGACGTAAGATGGCAAGTCGAAGGAAACAGTATCCGGGTCAGATTTATCTAGCCTTATTAATGGTAAATACTCGCCCGTAAGATCAAAGCTAAAGACAAATCGGATGTACGCTTTGGTAAGCTCCTTCCAGTTTTTCATAATAAACGGTTCAGGATTTCGAGGTATTAATTTAATCCTTCTTATTGAAGTCTGGGACTCTTTCATATGCTCAACCCTCCAAAGTGAGTAAACATAGAGGGAAATCATTATTGCCAAAAACATGAGCGATAAAAGAGATAGTGCTCGCCTGTTCATAAGGGCCCGTCATCAAGGTTATAGGTTGTCACTTGTAATTAAGTTTTTTATTCAAGAAAAAACATGCCAAGTATCGGGTAGAAAATGAAATAAAATATCATAACGCAGCATTTTCAAAATCCTTGAAGTGCGCACGCGTTTACACTGCAGGCCTCCCGAACCTTGTTTATGCGCGCGGCTTAGAATCTGGAGCAATACCAATAGCCACCGCCGTATCCCTGCTCAGCAATCAGAAGGGTTTAAACATATCCAAGATTCAACTAGGATTTTAATCACTTAATAGTTCATCGTTTTATATGGCTTCTCTCACATTTTTGTGCTTCCGGTGTATGCTGCTGCCTTCAATTATTCTAACAACCAAGTTACAGGCTTTCGAAGTGTTTATAAGACGCCATCCAACCAATATAAGGAATGTGAT
>CALIKS010000057.1 GCA_938017985.1 uncultured archaeon | reverse complement strand
GGCTCTCGACCGTGATTAACAGGATCGGAGAGGACTGGGAGGGTAGGCGCCTCCCGGAGGAGGCCGTCAGAAGAATGCTTAGGCTGAAGATGCTTGACGCCTCGTCTCGAGCCGACGCATCGGCTGAGAGAAACTTCAGGCAGGCTGCCTCCATTATAGAGACGCTGGCGGACAAGCTCAACATACCCAAGCCGGTCGCAGAGACAGCAATGTCCATCTACAGGAGAGCCTACAAGGCAGACCTGGTCAAGGGCAGGTCGATCAGACACATAGCCACAGCCGCCACCTACGCCGCATGCAGGATGAGCGGGATGCCCAGGGACGTCAGGGAGTTCGAGAAGGCCTACCCACTAGTCACCAGGAAGGCCCTAGCCCAGAGCTACAGACTATTGGTCCGCACGTTAGGACTGAAGGCGCCAGTCATAGATCCGAGAGAATATGTGAGGAAGGTAGCCTCGAAGATCGGGCTTGACGGGGCGGTGGTGCAGGAGGCTATGACGATACTGGAGCTGGCAGGGTCTAGGGGCGCAACGGTGGGTAAGGATCCGCTCGGACTGGCTGCCGGCGCCCTCTACATGGCCTGCCAAGAAACGATGCAGAACATAACTCAGAAGGACATTGCCAAAGCCGCGGGAGTTACAGAGGTGACGGTGAGGAACAGATACAGGGGGCTGCAGGAAGCTCTGGGGTGCAGGAAGGAGACGCCCCCAGCCCCCACATCCCAGACCTGAAAACCATTAATATATTGATGGCCGCATTAATCGGGCTAGGGGTTTCGTGGAGATTCTTCTGGGATTCCTTCAGCCTCCTCCTGCAGGCGTTCCTTATCATCCCGGCCATCGAGGCCGGATCCCTCCTTACGTCAGCGGCCTGCATCCTGAAGACCTAATATCCCCTCCTCCCCATTACCCCCAGCTTCACAATATCCTTCTCTTGGCGGTCTCCTCAAATGCTTAATCGAGGCGCCACCTAATCCCAAGGCTTTTATACCCTTCATTCAAAAAAAATCTGAGTGATGGTTGGGGAGGGTCTCAGTAGGAGGAGGTTTTTAGCATTAACAGCGGCTCAGGGCGCCGGGATAGCTTTTTCCACCGCACTAGCCGGCGGTATTGGTGGATATTTTCTAGGAAGAAGTCTAGCTACGCAGCAAACAGTAACCACAACCATTACACAAACAGTTACAGAGAAAGGCCCTACCAAAACTATAACTACAAGTAAAACTTTAACAGATACTAAAACCGTTACTCAAACCTTAACCAAGACTATTGCATCTCCAACAATAAATGTTTCTATTGAATATGGTTACCTGCCCGGTGTAAAAAGCTATCGGCACAGCTTAAAACTTAGTATACAAGAGCCAGAGAATTTAGACAGGCTCGAGGCTAAAGTTGTACATACTTTATCAAATAGGGAGTACAATCTTTTTTTGGGAAAAAACAAGTCTGAGCTAGATTTCATCAGCAAGGATTTAGGAGATTACCACGTAGTCATAAATGCCTTAAGTAAAGATGGACTATCCTCTAAAAAAGAATTTTCATATACCTTTGGTTTAAACAACGAGGAGATCGAATATTTTGGGCAGGAGAACATTAACTTCCTATGGCAACCTTATATCAATGACGAAAAAATACCCTCAACTTTCAAGGGCCAGGACTTCAGGATCTTTGCCCTGAGAGAGAGCTATAATGCTTTGAAAGAATATAGGCCGAGATTAACTCCTGAGAGCGGTATATACTTAAAAGAACTATCCGTCTACAGAATCAATCGAGAAAAAGATTTGAATCAATTCAAATCAGTTCTACCGTTACTTATAAACACAATAAATTCCCATCCATATACTTTAAACGGATTAAGCAATGGATATCCGATAAAAGAAATTGATGCCGAAGCTTTAGCTTTCATAGCTTTAGATAAACCCCATGAATTTGAAAAATATCCATACTTCAGCTGGGCTTTAGCTAAGCAGGCAGGAAGCTTTTGCAGCTATTATAAAATAGGTTTAGAACAGGTTGTTGAAACTAGTGATAAAGCTCTGGGTAGAAAAGCAAGAATAAACGTAAGAGAACTCTGTAAAATGCTTTTTGATAACTTATCAAAAGCAAACGAAAGTGGAAGACTTTTTATAGGATTGGATAAAGAAGATATTCTAAAATATTTAAAAGCAGATTCTAACAAAGCATTAAAGGCAGATAATTGGATTAGGGAGAAAGCATTTAGCCCTGCAATAATAAGTGCTGATTTAATTCATAGAAGAACTACATTTGATTATTATGTATATGATGTTTATAATGAAAAATTTCCATCAAATTGGCGCGAGGTTTGGATAAATATAATAAACACACCTACTGTAAGATTAGAATTCGCCCTACTTAATCTAGAAAATTTCCAAAAACTAAATAACGAAGCCTACAGCTTCTTTGTTAAAGATAAAAAAATAAAAAACCTTAACATAGACGATGTTATATTAAATAAATTTTTAACTTCAGCCGAATGGCATAGATTGCTGAGGAATTTATTTATGAATGGTTCTGAATTAAGCATAGTTGGTATGAGAGCTATGGCATTTACATATAATCCGCCATATTATTTTAATGCCCCTGAATATTGGAATTCGAACTACGATGAATTTAGAGTTGAATATGGCAGAAGTTATACATTTATGATTGGGGTTCCAGCTTACAGAATAAATGTTGCTTTTAAAAATAGACCTCCAGATGGTCAAATGGGTTTTGTTGTTCCCACGGAAGACTTAAAACTAGTTGGAAATTTACTTCATGATAAATTTTATACCAATGCAGTTCATAATTTCGTGCAGACTGATCCTTTCACGTTTGACGCGATGGCAGCATATATTTGGTTACCATTTACTTGGAATGTCATGCGATATGAAACACGATTTGCATAATTTAAAAATCTTTTTAAACTTTTCTCTTCAAATTTATTTTTAGATAAAAACGAGTAAACATCAAAAAGAATTGGATGAAATTAAATAAAAAATTGACTAGAAGAGAATTTCTAGGTTTAACTACTGCTCAAGCAGCTGGTATAGCTGTTGGTGTAGCTTTAGCTGGTGGGATTGGAGGATATTTGCTTGGCCTTAAAAGCGGGGCAGAAAGAGAAAAAACTATAACTCAAACTGTAACACAAGAAAAACTGTTACCTCAACAACTATTACAGAATTTGCCAACAACAGTTTAGGGGATGATGGGTTGATGGAGTGGAGGTTCGAACTTGTTTTATGTGCTAGATGTATGGGGTCTCGGAAAAATCATATATATTGTTCTTTGCCGGTCTATGCCGTGTGGTTGATGAGGCCTCTTCGAGGCTTGTATCCCTGATCTCTAAGATGTATCAGGGGCTTCTTGTCTCGGTGG
>CALIKS010000056.1 GCA_938017985.1 uncultured archaeon | reverse complement strand
CATGATAACCGGCAGATACGACGTACTAGTCCTAATCGAGGCTGAAGACTTGAAGAAGCTGACAGACACGGTGCTATCCCAGATACACACTATAGACGGCGTGGAGAGAACCGAGACAGCGATAGTCGTCTAACAACCCCTCAAGCCCGAATTACGTTTATTTTTTGCACGTCTGCTTGGAGCCGTAGGGGGGCCGTGGTCGAGCATGGTCTAAGATGCCTGGCTCGGGCCCAGGAGGTCGTGGGTTCAAATCCCACCGGCCCCATGTTCTATTCTGTATCGGTCCATCGATACCATGTCTTGTGTCATGATTTAGAACTTGATGACCCTTCTTATTTCGCTCATCGTGAAACCTGCTTCTAATAGGGCATAAAGCGCTAGTGTGTATTTTGAACCCATCTTTTTCTCTTTAAGAGGGTAGTTAATGTCTTCTTGAAGTGCTATCCATTTAAGTGTTGATAAGAATTTTCCGACCTCGCTCTTCAATTCTTCGCTGAGACTATTGAAGTAGTTCGCGACTATCCTAGGCACTCCCCACCTGTCCCTGATAAGCTTAATGACAGCATTTATCAGGTATTCTTCTAAATCTCTATGCTTCGACTTGAGCTCTGTGTATTGAGCTGCCAAGTCATCATGTGTTGGAACTTTTACATCCACGAGCTGCTCGTCTCTAAATTTCGCCCTCCAAACATAGAAGTCATACTCGGACTTTCCGTCAGGTATCTGAATGAACACTTTATAGTCCGCGTAATCCTCGACCAGAATTACTCTAAAGCTCCTATCGCTATGTACTTTGAAATGCTGTTCAAAGACTTCTCTAACATCGTCTGGCAGCGGTAAGGGGTCAACTATAACTCCCACCCCATTTGCATAGTTCTTTTCGACTATGGCCTCGTTTACAAGTTTCTCGTACTTACTCCAGCTAGGTTTTCTACGCATCGTTTACCACCACTTCATACTGTCCTTATAGTTTTTTTCGTCTTCACCAGCATCAGGTTTTCTGAATACGAATAAATGCTCGTGCGCGATTAGGTAGAAGTCTGTCCAATATTGTTTGTCAGGCGCCTTTTCGACCCAGCATTCTTCGGCGGTCTTAGCTAACATAGCCCATTTTTTCTCGGTAGTCTTAGTATGCCATTGGACCTTGATAATGTCTTCTTTTAATATGAAGCCTATGTCTAGGAACTGTTGCATGACCCTGAAAGAAATTGGGACATAGTGTCTGTGTTTCCTAGTGTCGCCTATTAGTATGGCGCAGAACCTTCCAGGCTTTAACACTCTGAAACATTCTTTAGCTATTTCATGCATGCCTTTAAGATATTCTTCTAAGCTGTAGACCTGTGATAAGTCCCCTTCTATCTTCCTGATTTTAGAATACGGGATTATGTTGGCGTAGGGCGGATGAGTGGCTATTAAGTCTACAGACTCGTCATCTATCAAGTCTAGGTTCCTAGCGTCACCATGATAGACCTTTATGCTCGGCTCTCTGTAGTCCGGGTCTAGAGGGGTATAAGAGAAATTTAGCCTGTCGAGGGTAAGCATGACTGCCTCATAGTTTATATCCACGCCTATGGCATTACGTCTTAAAAGCTTACACTCCACCAGTGTCGTACCCCCTCCACACATCTGGTCTAGAACGAGCTCGTAGGGCTTACTATACCGCAAAATGATGTTTCTAGCTATTTGAGGTGCCCAGTTACCTCTATAGTCGCCCCTATGAGTAGCCCAATTCCCCCTCTCGGGAAAAGACCATACAGTCGTCTTCTCTAAGATAAATCCTTCTGGATGGTAGCTCTTAATATCGTAATGCTTTCCGATAGGTATTTTCTCATCTTCTATATGGACGACATTGTGGGTCTTAATATATTCATAATATTCGTTCAGTGTAACGAGCCTCATCGGAATATACTTGCTCTTTTCACCACTGGTGTTCATACCACAACCACACTAAAATTTATAACGTTTATCAAGCGTCCCTTCGCAAGGTCCTTCTTCCCAACTTCATGAATTCGCTCCTCTTCAGTTAATTTAACAGGATGATTACGTACATTATTTAGTAGAGACTCCAGTATAATCCTATGAGCAGGTTTAGGGAAACCACGCATGCAACCAAGAATAAATATTGATGACCTAACTTAAAAACAGATCGGTTATGCTGGGCATGCAACAAAAAAGTGTTTTGAGAAGATTCGGGCAATATTTTCCCAACAAGGCTGCTTAACCATTAGTCACCGTGTTTGCCTTCCTCGAGAATCCCCATTCAGGCTATCCACGTGAAATTAGCAAATTACCTCAAATGCTTTTAACAGTCATGCTTCACTCTGTCTGTGCTGCTGGTGGTCAGGTAAACTGAGCGTCTGTCCCACTGTTTATAAACTATTTGTATTGAGGTGTGGCGGTTCTGGGTTGTGCGGGAGGAGTTTGTCTGGGTGGCGGGGCCTCGGGGCAGGCTTGCATGCATGGTCCATGTTCCCAGCCAGTCCCCAGCGCCCGGCCTCATCATGTGTCATGGATTCACTGGCAATAGGATTGAGGCTCACCGCCTCTTCGTCAGGGCCGCCCGCGAGTTCTGTAGAAGGGGGCTTCTCGTGGCGCGCTTCGACTTCTACGG
>CALIKS010000055.1 GCA_938017985.1 uncultured archaeon | reverse complement strand
CAAATCATAATAGTGAAGGATATGCCACATATTCACTAAAGCCCCCTCCACGAACTTGCGAGCTATGGCTAGCCGCTTGGTTAGATCCAAATAATGCTCGACCTGCTTCACTATCATGTAGCCGGAGTTGTAGTGACTCCTCGGATAATAGCTGCCGATGTAATATCCGTAATAGTTGAAGAAGTGGACAGTAACCTCATTGCCCGATAGAAACTCCAATACTCGTTTATTAAGTGTCAACTCCCCAAACACGTATACATCGCTGACAGCGGTAACTGGAACGAACTTCTTATCATCTGGTTTTACGAGAACCAGTGTGTTCCCCTCTCTACGAAGCTCGCCCGAGCTAAAGATGTATAGCGGCTTCTTCACTCCACAGCACCCCAACAGAAATCTCTATAGGCGCACTTACGGCAGAAGTGTATCCTTTGGGCAGGCGGTGGAAATGGTTGCATACAGAGCTCAGATATCTCTTTAAGAGCTGATACCACCTGTTCGCGAAGCTCACTATTTAGCTCGACGTTAAATCGCCGCCTCTCCCTAGGAACCGCGATAACACCCCGCACTTTGACGCCCATCTGCTCGAGGCGTAGCAGATAATATCCTAACTGTAGCTTAGTTGCCTCGAGAAACTTAGATGAAGTCTTAACCTCGTAAACAAACCCATCCTTGCCCCCCACTACGTCTATCTTCATACCCTCAGTCTCTATCTCCTTCTTCATCCTAGTATAGAATGACTCATGTACTACACGTCCGATTTCAAGTGATTGATGCTCCTCATCGGGAGTTATGTTATGAGCCATTAACCAGACTTCGCGCTTACAAATAGCGAAATACCAGAAAAGCGTTCCTGTAACTGGCCTACCAGAAGGAAGCCTGTAGTTCAGAAGCTCTTCTGAGGCCTGTTTCTCTTTCATAATACAAATTAACCTCCGATAATGATATATATCTTATCGCTAGGTCTTCAGCTATGTATTGGCGAGGAAGACCCTCTGTCTCCCAAGTATCTATAATATATTCCTCGAGCATTGTTCTCTGGCGTCGTAGAAGAGCCCGTAATTCATAAGGATTTTCCACATCTCCGCGTCTCTTGTGCCATAGCTGAATAAACTCTTTAAGAACTAGTTGGGCCTCTTGATCAATCTCAACAAACACCGAACTTTTCGGTTCTTCTTTAATTAACCGGAACTGCGAAAGTTCGTCAAAGTCGAGATTTTTTACGGCATCAAGCAGTTTTAACGATTCATCTCTAGTATCTACCTGCAGCTTTTCAAGCACTATATTATAGTATTCATCTAATAGCGTTATTATATTGACCTCATTAAAATTTCTCCATTTCGATAGTAATGGCTCGGCTATATGCTTAATTGTAAGATTTCCATATATTCTTGTACTGTCAAGCTGTCCATCCTCACCCGCTATGCGAATAATGTAAACCTCTCCTTTCTCCCTTTTCCATTCTCTATTACAACGGCCACCGATCTGTATAATTGAGTCGATGGGTCCTATGTCTCTCACGGTCTTATCGAAATCAAGATCAACGCCTGCCTCTACTAGCTGTGTACTTATAACTAACACTTGCCTATGACACTCAAGGATTTTCTTTAAAATAGATATGCGTCGAATCCTTTCCTTGGGGATAATATTAGTTGAGAGGTAGCATAAAACAGGTCTATCTATCTCATCTAGCCCTTCCTCCTCGGCTCCTAGAGATACGACATTTTCACTTTCTAACTTTTCCTTTATAGTCTTATAAAGTTTGATAGATGTTGTGATCGTGTTGACGACGGCTAGTATGGAAGAGTCTTTATCCCACCTCTCGAGAATGAAATCGGCTACTTTTTCTACATTCATATTTTTTGTTACATAAAAATAATCGACCCTATCCAATTTACGAAAATAATCTCTATTATTCTTTACGAGCTCCTCTACCCCTCTGAAAATCAATGGTTGAGTTGCCGTCATGAATACTACGTAGCTATTGCTTTTTTTAACTAGTTCTGTGAGAGCCTCTCTCACAAGCCGCCAATACTCCACCGGCAGCGTTTGGGCTTCATCAATTATTATTACAGAATTGTATAGCTTGTGGAACTTCTTTAACATGTTGTTCCTCGTCCCTAAAAGGGTTTCAAATAACTGGACGAATGTTGTGACTACAATCTCAGAATCCCACGACTCAACTAGCAATAAAATCTCATCTAGGGACCTATCCTCACCCACTCCGCTGAAAGGCACGTAAAGGTGGTGGTGTTTGAGGAGCAGGTTTACCGGGATCTCGCTACTTTCCTCGGATAAGACGCTATAGAATACTTGGTGTGTCTGTTCAATTATATTTATGTAAGGTAGTACATATATCACGCGCGGTAAGAGACCAGTTCTTTTTTCTATCTCTGCTCTGAGCTTAATAGCTATAGAGAAGCCTAGTAATGTCTTCCCTGCCCCCGTGGGCGCTGTAATTGTCATTATGCGAGGCAGCTCAGGTCTTTGTAGAAACTCACTAAATGATTCCATCGCGTCCTTGTATATCATGTTCCTCAAGCTTACCATCCTACCTTGTCTATTTTCTAAATGAGCCATGATATATCGATCGACGATCTTAGGATTAATATAGATTCTATCAACCGATTTAAGTCCTGCTGAGACTTTCTTATCAGCATCTATTAGAACAGAAAATAGAAGAAGAATCTCGTACAGTTTATTAAAGTAATCTTTATAATCCTCATATGAAGCGATAATCAGCGACTTCTTCAATTCCGGTAATCCTCTATCAAAATCTCGCTTAAAGCTCATTAGATCAGGAAGCGATAACTTACGCAGTTCCGTCGAAATATGTTCGGCGCATCTCATGATGAATTCTAACTGTTTTCTATAATTAGCGTTTCCTAGTATTTCATCAAGTTTATCTGATAACGAGCCAAATGAACCATAAATACTTCCATGATGAGATAGCACACATAGCATTGATGCGGCAGTGATAAAAGGGTCATTTATATAGAGATTAGCCGCCCACGCGGTGTATAGAGCTGAGAGAGGTGCATGCGAGCCAAGTTCCCTACCAAATTTCTTACCCGTTTTCAGATGTTCTTGAAAGAACGGGCTGTACTTTGCAAAGTCATGCGTTCTGCCTATAATGGCTCCAGCCCTGAGTAAACGGGGATCCATCACACCTAGTTCTCTAAGACGTTTTTCACATTCTTCACCAACCGTTTTCAAATGCTCTATAAGCCTAACCCCTTTATGAGAATAAAAATCATTACATAAAGACTCCATAGACTTCCTTACCACCGAAATCAATGCTAAAGACTTCACCCCTTATCTTGATAGGTATCGGTTGCCCATTAGCCTCAAAGATGTAGTTAAAGCTTTTACCGACAGGTGTTCTGTTATGTGTGAAGTTAGGAGGTAGCCTTTCTTCCATAGTGATCTTGAGGTTCTCCCTCGGGGCCAACCCATCCGGGGCGATTAGGTCTTCTCTTATAACAGTAGATATCTGGAACTCGTCACAATCTGAATATTGTATATTCGCTGCTTCCTCTAAAACGTAGTCAAGCTCTGCTAGACAGTATGCGGGACCTAGGGCCGGCGGATAGACAGGAGTTTTCGTCTTAATTCTTCTTACTAACTCATTGAATATTGCTGGATCCCGATGCGTTATAAATATTCTGTACCGCAGATGAGTATGTGGAGGTTCCGGTAATATGTACTCAATTGTAGTAGGCACCCTTCCCCCTATGCCTCTAAGCCTACTGAGAGTAACTTGGTCTGTGTCTAAATAATTCATGGATAATGCTAGCTTCCTTAATGGTGTTAGGATCGATAGAGCTAGCATGCAATTCTCGCTAGAAAAAAGATCATAATAACTATCTCTTTCAAGGCCTAATACTGCTGCAAGCAAACCGATAATGGTATTCCTAGGAGGAAAGTGGTAAGAAAGAGAGGTTGCAGATGAATAGAACCGCCTGAAGTGGGCCATATATCCGCTTACATCGAAGACCAACATCATTATGGACTTCATAATCTCAATAGGCCTTCATCTATCTTAATGTCATGTGGTAAGGACCTAATATGGCCCTCACCAATTGCTTTACTCACCAGCTCTTTGACCTGATACAATTTTTCGAAATCTTCACTCTCGTAAACGAAAGCTTGATTGATTTGGTTTTTATACTTATCTAGCAATATCATCAATCGATTAAACTTCAGGCGAAGATCTCTAAGATCTCTGATTGGCCTTTCACTATCAAATTCAACATCAATGTATTTACGCAAATCTCCTATTAATATGTCTGGACGTGAATATTCGATACGAAGATATAAATGTGGCCAGTGTCCTATCTTACTACGAGTAGTAGCATCTAAAATTAAGCTTTTGTATAGAAGGTTATCGAGTATCAAAATGTCTGTTTCCTTTGTCTTAGTTGCTACTACCCGATGACCGCTAACTACGCCATAGAAGGCAATGAGTGAGTAGTAGATACGCCAATCCTTTCCAATCGTACCATATCTTTCAGCCTCCTCCTCTTCAGGCCTACCCATGAACATTGATGTTATGGTAGAAGAGTCAACAACCTCCACAGGATGCAAAGAATAACCCCAAGTGAATTGGACGGGGCCTATATAAGTATAGGATTTGCCTCTTGTTTCTTTGGCTCCTTTCCCTATGGGGATCGTTGCTCCAAAAAGCCTAGCATCGATACATGTGTTTAAAACATCTTCCGGTTTCATATCTTTACTAATTCTTTCTAAACGTTCATCGGCCCTAACATGCTTGCCCCCAACAGTGGACACCCAAATGTAATCCTCACCAAAATTAGCCATTATATAGTTCCTGAAAAATCTCTTCAGACGGACATCACTAACAAGGTTTCTACCACTCTTCCTGTCTATACGTGGTCTATTTTCATCGTCAGGATCACCGTTAGGATTACACAAACGAGCATCATAGATGAAAAGTATCTCACTATTGTTTGGTCTGTATTGATTAGTATTCATCTACTCTCCACCTCACTACCACCTTTAACCAAAGCTTGATAGGTCGAAAAAGCATACCCGGAGAGAATGTAGTATACGTTTTCTGCAGGGCGCTTATCTAGTTCTGATAAATGCTTGTCCAACATGGCCTTCATCTTATAATAAAGATCCTCGTTATATTGTAGCTGCCTATAATCCCTCAAAGACTTCAATATTAGGTTGGCAAGCTCTATTACTCTTTCTCTATTCATACCGTAAAAGTCTATTTTGTTTAATATAGACTTTTTCTCATCTCCTTTCTTGAATTGAGCCTTCCCGACCTCACCTACTAAATAGCCGAGTAAGAACAGACCACGTGCAAAGCTAGGATACCCCATTTCAGCAAACCACTCACTGATTTCACTTGGCAACTGCTTGACTATGTATTCTGTTGAAAGATCTTCACTTGCCATCTCTACCACACCTAGATCTCTTAGTAAACGGATTAAAAGATTGTATTTAAGCATTCCTCTACACAGAAAGGCATCAGCATTTCCATATGGTTTGCGAATATTGTATCCCGTATATGATTCAAACCTATAGATACGCGCTAGCAGAAGGGCTTTAAGAATTAATCGCTCGTATGGATATTTTAATGCTAAAAGCATTGCATTAAAGATCTCAATTAACGATCTATACTCCCTCGGCCTTCCCCCCTTTTTTGCTTCGAGAGGATATATCTCAGCAATTTCATTGAATCCGAGATTCCAAATTTGCTGGTCACCCCCAAGTAATCTTTGACCCAGTATAGCCATCTCCTTCATCCTCTCTCTAAGTATATGGAGACGAGTTAGTGGGACATCTTGAATGAAAGATATGAGATTAAAATGTGCGCTTTCAGGGATTCCGAAGCTTACGTTTAGGCTGTACCACTCCCCTTGAGGAATGTAATAATTGAAGTATTTTTCCATTTCCTTCTCGAAGTTTTTAAGTCCTTCGTAAGAGGATACAGCATTATAGGCTTCTTTAATAGAATTGCTCCATTTTTTAAGATTTTTAATAGAAATATTGCTCATGGCTCTTGGTATCAAATAAGTCTTGACACCGCTTATATTATTCATCGTTAAATTATTCTTGATATAGTCCCATGAAAGAAGAATATATGACCTGCATTCCTCACATAAAGTGAAGGTTCTTTTCTTGCCTTTTTCAGATTCCGAGATTCCCGAAATAAAGCCTTTTTTATCAATGTTGTATATCTTTGGTAGTGAGCCAGAATCAAATGAGGGGTCGGTTAGCACCTGCTTTTTGTCGCCACATATATAACAAGTACCCTCTGTTGTTTTACCAGGACTCTTAAGAATTCTGTTTAACAAATCACCATACCCCTCAGTTCTAGCGAGCTCGATAAGCTCTGCCTTCTCCCGTATGCAAACAGTGTAGAGTAGCGTATTACCCTTAATCTCGCCGATTGCCCTGTCGATTAAGGTACCAAGATTTTCTTTACTTAAGAACTGATCTTCTATCTCTGCTAGATATTTGTCTAAGATTTTGATTTCTTCGCTTATACTCCCAGCCTGCGAAAGTTCAAGTATTTTCTGCCGTAGATTTGTGATGACGTTGTTTTTCTTTTCTTTGATGTATTTTATATCATCAATTGTGAGGCGGGCAACTGGTTCTCTTGCCGCTCTCTTAATCCTTCCTATCCAACGATATTGTTTTACTATAACATCAGTTAGGGCGATGGGGTCCGCCATTACCTCTCCTTTATCCATATCGAAAATAATCCTGACCAAATACTCATCACTTTTCCCTTTTCTCTTGGGAACTGGTTTTATCGGTAAATAGGGCTCTTCTTGAGCAAGCATACTTCCCAACCATTTTAAGGAGTCAAGCACTCCTTACCACCTCTATCATTCCGAAGCCTTGAGAGTTTTTGCTGCCAAGTCCTGCTTCGTAGCCCATTTCGATGAGTATTGAGTTGCCTTCCATTATGAATATTCCTGACCAACTTCTTATTACTGTGCCTTTGAATATGCTGATGTGTTCGCGCGGTCTTGACCCGTGCAGGGGTTTTATGTTGACGTGGCCTTTAACTTCTTTGACTGTGAGGGCCTGTGTTTTCTTGACTAGGTTCTTGCTTATTAGTTCGCTGAACTCGTTCTCGAATGGTGAGTAGTAGTATGTTTTCTTTCTTCCATCGCTGGTGGTTAGGGTTGAGTAGACCGTGATAGGTGAATAGGTTTTGCAGAAGAGTTTATCTCCCATCTGTGGTTTTTCGGGAAATTCGAGTGAGATGACTCTCAGTTCGCTGCTGTATAGGCTGATTTTACCGTTGCATAGGAAGCCGTTTGCAACCTCTCTAACAAACCTCTCTATAGGCGAGCTTATGCACAGCCTTACCGGCGGTTTAAAAACTAGTTCTGAGCCGTCTGCAATGTATTTTCCTTGGAGTCGGGAGAAGGTGAAGAATTTGAAACTTCTCTTCCCCACCCTAAAGCCCTTATCATGTAAGAATTCCTTAAAGTCGGGTGAGAGCATCCTGTAGATTAGTGATTGGATTGCATGGTTGTAGTTCCTCGGAAGTTTTAAGGGCGCTGAGGAGTCGAAAGAGACCCAGAACCGCATACACAATCGTTAAGACTCTCTTTCTTATAATTATTTACTAGCATCATAGTCCATACGGGTCCCCGCCCCTAGTGGATTTAGTAGAATTAGGCGGTTTATTCCTTCCACAATTAGGGGCGTTCTTTCCAGCGCCACCCATAGAGGCGAGCTTAACCCGTGAGGGTGGAGACGAAGCCGGCCTCATCCACTCTGGTTACAAGAAAGTGAATGAATAGGAGAGATTTCATCAAGGGGAGATGCTGAGGGCTCGAAAACACGGGAAGGGTGTGCAATGAAGGGAAACTGTACGCGCCGATAGCGCTGCACTATGGATCAATTCTTGGCTTTAAGGTCCCGGGGGCCGGGCATATGTGGCGTCTCCCGGATGCAGCACCCGCCAAATCTCTATCCCGCCAAGGCTTCTGAGCAGGTTAACGGTCGTCGAACCCCCCACCCAACAGCAGGATCTGGGATCGACGACATAGACAGGACCAAAACATATTCACACAATACCTATAAGGGCTTGAAACCGGATAATAGGCGAGCCCTTCGGCCGTGTATTCGAAATTCACACAATACCTATAAGGGCTTGAAACTGGTTTACGACTACTCGGTTCTACCATTTTTTGTTCATTCACACAATACCTATAAGGGCTTGAAACTTCCGCAGAATCTAGAATACTCTTTCTCGCTTATGGATTCACACAATACCTATAAGGGCTTGAAACAACCTTACAACACTATTATATTATAACGCACGAAAAATTCACACAATGCCTTTAAGGACTTGGGCCGTGGCTTGGTCGGGCGCTTCAGCGTGTTTTGCGTGAGTGTTGTTTGTGTTTAGTGTAGGGTTGTGTTGTTTAGCTTTTAGGCGTGGTGTTGGGGTTTGTGGGGGGTTTGGTGTGAGGTTGTGGTGGTTGGAGTGTTTTGGGTGGGTTGGCGGGTATGTTGGGGGGTTTGGATGTTACCGGGATTGTTGTGATGGTTGTCTGGCTGACTGGGACTGTCGTGGGGATGGTTAGGGTTATTGTGGCAGTCCCTATTTGATAGGCAGTCGTAGTCGTAGTACTTGTTGTGAAAGCTGTAGCGGTTGTGGTCGTTATTGGGTTGTAGTAGAGGTCGTAATGATGGTCGAGACAAGCGTGTCGGGGCAGAATTTTGCTTAGAATGAGTTAACAGCTGCTGGGGAGTCTATTGTCGGCGTATAGCTTGCGATGCCAGGTGTAGATGCGATCGTCGAGGG
>CALIKS010000054.1 GCA_938017985.1 uncultured archaeon | reverse complement strand
AGGCTGGCAGCAACATACAAAGCCCTAATAACAATAGCATGCACAACAATACACTTAAGATATGGAATTTAGAGATGAGTTCTAACAGAATTGGTGCGCTGTCATCTTATGAAAAATCAAAATATCAGAGGGTGAAAGACTGCTGAGAAGATCTTAGACTCACATATCTGAGGAAGGCTATGTGAATGCGCAAGTCGACCTTTCTGAAACCTATTTGTCTACAAAGCATTTATAATTCATCGCATCTGCTACCGAAATTTATTATGTTTTTACGATTATAACATCCCTTTCGAGTTTAAAGTTAAGGAATACCTTTAGTAAGGAAGAAGCCAGCTTGATCTAACGATTAAGACTATTATTGCCCTTAAGAGCTCCATGAAACCATCGCCGATAAATATTCCCATGACCACAAGAGGGCAATATACTGACCATTTATCTTTGAAAATTCTAGTAAACATTTTACTTGACATTATTGAGCCGATTAACTGAGCAAAAGATAGGCCAATAGGAGAGCTGTAAGGGGAATAAATGCCTATTGGTGAGTATGCGATGCCAATAAAGATGCCAGTTATCATAGATATTAAGAGGTATGGTGCATGAAGAATAAAATGCGAAAAACCATAAATGATGGAACCTAGCATAAAACCAAGAAACATCCAATTAACACGAAATAGATAACCTGACCAGATCCAAATTTGGGTTCTACTCCATGTTAAAGCGTCAACTGGCCAAAGAGTTATGGTTGCGGGGTAGGCGCTTGAGGGAATTGGAGAGATGTTCCAGAATAGTGTGACAAAAATGAAGGAACTGAGAAGTCCGAGAATAACAACCAATATATATGTTGTGAAGTATTCTCTGTGTTTAACTTCGCAGATATCGGCCTGCAAAAGATTTTGCACTACGCTTATGCCTCCTGTAGATACAGAAAAGGGTGCAAACCATATATCCCGTTTCTCATATCCGCTGAAAAATATGGCCATTTCTCTTAAGTAGGGTATATTTGGAAAGCCGGTGAAAGTGATGCCTAAAGATGCAGTAGCCAAGTATGTAGCAAAGAAGGAGCCGCCTAAGATAGTTAGTAGTAAAATCCATAGTGGAAATAAAAAGCCGGTTAGCGACCATACAATAAAAACTAAGCCTAATGCTATTATCAAATACAGCCCCAAAAGTGAATAAGCGGAGAGAAATCTCTCTTCGCTAGTCTCTCTTGAAGAACTTTTAAGTATAGCGAATGCTCTAATTATAGGCTTGGGATTTAATACTATAGGTATTATAAGCGCAGCAAGGCTTAGCCCAATAGCAACGCTTACATAGAAGTAGAGCAAGGACCGTTCAGTAAGTCTTAAATAATCCCATCCAGTAACCCATTGGCTCTCGGCAGGCCACAAATTGAAACGAGTGATCAAGTGAGTCCCAAAAAAGTAGAAGCTAAATGCACCTATAAATTGCGCGATAGCTATAGGTAAAGGAAGAAGAAGCCCAGATACGTAAAAGGTTATGTCAGTTACAAAAGATAGGCTTGCACCAGGTAATATATAGTCGAAGAGATATGTCAGATCGATTATTGGAAGAGCAAAGGTGTATGCCACCATACCTCCATACAAGAGGGAACCTAGCATAAAAGGTAAGAATTTAATTAGGAAGTTATAAATTACTCCAAAAAGTGATGAAAGCAGCAATGCTCTTATTCTATCAGGAGGCCTTTCGGATAATGTTAGAATTGTTTGGGCCTGAGCCGACGCCGCAGGGAATGGAAGTCTCTCGACTTTAACAAATAATGTGTAGAGGAAATATCCTAATATAAGATCCATACATAATGCGAGAAAAATTGAAGCTAACATTATGCCCAAGATCTTAGCCCATGCGGGATGGAGAAATACAAAACTACTCTTCAATATTTCTTTTAAAGAATCTCCGCGAGGAGCCCACCATTCAGGGATGTATTCGGATATACCTAAAATTTTTGCAGGCTCGCTTATGGAGTTATACATATTTCTTATTGGATTGAGAAATGAAAGAGCATACCATGTAGCCATAGATTGGAAAGTCAATAGAATGAAGAGCTCACCCTTTGTTAATTTAGAGCCAAGTAATCTTGAAAGCTCCGTCCAGAGCAATATTGTTATCCAGACCTGTAGCGGAAGAGTCGTGTTAGATATTAGATTGAAGTATATTATTATCGGCTGAATTATGAAAATAGAAAAAATGAGGGCTAAACCAGATCTCCATGTCAATCCTTTAATATATTTTTGTCCACTTTTTGGTATACCATCGATCATAGTCTTCACCATTTTTTAGCTTTCTTAATATACTTTTCTCTTTCACTAGGTGGTAAAGCACGCCACATTAACCATTGTTTTCTAATAACATCTATAAATGGCATGTTGGATGTTATCCATTGATCTCGATATCCTCTAATTCTCTGCAGATTAAGTTCAAAGGTATAGATTTCACTATTTAAGTTACGAACCCCGATCATATAAGCATTTTGCTCGATCCCCAAATCGTACGGTGCAAGCCTTATGTGTGCAATCAATCTTTTAATGACATCTCCTTTATCAGTAATCTCACTTTCATAATCGCAGGATACTGTATAGAATGTGCCATATCGCTCCAGACTATAACCAGTTAAGTATTCTTTGAAGTATTCTAAGAGACCATCAACTTCTCCCTCTAATGCAGTAAATGGAAGAGAGATAAGCCATGCATCACCTGTTGGTTTAGCGACTTTCCATCGTCTAGTTAAAGATGGAACTGCTATACGTGAGAGGGAAAGGGATGGATATATTGCAGCTGAAAGTATCATCGCTATTTCTACAGCTAGAACTATAAGAATAATTAAAGAGGAGAAATTGGGATATAAATACTGCGGAAAAGCTCCTAGTCTGATCAAGATGGTTGTGTATAAGATGCCACTTATGTAACCGATCGTAACTGCTGGTGCAGCGTAAGACAGACTTTCAATAATAAACATTTGCGTTATATGCGATGGGGACATCCCAACAGCGTTATAAATTTGAATTTCTTTTCTTCGTTCAGCTACGGCACCAAGCATTAGACTTAATATTGTAAGAGAGCCAATTACGATTGGGGTGAGTAAATGGGATAAGCCGATTACTTGGATTAGTTGTCTTGAACGAATAGAGTATGTTTTTCCGTCGAGCCCATAAAATATATCGAAGGCAGTTTTATATGCAAGTTCCGTAGCTAAATCTTGTACAATAGAAGTATCAAATACTTTAATGGCAACGCTCATTATAAATGATGGATAAGCTATTCTCGTATATAATTCAAAGGGTATTATGATCACCATGTCTCCTGTATAATGTGGAGGCGCTGCAGGTTGAGTTGTCGTTATGTCTGCAGGGGTTATCCATTCTTCATCAAGGTCAGTTAATTTTGTAAGAGCCTCTGTATCTATTATTCCAATAACTTTAAGACCCAGCCCCCAAATATTTATAGTAGAGTTTACGCCTATAGGTTTTCCCATCTCTGACCCTAATCGATCAGCTATTGATTTTGGAAGAATGCAGGCGAAAATCTCATTTTTGAGAAACCATCTTCCGTCAATTAAGAAGCGGTCTATTCCTGATATCTCCGCTTCTTCGGGGGAGAGAGCTATGAAAGCGGCTATACGCGTTTTAGCTAGAGGTGAGAATATTATCCATGTTTGGCCTGCTACTTGTCCAGCTACACCAACTGGATGTGGAGGAGCGTATAACCATGCTCTTGGAACAATTATTCCTTTCTCTCCTATAAAGGATTTTATATACAAATATACTTCTTCAGGCATTGCTGACCAGGGCATTTTTCTCAGAAGTATAGCTTCATAGGGTGGTTCCATACCGCTTTCTCCGCGTATTAAAAGCGGAGCCGTTGTAGCTGAGACAAATGCTGTTGTTGATGCGATTATTATACATAGGGATATCATAGTAAGTACAGTTCTAAAGCGCCTTTTACTCATTAAGCGAAGCCCAGCAGAAAAAGAGTGAGCAAACATACCAGAGCGGCTTACTTCAGTGAAGTGCAATCCAATAATTTTCCGCTTAAGTTCTTTAGCGCTACTTAAAGCCTCACTGACAATAAAAGCTAAAAGTGGTAACACTATAAATAATGTTCCTACACTGAGAAGGGACACAAAAGCATTAGTTGCTATAGAATACCCTGGGTGCAGGAAGAAAATTGCGACTTGTAATATTAGAAAGAAGAAAACTGTTGCAAGAACTCTTCTAAGACCTTCGTAGTCGCATATTAATCTCTCAATAATTAACGCCGTCAAGATGGATATTAGGAAGAAGAAGGAGAGAGTTGCCAATACTTGCCATATAAGATCCATAGTTGATGAATAAGTCATTAATGTTGAAGCCCATGTCGCATATGAGTATCCATATAATAGATTATTTTTCAGTGACTCGTTTGCGGAGATTAATGTTTGAATATCAGTGGAGGCAAAATTTCGATAAATTTCCATTGTAGGCGTATATGTTTGATAGCTACGGAGCACACTATAGCGGCTGTCCGTAATGTAATATAGATTTTCAGCTATTTCTAAAGGACCCAGCACTATTGACTCACCCTGCTCAAGGATGTACCCAACAGTATTATTATTTAATATAGCTATTGGAAATCTCTCACCCATTGAAAATAGAATTTCAGCTTCAACTTTCGGCCTAATGAAAGCTGTAAAGTCGGTATCAAATTGTAAAAAGTTTTGGCGAATCATAGGACCATGAGAACGCGCCTCGTATATCATAATGCTCGGAATAATCCTAAAGTCTATAGGATTATATGCTGAAATTATAGATATACTTGCACATGGGAATATACAAATTATTTTTGTTTGCTGTGAAGCAGACATTGCGACCATTTTACCACCTGGAGCTTGAAAGACTCCTATATCTGTGGACCATTCTATTTTTCCATTAGTTCGATTAATAACGAAAACATCAACTGTGACTGGTACATATGGTTTTAGACCATGTATTATTGCCTTCCCCTCTTTGTTGATTTTAGTAACTACCTCTATTCCTCCCACCGCAATTCCTCCGCCAATAAGGCCGCCTGTTGTACCAGTACCTCCAGTAGTAGGTATACCAGCAGCGGCCACTCCACCTCCAGATAATGTTGAAACGCGGACAATTATATCATCCCATATTTCTGGATGCGACGTCGCGTTTACAGGATCCCAGTATGCTGTTACCATATTGTATACAGAAGGAACAACTATTAAAGTGGCATACCCCCAATCGTCACGAACTCTTGCGGGACTCAAATAAAGTGAGATTTTTGGTTCATTAGAAAGACCCCATATGGATGAGAAAATGAAAATCGCTTGTTTATATATGTTCTCGAAGTTTATATTCTCATATACGTCATAGGGGGTCCTTTGATATAGTCTAAAAGCATTTGAAGTATGGAAAGTGAAACCACTACCGTAACATGCGGAGACAAAAGGATCAGCATCAAATATTAGCCCAAAAGAACGCCACCAAGAAGAATAATAGGATGCACCCCCACCATATAGTGTGCTGGCAGCCGGATCATATGGGGGAACTGACTGAATATATGGTGGATGTGTAAGAAGAATACCGTCTATAAATGTTCCTCCAAAACTCTCATCTTTTATTGTCATGCGAATAATAGGCAGATATTCTTGGAACAGCTTTGAGATAAGCCAAGAGTATCGGGGATTCATAACTTGCGGATAGGTGAACGGGTAAGATGCTCCGCGCGCATAAACGCCTAATGAGTCAGAGTCGCTTGCGAGATCCATACTTATAAACATGACTATCTTTGTTCCTATTTCATCGAAGTGTCGCTCTAAATACTCTCTCGCACCCCATGCTGACTGCCAATGACCGGTTGTCGCTAGGAGAATTATGGATCTTGAAGGTGGATTCTTGGTCAAGAACTTAGCAAGATTAAGTAATACGGCAACGCCAAGGGAATCCGTTGCCCCGGGAGAAAGTCTAGGAATAATTGACCATGAGTCGTAATAGGCAGATACTACGATAGCTTCTTTTGATAGTTCCGGGTCTGTTCCTTGAATATATCCAACGACATTTCTAACGGCTCTAATCTCCCACGTCATGTTTGCATGAATGAAAACATTTATCTCCCTATTATCATTTAATGCGCACTCGTGAATCATTTTTGCGCCGTCTTCTGGAAATACAAATAACCTTGGAAATGATGCTGGAATAAAAAGTATCTTTTGCTCGGCATCTGGCCTATTTATTGATGAAAGATCGCTGGGAACAAATATTGCTCCCTTAGCTCCATAGGCAAGAGCTATGCGAAAGAGCCAGCGTGAATTAAAATCCATTAGGACAAATTTTCCCCTAACATCCATGTTTTCGTATTCCGCCATGTCTCCTGTCCCAATATAGACAAGCTTATCACCTTCTGGCGGACTTTGATATGGGCATGGATTGACGAGGTTTGGCCAAAACATATATGCGTTAATTCTGGTTCCATCTTCAAAAACTACGTATGAACCATAATCTATTGGGGTGGTTATATTAAAGTATTCAAAGAAGTCTTCGTCGGCACCATATGGTTGAACACCGTACTCTCTAAATTTTTCCGCTATATATTCGCTGGCTTTTATATTTCCTTCGTATCCTGAGACCCTACTTCCAAAGCTAGATAGAGTGCGAACATAATTTTGAATTTCAGTTATATTGATACTTTCGATAGCTTTTGTGAATTTTGTAGGCAAAAATTCAGAAGCAGTGTCAACATTTAAAGCGATACTTACTACCTTTTCCGGTAATAAAATTGAAATAACTAAAAAATTTAACAATAAAATAAATAGGAAAGATGAAGAGCGTTTTACCCTAAGAGGACTCATGGTTTATTCGCTCTCGATCTTCTTTTAAATAGGAAAAAGCCTCCGCCTCCTATCGCTACTGCCGCTATTATCGCTGCCCCGATTATAGTCCAATTGGTGCCTTCTGCTCCGGCTGCTTGGGCGAAGCCTTTCGGCACTTCCATAGTTCTCCTTATATCTTGAACTGAAATCAAATATGATGCAAAATCAGTCCATCCCGTAGTCTTCGTTTCTATGATTTGAGTCCATCCGCCCGGTCCTTCCACACCCCATATTTGAACAGTCAGCGGATTGCCCGGACAATTCAATTGTATTATTACTTCGTGGCTGGCTTTTATCGAATGGACGCCTCTATCTAGAATTATGAAATCATCTCTCTTTAGGCTTTTAGTTTCGCCATCGACCGTTATTGTTAGGTCTTCTGGGGCGAATATTACTGCTGTT
>CALIKS010000053.1 GCA_938017985.1 uncultured archaeon | reverse complement strand
ACATTTCCTGCTTAACCGCAGCAGCCGCCCGAACTTCCGGAACCAGACACAAGCTTATTTTCAGCCCAAGCTTTTATCCAGCATTCCTGACATATCCCTATAAGAGAATCGTAGTCTTTGTGTCTAGCATATAAAAGGCTTACGTTTTCCTTTCCGCAGATCTCACACTTCGACATGCATTCACCCTCTGTTAGGTTTATTCAATGTTCTTTAATAATTTTTCCTGAAACTCTCCAAGTGTTAGAAAAGCTCTTTACATAGTTCAGAGGTGCGGCATAAACCTGTGAGAAGCAGAACATACGTCATCCAATCCTAATAGTGGACCCTCTATTCAATCATCAAGGGATCTCTAAACTAAGGATTACATAAAAAATAGTGGACCGGGCGGGATTCGAACCCGCGGCCTCCCGCACGCCAAACGGGCGATCTACCACTGATCTACCGGCCCTGTTCATTGGTTAACATTTATTTCCTATTATTTATTGCTTTGTTATTGTAAACGCTTATCTATGTATTAGTCCCTTTAATTTATGGATATGAATTGACAGTCGCTGTTCTTACTGGTGAGGAATTACTAATGAATTTTATTTTGTTCGTAGCGGGATTCTTGGTAGGATTAGGAGTAAGCAAGCTTCTCAAGGGTTTATTACTGGTTATTGCAGGTTTAGCAATATTGATAATAGCCGGATTTACTGTAGCCGGCATACTTAACCCGGCGGAGATCTGGGAGTGGTTCGGCCCCCTTAAAAACGCCTTTACGTTTATTGCTAGCCTTCTAGCACGCTACCCCGCATTATCACTAGGACTAATAATTGGCGTCGTTATAGGAGCCATAAAGTGATGCTTCTAGAAAATCCTGCATACCTAATCTGCGCCGTCATTAACCGTCATTATATTTGAGCCACTCAATAAAAATGCTACGTAAGTTACGTAAATTTTAGGAAAAATAAGTATTTTTGGCTGGACATACATTAGACTTATGGATAGCCATTGAATGAGTTACACGATGAATTAATAGCTATGCCGGTGCACATTACGGGTTTCTTTAAGCCACATTATTCAGATAATCCAGCCTACACCGGGTCAATTGGAGCAGGACTTCTCTTAAGCCCGGGAATAACCTTTCGGTTCAGCCTAGGAAATGGAGGACTAAAATTAAATGGTGGTAAGTGTGAAGTTAAGCCAGCAAATCACTTATCAACGAAGCTTAAAAAAACATTTGTAGAAGTATTCACATCATTAAAACCAGGCGTCGGCTATGCAATAAGCGCAGCGACAACTCTCGCCGTCGCACTCTCATATGCTTGGTTATTCAATATCCCAGAAAAACGAATGGCATTAATGGCACATATATCTGAAGTTGAGCATAGAACTGGCCTTGGAGACGTTATTTCCATCTTTGAAGGAAGCGGACTTGTCATCAGGGAGAAGGCAGGCGGCCCAGGGATAGGAAAAACTAGGAGCTATAACCTACCAATAAACACATCTGTAATAACTGTTGATATAGGCACAATGAGTACTGAGACGATGCTAAGTACGCTGAGTTCTCATCTCGAAACATACGGACAAAAAGCATTACGTATCTTTGAGAATCAGCCATCACTAGAAGGATTCTTAGAAACCTCTAGATGGTTCTCAGAGAAAGTAGGCTTCCTCACCCCTGACATAAATGAAAAACTAAGAACAATTAAGAATATGATTATTGGATTTTATGTAAAGAAGAAGGTCTTAGTAATAGTTCCTGAAACACAATTCATAGAAGAAGTAATGGAATATTTGGAAACAGAATTCGGAAAGGCTCGAATATTCAAAATGGGTGATAATAGTTGGAGGAAATCCCTAAAAGTCATCCCAGGTATCATTCACTAATCATAAGGAAAAAACTAGTAGATGCATTTAGACAAGGCATAGTAGTACCTGAGGGACTAATAGCACATGGCAGAGGTGAGGCACTAGACTACATACTGGGAGAGAAAACACTTGAGCCGGCTTATAGAGCAATAAAAGCAGCTTCAGCGCTTCTATTAATCTCAAAAAAACCAGTAATATCAGTAAATGGAAATACAGCTGCTTTAGTACCTAAAGAAATCATAGAACTATCAAAAATTATCAATGCAAAGTTGGAGGTAAATCTATTTCATAGAACAATCGAGAGAGAAGTTAAGATCAATAAACTCTTGAAGTCGCTGGGAGCAGATGAGGTTTTAGGTATTGGTGACGATGCGTCAGAAACGATACCAAGACTTGAAAGCAAGAGGAGATTTGTTAGTCCACGCGGGATTTACTTAGCTGACACCGTCCTTCTGGCTCTTGAAGATGGTGATAGAACAGAACAATTAGTAAAGATGGGGAAAAAAGTAATAGCAATAGACCTTAACCCACTTTCTAGAACTGCCAGGACAGCCAACATTACAATAGTTGATAATGTTATAAGAGCGATTCCACTCTTAATTGAAGAGTGTAAAAAACTTTCGAATAGTCCGAGAGACGAGCTAGAGAAAATTGCATATAACTTTGATAATGAAGAAAATCTAAAGGCAATGATTAACGCTATCAAGGATAGACTATCAATGTTGACTTCTTTGGAGGTAATATAATAATGGAGAGAAGATTAACAGCATTTGATATTCAAAAGATTAAGCGCTCAGGCAGAAAGATAGTCATGGTTACTGCATATGACTATACATCTGCTCGGTTAGCAGACAGTGTCGGAGTCGATATAATACTTGTAGGAGACTCAGCCTCTATGGTCATGATGGGTAAGAAGGATACACGACTCCTTACTATCGATGAGATGATTGTATTCTGCAAATCTGCCTCAAGCGGTGTAAAGCATGCAATGCTCGTAGGCGACATGCCATTCATGAGCTATCAAGTATCCATCGAAGAAGCGGTAAGAAATGCAGGAAGACTTGTTAAGGAAGGCACAGTTGATGCCGTAAAGATCGAGGGGGGCAAAGAGTACGCAGATACTGTGAGGGCAATTGTTCGTGCAGGAATCCCAGTAATGGGACACATAGGCCTTACGCCACAGAAGGCTTCGATGGAGAGTGGCTATAGATTAAGGGGGAAAAAAGCAGAAGATGCTAATTTAATAATCCAGGATGCCATAGAACTTCAGAATGCCGGAGCGTTCTCAATAGTACTCGAATTCACCACATGTGAGGTGGGTAAAATTTTATCAGAGATGCTCTCTATACCAGTCATAGGAATAGGCTCGGGACCATTCTGTGATGGTCAGGTACTAGTATTCCATGACCTCGTGGGGCTGTATGAAGACTCTCCGCCATTCTCGAAAAAGTATATAGACGCAGCAGCAATGATAAAAGAGGCACTTTCACGCTATAAGGAAGAAGTTATAAATAATTTATTCCCATCAGACAACTACTATTGGAAGATGGAGCCAGAAGAATATGGACGCCTATTGAGAATGCTTGAAAGAAAGGGGTAGAAATCTTTGAAAATACTTATCGTTGGAGCGGGAGCCATTGGACTCTTACTTACAGGAATAATTTCACATAACGGGGGTGAAGTTGTTCTATTTAGTAGACGATCAGAAGTAGCTAAATACATATCAAAGAATGGAATAAAAATAATAAGTGAAAAAAACGAGTACGTATCAAGAGCAGAATGTGTATCAAGCATCGAGCCTGATGCAAAGTATGACTTAGCAATTGTAACAGTTAAATCATATGATACAGCAAATATAGCTAAACTTCTTAGTGAAAAATTAAGTCGTCAAACATATGTATTAACTCTTCAAAACGGCTTAAACAACGCCGAGACCTTAGCAAATTTTCTAGGCCATGAAAGAGTATTCCCTGGAATCACAATGCAGTCATCTACACTTTTAGGCACGAATGAGGTATTGCATGTATTTAATGGTCTCACCATAATAGGAAATTACGCTGGTCCACCTACTGAAGACGTTAGAAAAATTGCTCATAGCTTATCTATGTATGGAGTTCCATGCAATATCTCAGAAAATATTTGGAGAAATATATGGTTCAAATTAATGGTTAACTCTGTAATTAATCCCTTGACTGCTATTCTGAGAGTAAAAAATGGATTACTATTAGAAATTCCATTCATAGATACGTTAATTAAAAATATATTAGAGGAGGCAATTTCCATTGCTAGACTTCATGGACATGAATTTGAACTAGATGATTGCTTTGATAAAATTATTCGAATAATCCGCGAGACAGGAAATAATAAGTCATCTATGTTGCAAGACATTGAAGGGGGCAGAAAGACAGAAATAGATTATCTCAATGGAAAGATAGTCCAATTAGCCGCTAAACATGGATTAGAAATGCCGATAAACAGAGCCTTAACAATACTCGTCAAAGGAATCGAAAAAATGAATAATGACTCAAAGATTAATAAGTGGAGAAATTCGATTCAATTATGAATGTCAACTAAGATTTCAGAAATAGGAGAGACGGAGCTCCTAAAATTTATAATTGGTAGGATTTCAAAAATAGAGAATTCCAAACTTAACCCAGGTGATGATGCATTTGACTTTATTGCGGATAAAAGAATTGTTTGTTCAGGTGATACATTAGTCGAGCATACTGATATCCCCCCAGGAATGACGTTTAGGCTGGCTGGTCGAAAAGCAATTGTAGCAGTAATAAGTGATTTAGCATCAAAGGGCGCTACTCCACGATACATAGTAACTGAACTAGGGCTTAGACGAGAAATGTACATAAGGGAATTTGAAGAGCTCTGGGCTGGTCTTGAGGATGCATGTCATGAATATGGAGTTAAAATAGTTGGCGGGGATACAAACGAGGCTAATGAATTAGTTATAAGCGTATTTGGCATAGGTTTTTCTGATAACCCAATACCTAGGACAGGCGCTAAGCCGGGAGATATAGTCGCTGTAACTGGACTATTCGGAGCAACATACACTGGACTACATGCTTTGTTTAACCAAGTTGCTGATAAGAGATGGGAGAAATTAAGAGAAAGTGTCCTCAGACCTAGAGCCAAACTATATGAAGGAATAGAATTTTCAAAGTCGGGAGTCGTAACGTCCTCAATAGACTCAAGCGATGGTCTAGCCGCCTCGCTACAACAATTATCACAGGCTAGTAATGTTGGATTTATGATTGAGAACTTACCTATTGATCCACTTGCAGCGGAATATGCAAAAGAATTCGGCCTAGATGTTTTTGATGTCGTCATGTTTGGAGGCGAAGAATATGAACTCATAATTACACTACCTGAATCAGCAATTGAAGAATTGAGTCATAGAATATTAAAGCTTGGGTCTCAACTAATTCCTATAGGAAGAGTGACAGAAAAAACAGAGATAAAAGTTTGTTGGAAAGGAGAGGAAAAGAAAATAATTGGTGGGGGATGGGAACATTTCGTCTCAAGAGGCCTCGACAGAAGACGAGTGCTTGATGACTAAGTAAGCCTAAATCATAGCTATAATGACAGAGAGCTTACATAATATTATCATAAGAAAAATCTTTATTGCAGTTTTAAGACCAATTAAAGGGCGCCGAATGTCGAGAAAATATCTTTTCAAATGTAAGGAGTGTGGACATGAATTCAAGCTTCAGGCATGGAAGGCTATTTGCCCAAACTGTGAGAAAAATTATTCACTCGTTAAGATTGCTGAAAAACCTAGCAGTCCTATAATTAGGCCTCGATACATTGTAACTATTCTTTTATTGATATATGCCGGTTATTCATTCTTTAATATAAGCTTAATTACGACATTACCAGTAATTTATCTTTACTTATATCAAGCCTTCATAATTGGAGCCGCAATATTTGCATTAAGTGGCAGTCTACCATCAAACATTCTTTCAATAATCATGGGCGTATTGATAACGTATACTCACATGTCTCAGCCATCAACAACATATCAATTTTTACTTATAATGATTGGAGTAATAACAATATTTCTAGGAATACTGGACGAAATACTAATCAGGTATAGAAAAATGTGATGCTGATAATAATCTTATCTTGATAGATGTCAGGTTTACATTTAAATAAAGCCATAGCAAAACTACTCTTTGTGGAGGAAAACTTATGGAGAAAGTAGTAACTTTCGGTGAAATAATGCTTCGACTAGCGCCGCCGAACTTCTTACGGATAACGCAAGCAAGGTCCTTCGATGCAATATACGCAGGAGCCGAGGCTAACGTGGCAATAGCTCTGGCTAACCTTGGCATTCCAGCGGACTTCGTCACGAGGCTTCCAGCAAATGACTTGGGAGACGCCTGCATTAATTACTTACGACAGTTTGGCGTAGGCACTGACAAGATATTAAGAGGAGGAGATAGGTTAGGAATATATTTTGTGGAAATTGGTGCGGCCCAGCGACCAAACAAAGTCATTTATGATAGAGCTAATTCTTCAATAGCGACTGTAACTCCAGGGATGTTTGATTGGGATAAAATATTTTCAGACGCCGTATGGTTTCATTGGACAGGAATAACGCCCGCGCTTAGTCAGGGCGCCGCCGAGACATGCCTAGAAGCAGTTAAGGCCGCTAAGAAGAAAGGCATTACTGTTTCATGCGACTTGAACTATCGTGCAAAGCTCTGGAAATGGGGAAAAACAGCAGGCGAGGTCATGTCTGAACTAGTAAAGTATGTAGACATTTTAATCGGTAATGAAGAAGATGTAGAACAAGTGTTTGGTATAAAGGCTCCCGGAGTAGATGTGGTAAAAGGCGAAGTAAAAGCAGAGCCATACGAGTTTGTAGGTAAAGAAATAATGAAAAAATTCCCTAATGTTAAACTATTCGGAGTGTCACTAAGAGGAAGCATTAGTGCTAGTCATAACACATGGTCAGGGGCATTGTTTGATGGCTCAAAGTTATACGTCGGGCCGACATATGACATTATCCCAATTGTAGACCGCGTAGGTGGAGGCGACGCTTTCAATGCCGGACTAATATATGGCTTACTAAAATTCAAAGATGATAAGCAAAAAGCACTAGACTTTGCTGTCGCCTTATCATGCTTAAAACACTCGATTTACGGTGACTCCTGCTTGGTTAGGCTAGATGAGGTAGAAACCCTAATGAAAGGAATAACTACTGGGAGAATTGTGAGATAGGTGGTGAAATAATTTGCCAAAATTTTTAAAACATGAAGTCGTTGCAAAACTTCTTGACGTCGGTGTATTACCTACTTTTTATGAGGGCGACCTAGAAACTGCAAAGAAGATTCTCGTAACGTGTGTCGAGGGTGGAGCAAAGGTTGTCGAATTCACAAATAGGGGTGCACTCGCATATCAGGTCTTCTCTGAGCTGATTAAGTGGCGTGACAAAGAACGACCAGACCTTATGCTTGGAGTTGGTACAGTACTGGACCCAGCTACTGCCTCACTTTTCATAAATAGTGGAGCTGACTTTGTTGTAGGACCAGTGTTTAATCCTGAAGTAGCTAGAATCTGTAATAGGAGAAAGGTAGCATATATTCCCGGTTGCAGCTCACCATCCGAAATCTCCGCAGCCGAAGAGATGGGAGCAGACATCATTAAAGTTTTTCCCGCTGATGTTCTCGGCCCGAGATTCATTAAGGACATGATGGGACCGTGTCCATGGTCGAGACTAATGCCTTCAGGAGGAGTCGAGCCCACCCGTGAAAACATCTTCGAATGGATTAAAGCTGGAGCAGCAGCACTAAACATGGGGTCTAACCTTATAGTTAAGGACTTAGTAAAGGCTGGAGATTTCGAGGGAATCAGGAAAAAAGTAGAGAATAGCATTACTTGGGTAAAAGAGGCTAGGGGAGTCCCAATATTCCTAGGCGTCGAACACATCGGCTTATATCCAACATCAAATGCTTCTGCAACCGATATTGCCGACTGGTATGCGAGTATTTTTGGTTTCGCAAAGAAGGAGGGGGCAAGCTCGATATTCGTCTCTGGCCCTTCATATGGCAGAATCGAGATAATGAAGACAGAAGAAAAGAATGTAAGATGCCATGTCGCTATACTTGTCTCTAACTTTGAGGCGGCCATTGAATATTTAAGGAAAAAAGGAGTAGAGCTTGAAGAACCATCAATAAAGCCAGGAGTAGCTGCTGTCTACCTAAAAGAGACCGACCCCGCAGGGAACAGAGTACATCTTCTCTACAGGGCTTAACTAAATAAATTATTTTTTTAATTTTATTGTTTAGTAAAATAGTAACATTTCTTACTAATCCTTTCTTTTGAGACTAATCCTAAAGTTACAAGCTGGTTCAGGTAAACACTTTCCATCGCTCGTGTCCTTCCAGTCTGTGCTGCTACTTCGGTCGCAGTAGCTTTTCCAAGATTCTTAAGTGCGTGATAAGTCTTTTCTAAATGTGAAGGGAGGAGAAGAGTTTTTTCTTTTTCAACCTCCTTCACCATATATGGCCTAGGATATTCTGGTTGTCCTGATGAAACATATGAATTTATAAATCTCTCCATTTTTCCAATAAAGTTGTCAAAAACTGACTTCAGATCTTTTATTAAAGGAGTGGTAAACCGTAGCCTTCCAGTAAGTTCTATCTCTGGGATTTGCTCCTCTGATTCTCTTGCCTCTTCTATGAGTAAATATGAGAATAAGGGTCTCGCCCTTGCTTGATTAATATCGAAAGATTTCTTACATGTGCTACATACTAATGAGATCATTGGGGTAATAAATGATTCTGAACATGTGTTGCACCTAAACATGTCGTTTATTTTAGTTATTCCAGTCGAGCCGCATCTTGGACAGACCTCTTTAGTTTCTATCAAAAAAGAACCGCAGAACGGACAGGTTTTTATAACGTCGAGTAAAAGTTTATTAAATATGCCTATTGAAGCAAGGCTTTCAAGCATTTTCTCCGTTTCTAGGCCCTTAGTACCAAAGAAATCGTCTGCATTTGGGTAAATTATTGACTCAGGAACGTGTGGATCAATGGTTGGTCTGATGTATGTGAGTCCGGCAGATTTGAGGATACGTTTAATAATAGATGATTTTAAAATTGCTGATTGTGCTAGTTGTCCAACTATATCACTTTTATTTTCATTTTCAATCAATTTGTATCCCACCTTGTAAAATTGTGTAATCCAATGTTCTACGTGATTAACAGTTACTAGTTAGGGATATATGCCTTGTTTAGTGAATATAGAGAAATTTTTCCGTTTAAAAGGAAAAATCATGAGAAGATTGGGAATATTCATAAAATTATTTCAGACGTTGCCTTTCTGCTTTTCATTATTGGCGATTAGATAAAGCATACCTGTCAGTAAAACCATGTATACTATATGAATGTATAAAGTATTTGCTGGCCCGAATTCATCCCATAATAGGCCTCCAATGTACATTGCACCCATTGTTATAATAGACATAAAAGCTTGCTGTACTCCCCATCCAGCACCCCTATGAAACTTTTCCAGCTCAGCAGAAATTCTAGCCTCAATTGAAGGTATGACAAAGATTGCAAATCCAGAATCCATGAGAAGCGCTGCTAACACCCCAATAATGTTATACGAATTAGCTAGAACTATGAGCGCACCTGACCTAATGAGTAATTCTACTAATGATAACCAAAACCATTGCTTACCTTCAACTAGCCTCCCACCGATAGGTGCCAATACTGTGTATACTGTTCCTTCAATTGCAAATATTAATGAAACATCCACCTCTGTCATCAATGCGAAGTCCCTTGCCCAGAGAGGAATAAAAATGGAGACGACTACTCCAGCAACAGCAAGATACAACGACCTCGTGGTAATTAGAAGCAATATGTATGGACGCCTCAGCTCTATGCAGGATTTAACTAATTGCCGCCTTACGGATAAATCACTCCTTCTCTTTACAGTCTCTTTTAAGAATATTCTCGTTAGCCCAGATACTAATGTCAATGAACCGACGAGAAATATGCTGAATTCATAGCCAAATCTATCGATTACTATGCCCATGATTATATATCCAACGACGGCACTAAGATTCATGCATGCAGAGTATATACCATATGCCCTGCCGTATCTATATCTGGACGCCACATCAGCAATGTATGCAAAAATTGGCGGAGCCGTAAAGGCTGTGGGTAGCATAGAAAACGCAAGTGGTAGGATAGCATCTTCCCAGCTATTGGCCTGCGAAAGTACAAGATAGGACACTCCAGTTACCGCCGGTCCGAGGATGAGAAGTTTCTTTCTACCGAATATGTCCGCCATAAAGCCGCCGATTGGTACTAGTGCCACGTAGAACACTCTTGAGACTGTGAATACAAGTCCAATCTCTTTTGCCTCTGCGCCAACTTCTCTTAAAAAATAAGGAATAAAAGGACTAAACCCAAGTATGAACACATTGCTTATGATAAGCGAGATCATTAAAATCCAAAAATCACTAGGAAGCCCAGCAAATCCCTCTTGATCATCAGACATTTTCTCTTCAATTTTTGATGTCCTTAATAAAAAGCTTTAACTATTCTTTTTCGATAACTCTTTAATAATGAATTTTTGATAATAACATGGCCAAACTCCTTACTAATTAACTTAGAATTGAATTAATACTTTTCCGTTTTCCCAAAACTTTAAGGAGAAAATTTGCAAAAAGAAAAACGCTTATTAGCCAATATTTATACATAAATTTACCGGTGAAAGGTATGGGGCCCAGGGCAGGCAGAGATCCAGGTTAAAATGAATATATTAATTTTTCATTTATTATACGATCTTTCTGCTAATTTTTCTAAATTATGAGTTAGTGTTATTATTGGAATTGATGGTGGTTTTAACCATCCTCCTACGTTTGTGAATAATTCTTTCGTTACTGTGAAGGCCTCACCATCTTGTTCAAGTACTGGTTCGCCGAATATCCCTTCATTCTCAAGCTTTTTAGACAAAATATTGATTGCATCCATGAGATGCTTATCAGCTATCATATACGCAATAAAGGAGCCGTCGTCACTAATCATATAGTGTTTGCAGAAAGGTGATGAAGAGACCATTCTCGTGAGTTTATTTAATTCTCGCTCACTTCTAGGTCCGAATCCAACCCACCAACGAGCAATATCGGGACTTCTTTCTCCTTCAGGATACCAGGTAAGTAAATAGCCAGCGATTAGGCCCTTTCTTACAATGTGTTCTTGGAAGTGATATCTTAGTAGTCTTGGGTCCTTGCCATACTGTGCTGCGACTTCAGTCAAGGGTTTAAAGGCGTCAATGCGAAGTTCCGAGATTATGGCTAGGTCTAGCATGTCGACTACATAGTTGGCTGCTTCCTGTTGTGAAATTCTCTGCAATGTAATTATGTCTGGATTACTTTCAAAGTTACCGTCAAGCATCCATCTACCTTTCTTAAAGTCGAAGAATTGATAAGACACATGTGGATAGCCTACTTCTATTACTTCTTTGAAATCATAATCTGCAATAATGTCTTTTAATGCTAGTTCTTCAAACATCTCGAAGAACTCCGTAACCCATCTTGCTGGAGGGCTCAATATCACTACGTATTTGTTGCTAAACGCTATTTTTCCATAGTATGATAAATAAGAATTTAATCCTAACCAACTAAGAATTTCTTGAGCGAACCTTGAACCGTTCTTTGTAAAAGAGACCGTTCCGAAAAATCTTGTTAGCCCCATTCTGTAGTAATGAGGTATAGTTTTGATTATGAACCCCATTGACTTTAGTTGTTTCTTTACTTTGTATCTTACAGTCTCTTTTGGTATTCCCGTCATCATCGCTATCAATGATAGATTTCTTGGGCCGTACTTTTTCAGCGAATCTAGAATTTTAACAAATTCAGAGTCATTACGTAGTGATTCATTTGTTTCAACGTGGTCATTGTTTATTGTGTTAAGCTTTTTGTTAATCTCGTTAATCATCACTTGCTCTACCTATTAACAATTGATAACTTATATATAAATTTTTCTGTGATTTTCAGCCCAAATGTAAATCATGTTAGGAAAAATTAATAAGTTACTCATTTATTGTTAATCATATGGAAAAATTGTGGGTAGAACGGAAAGAATCTCAAGATGTCGATGAGAGTACTACGATGAGAATTCATAGATGGTTCTTTCCGTTGAATTTACCATTAATGATGTCTTATGAAGATAGGTCGATTGCTGAGGTCTCGATAGTGACGAAGGATGTCCCAGGAGTTATGGCACTTGTTTCCTCACTAATGGCCAGTAAGAACATAAACATCATAAGTGGATTCATAACGCCTGCTGGTCAGCCGGGCAAAACAGTAATAACACTTTTCATCGATTATACTGGGACTGGCATGACGATAGACTTAATCCTTAAAACACTTTTCTCACTAAAGGTTGTTGAAGATGTGAACATAAACACGCCGATCTATGAAGGATTAATGATTGAGCAGTTCGGTTTCCCATTGCTTTTAGCTGGTAGACGACATATCCTAGTGTCTCTTGATTGCTTTAACATGATGATTAAACGGATGCAAAGTCTATTGGGGACATCTGGATTAGTCCTATTTTACGAGATGGGGAAGTATGCAGGTGAGAAAAGAGCTAGACATCTAAAAGAAGTATATGACCTTCACGGATGGCAACTCGCGATGATTGCGTTATCAGAGATGCAAACTACTGGGTGGGGAATCGCTGAACTTACAATGATTAATGAGGAAGAAAAAGAGTGGCGCGTAAGTGTGAGAGACCTATTTGAGTGCGTAACATTTAGGAATGGCTCGAAAGAGTGTAAGAGCCACTTCTTCAGGGGTTATCTCGAAGGAATATTCAAAGAAGCATACGAGTTGGATAAGACGTCATGCATCGAAGATAAATGCATCGCGAATGGCTCCGATACTTGTGAATTCGTGATTACAAGTATTAAAACCTAAGGTCTGTTTCATCACTCGATCAGGTCTAATTCTTGAACAACTATTCTGAAATATTATTAGCTTGATACCTAAATATGAGTTTTATAGTACTTGATAATGATGGCCGCGGTGAGGTAATTGGTAGCCTCCCGGCCTGTGGAGGACTACGCAGTCAGCCGGAAAGGAATTTTCCCCGGAGGTCGGGGTTCGAGTCCCCGCCGCGGCCCTAAAAATAATTATTCGATAAAATGCCGCAAAAGTAAAAATTCTCGATGAAATGCATAGGGATTATGAAGGCAAGGCTTGTTTGGATTTCTGGTTATAGGAGCGTCGTTGATAATGGAAGAGAGCATAGCGTTGTCTTGGATTTGCCACAGCAGTATAATGGTTATAATACCGGTCCAACACCTTTGGAGCTTTTAACCATGAGCTATTTGGGGTGCGTGGCAGCCATATTTGCTAATGTTTCTGAAAAGCGTGGAATAAAGTTTACCAAAATGATGATCGAGCTAGACGCGATGAAGGGCGAGAAGACTATCGAGTCTGGGAAGGCAAAACTAACTGTAAGTTCTCAGAACAGTAAGAAAGAAGTTGAGAATGCACTTCGTCTTACGCTGGAGAGTTGTCCAGTCGGAGTCATATTTGATAGAGCCGGAATACAGATTGATTGGGAAGTTGAATTATTGCCTGCTTAGAACCATTATTTATATAATCGGAGCTATAATTTCTGGGATATATTCTTTTCCATGGTAAATGTTTATAGCCTCTTTACCATCAAGATATTCCACAAGGATGAAGAAGAGAATAGATAATACGGTTATTCATGACCCATTAATGATTGTTAAGGATATGGTCAGGGATACTGGAGAGGTAAGCGAGGAGCTGGGAGGCTTCCTGATCAAGGTGATAAACCAAAATAATTTTCCATGGGCTAATGTGTTTCGATATTTGCTTAGTCTCAATCATGAGGTTTGGGTTGAAATAAGGGACGAAGAATTGTACATCGTTAGTTGCCCATGGGCCGATTAGCTCATCATTAAAGGTATTTGCAGATAAATAAGTAATAGCGCCACTGAGAATGTTGTAAAGCTTACCAATGCTCCTGGAACTATCCACTCTCTTAAAGTTATGTGTCCGAGCTTCTGCCTCTCGGATAGTCCAACAGCCACAATGTTTGCCGTACTACCAATAATGGTCAGGTTGCCCATCAATGTCCCCGCGAATAAAATTACCCACCAAAGCGGGGCTACATTAACTCCGATTTGAGATAATTGAGGAATTACAGAGGCCCATAGAGTTACGGCTAAGACATTATCCATAAAAGCACTCATTATACCCGCTATCCACCCAATACTGACAAGCAATATAGTTAATTCAGAACCAACAATGGATATAATTGTATTTGCTAATAGAGTAGTTACGCCGGTATAATTAAGAGTCCCAACAGTGGAGAAAAACATTAGAAAAAAGGAAAGTGTCCACCAATCCACTCTCCTCTCAACTAATTCCCTAGCCCTAGCTTTCTCAAGCATTAAGACTATTCCTGCGGATATTAATGGAATTCCAATCAGCATAGTGTTTTTATCAAGTCCAAGGACACTTTCTATCGGAGTATGAAATACTAAGCCACCTATGGTACAGAAAAATATTATCGATGGAATAAGCATCTTTTTTCTATCTCTCATTGTGGGGTCAGCAACTAATGGCTCAACTATTATCTCCTCTCGTTTTGCTTTCATTACTTCATCAATGTTTGTAATATAATCTTTAAAATAATAAAAAACCAAATAGCAACATAGCATTAAGACAATAATTGAAATTGGTGCCGCCCATCTGAGAAAGTCGGAGAATCCATACCCAGACCTTAAAGCAACAATTACTCCTACTGGATTACCAACAACTGTTGCACTGCTACCTATGTTTGTAGCAAATACAGTCATTATAATTAGTGGTATGGGAGAGATTTTTAGTCTTGCCGATAAGTGGATGACCAGCGCTGTCATAAAAAGTATTGAAGTAACTTCATCGACAAGCGCAGCCGATAAAGCAGACATCAACAATATGAGAAATATTGTTCTCTTAGCGCTATCTCTTCCATACTTCATTACTTTGTCTAGAACGACCTCGAAGAAGTGTCTCTCCTCCAGGAATCCTATCACAATCATCATTCCTATCAGAAATACAATTATGTCTAGGCCAGCAAACTCAATTAGATGCGGGATATCTATGAGCCCAGAGCCAAGAAGTATTCCTATGCCTATCAATGTAAATGCAAGCCTAATCCTCCAATAAAAAAGAGCGCCCGTAATTATTGATAAGAAAACAAGAATCGACAATGATTGGTTCATGGGCAACCCAATGATCTTTGAGACCGTAAAGATAGCGATGGCTAATAGAGCAAATATAAGGGGCTTAAATTTCTTCCAGTTCGCATTCAAATAAATCACCACGTCAATGATACATATCCATAAGCATACGTCATTTTTTAACTTTATCTATGATGATTTATCTTAAATATAGTTTAACTCTAAACAAAACATATTGACGCATTATCAATAGGACCACACTAAATCCTGCAAATCAATCAAACAATAGTTTGGTTCTAAAACTTTGCTGAGTACTAATCCAGCCAAGTCTATAAGATACTCGACATGACTCATTATTACAGCGTCACTCGTCGCAACTATGTAGCTACTCTTCATAATATCCGAGTTGACTGTACGACAAGTCTTTGCAGTTCCATTTATGCCAGCCTCACTCATCCTCCTCCTAATAAAAGCAGCAAAATCACCACTATGGCTAACCTTTTCCTCAAGCAGAAAGATAACGCTCGATAAGGTTAACGTGGAAACCGTATTAATAATTATTTCAGTAGCCTCATACACTTTAGGGTGTGTAAGAATCGATGCGTGAAGTTCTGAAACATCCCTGAAGAAACCGTCCAGCGATTTGACGATTAATCCACCAGAAATAGCTGAGATCGTGGTTCCGAGAACGTTTAAAAAATCAATTACTATATATTTATTTCTGATTTGCCATGGATGAACTATTTTAGCCTTGATGCTGGAAATCCAGTTCGATGTGTGGATGCATCGATAAATAACACTCCTCAAAGCCTTGTCAAGCCTATACTTATCCCCAACGAAGTCGCGTACCTTTTCCCTGTTATAGCCTCTCTCAAGAAGAAAAAGAGCATCAAGTATCGCTTCTCTAAGATTTGCTAATTCAGATATACGATCAAGACTTTCATAGGTATGCTTACTCGGCAAAAGCTAATCCCTGCAAATCTTACGTAAAAAGTATCCTATGAATATTGCTATCTTCCAAGTTGTTTAAATGAATAATTTTATTCGGGATTATTCTATGTATAATCCAGGTCTGAGAGGAGTTGCTTGGCTTGCTTTTCCTAACGGGTCATTGACCACTTCATCTGCTCTTAGAACCTCTACTGAGCATCCAAGCTCAGACTCTATGTAACCACTAGCTTTAGCATATATATCGAGTTCATCTTTTATCACTTTTAGAATCACGTCTGGTTCATATCTAGCAGACAATTCTCTAAGGGTCATAGCAATTTTCTCTATCAGTCTTGGTAATCTTTTAGCATCTGACGGAAACTCCCTAGCTAACTTCTTTATTAGTTGGGGAGGGCTCATAAGAATGTTTTGGACTTCTGAGGTCACGATTTCTTCAGCTATCCTCTTCATCCTTTCAGGAGCCACGAATATTTTTAGCTTAGCTGGACGTCTACCAGTTGCCTCGATTATTTCCCTAATGTCTTCTACGATTCTCTCGATAATCTCCTCCTTAAGAAGAACATCATTTGAAACTTGCTCTTTAATCTCTGGCCATTTACTAATAGATACTAATCCCTCGCCTCCAATAATGCTCCACGCTTCCTCAGCAGTGAATGGAGCGAAGGGGGCGAGCGTTTTGATCCAAGACTCAATGAATATCCTTGACGCAGGACCAGCTACTCCGCCCCTCCGTCTAAGATATCTTCTCCAGTCATTCGCCATCATGTAAAGCACGACTGCAGCAGCGCTCCTTGTCTTTAAAACCTCGAGATAATCCTCTATCTCTGATAGCCATTTTTTTAGCCTCGCGATTAGCCATGCATCGATATCAACATAAGCCTCGTCTTTTTGAGCGCTTGTGTAGTCCATAACTATTTTGATAAAGGCGTCGAGTGTTTTTCTGACCTCTTCTGCATTCTTTGACCTCCAGTCAGGATCATTCATCTCCTCTGCAGATAATAATAGTGCCAGCCTAGTCGCGTCTGCTCCATACTTAGAGATAGCTGATTTAAGAGGAACAAAGTTGCCCTTACTCTTACTCATCTTTTCTCCCTCGACCTGCATCATTCCGTTTATGCCTATAGCTCTGGGCCATTTATCAGGACTAAAGACCGCGACGTGATGAAATATAAAGAAGGTAAGATGATTGGGTAAAAGCTCCTTTGCCGAGATCCTTAGATCGACTGGATACCAATATTCAAACTCTCTCCTCATTTGTTCTAGTATCTCGTATGGAATGTTAGTAGATTTTGATAACGTTTCAGCATTTCCAACTCCGAGGAAGATATAGTCTAAAACATCTATGCTTAACTGGTCTCCAAATACTGCGCCTTGATTTAAGTACTTGCTAATGGTATATAGTGCTTGATATATTGTTGAGTCGCTGAGAGTCTCAACTATCCATGACTTGTCAAATGGCAACTTTGTACCGAGCCCAGTTTTTCTAGCGCAGGGCCAGTCCTTCAGCCAGTCGACAACGTTTAGGAACCACTGTCTAGCAGCCTCAGGATAAATTCTCATCTCATCGATGTGTTTCTTAACGATGTCTTTCCAGTCACGATCAGAATATGTCAGGAACCATTGATCATGGACGATTTTTACTATGCATTCATCACCAGACCTACATACTACTTTTTCAGGCAAATCATACATTACTCCGCCCAGTCCCTCCATGATCAGTCTCTCCTTAACTGCGTCCCTAGCTTTTGCCACGACAAGCCCGCTATAATCGCCACACTTCTCATTCATTACGCCTGTATAGAATTCTTTACCATAGACTTCTTTCGTTAATTCCTCAAGTCTATTATCTGTTGAGTCAGTAATGCCTAGCTCATCGACCAACTCGACTGCTGGGTGCGGAGAAAGGCCCTCCGTATTTATGATGGATATGGGCTCGATATCCTTAAGAATTGAGGGGTCAAGTCCATAGCGGTCTAGCATCTCTGGGTTTAGCTTAAGCTCCTTGAGTCCAGCATAGTCATAGGGTGCATGGCTGGGAACGCTGTAGACTACCCCTGAGCCGAGTGAAGGATTGACGAATCTCGCTGGAAGTATCGGTAATGGTTTATTTGTTAAAGGAGTATATGCAAATTTTCCTAAAAGCTGCTTGCCGGGAAAATCCCACAATATCTCGATATCAATCAACTGTTCTTTTAGCTTGATGGCTGCTTCTTTACTAACAATTAATTTTTTATTTCCTGTCCGGATGTATACGTAGGTGGATTCAGGACTAATCCAGATATTCGTCGCGCCGAAAATAGTCTCAGGCCTAAAAGTAGCTGCCGCTAGATAACTCTCATCATCAAGTCTAAAATATACTAGTACGAATTCTTCGGGTGATACTCCTTCGCCTATCAGCCTGTCATGGTCGCCTGTCGGGCTCTGGCAGACTGGGCACCAAACCACTGGATGAGAACCTTTTCTAACCCTTCCTCTCTTCTCTAAAACCCTGTACTGCCACTCGATAAATTTGCTATAATAAGGATGAAGGTCAGTAGTGTAAAATTCACGCCTCCAATCTACGGAAAACCCCATCGCTCTAACTACTTCTCGATTTTCACGAGTGTAGTATTGACATATGAATGCGGGGTCGGTGAATTTTTCAAGAATATCCTCTGGGACTCCATCTATTTCTTTTAGCATTCTTATGATTGATTGATCGCCTTTCTTTAATCTCTCGCTGGTTCCTGCTACTGCCTCACCAGTCCAGTGCCACGCCCATGGAAATAAAACATTGTAGCCCTTCATTCGTTTATACCTAGCGATGACGTCTACTCTAGAGGCGGTAAACCCGTGCCCGACATGTAGAGGCCCGTTTTGATATGAGTATGGAAAAGTTATGAAGTATTTGGGTCTAGACGGCTCTGGATCAGCCTCGAATAATCTTTTCTCTTCCCAAATCTTCAGCCATTTCTCCTCATACTTGACGGCCGTGCTGACCATCACTACCATTTGACGGAAAGGTGTTATATATAACTACGCATGAATCCTAATGATAAAACTCACTGATATTAGGAATTATTTATTAATGATTGATAACACATGACGAAATAGATGTGATAGAAGATGAATAATATTTATGATGTTATTATTATTGGTTCTGGTCCGGCTGGATACACTGCGGCACTCTACGCGGCTAGAGCGAACCTGAAAGTAATTATTATTGCAGGCTCTACTCCCGGAGGACAGCTAATGCTTACTGGACAGGTCGAGAATTTCCCTGGATTTCCAGATGGTATTCTTGGGCCTGAATTAATGGAGCGGATGAGGGAACAGGCTATGAAGTTTGGTGCAGAAATAATTTATGACGAGGCAATTGATGTAGATTTTTCCAGTCATCCATATAAAGTCAAGACTCTGGGTGAAGAGTATCTTGGATACTCAGTAATAATTGCCACTGGAGCCGCGCCTCGTTGGCTTGGACTTGATTCTGAGAAGCGTTTGATCGGAAGAGGCGTCTCGAGCTGTGCAACATGTGATGCACCGTTATTCAAAAATGCTGAAAACATCGTCATAGTTGGTGGAGGAGATTCAGCGATGGAGTATGCTCTCTTTACAGCTAATATCGCTAAGAAGGTAACCGTGATTCATAGAAGAGACAAGTTAAGAGCATCTAAAATAATGCAAGAAAGAGCATTTTCAAATCCGAAAATAAAATTCGTCTGGAACAGTATAGTCACTGACATAATTGGACAAGACAGGGTAGAAGGCGTCAAGGTGAAAAATTTACAGTCTAATGAAGAATTCATAATTCAATGCAACGCAGTGTTTGTTGCAATAGGGCATCAACCATCTACAAGCATCTTCAAAAATAAATTAGAGATGGATGATGATGGACACATAATTACGAGGGAATTTGTTAAGACAAGTGTTCCAGGAGTGTTCGCGGCGGGAGACGTACATGACAAAAAATATAGACAGGCAATAACAGCTGCTGGGCTAGGATGTATGGCTGCACTTGAAGCAATAAGATATTTGGAAGAAATAAAAATGAAAATTAAATAATTTTAACTCCGTATTTTGATTGCTTTCCTAACGGCCCTATGAGCCAACATTATTGGTAGTGGCTCATCATAATTATATAATAAAATAATTTTGTTGATTGTCTGTATTGTAACCATATGTCCAATGCTCGCATACATTGTTTTACCCTTATGTGTTCTGTAAGCGATGCCTACATACTCTCCCGCAACTTCAATTCTTCCTATCTTCTCGTTGTCCCAGATGACGTTACCCGTTAGCAACCTTTTTGCAATTCCTATTGAAGGTATATCTGTCAATAATCCAATTATAGATGCGAGGCCCGCCCGTCTTGGATGGGCTAATCCATGACCATCTATTAATAATAAATCTGGCTTGACTGATAATTTATTGAGGGCTCCGAGGAGGAGCGGCGCCTCTCTGATGTAGAGTAGTCCAGGAATATAATCATAGGTTATTTTTTCGCGAAATATCGATTCTGCGATGGGTGATTCTTCATTCAATTTTAGAACAATGGCCGAGGATATGCCTATATTTTCCTTGTAAGCAGCATCAAGTCCACATACAAGCATTCCTTCCTTTAAGTCAAATTCACTTATCTTGACGAGCGACGATAATTTTTCCTGTATCTTTTCAAAGAGAAGAGACGCTCCTTCGCTGATCATCTATTGATATTATTCAGTCTTTGCTACTAATATGTCCTTATCTTTGTCCTTACTGAGACCTTTACAGTATTCAACTAGCATATTGGCGAGTAGAGAAATAGAATCCACAAAATGGATACCCATCGCATAATTACCAATATTGCTCTCTCGTATATATTGAATTATTGGCAATCCTAATTCTTTTGCAGCAGTGAGAAGTTCGAAATTTCTCTGATTTATCTTAGCAATTGGTGGAGAAGCGTATATTAATAGATCTGATTTTTGAAGTTCTCTTAATGCCTCAGTGTATGAGTCATCTGAGATCTCTTTGAATGGTCTTTCTGAGATAACTCTGCCGCCAATACTTTTTGCAACGATAAAATCGATATCGCCCTCATGTAGGACTCCAGTAGTGAAGGCGTAACCAAGCCTATTAAGTAGTCTATAAATAATCACTCCGCTCCCTCCGCCCGCAATTACGAAAATCCTGAAGTCTTCATCATCATTTATAACAGGCTCCGCAGCCAAAGTGTCCTTACAAAAACTTAATCCGTTATTGAATCCATATAGCTCTTCGACACCGCCTTCTTCAACTAATTGTTCAGGCACGTCGTAGACTTTTATCTTTCCTGAACTGCAAACAACTAATTTGTCGCATAACCTAATCGCGAGCTCAACGTCATGCGTAGATGCGATAATCGCTATTTTTTTCATTCTGCTTAATTTTCTTAGAAGCATCATTATCTCAATACGACCCTTAGCATCTAGATGTGTTGTAGGCTCATCAAGTATAAGTATCGATGGCTCCTGAGCCAGAGCTCTAGCAATCATTATTCTTTGCTTCTCTCCGTCACTTAGCTCGCTGAATCTTCTTTCAGCAAGTGATGAGGCACCCGTAGACCTAAGTGCATCCATGATGACCTGTCTGTCATGAGGAGTCAACCTAGCGAGCATGTCGGTGTATTGATATCTACCCATAGCGACTATCTCGAAGCTTGTCAATAATCCAGACTGAACCCTCTCAGTTAATACGATGCCAATTTTTTTAGCGACATCTCGTGCAGACAGCTCCGCTAAACTTTTTCCATCAATGTATACGGTGCCGGATAATGGTTTTAGCAGTTTCGCCAAAGTCTTCAGTAATGTCGATTTTCCAGAAGCGTTAGGACCGACTACGCCTACTAGTTCTCCAGGCTTGACTTCCAAACAAGCATCATTTATTACAATTCTATTTCTATATCCGACGCCGAGGTGGGATGTATTAAGCAATTTATGAGCCACCTCCTCTTAAGAGGAGAGCGATTACCAAGGGAGCACCAAACAATGCGGTGATTGCGGTTATTGGAAGGTCTCTCGGCATTAATAATGTGCGTGCTGCTAAATCGGCGCTGGCAGTTATAATGGCTCCAACGATTGCTGAGGTGGGAAGTATGAAGCGATTGTCCGATGTGTCAGAGATATGTCTAGATATGTGTGGAGAGACGAGGCCTATAAAGCCTACAGGGCCGGCGACTACGGTTACTATTGACGTTAAAAATGAGGTAAGAGCAATCGCTCCAATCTTAATGATCCTAATGTTTATTCCCATGCTTTGAGCGTAATTCTCGCTAAGCATAAACGCATTGAGTGGTTTCGCAAGAAACATTGAAGAGACTATTCCTATGATTATTGAAATTAGTAGAAAATTGACGAAGAGCCATTTGACTCCTGAGAAGCTTCCCATTATCCAGAAAATAAAGACGTGTAGTCTTTCTATGTCTGAGATGACCTGTAATATGCTCGTTATTGCTGAGGCTAAGTAGCTGATGGCTATGCCTATGATTAGTAGCGTAGTAATGCTTCTAACGATGCCTGATGCAAAGATCATGAATATTGAGACTAATAATGCTCCGATAAATCCAGCAATGTAGAGCGTATATGGACTAAATGGATTTCCAATGCCAAGGCTCGTACCCATGAAGATAGCTAGCGCGATGAAAAGAGCGGAGCCCGAAGATACTCCGATCACGTAGGGGTCAGCAATTGGGTTTCGGAAGAATACTTGGAGTATGGCTCCTGATATTCCTAGGGCTGCGCCTCCAGCCAGCGCAGCAATCACTCTCGGCAGTCTTATTGAATTTATAATTATTGATGTTGTGTCAGGTTCTCCGAGATTAACAAGTTTGGAGATCGCCTTTTCTGGCGGAATATCTACGCTGCCAATCGTTATGGACATCAAGATGATTAGGGGTATTAGTAGTAGTAATGCTCCTATCCAGAAAAATTTGCTTTGTCTGAAAACAATTCTACTCATATTTACCACTATGATAGTCTTATGAAGTATTTTAGCTGATGGTCTGGAAAATCTTCGGGATGAAGTATCGAGGCTAGGTCTTGATACCATCCCTCAATGTCGTAAAACCCTAACTGATATATCATTGGTGTATATGCATAGACCCTTCCCAGCTTTACAGCACTTGTCTCTGACAATCCAGAGGCTTCTAAAAGAATATCAGATACACTGCTCGCGATTCCCGGATAAATTATAATCTCTATCTCATTAGCGTGTCCAAGCAATTCTTCAATAGTTGTGACGAAGCTACTTGTCTCCTTAACATTACTGAAGATGTACTCTGCGTTTAGCTGTCTCAGCGCCTTCGCTACGTATGACTCGCCACCCGCTGCGTAGACGATGCCCTTATAGACGCTGAACCAAGCAATGCTGGGCGGCTTGTTATCAGCTACCTTTATGGCTATAGAGTTTATCGTTTGTTCAGCCTTGTTGAAGATCTTGATTGCCTCAGTGTCTAAATCGTAAAAAGTAGCTATGAATTTTATCCATTCAAACCTCCCTAATGGGTCATTTTCTAAGTATTCATTAATGACGGCATACTTGATTCCTAGTTCGTCGAACTTTGACATGGCTTCCATTCCTGGAAATGCATAGATGAAAACTATGTCTGGATTAAGCATTAGTATTTCTTCGTAGTTAGGAGCCTCTGGGCCTCCTACATCCTTAATCCTTCCGCTTAGCAGTGCATCTTTAATATCTTCAAAATACCAATCATATTGTCTTCCCCACATTATCCCTACTACCGTGTCCAAGATGTTTGGCCTGAGCTCCTTTAGGCGCTCTAGGAGTGCGACTTGAGTAGCAGACATCAAGACGACGCGTTCTATCGGGACACGAATGACGATGCCTTCAATATCACATTGTGATTGCTCATTTTTAGGCACAAGAATAAATGTCCTGTTTAATGCGTCTTTAACTATCTTGCACCCTTTGTAGAATGAGATGTCAAACAGATTTGCATACTTAATCTCAGGTATATTTTTTGTTACCGTGACTGTCTCTGTGTGGGTTTGAGTCGTTAAGCGTGTGACGTGGCTCGTAGATACGAATGTAATCTTCTCAGTAACTGTGGCCGGCTTAACAAAAAAAGGTGATGAAACCACACCTATTAAAAGGCCTAAAACTAATGAGAGAATTATCCCGATGACTACTGTTGAAGAGCCTTTATTCATGGATGGATTATCCATCCAACATCCATTTAAATATAGCGTTGCTAGTATCACGTTTTTGTTAAAAAACATCATTAATCATAAATAAATTTAAAACTATTGTTAACATCCGTCCTAAGTTTACTGTTAGGTGTAAGAGGATGGGGTCGTCTTTTTTTATAATTCTTGTCTTCTCAATAATGATAGTGTTTATCTTTTACTATAAGTAGTGCTTATATTGTTACATGATGCTTAAGAATGCCTTGGCACGTCTATACGCATTACTCCATCGCAGAGACAGAGTAGTATGTCCCTCTGACGAGGAAATAGATGAGGCGAAGAAAATCATGATTAAGCTTACTCAGAGTAAGGATATTGACTTTATTGATAGGGCCGCCAAGCTTAAGTCTCTAATTGAGGGTTATATCGATGGAGAAAATGACGGCTAAGGAAAAAGCTAGAATGGCAGCAATTAATACCGCTATTAACATAGTTGCAAACGCTGGTAAAGATATTATACTTGGCCTTGGGACCGGCTCGACCTCTGCAATGTTTATTAATATGCTTTCAAAGACAGCTGGAACTGGCATTATAAGAGCAATCATACCGACATCTTATCAATCCGAAGAAGAAGCTGTCAAAGCGGGCTTCAAAATTATTAGCCTAAGGGAAGCGACAAGTCCAGATGTCTATGTGGATAGCTTTGATCAATGCGATGCTCAGGGAAACGTCATTAAGGGAGGCGGAGGAGCAGTTACTAGAGAGAAATTACTAATGCGACTCTCACGCAGAGTGATACTCATTGGGGAGGAACAAAAACTCGTGGAGAAACTTAACATACCAGTGCCAGTCGAAGTAGTACCGTCCACTGTTCATGGAGTCTTAGCAATCATCTCAAGTATTGGCTGGCGGCCCATGATTAGACAAGCCTCGGGAAAGGCAGGACCAGTCATAACGGATAATGGCAATTTCATGCTCGACGTGGACGTGGGATTAATTGATGCTCCCTCCGAAGTTGAGCAAAGACTAAAACTTATTCCAGGGGTTGTGGAAGCTGGAATATGTCCCCGCAAAGGCTACCAAGTAATAATAGGGACAAGTGATGGCTCGGTCAAATCAATATAATAACAGTAATGAGCCGGCAGTTATGCTTTATATCTCATGCAACTCAAGGTGGTAAAAGAGTGAGCTTTAGGGAGGGAAGGCTTGGACGCAAAATGATAAAAGAGGCCGCCGAGTATACTTCCTCGATTCATTTTGATAATGAGATCTATAGGGAAACAATACTAATCAATGCGGTGCACCTAAAGATGCTCTCTAAACTTGGATATCTCAGCAAGGAAGACCTAAAAAAATCACTTGAAATATTGAAAGAACTGCTCACCAACCCCATAAGTCTCGACGATCCATTTCTTGAAGATATTCACATAGTTATTGAGGAGTACCTATCGAGAAAAGTACCAGCCGCTGGCCTGAATCTTGCACTTGGAAAAAGCCGAAATGACGCGGTCTCAACCGCGATAAGAATGCATGTAAAGAATAAGATAGTTGAGTTAGTCGATGAGGGGACTAAACTTGCTGAAGCCCTTCTCAGAAAGGGTAGTGAGGAAGTATTCACGGTCTTTCCTGTCTATACCCACATGCAAGTCGCTGCTCCAGCCACTTTTGGATTCATAATGACATCATACGCTTCAAGATTGCTAAGTGCTCTAGAGTCTTTAACTCAGGCATATATTTCTGCTGACCATTGTCCATTAGGTGCTGTAGCTGCATGTGGCTCGTCTATTAAACTAGATAGGGAGTGGATGGCGTCACAGTTAGGCTTTTCATACGTGTTGGAGAATTCACTTGAAGCGTCCTCTACACGGGACTTCTTGATCGATGTTCTTTCATCACTCATTAAATTGACTCTACCAATATCAGACCTATCTGAAGAGCTAGTCATATATTCAAGCAAAGAGTATGGGCTGGTTGATTTTCCAGAAGAGTTTTCCTCTACGAGTAGCATTATGCCGCATAAGAAGAATCCAGTCGTCGCAGAGATTGGAAGAACAAAGCTCGCAGAAATTTCTTCTGAGTTTCTTCGCATAATTATGATTCTTCAGAGAAAGATGAGTGGATATGTCTTAGACCTACAGCAGGTTACACCATCAGTATGGAGAGCTATTAATCATGCATTAAATACTCTAAGAATATTTATCGAGCTGATTCCTCGAATAAAGGTTAATCACGAGAGGGCCTATGAGTTATGCGGACCACCGGCTGGCATAACAGAACTAGCCAACATTCTTACCACTAAATATGGAATACCATACAGAACTGCTCATAAGATTTGTGGCGAAATATCACTTCTAATAATTAACAATAAACTAAGCGATAACGAGTTAGAGCAAATTCTTAAGAAAACAGGTATAAACATAAACTTGACTACAAAAGAGGTCTTATCAATCCTAGAACCTAGATTGGTCGTGAATTCCTATAAAACGCTCGGCTCGGCAAATCCGTACGAAGTGTCAAGAATGGTGTCACAAATTCAAGAACAGATAGAAGAGCTAAAGAGTTGGGTAGATGCAAGAAGAGAAAGCCTCACTAACATTGAGAATGAGATCTTCGAAAACTATTAAGACACTAAACCTTTAGAAAGCTCCTCTATTGCTTTGACATATATCGATACTGACTGGTTCAGCTCCTCAATACTAATCTTTTCATTAGGTGTATGAGCTAGTAATGAATTTCCAGGACCACAAGCCGCGATATCACTGCTTATCTTAAATAGGATATTCATATCGCTCGTTCCGGTCTTTTTTAATATCTTTGGCTTAAGTCCATTCCTAATTATTGATCTAATCAATGCCCTTGGGACCGGTGATGATAGGCTAACGCTAAGCGGCTCTGTTGAGTCTATGACTGAAAGTTTACAACCGTGCAGCGACGCTATGACCTCGACCTTCTCCATTATAGAGTTAAACTCAATCCCGGGTGGAAAGCGTATATTGATTGTTGCCTCGGCTTTTTCTGGAAGCTTTGTCGGCCAGTCGCCAGCCCTAATCATCGTCACGGCTGATGTGATTTCCTCGTAACTGCTTCCAGAAAAGACTGCTTTAACCTCGTTGATTGCGTCTAATAGTTTGTCTAATGCGGAGTCGCCTAGGTAGGGTGCTGAGCTATGTCCTCCCCTGCCTGAGGCTGTCAACGTGAATGTTAAGCTGCCGCGATAGCTTATCGCTATACCGACGACCCCTGTTGGCTCACCAATTATTATGTGCTCAGCCCTGAAGCCACTTTCAAGCAGTCCAAGCGCGCCGGACCCCGCTCCTTCCTCATCAACAAGTCCAGCCACCACTAATCGATAATTAGGCCCAATATTCGCCTTTGCGCCTGCAGATATCATCGCCGCAAGCGGCCCCTTAGCGTCAACCGCTCCTCGCCCTATAATTGCTCCTCCTCTTTGTGTTACGAGTAATTCTCCTGGGACTGTGTCGACGTGGCTTGCGAGAAGTATTGTTTTTTCTCCACTCCCCCTAATCAGTAAATAGTTGCCTGTCTTGTCGATTATGAGTTCATTGTAGCCGAGCTCTCTTTGAAATCTTTTCATCTCAGGCTCGATTCGCTTCTCTTCTCCGCTCGGCGTATAGACTCTTAAGAGAGAGAGGAGAATCTCAGCTGCGTCCAATTTCTTCCCCTCCTCTTGCTTTCCTAATTTTTTCTTGATACATTTTTATTACCTCATCTATTATTCTGATACTCCAGTCAATGTCTTCATCAGTTATTAAGTATGGTGGGAGAAGTCTCAGGACGGTTGTGCCGGCCTTAAGCGCAAGGAGACCCATTGACTGGAGCTGCCTTATCATTTCTGATGGACTATATCTGAGGTCGAGCCCCGTCATTAGTCCCCTGCCCTTTACCCCTCTGACCACTTCTGGATAAGTATTTGCTATCTCGGCTAATCCCTCAGCTAGGGACCTGCCCTTTTCTCTCGCCCTACTCGGCACGTCATCACTTATTAAGACCTCGACTCCGCCTATCATGGCCGCCAATGCGAGTGGATTCCCTCCATGCGTTGAACCATGCTCCCCCTCCTCAACCTTAGATGCAATTTCGTCCTTGACGGCGACGAAGCTTACTGGGAATCCTCCGCCTATCGATTTGCCCGCGACAAGTATGTCTGGACTTATTTCGTAGTCCATGTAGGCCCAGAGCCTTCCTGTCCTTCCAAACCCTGCTTGGACCTCGTCCAGTATGAGTATTGCTCCAGTAGTGCTACATTTTTCAGCCAATATCTTCATGAATTCTTTATTGGCAATGTTTAGGCCACCCTCGCCTTGAACAGGTTCGACTATCACTGCTGCAAATGACTCATCTATCTTCTCGAGACTTGATTGGTCATTAAAGGTTAGAAAGACGTGTTCCCATGGAAATGGGTCATATCCTGACCTGTACTTCATGTTATGTGTCATTCCTAGTGCTCCCATTGTTCTTCCATGGAAGCTTCCTGTGAAGGAGGCGAATTTTCTTCTCCCAGTTCTTTTTCTGGCTAGTTTAAGTGCAAGCTCTACTGCTTCGCTACCGCTATTCATGAAGTATACATTCATCAGACGTCTTGGCAGTATCTTTCCAAGCATTGTCAGACACTCTTCCAAGATGTCTGAGTCGAATATTGGAGGGCATGTCATCATTCTTGATGCTTGCTCGACGATTCTGCGAACTATTACTGGATTATTGTGTCCTAGGAATGCTGCGCCGTTGCCTGCATGACAGTCAAGATATTTCTTACCCTCACTATCCCAGACATATTGTCCCTGCGCTCTTACTAGTCTTATGCCCCTGCTTGGAAAAAATCTGATTAGTCTCGCAGCATTAATATCACTATTCATTTCTTAAACACTTCAACAGTTGATTTTACGACATCTCCCGCCAAGTCATATCCGGTGACTTGTACAGTATTTCTAAACTCAATAACTGCGTTTAGTTCTCCGACTAAGTTTTCACCATTCTTTGTCTCCATTAGGTCAACTCCCAAGACTCCTCCACCGACTGCTTCAGCAGACTTAATGACAAGCTCGATCTGCTCTTCAGACAGGTCGGCCTTGACTGCTTTGCCGCCGAGAGCCGTATTTGTCTTCCATCTCTTACTGTATCTATAAATTGCAACTGGAACTCTTCCCCACACATAGAAGGCCCTGATGTCTCGGTCAGGCTTTTCAATATACTGCTGAATATAATGTATCTTGAAGTGAGGAGAATTCATCGACTCTCTAAAATCAAGAATATCGAGTAAGTCATCCTCATTTGTAGCCCTTGCAATAAATCGGCCCCAACTTCCCAGTATCGGCTTTACCACTACTGGATAGCCAAGTTCGCGGGCCGCCTCGATTGCCTTATCTCTATTGTAAACCACTACAGTCTTTGGTACGGGTATTCCTTTACTTGCAAGTATCGTCGTTGTAACTAATTTATCACCACAATCCCTAATGACTCGGTATGGATTTACTACTGGAACGCCTCTTCCTTCAAGTATAACTGCGGAGGAAAGCGCCCTATAGTGACTTACGCATCTCTCCAGCACGAAACCGAGCTCCCTAAACTCCTCATTATACGTATTGTTAAGCCATTCTATTCTTTTAGGTACAAAAATTGGCTTTACGGAGTGGCCCAGACGTTTAGCAGCATCGATTAGAAGTTTTTCTTCGGTCCTTAGAATATCGTATGCGAGACCGATTATCACATTAAGGCTCCCCTATTCTCCCCAATCCTCAGCAACTTCTTCTGCTAACTTTAACACGAGCTGACCATTCTCGATAACTAGCTCGAGCTGGGCGCCGCATTCCTGATGCTCAAATAGTTCACCCTCTAATGCGTCGTCAGGAATATCGACTGAGCCCTCACATACTGGACATTTTAGCTTGGGCACTACGGGTTCACCACTTCGGTTTTCGATTTGCATCCCTCACTCGCCATTTATAAACGTATCGCGTGTACGAATCTCGTCTCAAAATTTCGATGACCTAGTCTTACTGACTCTTTACCAACGTTCCCTTCAGCGTATTAATACTTCCCAATGGATCATCTCCGAGCCCACTACATATAAGTGCCTGTCTAACACCATTCTGCACAGCATCAGCGGCCAGCATTAACTTTCTATTCATCCCCACGCCTATTTTTGCAGATAATTCTACAGCCTCTAGCGGCGTAAGCCTCTCCACAAGCCTATCATTATAGAATACACCATCAACATCACTCATCAATACTAAGGTATCTGCGTTCAGAGCCTTAGCTATCGCTGCTGCTGCTTGGTCACCATCAATGTTTAGTATCTCTCCCTCAGTCCCTAAAGCGATTGGAGAGACAACGACGATGTATCCATTATCGGCAAGTATTTGTATTATCGATTGATTAACAAGCTTCACCTGCCCTGTATAGCCGCCATCTATGACACGTTTACGCCCATGCTCATCGACTATGATTATTTTTTTCTTACGCTCCGCAACAAGTAACCCGCCGTCTACACCGCTTAGACCTACAGCCCTCCCACCAAGCCTCTGAAGAGTAGATACCATAGCCTTGTTGATCTTGCCAGCCATTACTTGGACATAGACTTCAAGTTCTGCCTCGTCTGTATAGCGGCTCCTAATGCCGGATGGAGAGACAACGAATTTTGGCTCTATTCCTAGGCGTCTGCACATATCTGACACGACGTCGCCGCCACCATGCACGAAGACTATCTTATGATTTGACTGCCACCACTTGACTATGCTTCTAGCAATATTCTCCATGTTAGATGTAAGTACTCTTCCACCTGCCTTAACTACAAGCATACCTATCACCTATGCTGGGCTGAGCGGTGGCGCCTCCAGTCCAGTCCTCTCATCAAAACCATACATTATGTTCATGCATTGAACAGCCTGTCCAGCCGCACCCTTAATTAAGTTGTCAATCGCGCCGAATAGCGCAGCTCTCCTCCTGCTCTCCTCGACCGCAAAACCAACATCACAGTAGTTACTGCCAATTGTATATTTCGGGTCTGGATACTTAACTGGACCAGTTCTGACAATCCTGATAAAGGGCTCTTTACCATACATCTGTGCATATGCTTTCCATATCTCATTACCCCCAATATTATCAATTAGCCAGACATGACATGTAGCCAATGCGCCCCTAATACTGCCAACAGCATGGGGAACCATGGCCACTCTGATATCTCTTCCTACGAGCAGACTAAGCTCCTGCTCAACTTCTGCAACATGCCTATGTCCCTCAGCCTCATAGGGACGCATCACGTTAGCCCTTTCTGGATGATGAGTCCCATGACTTGGCTCTCTGCCCGCCTCGCTGCTACCAACCTTCACATCTATAGCTATATGCTCAAGGTCGATTAACTTATTCTTCACAACAGGCGCCAATGCAAGAATTGCTGCTGTGGAGTTACATCCAGGGCAAGCCACGATGTCCGCATTTCTTATCTCATCTCTATGAAGCTCTGGCAGACCATAGACACTCTTGGAGAGTAAATCCACGAGTGGGTGCTTAAAACCATACCACTCCTCATAGAGCGAAGGATTCTTTAGCCTAAAATCAGGACTAAGATCAATCACCCTGAGACCACCCTCCAAAATTCTTCCAATAATTCCGACGGATACGCTTGCAGGAACACTAAGAAAAACAAGTTCAGCACTGCTCGTAATCTTTTCAATATTTAATTCACTGAACTTCAGGTTGGTATAATAACCTCTAAGATTGAGGTGGACTGATGATAAAGGTTTACCTGAATATTCACGCGAAGTCGCTGCAACGACTTCAACCTCCCTATGAGTCGCCAAGATTCTGAGAAGCTCACCACCAGTATATCCACTCGCACCAATCACAGCTACCTTCAAAGTCATCTCTTCGAGACCTCCTCCAAGAATCTCATCAATGCTCCCGCCACATCTATACCTGTAGCCTCCATAAATCCCTTAAACTCTGGAACACCATTGACCTCATTTACATAGAGCGTTCCAGAGCTATCTTCTAAAATATCAACCGAGATAAAGTCTCCTTTCACTGATTCGGCTGCCTTAATGGCGGCTTCTTCGAGGATTGGGTCTAACCTTCTCTGGACAGGCTTACCTCCCAGAGCAATGTTTGACCTCCATTCATCGCCCACGCTTATCCTGTAAATTGCCCCTAGCACTTCTCCACCCACAACAATTGCCCTTATGTCTCGATTATTTACCTCGATGTAGTCCTGCATAATGTGTACCTTGAGCTGCTGCGTGGGAAGCATCTGTCTATGCTCCAGCAAACTCCTCCAACTTACGTTGTCGGTTACTAAAGATACGAGACGCCCCCAGCTTCCAATCGGCGGCTTATCTACAAAGGGCTTTTTTAATCCTCGAAAAGCAACCTGCGCAGACTCAGCATCCATCGCCACAGTGCTTCTCGGAATATTTAGCCCAGCATTCTTCAACCTGCTAAGAGTAAGTATCTTATCGCCGCAGATCGCGATAGTGTATGAGGAGTTTATTGATCTGCAACCGCCAGATTCTCTTAGAGCCGCTGCGTAAAGCGCCTTATACATGGAGACTGATCTTATAAGTGAGATATCGGTGATTTTTTCGCCAATTGTTAGTGGCTTATTATTGACGTTTGTGAGGATTACTTCGTGGTTGTTTGTTTTTAGTTTGTCGATTATTAGTTTCTCTTCGAGCCTGGGATAGTCGTAGAGCATCTCAATTATCAACTTGTTGTCCCCACCGTTTACTTTTCGTTCCTAGATGCATCTGTTTTCGGAAGTTATGTACTAGGATAAAAACCCGAGCTACTGGTTAAGAATTCTAGCCTCCTGCTTCTAGGATGGGGGATTGGTTTTTTAGGATGTTTTTGTCTTCTTTTCTCGTGAGTGGGTTCCGTATTCCGACTTTTAGGGATATTTGCAGTGCTAGGAGGGTAGTCTCCAAGTATCTCAAGCCTACGCCTCTCATGTATTCTAGGAAGGTTTCGAGGATGCTTGGATGTGATGTTTACTTTAAGCTCGAGAATCTCCAGCCTACACGGGCCTTCAAGGTAAGGGGCGGAATATACTACATGTACCGCATGAGGGATGAGGCATGTAGGAGAGGCGTAGTGACGGCCTCGACTGGTAATCACGCCCAGTCAATTGCATATGCTGGCTCAATCTTCGGCGTCGATGTGAAGATAGTTATGCCTCATGGTGTGCCGCAGGTGAAGGCGGATGCTGTAAGGGAGTTGGGAGCGGAGGTGATCTTTCATGGCTCCTATTTTGAGGAGTCGCGGATGTATGCTGAGAAGCTGGCGGAGGAGAAGGGGTACTTGTTTGTTCATTCGATTAATGAGCCGCTCCTCTATGAGGGGGTGGGCTCGATGCATCTTGAGGTCTTGGAGGAGCTTCCCGACGTCGATGTGGTGATTAATCCTTTGGGCGGTGGTTCAGGTGTTTCGAGTGGGTGCATTGTCTACAAGACGGCTGACCCCTCGATCAGGGTTTTCGCTGTTCAGGCTGAAGGGGCGCCTGCGTTTTATGAGTCTTGGAGGCGTGGTGTCTTGGTTGATCTTGGTGGTGTTTCGACTAGGGCCGAGGGGCTTGCTGCTGGCAGGGCTTATGAGTTGCCCTTTATGATTCTTAGGGGTAGGCTTGATGATGTTTTGCTTGTTAGTGATTCGGAGATGGAGAGGGCTGTGAGGATTATTTTTGATGCTGTTCGTCAGGTTGCTGAGCTTAGTGGTGCTGCTTCGACTGCGGCTGCGTTTAGGATTAGTGAGTCTTTGAGGGGGAGGCGGGTTGTCTTGATGGTTACGGGTGGGAATGTTGAGGCTGATGCTTTTGTCTCGATTCTTAGGGGCTAGTCTTGTTAAGCATGTGGTTGAAAATTGCTTAACACACTGTCAATGCATATTTGGTGGTTTTTTATTTGTCTTTTCCATTCTTATCAATCCTCAATTATAGTATATAGATTGACAAGATAATAAATAATCTGACATAAATAAATAATTATTGATGCCTTATGTAAATTTATTTACGACGACTCTCTCAACGTGTTCTTCTTTACTTTCAACAAGCTTTATTCCTCTAGCTATCTCTGTTAACTGAATTCTATGCGTGATTGATTCTGATAGATTTACTCTGCCGTTCTCGACTAATTTTACGATTTGATGTAGCTCTGACAATGTATGGTCACCTGATACTGTTGCCCATCCCTCTCTCAGTCCCCAATACTCAAATTGAAAGGGTTTGGTCTGGAGCCCCACGCTCACTAATGTTCCAGATTCGAATAGATTTTTACCTTTGATTGCCTTAATGGCTTGAATCATCGCCTGAGTCGAGCCTGAGCATTCTATCACTACGTCAGCGCCGAAGCCTTCCGTCTCTTTATTGATTATTTCTAAAATATCGTCCCTCATCGGATTAAGAATTATATCAGCACCATATCTTTTGGCTTTTTCTAGTTTTGAATCTATTAAGTCTATGGCTATGACTTTGCCTGCTGCGAAGAATTTGGCCCACATTACTGCATGTAGACCAACACCTCCTGCACCAAAAACAACAGCAGTATCTCCTGGTTCTAATCCAGAAACCCGTACTGCATGGTAGGCAGTCGAGACTGCACAGCCGATTATAGCTCCCCACTCGATTGGTACTGCTCGCGATATTTTTACAGCATTCCTTGCTGGAACCTTTATGAACTGAGCGAATGTACCGTTGACGTCGTGTCCTATTGATTTTCTATTCCGACATCGGTTGTCATTTCCTTCTAGACAATTTTTACAAATTCCGCAAGAGACTACATAATGTATGATTGCGTGGTCATTTACTGATATATTCTTTACATTTTCTCCTACTTCTTTCACAACGCCTGCTCCCTCATGACCGATGATTAGTGGTATATGTGCAGGCTCGAATTCACCCTTCCAATAATGTACATCAGTACCACATATTCCCGCAGCCTTAATTTCGACCAAAACCTCATCAGGACCAATTCTTGGAATATCAGTTTCCTCGACAACGAATGGTTTCCCTTTCTCTTTATAGAAAGCTGCTAACATTTCGCATACAATTCTCTTTTGAGACTTATATATTTTTTACTTTTCAGCAAAAAATATTTATAGCACGGGACAATAATTAAATATTTGATGAAAAATGTCTATGAAAAAAATTAGTAGGAGAAAGTTAATATATGCAGGAATTGGTGCTGCCGCTGCCGTAGCTGCAGGTTCTCTTGCATATTATACACTCACTCCTCCTACAGCGCCAAGAACTACTACTGGTCCACGCCCTGGGACTACAATTACCGTTCTCTCGATCCAAGATCCATTTTACTTCCCAATGGAGACTTTAGTTGAAAACTTTGAAAAAGAGACAGGCATTAAGGTTAATCTTCAAGCAGTTGCATATGATGAGCTTCATGCAAAGCTCGTAAACTCCTTCTTGGCTAAAAGTCCAGGCATAGATGTTGCATGTATTGACCAGATGTGGGTTGCGCAGTATGCTGATAGCGGATGGATAGTTCCACTTGACGAATATATTGAAAGGGACAAAAAGGAGGTAAATATGATGGATTTTATACCTTCTGTCATTCATTCTCTCTGCGAGTGGCGTGGAAAGATTTGGTCTCTTCCAGTAGCTCCATATGCACAAGGTGTCTTATATAGAGTTGATGTATTTGATGAGCTCGGACTTGAGTATCCGCCTACGGATGTTAATAAAAGTGCAGATTGGACTTGGGATAAATACTACAACTTAGTCAAACAGATAAATGGAAAAACAGTGGGAGGTACTAAATTCTATGGAACTGTGATATGTGGAGCCCAACCTGCACCAATAGTACACATGTATACTCAATTAGGTGCGAGTAATGGCGCGAGGTGGTTTAAGAGTTTCCCAGAAGCACCATGGGACTTTGAACCATTACTAAATTCATCCGATAACTTAGCTGCATTAGAACTTTATAAAAAGTTCTACAATGAATCACCACCTGAAAGTATTAATTATCTGTGGTTTGACGCTGGAATGCAGTTCGGAATGAAGGGAAATATCGGATTAATGTACTGGTGGACTCCATACTTCTATCTTGTTACTAAGGCTGGCTACATGGTAAAAGAAGACTCTGTGCTTGGTATAAACGGCAAACCAAATTATGATAAATATAGGTGCGCTTTACTTCCAAGAAATCCAGCAAAGACCCAAGTCATAAGTGTGGGTGGTTGGTCATTCGGCATACCAACTTATTCAGCCAATAAAGAAGAGGCATGGGAATTCATCAAGTGGGTAACCTCTGCAAAAACTCAAAAAGAAATGGGTCTATGTCTAGAGCCAAGTCCATACCAGTTTGCAGATTTTCCAAGGAAATCGCTTTATGCAGACACTCAGCTTCAACAGATTTATCCATGGCTTCCATTACAATTAAAACTATTTGAAGGCTGGGAAACTCCATACAAGGCTATACCGAGTGGAAAAATCGTAAGGCCTACCGTTCCCATATACGTCACTCTAGAAGGAATTTATGGATTATATCTAAACAAGGCCGTAGCTGGTGAAATGAGTCCTAAGGAAGCCCTTGACACTGCTAATAGTTTCGCAAAATCTATTCTAGAAAGGAACTTCTACATTCCTTATAAAGCTGAAAGCTACAATGACACTCTCGAGAACTGTATAGAAATAATGAAAAAGCTTTCCTAAACTGGGGATTATATTGAAAAGACCATACCTATTTTTTATTTTTCCCTCATTTATTTTTTTATTCATACTTATTGCTTATCCATTAATATTCTCATTATACTATAGTTTTCAGTTTTGGAATCTGGCTACTTCTCATGAGCCGCAAGGATTCATAGGCTTAACTAACTATCTGACATTGCTCAATGATCCCCGTGTACTAAATGCAATTATTGTAACAATTATGCTCGCTGTACCTACAACTATGATAGAGTTATTGTTAGGCTTAGGTATAGCAGTACTCTTGGACAGAGATTTTAAAGGAATAGGAATATTCAGAGCAATTTTCATCATTCCAACAGCAGTAGCACCTGTAATCGCTGGACTAATATTTAGATTCATGTTTTATCAGGGATTAGGAACAGGAATCATTCCCTACATACTTCACATAATTGGTATTGGAACACCTGAAAGAGGAATCCTCGGCGATCAACAGACAGCACTTATAGGAATCGCTGTAACAATGATATGGAGATGGACACCTTTCTTTGCTATAACATTACTGGCTGGACTTCAATCTGTTCCTAATGAATTACTCGATGCAGCAAAAGTAGATGGCGCATCAAGATACCAAATATTTAGACATGTTAAACTGCCGCATCTAAGAAAATTAATTGCTATTGTCTTCATAATTTGCTTTATGATGCATTTTAATGCGTATGATGAAGTATTTGCTGAGACAAGGGGTGGACCAGGTGAAGCAACCACTACTCTATCATATCTGTTATACTGGGAAGGACTCGTCTACTATAACATTGGTCTATCGGCCGCTATGACATGGCTAATAGCAATATTATTAATCATCATAGTGAATATCTATTTTAAGTTTGCATTCAAAGGTGAAAAGATATGAGCGGAAAAATAATCGACAAATTGACGAGATTCGGGTCAATTATTATTTTATTATTTATAACAATAATATTCATATTCCCAGTTTACTGGGTGTTTCAGCTATCAATCAAACCACCGCAATTAAACTTAATAGAGCCGCCGGCCTTCATATTTACACCGACACTAGATCATTACATCTACACCTTTATTAGTCCTGGAAAAAACCTCATAAATCTGTCATCAAGCATAATTGTATCAACCGCCGCAACTATAGTAGCTTTCATCTTCTCTTTTCCAGCATCATATGCCTTTTCAAGGTTTAACTTTAAGTATCGTAATTCACTACTCTTCTGGTACCTCAGCCTACTATTAACGCCACCAATAGTTTTCACTATTCCTTACTATATTCTGATGTCGAATCTAGGACTCAGGGGCACGTATATAGGACTCATCATTGTTTATCAGACCTTCGCAATACCCCTCACAATCTGGCTCCTCAAGAGCTTCATCGATGCCATCCCAATAGAAGTGGAAGAAGCTGCATTAATCGACGGAGCAGACTCGAGAACGATATTGCTAAAGATTATTTTGCCCATTTGTGCGCCTGGAGCAGCTGTTAGCATGGCGTTTACATTCGTGTTCTGTTGGAACAACCTGATCTTCCCAATCATCTTGGCCGAGGGCCCGACTAGGACGCTTAGCCTAGCGACTTTTGAATACTTTACTGTTACAGGCGCGACTTGGAATTACATTGCGACTTGCTCATTCATTAATATCTTGCCTCCGCTAATCATCTTCTTGCTGCTTAGAAGATACATCGTCAGGGGACTTACGTTTGGAGCGGTGAAAGGATAAAATTCATCTCCTACTCAATTTTTTGTAGCGTTTTAATTCTTTGTTATCTTAGTAATCTTTAAATTTTTTTATTATGTGTTCTGAATTGATGTATCCTCA
>CALIKS010000052.1 GCA_938017985.1 uncultured archaeon | reverse complement strand
TCGGCAACAAGCCTAAAAGTAACTTGGCACACACTCATAATGTTAGTTATTACGATCGTCTGAGTTTTATAAACTTGATTTACGTAAAGCCGCGCTTAGAATTTTAGATTGTTGAAACCAGAACAGGTCCGCATAGAACGGCTTCATAGCCTCAGAGGCCTACAACATTAAGACATCCCGAACGCGCCGTAAGCTTAAACAAAGCCGCTCACCGCGATATGGATTCCTTCGTTTCTTTTCGACTCTATACCTGGGCCCAAAGGATGGTAAAATTGGCGGGATATTGACGCTTTCCAAACGCCGACGTGTAGCGAGGAATTTTTATATTATACAATCGTGAGTGTAAGATTCGCGAATAGAAATGATGGGCTTTCCGCTTTAAACGCAGCCTTCTAGGAGAAAAAAGCCAGTTTAATCATAGTTTACGCCAGGGGGGGAATGACTATTGGATAAGGTACACTAAGCTGATACGTTTACATAGTTTAAAACTGCTTCAGGAGGAATAAAGGGTTGACTAAGATGCTTTTGAACGTTAAGCTTATAAATTCGGAAAATAAAAGACAACTTCTTCGATTTCTACTTCAGATTCGTCTACCCGTATAAGAGTGCGTTAGAACTCGGAAACATTAAGAGGGTCATGGATATCATTAAAAATGATTTTAACACGTTTGTTGGGAAAAAATTCGAGGATATTTCACGAGATTTCCTATACGAGATAAGCCTGAAAGGTTTGACGCCCTTTAGGCTTCTAAACATCGGTACCTGGTGGGAGAGGAATGAGGAGATAGATATAGTGGCGCTTGATAAAGGTGAGAGGAAAATTCTATTCTGCGAAACAAAATGGCAGGATCTAAATAGAAGTGAAGCGGAAAAGATATTGGAAAGATTGAGGGAGAAGGCCAGTATGGTAAAATGGTTCAATGGGAAAAGGAAAGAATATTTTTGTTTGATTTGTAAAAGGCTAAGGGACAAGAAGGATTTGCGGGGTAAAGACTGCTTGGTCTTCGACTTAGAGGATTTCGAACTTTAACTGGGTTAATACTGTAGACTCAGGGTGCTCACTGATCTTCATCAGGCTAAGTACAGTCTCAACCGTTCAACCATGCCTGCAAAAGGGGTTTTTAAATAACATCATGCGAGGAAACAGGCGGATATTCGCAGCCTACAGACATCAGCCTCCGGGCTGACAATATCACTCTTCTCTTGGGAAAAAAGAATAATCTTATCACCCTTAGACAAAGCATGTTTGACAATTGCCGAAGCGATGGCCCTCCGTCCAGCCGATGGTTGCGATGAAGGTCTTTACCGTATAGTTTTATATTTTTAAGCGATAGATAAACCTTTTAGCGTGCGCTAAGAATCCTTATATTTTGCTTAGACTCATTATCCCTGATGTTCTTCCTGAACAGGACAGATCTCGATAAGAAGTTTAAGATCCTTAGAGCCGAGCTTCAAAAACTCGGGATATCTGAGGAACTTAGGGGTTGGAATTGGCAATCTCCTCCGGTCGAGCCCTCATCTAGAAGCATTTTCTTCGGTGTTGGCGATCTGGCCGCTAGATATTGTAAGACGCTCAGGGATGTCTACTTGAAGAGGGTTGAGAACATCAAGCCTCCTCCGAATCTCAAGATGTTTGAAGGTATTGTCTACCACAGCATAGCTACCGATGCAGTGACAAGAGTCAAATCCTTTCTCTTTGAAAAGGGATTGATCGGAGGTGCAGGTATAATAGAGGAGTTGATGCCTAGCGTTACAAGTGCCTGCGAACGCTTAACCTGGGATGCTTTGAACACCGTGGGGAGGCTTGAGGATAAGGATGTTGAGGCGGTTAAGATGAAAGCTAGATCTTTTTACAGGTTTCTCCTCGTGCAGGCAGCCTCCCAGATTGATCTAACCCTCTCGAAATTTCCTCACATAGATGTGGACAGTCTCGTGAACCAAGCCATTCCACCTATCGTAGAGAGGAAGGTGGACGGTAGTCTAGTTGGTCTCTCCAAAGAACTCTCGGCAGATATTTATACTCCCGCCTACGCCGTCGCGGATTTGAAGACCGGCGAAGTAAGGGATTTCCATCCCTATGCTCCAGCGGGCTACGCATTAGCCATTGAGGCTGATGAAGAGACTGCCGTAAACTTCGGCATGATCATCTACGTCAGGCTCTCAACGCAAAGACCTGTACCCACCATACATACGAAATGCTTTCTAATAGGCGACGAGCTTAGGAGAGAATTCCTCGAGATTAGAGACGAGGCTTTTGAAATAGTTAGCAACGCTAGGGATCCCGGCAAGCCCCCTACATGTCCAGACTTCTGCCCCTATTACCAAATTTGCACCAGCGGCCTCAGATAGGCTTCTACTGGTATCTTAAGGTCATCCATTCGAGAATAAGCAAAACATTATATTCGCACCAATAGCTTTCTTCGGAATATGAGGAGGCTTGTTTTGAATGATTACGGGGTTTTCGCAGGCGTCAAGGGTGATCGTGTTGTAGTGAGGAAAGGTGGGGAGAAGGTTGTTGAAGTCGCCGCTGGAAACATATCTCAAGTTCTAGTAGCTTCCAGAGGAGTATCCATGTCATCAGCGTTCCTAAGGCTTATGCTTAAGCACAAGATTGACTTCGTAATCCTATCCGGCTTCGGAAGCCCCATGGGCAGGCTGACCAGTAGGAAGGGCGGAGCAATAGAGCTTAGGAAAAACCAGGTCCAGGCTCAGAATGACGAGAGGGGCAAGCATTTAGCTAAGCAGTTCGCCAAAGGTAAGCTGGTGAATCAGACTAACCTGTTGAAATCTCTGGCGAAAAACAGGAGAAGCGCTAAGCCGGAGCTAGCATCCAGGCTGGAGGAGGCTTCACGCATAGTCCTGGAATTCGTAAACCTTGTTGAGAAAGTAGATACGGCTCTTCCATTGGACAGGTTTAGGGCTGAAGTTATGGCTGCTGAAGCCAGGGGCGCAGACACATACTGGGAAGCAATCGGCCTAGTTTTCAACGAGTACGTCGAGTTTCCTAAGAGGATGAAGAGGTTTGACATGCCTACGGACCCTGTGAATGTGTTGTTGAACTATGGCTACGGGCTTTTAGCGTCCGACGTCTGGATGGCTGTTGAACACTCAGCCTTGGAGCCTTACGCAGGATTCCTGCATAAGGATAGCCCTAGGAGACCGGCCTTAGTCATGGATTTGATGGAGGAGTTTAGGCAACCCATAGTGGACAGGGTTGTTCTCAGGCTAGTCTCCAGCATGAAGGAGAGGACTAAGGGGCTTGTTGAGGAGGGCAGGCTTAACCAGGAAGGTCGGAAAACGATAATCCAGGAGTTCAGCAGGAGGATGGGGGAGAAGGTTACCTTCATGAACAGAGTCCTCCCGCTTGAGGCTCATATTTACATTCAGACCAGGAGGCTTTCAGAATTCCTGATGCGTAGAGCCGCCAGCTACACTCCTTACACTGAGAGATGGTGAGTAGTGAAGACCCTAGTGATATACGACATAACTGACGATAACCTGAGGAACGCCGTCAGCGAGGTCTGCAAGAACTTCGGCCTCTCGAGAATACAGAAGAGCGCCTTCCTGGGAGACCTTGTAAGCTCAGCCAGGAAAGAGCTTAAGGCCAAGCTGCAAAGAACACTGGGAGAGGCTGAGGGCAACATTCAGATCTTTGTGCTGTGTAACGCCTGCATAGCCCTAAGGGAAATAATAGGAAAATACGTAGTTCCTCCGGAGAAGGGGATAGTGATTGTCTGAGGAGGAGCCTGAGCTCATAGCGGCGACGGACATAAAGCGGTATCATTTCTGCCCCAGGATCATCTACTTCACCAGGGTTCTAGGCGTGGAGGAGAGAACCACGGAGTCTGAGGTGGAAGGCAGGGAGGCGCACGCCGAGTTCCACAGGAAGGAAAGGAGGAGAACAACCCTGCTCGGAGGGAAGACGATAAGGGTTGAGCAGAAGTGGACGGCCCTACAGCTGAAGAGCGAGAAACTGGGCCTGGAGGGGATAGTCGACATGGTGGTGAAAACACCGGAGGGATACGCGGTCGTAGAGTATAAGATGACGACTACGCCTAAGAGAATCATGCCGGACCACCTTTACCAGGCTGCTGCATACACGATGCTCGTCGAGGAGGCGTTTAAAACCATCGTTAGAAAGCTGTACGTATACTACGAGAAGAGCGGGAGGCTCATCGAGATCCCTATGACTGAAAGCATAAGGAGACACGTCTTATGGACAATAGGGCGGATAAGAAGCATCATTGAGAATGAGAAGCTGCCACCCGCCAAACCCTCAGGTAAATGCAAATCCTGCGGATACAGATGGGTCTGTAGGGAAGCCTAGGGTTTTCGCTGCCCTTTATAAACCCCCTTGCAGATTCCCATGCAGCGAAGCAAGCCTTATAAGAAAGCCTTAAAATGAGGAAATCAGGCTTAGAAGGAGCTCAAAATATCTCGGAATCTCAATAAAGAGAATTGAAAGACTGTTTCAGAGTTTAGCTGTTCAGCCTTATCTACAGCTAGGAATCTCAATAAAGAGAATTGAAAGTCTATATATAAATCGTTCTTCCTCCTGCCTTTGTAATTGAATCTCAATAAAGAGAATTGAAAGCCTGCCGCATCGCCTTCAAGCAGTATCTTTTTCCATCCGCGAATCTCAATAAAGAGAATTGAAAGAGCGTTCCAGACTTGATGAAGCTGGTGAATACTTCAGCAATGAATCTCAATAAAGAGAATTGAAAGAGCCTCAGGATCGCTGAGGCCAGAGGCTCATCGCCACTTGAATCTCAATAAAGAGAATTGAAAGTGATGATGGATGTATTCATATTCTTCTTTCTATTCGCAATAGAATCTCAATAAAGAGAATTGAAAGTTCTTTAAGTCTTTCGTACTGCTCCCGCTCAAGGCCTAGAATCTCAATAAAGAGAATTGAAAGTAGGCTTCATAGTCGCGATCATGATTCCCGTTGCGTTAGAATCTCAATAAAGAGAATTGAAAGAAATCAGGAGCCAAGCGAACTGTATGCTTGGCTTTTGAATCTCAATAAAGAGAATTGAAAGGGCCTTACCCCCGTAGAAATCCAAAACCACGATCGACATATGAATCTCAATAAAGAGAATTGAAAGAGCTTGTACGGCGGAGCCTCATCCCATTGTACTTCCCAAGAATCTCAATAAAGAGAATTGAAAGACCTTCAACGGCCAAACAGGAGTTTTTCCAGATGCCACTAGAATCTCAATAAAGAGAATTGAAAGTTCAAACATTCGTCAACGTTGAGAACCTGAAGATTGAGGAATCTCAATAAAGAGAATTGAAAGAAGAAGCGTTTTAAAGCACTAGTGTCTTCAAACTGTAGCTGAATCTCAATAAAGAGAATTGAAAGAGATACTGAAATGGTTGGTTACAACGCGGACAAATCTTATTGAATCTCAATAAAGAGAATTGAAAGTGGTCTACAGGTGGTGAGGATGGAGAAAGCAGAGTTTCAGAATCTCAATAAAGAGAATTGAAAGAACTCTGGTGCTAGCTATTTTATTTCTGGTTTCCTGGAATCTCAATAAAGAGAATTGAAAGAGTATCATATGAAACGAGACACGCTTTATTCGTCTTCATAGAATCTCAATAAAGAGAATTGAAAGAGAATAATATGCACTTATCAGAGGTATTTCCTCTTCAGTAAGAATCTCAATAAAGAGAATTGAAAGTGTCTTTCTCTTCAGCCATCAGTATATTTCACCAGCCCAGGAATCTCAATAAAGAGAATTGAAAGATGTCTTGCGTAGAAATACGTCTGATTATTCACTTTTCGTGAATCTCGATAAAGAGAATTGAAAGATGCTTGGAAGGGGGTTTATCTGGTTGCTGAAATCCCAGAATCTCGATAAAGAGAATTGAAAGGTTTACGTGCGTGCAACCATGAAGATATATGCATACTGAATCTCGATAAAGAGAATTGAAAGTTAAGACAACGCAGTCAGCCAAGCTTAGCTCCTCAATCTTCAGGAATCTCGATAAAGAGAATTGAAAGATCTCTGTAATAATGATTTCATGGCTCATTGGCTCATAGAATCTCGATAAAGAGAATTGAAAGTCTCATTCGTAACGAATTCAATGACAAGGCCACCGGTCTTGAATCTCGATAAAGAGAATTGAAAGACACCTTGGGCAAGGTTTTAATTCGATTTTACCTTTCCTAGAATCTCGATAAAGAGAATTGAAAGCCGTGACGAGCTGAGCAATAAGAGGCTCTGCCTTAAGAATCTCGATAAAGAGAATTGAAAGATGAGCTTAGCTATTTCTTTAAGCGGAAGGTCTTTAACTTGCGGAATCTCGATAAAGAGAATTGAAAGCGATTAGCACTTCAACTGGTACAGGCACTTCCACCACCACGAATCTCGATAAAGAGAATTGAAAGTATAAGTTTCGTAAAGTATCCATAACCCCAGTGTTGATGAATCTCGATAAAGAGAATTGAAAGAACTTGGGGGTTAAATACACTGTCGGCGGAGCTTCTTTAGAATCTCGATAAAGAGAATTGAAAGCGGGATGGGCATCGAAATTGATGGGAGCTATAAGTGTGTTGAATCTCGATAAAGAGAATTGAAAGCAGTAACAAGCAGACAAACAAGAGAAACAACAAACGAATCTCGATAAAGAGAATTGAAAGGTGAACCGTTGACGCTTGCAAGCTGGGAGACCGCGAGAATCTCGGTAAAGAGAATTGAAAGAAGAAGAGCCACGGGAAGCCACAAGTCCTAACGCTTGAATCTCGATAAAGAGAATTGAAAGAGCACTCGACCCCTTCCCCCTGCCCCCTCCGCTGTTTTACGAATCTCGGTAAAGAGAATTGAAAGATAGAGTAGCCGGGGCCAACGTTGTCAGCCCAACCATAGAATCTCGGTAAAGAGAATGAATAATTGAATGGGAAAAGGAAACCAAGACTCGATTAGATTCTGTAGAACAGATTTTT
>CALIKS010000051.1 GCA_938017985.1 uncultured archaeon | reverse complement strand
CTACACATAGATAACCACGCTAGCGCATTCTATTCTTTCCTTATTATTTGACAGCTTAAACCTGACCCTAGCAATGATCTCCATCCCTTTGACAACTTTTAATTAGGCAACAATCATCTTTGCGTTATGCTAGATAAGCGTTTTCAAGAGTTTGAGAAACAACTTCAACTGGCGTACAGCCTATTAAATGTGGCAGAGATTAAAGAGATGAGAGATTATATCAGATCCTTTAGACCATTGGCTATTTTAAGGGATGAGATAGGACCGATTAGGAGGATAATAAAAGAATACTCGGACCGAATTTATGAGATTAGCTTGCCACTCCTCATTGTTTATGCGGTGTCATGTTTAGAGCTTTTCCTAAGAGATGCCTGGGAAGAACACATCGGAACCATAGAAAAGAAGTACAGGGGTATATTCAGCAATCCAAAAGAGTTTAACAAGCGAATAAGTCAAAGAATTGGGAAAGCAATCAGATACGATATAGTGGTCCAAGACAATGTGATAGCCCAGATCCGCCACACAATAATACATAGAGGAGGAATAGTTGATAATGAAGCGTTAAGCGCATTTAGAGAAGCTGGAATAGAAGGAATTACTGAGGGAGAGAAGTTAGTGTTTAAAGCAGATGATGTAAAGAAACATCTTGATACACTCCTTCAATACGCCAATGAGGTACGCAATATATTCAAAACAAATTAAAAAGCGAATTACTCTTATGAGCTGGTTAAGAAGCGTGATCATTTCAGCCTAAGCGGAGAAAAGAGGAACTCGTCAAGCTCCCTGAAGGCTTTCAAAGAAAGTAGTGGGCAATTGATCTCGATTGCTGGTAAGCCAGCGAAGAATTCTTAACGCTATTACAAAATGAAATTTAAAATGTGATGAGTATTATCGGGCTACGGCTTAGGACTTCTCCCCTAATACATCAAGTATTGAGATGTATGTTACTCCGTTTATCTTGGTTATTGTTGTCCTTGCCCTGAATACTTTACCCTTCTTGATGTATTCTCTTGGGCCGTTGTACATTGAGGGCTCTAACCAGTCTCTCTGCCTCCCTCGACGCAACACTCCTCCCTGTTATACGTGCACTCAACCAGAACCATGTGAACCCTCCTCATACACACAAGATCCACAGGCTTAGAGGCCGCAGCCCTAACAACAACCCAGCCACTTCTATTGAACAAATCCCTAACCTTATACTCAAACCTCCGTTTGTCGTATTTCAAACCGGCAAAGGGGATTCCGGAAATTTTAAAGAAGGAACAATTAAGAGATCCGAAATTCACCCTACAGGTCATCTGAAGGAATATTGAGCTCATCAACCCCGAAACAACACCCCTCACTATTTTTGTCCATACATTACTTAGGAATAATTTTGATTTCTTTATATAGTGCTATTCCCTATCTTAATGCAATTTTTGGCCAGACTAGTCTGGCCGACTTTTGGCTAGCCTAGTCGCGCGATTAATTGCTAGTATTTTCCGTCCGAAGTTTAAATACCCAAACAATAATATGAGTGCGGCTTGGGTGAGGCTAATGCATTGTGAGGGGCGGTTGTTTAAGTTGGAAATTGAGCTTGTCCCCGAACCTTTATGGGGGCGCTCACTCTACCACTACTTGTCCCGCGAGGAGTGGCGGAGTTTGAGGGACTTCGTCGCTCGGGAGGAGGGTGAGAAATGCTATATCTGCGGCTCGACCAACGGTAAGCTTGAACTTCACGAGTTCTGGAAGTATGATGATGAAAACCATGTACAGGAACTCGCCGGAGTACACCTCATATGTGAACTATGTCACATGATAAAGCACATCGGCTACTGGTGCTATACGGAGAATGGCCAAATGAGTCTAAGGAGGCGCGGCCTAAGCAGGGAAGACCTAATCAAACACTTCTGTAGGGTGAACAATTGCAGCGTAGAGGAGTTTGAACGGCATGAGAAAGAGTCTTTAGAGAAGTGGATGGAAAGATCAAAGCACAGGGATTGGAGACAGGATTTAGGCCGCTACAAATCATGGATGAGAAACCACATAAATACTGTCACTTGGACTAAACGAGACCCTATAGGAGACCGTGATATGAGATTTCAGAAGTTTTAGGGTGAGTACAATGTTCTACGAGGAGCTAAAGTTAAAGGTCCTAAGACATCTGAAGAATAGTTGGAACAGGGTCATATCCCTAGACTTAGAGACAAAAGTCATGAATCCCGGCGAATTCCTGGCGAATGAGCCGATATTATCGATTAGCTTTGCTAGGAGATTCTCAGGTAAACCCATGACAGGGGATGGAATAGAAGTTAGGACACTATTTCTAGAAAGTGAAGAGGGCGACTCGGAGAAGAGGCTCCTTGTAGAATTTGAGCAGGAGCTAGAGGCTATCAAGCCTCTCGGAGTGGTGGGTTATGGGATACGCAATTACGGCACTATACTCTTGTCAATCAAGAAGGGGCGCTACAATTTGCTGTTATGGAAATTTATAAGACATGTTAGAATCAGCAGTTCACATCGATATGTACTATGTCCTGAAGTATAAGAAATACAAGAACTAGACGATGCCCTCACTTAACCAGAGTTCAAAGATTTGCCCTTTAAACACACTCGTTACATTTCATCTCTTATGACTCTTTTGTACCAAACGTTTAGATATTCGAGATGGCAGTTGATAGAATACATTCCAACTCTGTTAAGAATACTGTGTAGAAAGCATTATTTCTGTGGCATAAACTTCCGTTTTACGAATCGTTTTTCCCGCACCTCTGCTAGGAGATGGACATGTTACACTTATTATTACTTTTTAAGGGCTCTTAGGTAGTTGCTCTGACAGTAAAACCTTTTCTCCTTTTTAGAGGTCTTACTTTTATGGTAGCAATGTGATAAAGATGGGTCTACTGTTCTAAGGGTTTAGACGACCTATTGTATCCAATAAGGTTTTGGAATAATTTTTCCGTGACGAACCATTGCTCGAATATTCTCCTCTCTATATGTCTATAGTCCGGATATTCCCGGCTTAATTCCCTCCAGAATTCATTGTTATGCTTCCTATGTCTTAGATGAATTAATTCGTGATAGACTATATATTTTATTATTTCGACAGGTAGGCATATAAGTTTTAGATTTAAACTAACAATTCCTTTACTCGAGCAGCTGCCCCACTTCGTCTTTTGCTGCCTTATCACAATTTTATTGGGCTTAAATCCGGTTTTCTCCGCATATCCATTAACAATCTCTAACAACTTTCTTTTTAGCAGCTTCTTTAACTGGTCAATTACTTGCTTTCTATGTCTAGGACTTTCCTGGTTTAATGTTATCTTCCTCTGCATAGGATCTATTACGGGCTTGGGGATGTCTTTGTTCTCTATTACGTATTTTTCTCCGAATATAATAAATCCTTCTACTCCGTTAGAATTATTTATGGCTTCTTGGATTTGACCCCATTTCTTCTCTATCCAAGCCTTCCTCCTCTCCATTATTTCAGAAGGATCCTTTAAATGACATGGCAGTACTATTAGAAGTTGCAGGTTTCTAAACTCCAGCCTCGGATGCTTAACGTTTCTGTGCTCTACTCTGTAGGGGATTTCCATTTCCCCACCTCACCCCAGCTTTGTCAAGTTATCCATGATCTCTTCATATAGTTGCTCCCTATCTTGGAACTTTAGATTAGCAATTTTCCTTAGCAGTCCTCTCACCCTTTGCCCAACCTTCTTTGTCGCATCAATTTTCAGGTTCCATCCTACGAACAGCAAGTTTTCGTGCTCTAGCTCACTCACTAATTTTTTAACAGACTCCGTTAGTTGCTGTGATCTCCCAATCTTTCTTTCGAGAGGCAGTAGTATGCTTAGCTCTCTATCGCTCAGCTCTTTTTTCCGCATCTGGATCTCGATTATTTCTCCGACGATTTGCTGGAGCTGCCTATAGGCTTCTTCTGTTCTTATTTTCCGCTCCTTTATCTCCCGCAATATTCTATTGACTTTTTCTCCTATGGTCTCTAAGAAAGGACTTCTAGACTTCTCTGTATATATAAATTTCTTAATGTCGAATATCATGTTACTTACTCTGTCCGCTATGTCTCCATACTTTTCACACAGCTTTATCAAGTACTCATCATGAAGTGTTATTCTTGGAAATAATTCTTCAATTTGACCTATAAGTATGCTTTTTTGTATAATTTCGAGGGTTTTGGGGAAATATTTTTTCACATAGGATTGTATGTCCTCAAAATCTCTCTTGCGGTGTAGCAGTATATAATATATTTCAGTCAATGCTGCATACTCTTCCATATATTCAAGTTTCTCCGGGCTTGGGCCTAATAATTCAAACAGCCTTCTTAGGCGCCTATAATTGGATAGGAACCTCTCCGCTTTTTCCTCGTCTATTAATAGTGGGTCGGTTAGCCTCTTTAATTTTTCACGGTCTAAACTTATTTTTTTAACGTTGTCATCACCCCCTTCCTAATACATCGTCTAGCCCTATCAATTCCTCCGTCTCCCTTAATATTTTCTTAAATTCCTCAGCAAGTCTCTCCATATTCTGGAACGATTCCGATATGGCCGCATAGTCCTGACTTTCATAAAATGCTAGGGCTTTTTCATAGTCCTCGAGTACTCCTACATAATCGACTACTAACCCCACCTCCTTCTCCTTGGCCGGTCTGTTAACCCTCGCAATGGTTTGTAGGAGCATGTGTCCTTTAAGAGGCTTATCTAAATATATTGTTTGTAATTGTGGATGATCAAATCCTGTTATAAGCATGTCTGTCACTATTACTATTTTGGGGTATTCCTCTGCTTTGAACTTAGTTATTATCTCCTTGTTTATTTCGCCTATATCTTTACTTCTGCCATATTTTTTCCTTAATGTCTGTTGATAGCGTCTTATTTCGGGATGGTCGTTAGGGGAGTATGTCATGACTATTTCAGCATATTGTTCTGGGCTGTGTATACCAATTCTTTTTAGCGATTCATCGATGGCTTTTTTATATCTCACACACGCTAACCTACTCGCTGTTACAACCAATGCCTTGAATCTTCCGTCAACGTTTTCCACGAAATGTTGGGCTATGTCCCCGGCTATCAGCTGTATTCTCTCGGGCTTTTCCATGAATGCCCTTATCTTGTTCATTTTCTTTGCGAGCTGCATCCTGACTTGCTCTCTATATTCGTCTGGGATTTCTTTAAGGACGCCGCGTGCTACCAAGAAGTCTATTATCTTTCTGTAGGTATGTGTATCAAGCCTCTCATCGAGGTCTTCGAATGTTTCTGATTCTAGGAATACCTGATATTCTTGGCTTATCTCTCTACTGTATTTTAGCCCCACCTTCTCAAGTAGTCTTGACGTGAATGCTATTGGGAGTGTATGCCCATCTTTCTGGGATTCCGAAATAAAGTATCTATGTAGATAGAATTCTTTCTTCTCGGGATATGCGAAGTATGCGTATGTGTCTCTTCTCCCCTTAGCTATGGGAGTTCCTGTAAATGCGAAGAAAAACGCGTTTTTTAGGGCACACCTCATCGCAGCCGCTAGTAGACCATATTGTGTTCGATGCCCCTCATCTACGAAAACGACGATGTTCCTCCTTGTTAGTATTGTTTCTTCGCCCTTCTCTCGTTCTAGTTCTTCGAGCTGCTCTATCAGATTTTTTATTTCGGCCGGTCTGAATTTATGGACTAGTGTTAAAAATGTTCCTCTCTTTCCCTTTCTGAGGATTTCTATTAGTTGGGCTGTGGATTCTATTCTTTCGAGTGGAGGCAGTGACGTTTCGAGTGCCTCATACTCGTTTCTCAACTGGTCTTCGAGGTCTAATCTATCGACTATGAAGAATATTGTTGAGTTTTCTGGAATGTTTAGCACCCATAGTTTATTCGCAGCAAATATCATTGTCAGGGTTTTCCCGGATCCGAGCCAGTGCCATATTAAGCCATTTTTCCTATCATCTCTGTTATTAAAGTAATTTTCAACCCTCTTAACTATCTCGTTCGCGGCTTGATACTGCATCCATCTAGCTATGACTCGTGTTAGCTCCCCCCTCCACTCTCTGACGAAGATGAAGTGTCTTATTAAATCAAGTAGTGTTTTCTTGTCAAGCATCTCGATTGTTGCATCTACTTCGTCTTCTATTCCCTCTATCCTCCATCTCTCCAGAGGTGTGTCGCGTCCGCCCGTTGTGTTTGGGAAGTATTTAGCTTTCCACTCTGCTGCTATGCTGAATTGGACATATTTGAACAGTTCAGGGACTTTACGCTCATATTCTTTGACTTGAGCGTACGCGTCTTCGAGGGTTATATAGGGTTTGGCCGGGCTCTTACACTCTATAAGGACGAGCGGGATGCCGTTTACGTATAGAATTATGTCAGTCCTGATCCTTTCATAGCCACTAAAGTATACTTGCCTACTTATGATATA
>CALIKS010000050.1 GCA_938017985.1 uncultured archaeon | reverse complement strand
AGCTAGTAAGTACTCAGTACTTCGTGAGGTTTGGGTTAGTGTTCGTGAGAAGAAATTGAGGTTGGTGGATCCGGACCCACCCATAACTCTAGCATCCTACGTCTTCAGGCTTGACTATACTCTCTGGTTCTGGGTTTCCTTGATTCTTGTTTCACTAACTCTAGGGATTGTTTACTTGACTGAATACCTACCTATACTTACTCCGGTTAGGTACGTGCTCGGAACGATTTACATCTTGTTCCTACCAGGGTACTCGTTAGTTGAAGCCCTATATCCTAGGGAGGAAGACTTAACCCCGCTAGAAAGAATAGCATTATCTGTAGGCTTATCACTTGCTGTAACCCCACTCATAGGATTAATACTCAACTACACACCATGGGGTATTAGACTAACACCAATAATCACTTCAACCACAATACTCATCACGGCAACGCTAATCACAGCACTACACAGAAAATACAACACCATAAAAACAACAATCACACCAACAAAACCAACACAGAAATGAGTGAGAGAAGAAGTATTAAGGAGGAAAACTCACCCAACTAAACTAACGGAACGCCTCAAATAAACTACTAACCCGACAACAGCGAGAACACCAATTATTGAGCTAATAAACCACGGTTCAGGTATTGGCACGTACGGTGGTGTAGTAGTGAAGTATACGTCAACATAATAATCTACCACACCATCCAGTACCTCGTCCCAAGTATTAGGTCCTGTGGTAGTCATGGCGTCGAGAGCATCACTTACAACCTCACCCCCTATATCCCACGCACCGCCCCTGTTTTCTTCATAGTTACTCCAGCCGCGAGCAGTGATTAATGAGAGTCTTAGGAAGAAGGTGTTGCCTGATGGTGTGCCGCCAATTATACTCCAAGGTATCGCTACCTCAACAGCATTCATATCTAGATTTACACCAACTTTAGCTTCTCCTGCCTGGCGATGCCAGGTGTGATTAACGATATAGAGTATACCACCCCAATTCCGAGTTAAATCAAATACACCACTCCTCAGACCTTGATTTTCATATCTGCTGTCAGCTAAGTTCACGACTACTTGATATAACCACTTCGCTTCAGTACTCACCTTAGTTTCCGATTCTCCTGAAAACCATATTTCATAGCCGGTTCCGTTTCTATTGATTGTTAAAGCTATGAATGTCCCTCCATCATCACCTATATTAAACCCACTCATATCGTTGAATATGAATAGTAGGTACAGGTTAGTTGTGTCTCCAGTTATTCTAAACTGTATTAAGTCTGCACGCTTATCCGGGGAAGCGTGATCCGTTCTTTCGTCACCCGGCGTGTCACACCAAATCCACTGCTGTACATCACCCACAGTAGTGTACGTATACCAGTTATTCTGCGGGCAGGTGTAGGACCCCCAATCTCCCGGATCCCCATCCACGGCTATTGCTGGAGAGTGAGGCGATAATTCCAACACACCAAACTCTGAAGCACTAAAAACTGACAGCGATGCTAAGAATACCGCCAGAACGAGAATCCCTATGACCGACACTGCCTTCATAAACCCACACCCTACAAATACCTACAAATATGTTATTTTAGAGAAAGTATTTAAACTTTCACCCAAACCTCCTCTCAATTCATTCTTGTTTGATACTCTTAGCTAGGTATTACGCTAGTCAAGTTATTGATACGACTTTCAATTCATTCTTGTTTGATACTACAATATAATGGACATAGTGGTGATATAAATGTTATGCATATTTCGATTCATTCTTGTTTGATACTCAGCAAACCTCTAGTCGGAAAGAGTCTTGCTACGTCTAGTGATCTCTTAATTAGCGTCCTCACAACCATTAGAGTTCATTGCATAGTCTGAACTATTTCACTGGTATATCTATGACTACCGAGATATGCTCGACAGGCTTCCTAAACTTGAATAACGCGTAATTAAGGTTACTCACAGCTTCTAAGATCTTGATGACTTCACCTAAATAACGCTTATAGCGGTTTTCCTCAAGAAATCTTAAAGAACCTTCATAACCCACCCTCCTCAAGAAGCCTAGCAAAACTTTATTAATTCTAGCTAACGTACTCTTACCGGAACCGTCAGGACCAGAAAAGCATACTACAGGCATCATAACATCGTACGAACAACATTAGCGTTAGAACTTTCAGGACATTCATTTTAAGGAGATCGTGAACGGAGGTCTGATTACTAAGAGTTAAATTAGTGCTGACATGACAGACGTGAGTCCAAAAAACTATCAAACTCTTCTTGACTCGTAGTATGAGTCATCAAAACTCCTAAATGTGGTAAAGTAAGTATCTTTATGAATGTGCTATTGGCGACTTATACGCTTTAATGCTCTCAGAAACGGTTCTTTTACTGCATTCCATGTTCTCTTGGTTAATACGTATTCCTTGCAACGTTTTGAGTAGTAGTGGTAGTAGTGCTCTACATTGTTGATGTACTCAGCGATATTTTCAGCTAATTCTCTGAATGAATGAGCTAGTATCAGGTCTCCCTCCCTATAATCCTGTCTATCCAAATACCTAATGTGTGTTAGCTTAGCAACCGGTGTTCCCATAGCCATGGCTTCAAGAGATGCTGCTCTAAACTCCTCATCAATACTCAGGTCTATGTAAAGGTTTGCTGAGGCTAAAAGTGATAGAAACTCCTTACGCGGCATAGGTTCCACAAATTTGATCAAGTCAAAAGAAGGAGTACGCCCTCTTGGATCAACTACAATTAACTCAAATTCTCGATTAACCATACGCTTTAAAAGTTGTGTTAGGGCAACTAAATGACTTGTGTTAAGAAGCCTGGGGGAAGCCGCATAGGAGGTGTATGTAACTATACGAACCACACTATCTCTTAGCACTTGGTGATCCAGAGTTTTTAATTCTTCGTAGGATATCCATTGAGGTAATAAGACAAAATTATCTGAAATTCTATTAGCTTCACACGCTGTTAGACTATGACAGACATATAAGTCTATTGTGTTAAAAGAAGCAGCTGTTTGAAGCATTACCGCAGGGATGACAGCACCTATCCTATTTTTAAGTCCTACTCCATGTAGGATTACGTGAAATAATTCATGATAAACAAAACCATGTAAAAACAATACCGTAGGAACTCCTGACAGTTTAGCTAGTACGTGACTTGGCCACGGGATGCTTCCCATATACAAAACGAGATCGTAATCCATTAGATGCTTGGTGTTTAGAATGTCGTTACGGATAGCTGAGAGTAGGGGAAACTTTCCTACGTTGGACCCAATCAGATCAACGTGAATTCCTTCACTAATAAGGTCTTTATATAGCTTGTAGAGAATAGTTGCAACACCGCCACCGATGCTACTAAGTGCTATAAGAGCTATATTCATGGACTCACTAACCTGATTAAGTGCTCTCTAAGACGGTAGTTGATCTCCTTAATCGTGCTGTCAGACGTATTGAGAAAAATAAAGCTTTGTGATAGAAGTTTAACAAATAGAGGAAGTAGTTTTCGTTGCATGGAAATATACCCGGTTTTCTCATCAGGGGTACCTCTTAACTTCCACCGCTTCTTTAGCACGGAATTGTCTGCATCGAGAAACACCGAGATAAATGGTACGAGAACAGCTAGCTTATAGACGTAGGAAATAATCACCCTGACATCCTTTGGTTGATGGCCGTTGATCCTCGCAATATATAAGTAATCAGCCGCTATGGCAGGAAGGTACTCCTCTACAAGTATGATACGTCTTGCTTTTAAAGGAAGCCATATCCAGATTAGAAACTTAAAGGATATGGCAAGCACTTCTAAAATCATCCACAGCTTAAAGAGGTGCCTGTTTTTAAGGATAGGCCAGCCTGCCGATGCTACTCTGTATAACGAGTACGCCCATAGATTGCCAGTCTTAAACTGCACCACCTTAACATCAAACCCCATTGCTTTAAGATCTTTAGCTAATAGCCTCATCTGAGTTGACTTACCCGAACCCACCGGACCTAAAAAAGCTATTACACAAGGCTTTAACAAAGTTGGACCTCCTATATACCTGAAGCCGTAACCAAAACCCTTGCTTTATTAGACTAGCTAATACCTGAAGAGCTCACCCTATTAGCGATTCTATGACACTTCCCATAGCTAATCCACATTTCCTTGCAGAAAAGAATGAGCTATACGTTTCTTTTGCTCTTAAAGCAAGCTCCTGAAGCAAGGAAGAATCTTTAAACAATTTTTTAACGATATTGGGGTAGTCTGAGTAGTTATCTGATATAAGTACGCTGTTTTTTAGTTTATTATGCAATTGACTAGCAATGCTATTCGTAAGAATGGGTTTTCCATAGAATAGAGCTTCAAGGAGTCTGTTACTCACAGATTTGAAGAAGACGGGTATTACGACTAGTGATGCATGCTGATAAAGCTTTTTAAGTTCATTGTCTGAAAGGCCTTTGCCAGCAAAGAGAAGATTATTTGGTAATGACTGCAGTTTAAATTTTCTTCTAGCCTCCTCAGCCGTTCCGCCAGCAATAACAACATTAATCTCAGGACATCTTCTGGCGATCAAGTACAGAATTTTGAAAAGAGGTTGTTCTAGTCTAAGCACGCTTCCTGTTTTGCTCATCGTAACGAAACTGAAGATATAATCCCTGTTTTCAATTAGTTCTTCTACCTTCGACGATGTACGAGCATTAATATCGTAAAGTGCGGCATAGGTAGGATAAATTATGCTTAGTCTTCTGTATAGATAAAACTTATGTAAGAAGTCCGCTGTAGAATCATCCATAGCTACTACAGCTTGCGAGTTTAATATCTGCAGCAGGTTATGCATAACGCTTGGGTAAAAATCTAGAAACTCAAGATAATTTTTACCATAAGCAACGTGCTCAATGAGCTTATTCGCTCGAATACCCCATACACGAAGGACTAAGGGTATGCTTTGTTTTTTTGCCACAGCACGACCTAAATAGAATGGAACTGATGGGTTTACTATTACTACATCATATTGGAACTCGGGTACAAAAGCTTTGATAAATCGTTCGGGAGATATGAATGCCCAACTTAAGGGGATGTTTCTCGCTTCGCAGACTGGCATGCTCGTGCTGCCGATGTCTGTATAAACGTTTATTCTATTTAAAGCCGTATAACGGGTTCCTATGTGCGCATAAATTACATTATAGCCTTGGATCGCAAGAGAGGCCGCACAACCTAATTCGTGTCTGATTTGATTTCCTATGAAGAGGATTCTTATTGCCATTGTCTGCTAATAATCAAGCAAAAGTCGAGGAGAGGCTCATGATCTTTCCTCATTTCCGTTAATTCACTGTATTACTGATCAGTATTGTATTGTTAATTATGTGTTTCTATCTAACACTGAAAAATATGTACGTGATATTACTGTTATATAATAAGTTGGTTTTCGTCGAGATAAGGTAATAGTCAAGGCTAGTGAGTCTGCGAATATGTCTATCAGGAGCTTTAAAGTTTAATAACGAGAGTACTAGGATCATGTTATCAGCCTCCATAAAGCGCTCTAGTGACCAATCCGAAATCTCCGCTACTCCTACCCCCCAAACGGAACTAATATATCCGTACCTGTAGTTCGTAACGACAGTTTTTAAAGGGTTCATATCTAGGTAGCTTGCAACGAATGCTGAGGTTGTAAACGCTTCCACTATATAGTACCTCCTGTCAGAGGCCCATGGAGGTGATGCTGGTACCATCAAGTAATGAACAAATACAAACATGTTTGAGATGAAGACCAGACTCAAGAAAGTCATCGCTAACAATCTAAGTTTCCGATTAGGAGTGTGAAGGAGCTGCATTCCGAAGTAGAGAGTGAATGTTCCAAACGGGATCAAGTAGAGAGAGAATCTGTAAGTATAATCAGTGATCGCGTGTATAAAGATGCCGCCATGAGCTAGTAACGCAAGACTTATGCCAAGAATGCTGAGCGCCTTAGCAAGTGCGCTTTCTTCGGAACTTCTTATAACTTGGAGTAAACCAAACAAATAAACAAATATAATTAAATTCCTCAATCTCGTCACTTGAATGACAAAGCTAGTAACAGAATCCAATAATTTAAGACGTTCTGGCGTATAAATAATAAATGGTTCCAAAGAGAAAAACTTTGAAATGATTGTTAAGTAAGTGTGTATGTCATCATAAAAAGAGAAACCGCAGTATGCGAAGTAAGCTACCACTACTACGAAAAATAGCATTGCAAGTCTCATATGACTTGGTGTTGATTTACTTGGTCTCAACTTGCTTAAGAAAGTCGCAATGATTGCGAGTGTTAAAAAAACCGCGACGAAGAGTAACGCTCCCGGCAGATAATACATTAAACTACCGAGAGTGATCAAAATGAAGGCAATGATAGAGGGATAACCGGTCTGTGTCTTTCTTCCAATAACAACTCTGACATAATAGTAGAGAGCTAGAACAAGAAGTGGGAGACCTATGTATGAATACACGAAGAACTGTGGCGCGAAAGTCACTCCACCCAAAGAGAGCAGAAAGGCTGCATGAAGAGTTTCCGTATCCCTTGCCCCAGCAAGACGGCAAATGATATATATCATTGGAGTCAAGACCGTAGCAAATACTATTATCCCAAAAAAGCTGAAACAGGTAATAACTTCTAAGTTAGTCACGATACTAATGATTGCGAGGAAAAGAGGGCTTGCAAAACTTGAGACAAAGTTCTCGAATATCGAGGTGAATTCACTCATGTTCCCTCTTAAAACAACTGATTCTGCAGCCCTTATCGCATAATGAGTATGCCATATCCCTATAAAGTCTAAATGTGTATCTCGTAGAACCAATGTCATCATGAGGAGCGGAGGCACGAGAAATACAAGGAAAGACCATTTTTTATCAAAGTTTACGTGGCTGCTTTTTAAAATGTCAGCAAGCAGTCCAATGCCTATTAGAGTAAATACCGTAATGAGGAGCGAGTTGTACGTATTTATGTTTTGAACCGAAGTACCATAAATATATACAAGAAAGTTAATTCCTACTAGCGCAAGTATTAACATAAATCCTATTCCAGTACCAGTTCTTGGATTACGTGAAAGTCTTAGCATTTAAACATCCACCTGCGAGCTTACGCATTTCTTCAGCGGTTTCACTGGCGCTTCTGCTACCCTAACATGTAAGAAGATCTTTAAAGTTTTTATTGTATCATTTCGCTAACAGAACTGGAAGAAGGAAGTAAAACTAATAAGACACATAGATATAGCGTTTTAGGTAGTTGTGAATTACGTGATTTGTAAGTAGGTTTTCTTTTCTTGAGGCTATGAAGCTCGAAGAATAAAATAGCGTATAACATGTCGAGAAGAATAACACGGAAAAATCGGTAAGATAGGAGGAAGGTCATTGTTAAGCACCTCTCATTGAGATTTCTTACTCATGGTCCTTACTTACGGCGTGAATAACTTCAATGAAACGCTTCAGAGATTCTTCGTTACTTAGTCTTCTAAATATGTACTCTCTATTTTTGGTGCCGATTTCATTGATCTCTTCAAGACTAAGTGATAGAAAATAATCTAATGCGTCAGCTATCGCTACGTGATCTCCAGGTTCGACTAGTTTCACTCCAGCCAGACTACTGTTTACGATTTCAGGTATCCCACCTATGTTGGACGCAACTACAAGCTTACCGTAAAGCATAGACTCGATCAAGGCGTACGGTAAGGGCTCGGGATACAATGACGGAATAACTGTGATAGATACCTTGCTCATGAGATTTGTGAGGTCTTCAAGACTTATCTTAGGCAGTAAGTTCACTGAAACCTTGTTGCCTATTTTCAGCCTCCTGGGTTTTTCTGATGATTTCATTATGTAGGCCTCGAGGTTATCCTTTTTGAGGATTTTTAGTGCTAGCATCAGGACCCAGAAGCCTTTAACAAAGCTCTTTCCACCTAAATATGCTATGCCTTCCTGTCTCGCTTCAACTAAGGGGCGATCAGGGATCGGATTGTAAATCACGTAGCTTTTATCTCTTAAACTTTGAATTCTAGACAAAACTAGTTTCATTTGCGTGAGGCTCACAAATATTAGAGCATCCGCGATTCTTCCAAGCTTATTGTAGTGTTTCCCTAAGAGTTCGTTCATAAAACATGAAGCCACAACAAATGAGACACTTCGCCTCCTCTCAACGAGCTCGTGGATCATAAATGACTTAAGTGACGAGGGCCTTACTCTTAAGCTAGTTAAATCGAGCATTAAGGATGTGGGACAGATTATCGAATAGTTATGGAGGTGAACTATCACGGGCTTCTTATAGATTTTAGCAACCGGTATTACATTATACAACATACCCGGAACGTAAACGACGTCGCTTTTCCTAATCAGCTCTCTCACGAAGCTACTAGCTAGAATCCCGGGGTTTACTAAGGTGTCATATCTGCTTCCGAGAGTCACTTTCATGGGAATCCTGATTATTTTCATACTATTACCATAGTACTGTATCGGTGGTTCTCCGGGGAACTGCCTGGTCACAACTGCTATCTTGAATCCCTCCTCGGTGAGCATTCTCAAGTAGAGCCATGTGGCTAGCTCAGCACCACTACCATGAGGGTAGAAGAACTCAGAAAATACGACTATCTTCATTTCTCTTCTTCCTTACCCTAATCCTCAACCCACTGACGTTCATCCGATTAGTGCTGGAGAGTATTTTTCTCTTAGACAAGAACTAAGTAAATCAACTAACAACTTCCTAGATAGGTTTGACATGATGGCTTAACTTCGCTTGAGTCCAGGTGACTTAGTACGAGCTTATAGACGTCCTCGATTGAGGTCGAGGTTGTGTCTATCTGTACTATAGTTAAGCCCATCCTTTCCAGTTGTTTCACAAGAATCTTGTACGCTCGTCGATAATACTCGATAAGACGGGTCGTTAAGGGTTCATCCTTCTTTCTCCAAAGTATGACGTCCGTTTCTGCATCCAGGTATAGAAGGAGAGAGTTCCTAGGAATTAGCTTAGTCACTAGCTTAACTGATGTGCCTGCCATGAGTTTTGGGTTCTTGAGAAAGTATGAGAGGACCACTAGGGTATCCAGCACATACCTGTCACAAACAACTACATAACCTAGTAACATGAAGAGAATCACACGATAGAAAATAACCAATAACAAGCTTGCTAGTTCTAGGAACTTCCAGGGTGTCCTTATTCTGCGTGCTAATGCATCATCGAAACCGTGATGGCTTATGACCTCTTTCTTAGGACCTCTGCTATACAGTAATTTTAGAACGAGATATGAAAGCATGTGATGATGCTTGACGCTTGTTCTCCAGACTCTGAACCCTTTCTCCTTTAACCATGAGGATACTAGTTTAGCTTGTGTGGTCTTCCCCGTACCATCTGGTCCAAAGAAGTACACCATCTTATACATCTTGGTACTTCCTGAAATAGTTTATGAAGTAGTTTAAGAGAATGTCGATACCCTTGGAGGAAGGCTGCTTGAGGATTTGAAGTATGACTTTCAGGTTTTTATCCCTATGTATTTCCAGCCACGCCTTAGATGTGTATGCCCAGACTATTACGGGGACCGGATACGGGTATGGCATTCTGTTCACTCTACAGAGTTTTGAAGTCATTAGAGAAGTGTCTAACTCGTATCGCAGGTTCGATACTGCTTCGGGACCGAACACTTCATATGCGTGAAAATAGGAGGCGTTTAGGTAGAGATGAAGATGTGGTAGCAAGTTTTCCGCCCTAGCTATTTCTTCTGCGTTTTTAAGGTCTAGCCTCATCATGGCGTTGATCGCGAGATAGAACCCAGCAATCGACAGATTAAAATCCTTGAGGAGAGAATAAGCAGCCTCTCTAACGACTTCATACTCTTCTGAAAGCTTAGGAGCCTTATAACCGTCCCCTATCTCGATAATCTCGTAAGCCTGACTCCGCCATAAGTTCTCAGATCTAAACAGATCTAGGTGACCTACTGCCAGACGCGTATGAATATCGAGATCTACGTACGTGCCGCGCTCAATCCTTCTTAAGACTATTTCAGGAGTGCCGATCTTAGCTATGAAATAGTTTTTGTTCTTCAGTATATTGATTAGAAGGCTGAGATCCTTCTCATTGCGCAGTAAGATGTCCACATCATCCGGGACATATCTGAAGGGCTTGAATGTTTTGAAGAACATCAGTTCTATACCGTACCTTTCTCGTATCTCCAGGAGGTGCTTTATAGCCTCAAGTTGCATCTTCCTTCTCTTCTCGTACATACGCATTAGAACATTAGCATCCTCAGGCAGATGGATTCCGTACTTAAGACACCCTTCATAAAATAGCGGGAAAACCTTGTTGCTAATTGCGAACTTTATGGCACGCTGTAAATAGTTCCGAGGAAGGTCCTCAACACTACCAACAAGAAGGAAATACGGATTCGCCACTCTCACCACAAACTTATCGACTCTCATTAAAGCTTCCTTGAATGTCTTTTCTCCCAAAGTTTGCGTCTTGTCAGTATTGGTAAGTAATAAACCGCTCCGAGGAGTAAGCCCAAAAGAACCAGTACGTTTTCCACTATTATGCGGAGTCTGTTGCTTATTGGGTGTATGTAATTGCTCTCGAAGTTTTGAGCTCTCATGACTTCGATGGCGTCTTCACCATGTGTGTATATGATCTTTACGTAGTACATGCCGTTCCTGAGAGCTCTTGAAAGTGTTTTTCTCCATGTACGTGATGGTGTATGCACGACTGGGAAAGCGTTTACGAAGCCTATCTCAGCTCCCATCTTCTTGAGCCTTACGAAGAACTCAATATCTTCAGCGCACTTGAAACTCTCGTCAAACCTCACCTTCTTACATATTTCCGCATCACACACCAGGTTACTGAGGTCTAAGTGAGTAGGACTTATTTCCAGACCCTTCAAAATAGCACCTTTTCGCCAGTTCTGAACTATATCCTCGAGCCAGCGCTCATTGAGTGGGAAAGCATCTGATTCTATGAAGACTATGATTTCACCCTTAGCTCTTGAGAGAGCATCATTCCATGCTTCAGGAATTGAACCCTTAGTTGAAGTAATAAATTCAAAGTCTTTGAATGTTTGCCTCTCTAGGGCTTTCCTCAACTTTTCAAACTCAGCCTCACTCTTAGCAATCGAGATCACACTAACTTTGGGCACCATTAACCCCC
>CALIKS010000049.1 GCA_938017985.1 uncultured archaeon | reverse complement strand
TGGTTACAAATGCTTTTCCTTTAACGACAGAATCCACTCTAAGCGTGGTTAAGAGAGGCAAACTTTCAATGAATACTAGCATAGTGGTTGTTTGGAGAAAGGGCTGTGAAGGTTCTATCGAAGCTTCTGAATTATACGCGGAGATGGTGAAAGAGGCTTCTGAAAGAGCTAGGAAGCTGTTAGACCTCGGTATTATCGGGAGGGATCTCATTATAGGAACGCTTGCAGCAGCTTTAGCTGTAGCGACTAGATATCGCGAAATAAGGGTTATGGGTAAAATTGACGTCTCGACGTTGGTTGACAAGTATGTATATCCCGCCACTTACCTAGGTCTTGCGAAAGCTTTTGCTGGAAAGGCTGATTTGAGGGAAGGCGTTAAAACGCCTGAGGGAATGTTTTACCTTATTGTTAAGTCTACTGTTGCAGGAGCTAAAAAGAAGATTCTTGAAAGTACTGACGCTAGGATATTCTCCATAGGTACCTCGCTGGATTTAAACAATGCTTTAAGGGATTTGAGAATCCTTAAGGCTGAGGAGAAGGAGAGTGGGGCGAAAGTCGCAAAAGCTAAGACCCTGAGGCTCTTGGAACCAACGTTTAAAGAGAGTTCTAGGCTCACAGAATTTCTAGAAGTAAGGGGAGTAGGCATTTCAGACCAGAAAATCAGGTGTTCCGTTGATGCTCTCCACCTCTTAGAATACTGGGCTGTAAGATATGCTAGAGAAGAATTTAAGCGGAGGCTTGAAGAGATAAAAGTAAAATATCCTGATTACGTTGAAGATGCGTTGAACATGGCTCGGATCATGGCGAGAGTGCTGCCGAGTGAGGATGTGGAGAAAGAGTTGTGTATCCGAATAGTTGAACACTTGGAACCTCCTGCTACCGGGCTAAAGAAATTTGTTGGGCAGGAGGAGGGATAGGAATGGGGATAAAAAGTCTCGTGGAAAAGGGTTTAATCGAGCTTTGGGAAGATGTCTATGATTCAAGGCTTGACGACAGGGCTGCGCCCGATTTAAGCGATATTTTGAGGGGAGAGGAGGAGCCCGTCTACTCTGATCCGGAGGAATTCTTCAAACGCACATACATGACAAGATCTCTAGAGGAACTGTTGGAGGGAACTGTTGAAATACTAAAAAATGGGAAGGGGGGTGCTATATTTCTTCTGACTTCTCTCTTCGGCGGAGGTAAAACGCATGCCCAGATATGTCTCTACCACGCTTTTACAAACCCAGGCAAATTGAGAATGATAAACGAGAAACTCTCATCGAGAATAGCTGAGGCAGGAAAACCCGTAGTAGTTGTAATGGATGGGAGCAGGGCGAGCTCAGTTCCACATCCCAATGAGCCCTACAGGGCTGAGGGCTTCACTATAAAAACCGTATGGGGGATGCTGGCCTATAGACTAGGGGCGTATGCAAAGATAAAGCACCTGGATAATGAGAAGGCACCGGTTCCAGACGTAGACCTGCTGAAGGCGATTTTGACGGTGACAGATGAGCCAAAACTGATTCTAATGGATGAGATCGTTCATTATGTCTTCAATATGCATAAATCGGAATTGAAGGACTACGGGGAGAAGGTTCTCCTGTTCCTAGATTTTCTGGCGAGGGCTGTTGAAAGCACAACTAAGACGGTTCTAGTGGCTTCGGTTCAAGCCGAATATAGGACGGTTGGGGGAGAGAAACTTCTCTTTGAGGAGGAAGTGTTCAGAGGCTATGCGAGTAAAGTGTTGGCAGTATTGAGTAGAGAGTCGACGAGAACAGTAGTTCCAGTATCCCCGGATGATGTTGTTAAAGTATTGCAGAAGAGGATATTCAAAAAGATATCTGAGAAAGAGGCTTCTCGAGCCAGAGATAGACTTTATGCTGCTTACAGGGATAATCCGGAGCTTTTTGGAGTGGAGTCTGACTGGCAGTTTTCCTCCAGTGAGGCAAGCCGAGTAGCGACGGTGAAAGACACATATCCTTTCCATCCGAAATACATCGAGGTTCTACAAGAGTTTGTTACAAGGAATAAGGATCTTCAGAAAACAAGGGACGCTGTTAGGATAACGAGGAAAGTTGTGAGAAAATTCGTCAGGGAGGGGGAAGACGCGGAGTTCATAATGCCGTGGCATATTGACCTTAGAAATAACGACATAAGGAGTAGGGTTTTAACTGAGAGCAGAAGAGAGTTTCAGGATGTGGTGAACAGGGACATGGTGAGCGAGGAGGGTAAACTGGGCTCAATCACCGAATGCTCGAAGCCCGTGCTAGCGTTAAGGATAGCGACTTCGATCCTTCTTAAAACATATACTTATGAAACCTTTAAAGAACCTTTGAAGGTATTCCCAGATCAAAAAGCTGTAGCGTTAATGACCTATGAGCCTGAAACTTTTGAAAATGAAAAATTACAACCGGCAGACATACAATCAGTTCTGGAAGAGATGCTTGGAAGGCTACCGCATTTTACTTCTGAAGACCAGCGTTACTGGTTTACACCATTTCCCTCCGTCATAGAGTATGTGGAGAAAAGAGCGGTTGAAATTAAGGGAGAGTCCACTCTTAAACTCTATGAGCTTCTAAAGGAACATGTAAAGGGATCTAAGAAGTATGAAGGCCTCCTGACCGAGAAAGGGAAAAAGAAAGGAACTTTTGAACATGGAGCAGTATTCAGTGAGAAGAATACAGTTGTTATGGGATATGGAGAAGAAGTCTGGGAAAATAACGAGGTTAGAGATGACCGACCGTTAATGCGGCTCGTAGTTCTAGTGAAACCGGAGATTGATGAAGAAGAAGTCAGAAAAATAATCTTGATGAGAAGTGAAGGTAGCAGAAGAACTTTTAGAAATACTATTGCAGTGGTTTGTCCCAAACAAGAAGCTGACTTTGAAAGCCTTCTCCTGTATGCATCTAAGATAATGGCTGCCAATGAGGTTATGGAGTCGCTGGCGGAATACTATACTGATAAAGAGATCAGGGATCTACAACAGGGAAAGCTTAAACGATATATACAGGATAACGAAAAATTATTAGATCAACAGCTTCTTACAACACTGACAAGAATTGCCTATCCTGTAAAAGGCAAGACAGGGGATGAAATAAGATGGGTAAATACTACAGCTGGCTCATCTATAATATCCCAGGTTGAAGCGGGTCTAAGTGATCCGAGCAGTGGGAAGCTTAGAACGAGTTTCGACTTTACTGACCTGACTGAGTTCTTAAAGCAGAACCAGAACTGGGACCTGGTTGAGGACACGGAGCCTCGTGAATTAAGAGAAATAGTGGAAGTTTTCTCCTCGGTCACGTCAGCCCCATTTACAACGAAAAACGCTATAGAAAACGCGATCATAGAGGGGTTGGAAGAACTTAAAATAGGCATTGAAATGGATGGAACATTATACTGGAAGAAAATAGGTCCTGAAGATGGAGCAGAAACTCCTCCTACACCATTAAAGGAAACCGCTGAAATATTGCCGTATGCTGTCGCAGCAGAGAAATTAAGAGAGAAGCTTATGGCTGAAAGCGGAGAAAAGAAGATAGGTAAAGAGATACATTTAATCAAGTACGAAGTAGAGATATCTAGAGGAAGAAGGATAAAACTCGCGGACTTGGTAACTCAAAGAGGCTGGCAGAAAATCTTGAGGGATGGAAAAATTTTTACACAAACTGAGGTAATAGAAAGAGGCTTCCTACTTCAAATAAATCCAGCTACGCTGGTTGCGAAGCCTGATGAGGAAATAGAGACGATGGTCACTGTGAGCCCTGTTGAAAAATACTCTTTACTCGTAACACTGAACGTGGATGAGGGGGAAATAGTTCCTCCCGAGGGGAAACCGCCTTTCAAAGCTACGTGGAAAATAGGTGGTTTAGAAACAGGAAACTATAGTTTTACTGTAATTGCAAAGGGCGAGGATGAGACAAGCTCCAGCGGGGTTTTAACAGTAATTGTAGAAAGTCTTGAGACAGAAATAGACGTAAACAAACTTGACCAGACATATGTTGGAGCAAAACTCCTCCGAATAATGCCTGTTGACATGATCTCGCTCAAAATGAGTCTGGATTTCGTATCAAAAATGAAACTTAATGCTGAAGCATCGATCGACCTAATTCTTGGAGAAAAAATTCGTTTCACAGGAGATAAAATAGATCCAGCGATAGCATGGCTGTTTATTCAAAAGTTTGACGATATTTTAAGGTCACTGTCTTCTCTAAGAAAGGAGGCGAAATTCGACTTCTCTATAGATTTCACGGAGCCCCCTGAATTGGATGAGGCGAAAATAAGGATTTTAACACCTCTCTCTGAAAAAGCCTTGTTCAAGCTGAGGGTTAAGAAACAATGACTAGCCAGCTAACCCTTAAAGACACCTTTGCACCCTACTATACTATAGGTCTGGAAAGAGATACTGTGGAATTCTTATGGTCATCGGTAACCCAAGAAGCCTTAGAAAGTTCGGTAGACCTGAAGATAAAAATTCAAACATCAGAGCTTTATTCTTTGGCTGAAAAACTTGGTTGCACGGCTCGTCAGGGGAAAATCGTTATCCCAACTTTTGATGCTTATAATCGGCTTCTAATCTATGCGTGTGTAAGACCTCTTCTGAGAAAGCCTGAGAAAGTGGAGGAGCTGACGCGACTTGTTTTTGAAATAAACAGTCTAGATGCTTTATACTGGGCTTCGAGATTCAGAGAAGTCTGGTGGGAGCACGGTAAGTACCGAAGGATCATAAAATTTGCGAAAGCGTTCAAACTGTTCTTCAGCCTCGAGTAGACCAATGACCTATGTAAAGCTGAAGGAGTCTGTCGAAGAGTTTCTCGCCAGGATTCTTGAAGAGCTAAGTTATCATCCCTTTATAGCACCCTATTTGAACACCTCGAGGACGAATCCTCCTGAGCACTATATCCATCAATGTGAAGTTATAGGGAGGCTCGCACTAAGAAGACCTGTAAGAGCCTTAATAGGGGACGAAATAGGTCTCGGGAAGACCATTACGGCATTAAGCGTTGCTAAGTATCTTGAGAAACTTAGGAAAGTGGTAAGAATATTGATTATTGTTCCAAGGGTTTTAGTCATGCAGTGGCGCAAGGAACTTTTGAGGATGGGTATTGCGGAGTCGAAAATACATCATCTCGAAAGAGGCAACTTGAATTTCCTGAAGATGCAATACTTTCCCGAGGGGTATTACATAGCTTCCATGGACTTAATAAAGAGAGAAGAGCGAATGAGCGAAATAGGCACAGTTTCTTGGGACCTGATAATCATAGATGAAGTTCATAAGTTTGGATTCAGGACGAAAAGATTCTGGAGAGTAGGGAAAATGCTTGTTGAAAAGTTTCCGAATAGGAACGTCTTATTTCTTTCAGCAACACCTCACAGAGGGGACCCACAGGATTATATCGCTAGGCTACAGCTACTAGACCCTTATTTGGTTAAAGGATGGAGAAGTATGGATATACGTCAATTCTACGAGTCTACTCATGGCGCAATTCTTTTTAGGAGAACAAAGGAGGACGTGAATAAAATATATGAAGAAAGGGAAGTGTTTCTCCCAGCGAAGTTTTACGCTGGTGTTATAAGCGCTAGAAAAGACGAGGCTGCCTTCATAGAGCGGCTCATAACTTTCCTAAGGAGTAAGCTTATGGAGTTCGCCTACGAGAAAGGTCTGATAAGCGAGAGAGTCATTCCTTTGCTTACGGTCCTTATTTTTAAGAGGGCTGCATCAAGCCCATATGCTGCTTTCACAACTCTTGAAAGACTGCTTATAAAAAGAGCTGCTCCTGAATTTACAAGAGAGCTCATAGACAGCGTACAGAGTTTTCTGGGAGCCGAATATGGAGACTACGAGTATCTTGAAAAAGACCCGGAGGAAGTGTTTAATGAATTTATTGACAGCGCGCGCTCTTTACTAAGCCCAAGAGATGTGACGGAAATAACTGAGCTCCGAGACATGGTTAAGTCAATAATGGATAAGGGTGATAGCAAGCTGAATGCTTTGATTTCCCTCCTAGAGGGCATAATGGTTGAAGAAGGTTCTAAAGTTATTGTCTTCACAGAGTATAGGGATACGGCCAACTATTTAATAGGAAGCCTTAATAAAAAGCATCCGGAATGGGGGGCAAATATTCTTAAGCTGACTTCTGAAGAAACTGCTGACGACACTAAATTCCAGAGAATAAAGAATGCTTTTGAAACTGACCCTAGGGCGAGGGTCCTCATAGCAACAGACGTGATTGCAGAGGGTGTTAACCTTCAAGTTGCCAATATACTTGTTAACTATGAAATTCCATGGAGCCTGATAAAGGTTGAGCAAAGAATAGGGAGGGTTTGGCGTCTCGGGCAAAAGAAGGAAGTTGAGGCCTACACTCTCTTCATGAATAATGTGGCAGATATTACTGCCCTGAACTCGATGTATCAGAGGCTGATTGCCTTGAAAAAGGCGGAATTGCAGCCTAGGCCGGTAACTGGACAGGAAGTTCTGCTTTACGCAGATACCGAAGAACTAGTCAGGCCCCCGCCTCCTGCAGCACTAATCATGGACGGGAAGAAGAAAAAATTCGTCAGGGTTACTGAGGCTAAAGCTATACTGACATTTCTTAAGGAAGATAAAACCGGTTTGGAAAAGCTGGTCGCTTCAATAATAGCCGCTAGGCAGGAGGTTGAAAGAGAGCTTTTATCCAAGAATGTGCTTTACAAACCTAAGACTCGCCAAGAGGTTGAAAACTTCATGAGTCTCCTCGGTTTTAAAACACCGACAGACTTATTTGAAAGATTGATGAGTTTAGTGGAGAAATCCTCCGATGTTTTGGGATTTAAAGTGTTAAAGACCGAAAACGGTATTAAAGTTTCAGCAGGTTTAGAAATGCCCAAGTCAATAGACACTATAGATAGTATCTACGGACTCTTTGCCAAGGATGTTCGAAATATAGTTGAACCGAAACTTATAAGCCTTGTTGCCTACGGTGAACTTGAAAATACTTTCCTTATTCTACCGGTTGAAGTTAGAGATAGCAAAAGTGGAACATTACTCTATAGGGAACTGGTCGGCATAGAAAGAGAGAATAACAATGTTTTGAGAGGGGAGTATCTACTTTCATTACTATCTAAGACAGTGGCTAACTGTCTTGGAGTGATGGATGAAGCAGGATGCGATCCAGAAATAACAATCCAGAATTCAGCTGAAATAGTCAGTATGATGAGAGAAAACGTTATGAAACTTCTTGAACCAATTTCCCGTTATATGCGTATCCTTGAGAGTTGGAGGCTCAGGGATACTGATAAAACTTGGATGAGGGCTCGTGATCTAGAAATAACGCCTCTTAAGCCTATTGCCTACATACATGTTGTTACAAAACCAATAGTCTTGCCAAGGGAAGACTTGGAAGAGATAAAAAGAAAAGCGGAGGAGACAGCTATGAAAATAGTTATTGAAAAAGAGAAGGAAGAAGGTAGGATACCGGAAAGGGTTGCTGAGTCTGAACACTATGATATTAAAAGCGTTAATCCTGAAACAGGTGAAGTAAGGCTCATAGAGGTTAAAGGACACTGGAAATCAGAGGTTTACGCTGAATTGACCGAGGAAGAAGCAAGGCTTGCCGAGAAGGAGGGCGATAGATACTGGTTATACATAGTGTATGATATTGAAAGGGAGAGGCCTCAGCTTCTCAGGTTCAGAGACCCGCTTAAAACCATGAACTTGAAAGCTCTTGAGAGAATCATAAAGAGATACGTCCTTTGGCCTAAATCCTCCACGAATGGTGAAGAAAACTGGTTGAAATAAAGATTCTATCCGGCTTGAGAAGCATTGGGGGGAATTTCGTTAGGATTGAAGATAAGGATAGGGTGCTTGTTTTTGACCAAGGGATACGTTTCGATATTATGAACAAGTATTACACCAGTTTTATCACGCCAGGAAGTGTTACTGAGCTCAGGAGCCTAGGTGTCCTACCGAGAGCAGAATGGTATGAGGATGTTGCCAGCATATATGTCTCGCATATGCATTTGGACCATCTGGGCGCATTGTCAAATATCCCGTTAGAGACGAAAATCCTTCTGCCGAGCATATCAGTTTACAATGATATGGAAGAAAGATGGAGTACTTCACCGACATGGTTATCACTGATTCCGAGAAAATACTACGTGGAGGTTGAGGAATTGAAACCTCTTGAAACCGATAAAAACGATGTCATGGTTATTCCAGTATCACATAGTGCATATCCCGCTTATGCATTCCTGTATTTCGGGAGAGATGAAACACTGCTTTATACTGGAGATTTCAGAGTTGAAAGCTTTCTAACGAGAGAGGAGTTCAATGATCTTAACGGGGGAGAAAGCTTATTGGATTTTCTGGCAGAAAAACACGATTTGAAGATTGATACTCTTATAATAGAGGGGACTAACATTGGCTCAAGCAGGCTCCCACTATCTCCTGAACAGGCTATGAATATCATTAGGAAACTGGTTCAGAGCCATAAACAGGTTATAGCGACGCTTCACAGCTTGGATCTCGAGTACGCCTATGCTTTGATGAAGCTCTCTGAAGAGCTGAAGCTTGATTTCTGCATCGCGTCAAGTCAAACGGCTAATCTTTTGCAAAAAGTTCCAAAGCTTCCAGTAAAGCCTAAAGTTGTCGAGAGTTATGTGGAGAAACTAACGGGCTTCGAAAAAACAGCGTTAGAAGACGTTGAGGAGAGATCCCTAATTCTGGTTTCCTACAGGGAAGCGGTAAATATAGTTAAAGAACTATACTCGGTTCATAAGCTTTCTCAGGATTCTGTTTTCATAGTATCGGAGCCTGAGCCTCGAGTGGAGGAAGCGTCCGAGTATGAGGTTATAGCCAACTGGTTTTCAAGAATGGGTGTGGAATTCTATACTATTAGAGCCTCAGGCCACTACTATCCGTATCAACTGAGGGCTATACTGAAAACCATAAAGCCGAAGAAGATTCAAGTCATCCATACTGAAAAGCCTGAGCTTTTCTACATATTAACGGGTAGAAACTAAAAACATTGAAGCGGCATTTCCTCACTTGAGTGTTCTTTTCGCTCTGAATTTAGTGTAGATTTTTTAGATCGTGGAGGACCGATAGATGCGATGAAGACCTAAGACTCTTAAGAATAATGAAACCATAGGATATGTTGTTCATAACGCGGGAAAGGTACTATAGCGACTTAGATGAATTCCTAGCCTCGTGTTTTTGAATCTCGCTCCAGAGGGAATTAAGCGCCTTCCAACCGTTCTTCAACACCTTCTGGATCTCAGCTGGATCTTCCGAATAGGACTCTATAACGCTCCTATGCATAAAATTGTTCCTCAGACATCGCAGTTTCTCTATATCCTGATAAACAGTCTTATTTATAATCCTCATCTCTGACAAAAAGCTATTGAGGTTAGATATATTGACCCGTTCAAATGGTTTATAGGTTAAGCCATTTAATTCGAATATACGGCGGGAGAGATCCCTGATGAACCTTTCAATGACAGCTTCGCAAAGAACAACAGCGCCAAAATAATTGCCATCGTTCATCATCTTTTCGGAAATCTCCTCTAAGCTGATCCACCTTGCTTCCAATGATTCTTGAGAAATGTGGACTTCTTTTGGAGGAATGCGGACATTAGCGAAAAGTATATTACCAGATGGTATACGCTGGGGTTTACTAACAAAAACTTCCCCTTGGGAATCTTCAAGGACGAATACACCATTTTCAGGACAGGCAGGCAAATTGATTGGATCGATGGTTCCAGCAGTGACTACATCCGATGGTTCTGCCTCAAAGGTTGAAATGGGGCATCTATCAGAAGGAGATTCGTCTTCTGATCTAGACCAAAATAAGCGGTATCTTTTATGTTGGGTTCTAATTTTTGATTCTTCGTTCTCCTTTCTTGGGAAATCCTGTCCAGTCATATATGGAACCATCCTGATATTGATTCCAAGTTATGATATATAAGGATTATTTGTTCATGAGGTTGCTTAAATTTGTGAATGAGAAAAGCGGGAAGAAGCGCACGAAAGATTCTTCGGAATATTATTAAACTCCTTCCTTATATACTCATCAGCAACATGCAAGGTATCCCTTTTATAGTTAAGAAGGATACCTCTCTTTTGCATCACCTTAAATGCAAAAATCTTCCGCAAGTGAAGAATAGGTCTCAGGCCATGTTTCATCAGCCTTATGACTTCCCTCGGGGTGTAGATCTCGCCCTCCTTCGCCTTCTCTGGTGCGAACCTCATCAGGATATGCTCGTAAGCATCGCCGAGAATATCTGGTGATACCTCCTCTCCGCCGAGGTCATACTTGTTGAAGAGCTCGACCAGCTGCCTCAGGAGCTCCCTGTTCTCCTGGTTCCTGGCGAACTCTAGGAAGTCAACCCTGTTTATCACGCCCTGAAGCTCCTTGTTGAGCTTCGCAACCTCAGAAATCGCTGTCGCAAGCTTCTCAGGCAGGTCTCTAACGCTCTTAGTGACCTCGTCCCAGAGATACTGCCTGGGGATGTTGAAAGCATGGTAGACCTCTCTATCAGCCTCCTCCTCGGATAATCCAGCCTCCCTAACAAGCCTCTGCACAGCCTGCCGCTTCTCAAACCTCCAGAGGTCGTTAAGCCTCTTAAGGAAGAGCAGGACAAGGATAAACTTGTAGTCCACAGCGGTCCTAATCAGGTCAGCAGCCCTGTCTACGAGGGAGTTTAACTCTTCGCGCGTCACCCTCCTAGGGAAAAGAGCCCGCTGAGTCATCCCCGTCGCCCTAAGGACGGTTTAGCCCCTAGGCTTAAAAATCTTATATCGTACTCTCACGAAATGACTTTTACGCAGATGGGAATTCTGTGATTGGGAAGCGTTCTCAAAAAGACCAGAGAGAACGCAATGCACTTGTACGCCGACTCGGACAGTCTTCATCTCTAAGTATGGTTAAGACTTGAAAGCTTGATCTAACGGAAGCACTACTTTACGTACTGGTTGCTTCTATACAAGCACGCGCTTTTACCCCTGCTTCCGCTAAACTTTAGGAGGAGGTGCACGGAATCAAACTATTTTAAAAATTCGCCTTGCACTATCTACATAGTCTTTCCAGCTTTTTAGCGTTGTCATATTGTGGATCAATTCTTAAAGCCTCTTTGGCACAAAGTTCGGCCTCATCGACTCTGTTTAGCCTAAGCAAGCGCGCTTGGGTTGAAAATATCTTGCACAAAATGGACAAAAGGTTCTTGGTATGATTATAGTTGGAAAGGCAAATGATAAGTTAAAATCTGCTGTAGCACCTGTTAGCGACGGAATAGTTCTTAAAGAGTGTGCGCTATATGCCATTACCGGTAAATTTATATTCAGGGTTAACATGTTTAAGTAATTGGAATGAGCCATGTCCTGTCCTTCCAAATCAGCTGATACGGGCGATACCCGTAAGCTTGATGGAAAAGAAATTTTAGCAAACGATATTGAATTGATATCTAAATTTATACGTATTTTATCTTATGTAGGTCATGGATGCTTAAGCATATACTGGGAAATTTGTGAAAAGAAGTCAATTAATGCACGATACTTTATAGATCATTTTCGAGTGGGCAGCCGTGCATTTCGTGCAAAATATCGGCTTTTTTCTTCTTAGGAAAATTATAAAGAAAATCGTTGGACATGGATCCGAAAGATATTGCTCAAGCTTAGAGATTCAGGATTTATAGCCGTAGAGCCAGTAAATAATAGCCCACCCTTAGGGATTCAGCCTGCTAGGCTATTTGTAGATGCGGATTACTCTCTGAAACCATTAGTATCCAAAATAACTTTCATATTTCCTCGACCAGATGGAATGAAGTGTATTGAGACAATTGTAGATGTTCATAATTTCATTCGCACATTTGTACCCCGGCATATCCCGCCACATTATTATCCACGAAGTGCATTAAGGAGAAGTTTATTAAATAAGATTAAAAAGTTTCATGGAAAAGTTATTATTCGCTTCCCCTTACTTAATTGCAGCTGAACACCTGCCTTCAAACATAGCGCGCGGTTTGTTAGTACAGGTGCTTTAACTTTCCTTTTTTTAATTATTTTCTATGCGTATCTTTTTACAGATTTCTTCAACTTCATGCTAGTGCTTAATTATGCTGACTAACAACTCTGTCATTGCATTCATATGAGGATATCGTTTTCGCGAAATATTGTGTGCAAGCTCTCTGGCGATTACAATAATCCAGCGATAGGGGTTGTCTTTTCTGGCTATATTAAAAAATAGTTGTCCTTTTGTATTATATCCATCTGTCTTTCTATCGGCTACGCAAATGTTCACAGTTTCCGGATTACCACCCATCAGTTCAACGAGTCTTTGGCAGAATAACCTAAACTTCTTTATTTCCTCAACTTTAGGTACATAAACGATTCCTTCTTCAAAATATATTTCTTCTCCATTAACTTCTGTTAGTTTCCAAGTCTTAGGTGAAACAAGCCGTTCATCCTCAATTCTTATTCTTGCACCTTTTGTTACTACTCTTTGAAGCCTTCTTTTAGGTTTATAAACTGGTTTTAATAACTGCGAAACAATGTTAAGAATTTCTTTTCCATGCTGTTCACTAAGATCTATTTTATTCTCCGGAATACCTAGGCCTTTAATAGTCAAGCCTAAGCCATTTTCTTTCTTAAGAATAGTAAGGACGACGTCTGAAAGCCCAATCTCATAGAATCCTTCCTCGGCAAGCCTTTTTAAATTAACTGAAAGCTTGATGCTCTCCCCTAACCCTGTTCTCCTACCATCTTTAAAAATACAAATATTCTAAGCGACCATCCTTCTGGAAAATGGCCTGCGCTAAAAGAGCTAAAAGTTTCGAATTACTAACTCTTATAAGTCCCTTCTTAAACAGAAAGTTGGCAAATCTTATTGCAAACATATTTGCTTGTTTCCTGCTTTTAAATTTCCCATCATATGTTCTTGCATAATCACATAAGTCAGAACTGTAGCGCCAGCGAATGAACAAATCGGTGAACGCGTTGACCGTATCTCCAGGTTTACTCACAAGCTTATTGGCCAATTCCGTACATAATGGTTTAAGCTTTTCAGTTTCGGGAGTGTAAACTTTTAGCTTAAGAGGTATTTCATCAACTCATCCTCTTTTATTTTTACAGAGCTTGCCTCAACGCTTCTTAAACATGTACATATATGTTCAAGCAGCTGTTCTGGGTCAAAGCTAAAAATAATATCGGAATCCAATAACAGGCCATGCTCTTCACTCATTTTTCGACTGCTAATCGTAAAAAGTGAATATATCTTTTTCCTAAATTCTAGCTGTTCAGTACAAACGTATGCTAAAACATAAATAAGACTAATCCGGATATCCTATGGAGGATGCCGACCTGCGCTAGGTGTGGAAAGACCAAGTCGATTGATTGGTATTTCTGTAAAAAGTGTCAAGTCCACCTATGTTACCTGTGCAAGTAATTACTTCAGATGTCCAGTATGTGGAAGTAGCGATCACTTGGTAAAGGTTCACTAGACTCTCATTTTTCATAGAGAAGACTATGAGTTACCCGGAAAAAGAAGCCTGCATCAGTCCTAAGCAGTTTTCATTAGGTGGCATGTGTTAAAATAAGCTACCTTTTCATTTTCTTTTTTCATATGCCATTCTAGAAGTCTTTCACAAGCTCAAGCCTGCTTATTATCGTGTTCAACTCAGTCAATAGGTCGGAGGCTCTTTCAACATCTTTCGCTTCTAAGTATGCTAGGGATTTTCTAAAATCCTCGTTTAACAACTAAGCCTGCGGGAAGAACGAATAGCGATTAAAGGTTCGCGTGTAATAACATAGCCGGGAAATGTTTATATTTATTCTGAATAAGTATTGGAACGATGAAGAGGATTGAGTACAAATGGGAGTGCATGAGATGCAGGATGATTATCACTACATCAAGCGGTATTACTCCAGATGAGAGAGCAGGAGGTCCTTGTCCCTAAGATTCTCGTGGAGAACACCATTGGATTAGTAGGGGAAGAACCGGGTGAGGCGGGAATGGTTTTCATTTCTAGGAACGGGGAAAAGTTCGAGAAATGTGAAAGTGACGAGTTTGAGGATGAGGGAAAACTTCGAGAAATGCTCCAAAAGCTTATCAAGGATGATCCTAACCTACTTTTACCCCCGATCGTTAAGGAAGAACGCCCGTCAACTATCTTTCTAACAGAAGAATTTCAAGTGGGCTCTGGCTCTATAGATTTGTTGGGAGTGGATGATGAAGGATCTATCTATATCGTGGAAACAAAGCTTTATAGGAACAGTGATAGGAGGGCAGCGTTAGCTCAGGCAATCGACTACGCTTCAGCTTTATGGTCTGAATATTCAAGAAATACCGATGGCTTCATTGAGGAGCTTAGGAAAAGGAAAGAAAGTTTCAACCTAGACTTGGATGAGGAAACTATAGGGAAGATTAAGGATAATATCAAAGAGGGTGGGTTAAATCTTGTAATTGCTATGGATCGTGTGGACGAGAGGACGGAAACAATGATTAATTTCCTCAATGAGATGTGCGAGTTTGATGTTTATGCCCTTAACTTTGAAAGATATAGGGCTAGTGACGGCACGGAAATCGTAATACCCAAGCTCTTTCCGAGTCGTCAGCCAACCGTAACCAGACCGAGCATGAGAAAGGTGGAGTGGAATGAGGAATCTTTCTTTGAAGACGCGAAGAAGAAAGGATTGAGTGATGCTCAGATTGAAGTTTTAAAACGTATTTATAAGTTTTCGAAGGAAATTGCTGGAGGTGAAGAGGGGATAAGATGGGGAAGAGGTGAACAAACTGGCACTTTCGGGGTACGCGTAAAAAATCTATTCGGGGAACTCGATATTTATTCAGTTGGGTCAGACGGGTATCTTACAGTTTCTTTCGGATATATGTATCCATCAGTGATATCAGAAAAGAGCAAAATGGAACTAGTGGATAAGTTTGCAGAGCAGCTTTATAATGCAGGCATTATAAGCAGAAAAATAACGAGTGAGAACTATATCGAAAGAGGAAACCAGCAGCTGAGAGTTAAACCTGAAAACTGGATGAACAAGGTTGAAAAGTTTGAAAACACTGTGAAAGAACTCATAGCACGTGCAGGAGAAGGTTAGTGTCGGAGCTATTAAAGTAATGGTGAAAGCGCGCGCTGCCATTCATTGCTTGAAATAGGGTTTGATTGCTAACGATTTTACCTAACAAAAGTTTATAACTATGAAAATCTTTTTAAAAAAAGATGATGAGGTATTCAGATGAATTAAGAATAATATTGGGCTTTTTAACGATTATAATAACTATATGTTCGGCTATGTTTAACATAATTACTATAGCTGAAGTCGAACCCTTGCTCATCAGACTTTCATCAAGCCATGATGCCTATGTGCCTCGATCGAGTCTTGACCCGGGTGGTCTTTTACTTGTTCAGAGTTATAGTTATTATGGCACTTCGAGAAATAGACGTACTTTCATAAAGTTTGATCTAAGCAGTATACCTCCTGGCTCAATCATAAGTTATGCTACTCTTAAACTATTTGTGTGGGATGCTCCTGATGAAAGCAGGAAGATAGAGTGCCATCGTGTTACTGGAGGAGATTGGTTCGAGTCCTCTATAACGTGGGATAATCAGCCTGATGCAACAGTGTTAGTAACCTCTGTAGATACTGGTATTACTGATAATGTTTGGCTTAGCTTCGATGTAACGGATTCTGTTAAAGATTTTGTATGGGGGAATGCAAATAATCAAGGTTGGAGATTAAAAGATGCTCAGGAATCCTCTCCGGAATTTTTCTCCACAGGCATGTATTCTAAGGAATATAGCGATCCTAGTAAGCGTCCTTATCTTGAGGTTAAGTACTATCCTCCCCACCTCGAGCTAGAGCTTTCGAGGAGTAGCGTCATAGCCGGCGAATGGGTTAAGATGACTGTTTATAGAAAAACTAATCATGGTAGTCCTATAACTCAGGGAAATTTGAGGGTTAATTTAGACTCAACCTCTACCTCCATTAACAAGAGGTTCTCATTAACCCCAGGAGGGGCAGCGATAACAGGTTTGACGATACCCGGCGGCTTTGATCATGTGGATTTCTACTATTATGATGACAAGGCTGGAACATGGGATATCCGGGTTTGGACGGAGGACTATGTGAATTACGGGGACGATACCAAGCAACTAAAGGTAAAATCAGGCCCTCCAGCGAAACTTGTCATAACGCCTTCAAGCTTCACCATGAATGCCGGTGAAACGTATTTTCTTAATATCTCGCTCAGAGATGCTTATGGCTTTGAAACAACCAGCACTTCTGCCATAATTGTAAGCCTCTCCACAACCTCCTCCGACGGAGAGTTCAGGGAGTTAGGAACAACAAAGATAACCAGTATAGTCATTCCTGCAGGCTCGAGTTCCGTTAAAGTTGACTATTATGATGTAAAGGGTGGAACATGGACGCTGACGGTCTCAGCTATGGGTTTGATGGCAGGAACAGCGACTGTCACTGTGATACCTGACACAACTCCTCCTGTGACAACACTAACGATTGGCTTTCCAAAGTATTTAAGTGATACAACAATCTATGTCTCGGGCTTTACGGTTTTAGAGCTTTCTGCGAGTGACACTATAAGTGGAGTTAAAGAGACTAGGTACAGGTTTGATAGCGGCTCATGGAATGTTTATTCAACAGGATTCGACCTTTCAATGCTCTCAGATGGCCCGCATATTATAGGCTACTATAGCATTGACAAGGCAGGTAATAATGAGGCTGAGAAAACCGTGATGGTAGTCTTAGATAAGACTCCCCCGGTGATAAGTAACGCCTCACCCACTGGAAACCTCATACTGGGCTCAGCTTCTATAACTTTCACCGGCACCGTTAAAGATGCTGGCTCTGGTGTTAGTGAGGTCAAGTTAACTATTAATGGTATTCCCCAGGGGACCATGGTAGCTGATGGTAACAAATACTCCAAAACGGTAAACCTTCCAGAGGGTTCTCATACATGGAGCATTGAAGCATTGGACAATGTGGGTAACATGGCAGTATGGAACGGCATTTTCATACTCGCCATCGATGTAACTCCACCATCGATCTCAAGCGTATCGGCTTCATCTGATTCCATCTTCGGAGGATTCGTGAGAATAACATGTCAAGTTTCAGATACGCTTTCCGGAGTTAGAGAGGTTAACCTATACTATTCCACTGATGGAGGATCATCTTGGACGAACGTCTCCATGACTTTTCAAGGGGATGTTTACATGGCGTCCATAACTTCCCAGCTACCATTCACAGAGGTCCAGTATTATGTTGAGGCTGTTGATAA
>CALIKS010000048.1 GCA_938017985.1 uncultured archaeon | reverse complement strand
AAGGGAATTGAAAGGAAATTCTAGGATCAAGCATTAAACCAGAATTAAAAGAGATGCAGAACAAAAATCCCAATAAAGGGAATTGAAAGTCAATTCTTCATCGTTTCTTTCGCGGTTTACGTACGCGTATCGATGCAGAACAAAAATCCCAATAAAGGGAATTGAAAGTTGAAGCGTCTTCTGCCCCCACATTCGAAGAACGTTTCCAACCGTGTGATGCAGAACAAAAATCCCAATAAAGGGAATTGAAAGTTGAAGCATTTGGGTGCTGCCGGCACCGCCATGACAATGGATGCAGAACAAAAATCCCAATAAAGGGAATTGAAAGGTCGCAGTACACGTCTCGGAGCTTGACGCCTAAGATCTCGCCGATGCAGAACAAAAATCCCAATAAAGGGAATTGAAAGATCAGGGGTGTCCCTGTTTCATCTCCCAGGGTAGCTGTGCGATGCAGAACAAAAATCCCAATAAAGGGAATTGAAAGGCATAGTGAGGACTACTTCCGGTTCCTGGATGAGGTTTCAAGGGATGCAGAACAAAAATCCCAATAAAGGGAATTGAAAGACCTAGACGCCAACAGCACAAGGCTGACGTCCAGGCTTGGGGATGCAGAACAAAAATCCCAATAAAGGGAATTGAAAGGTGTAAAGAACAGGAGAGACACTATCAGGAGATGCTTAGACTGATGCAGAACAAAAATCCCAATAAAGGGAATTGAAAGTGTCGTCTGTTGAGAGCTTCCTGTTGGGCTGGTCTGGCTACGATGCAGAACAAAAATCCCAATAAAGGGAATTGAAAGCGTGGACGATTACTGCGGGCAGCGCTTCACGGATGTTCCGCCTGGATGCAGAACAAAAATCCCAATAAAGGGAATTGAAAGTGTCTTTCTACCTTTCTCAGCAGGGTCCAGCCCTGAGAACGATGCAGAACAAAAATCCCAATAAAGGGAATTGAAAGGTATAGTGAAAATGCAAAGTCTTAAATACGCATTAGTCCCAGGAGATGCAGAACAAAAATCCCAATAAAGGGAATTGAAAGTCTTAAACTCTTTAACCACCCCTTCTAAAAGGGTTTTAGGATGCAGAACAAAAATCCCAATAAAGGGAATTGAAAGTCAATATATACTGAAACGAAGCTCTCGAATGAACGGGAGTTACGATGCAGAACAAAAATCCCAATAAAGGGAATTGAAAGTTTAGACCTTTCTCGCATCAGAACGTGCTGTGGGATCGGAAAGCCTATTGGAAGGCAGGTAAGCAGATCACCCTCGAGGCGGGGCCATGGAAGATGCAGAACAAAAATCCCAATAAAGGGAATTGAAAGTTTCAACTAAAGGGTCGCTCCAACGTATGCTCATATTTTGAGATGCAGAACAAAAATCCCAATAAAGGGTATTGAAAGAAATCTTTTCTTGAAATTTGCAGTCTGAAACCTTCCTCAATGATGCAGAACAAAAATCCCAATAAAGGGAATTGAAAGTCGTCCTGCAGGTACGTTTGAACATGCATCGCTTTATCTCGATGCAGAACAAAAATCCCAATAAAGGGAATTGAAAGTCAAAGGGGAAAACTTTTTTACGCTGCTGGGCTTCATAATTAGGATGCAGAACAAAAATCCCAATAAAGGGAATTGAAAGCTTGTGATATCGCTTTTTAATTTTTTTACCAAGTGATATCGGATGCAGAACAAAAATCCCAATAAAGGGAATTGAAAGTTGAAATATCGACGGCGATGCTTAAGATCCTGCCCGAGGATTGTTCTCAAAGTCTACGTAAGTTCCCATGGAAGCATATCTGTACAGCAGGGAGACGCGACTGTTCCTCGAGAGATATAAGGATGAGATAAGCCCCTTCCACCTACCCAGGCGCTCCCCTCAGCTCAACGAGGTTGAGGGCAGGATTAACAGGTACCTCAAACGAGATGTCTGCACAAACCACAGCCACCAGAGTCTGGAAGACCTAGAAAGGGACATATGGTCCCTAGCTGCATCTGCTGTTGGGGGAATTTCTTTTTCCGCACCTTGGGCATTCTATTGGTGTCATTATTTCCGTAGGCTTTGCTGCTTTTGGCCTCCGTCAATATTTTGGCCATAGACGTTAGGCACGTGTGTCTGCACAGGTAGGGCTAAACCTTCTTCTTTAAACCAGCCTTTTGCGCAAGGCTTCTTACAAGCTTTCGGAAGTAGTGGTAGCTCATCCTCTCAAGCTTGGAGTTGTTGCTAAGAGAAATCCATAAGGGGGGCGTTCGGATCGTCTCCCCTTGGGTGCTTCCTCAACCATTCGAGTAGAGGCCTGAAACTTGCCACCAGGGGGTATCCTTCTCACCCCGGTTTTACCATTAACCGTTATGAGGTAGTAGTCATCCTAGACACTCCCAACATTCATCGCCAGCAATTCGCCAGGGCGTAGGGCGGCCTCAAAGAGTATGGATATTAGGGCTTTATCCCTCTCATTCTCAGCCGCATTAACCATTGCCTTAACATCATTCAGCGAGATTAGCGAATCGGGTCTAACCCGAGAGTCCTTCTCGCTTCTGTTAACACTGAACATATTCCTTAGAGGCTTGGTTTGCAAGCGTACTCTACTACCCAACGTTCTCAACGGTGCTTTCGACGGCTGCGGGGTCAAGCGTCTTCACAACTTTGCTTGTAGAGGCGATATATCAGCTGTCCGTTGTTTCAACAGGCGAGAGAGTAATTCAACTTATGAGTCTTCGTGTTTCTCCTCCCATGACGACACCAGCTTGAGGGCTTACCTCGACAAATATTGGATAGTTTGATGTGATGCTGCCGATGACGATGCATTGTCTACTTTCTAAGTGTTTCAGGGCGTTGATAGATTTCAGGTCAATAAGTCCTGATTTAGCCAGTTGTCTCAGTTCGTCTTCGTTGCGGAACATGAATGCTATCAGATTGTCAAGTAACGTGAACACCTCGTCTGGTAGTGTGCGCGGATCATTAGTTATGAATGTAGGAAATATGCCTAAGTGTCTCATTCTTGTTAGAATGTTAATAATATTTTGGTGTTCAACGTAAAGTTGAGCTTCTTCCAGAAAGAGAGAAACAGCTCTAATTGCCCCGGATTGTCCGAGCTGAGCCAGCTTTCGGAGCACGAACTCCACTATTATGCTTCGTTCCCATTGACCTACCGGCGAAAGGTTGAAGATGATGGCTCCCCCTGTTTTATGCATCTCTGTGATAACGCTTGTAAGATTGCTCGATCCGAAAAGTCCAAGCGCACGAGCAGCGTCAACTCTGCCTTGAAGCGCTGTTCTCACAGCGTCATTTTGAACGTCTCTCACGAAGTTTTCTAAATCGTTGAGATCAAACTGAGATTCTCCCCTTTCTCTCCAAAACTGCATGAGATGCTGGTAAGTTGGTGTACCTGGGGTTACATTGACGAATGTAGCAAAGTCGTCATAGGTTATCTCATTTAATGGAATGAAGAATGGCTGTTCGTACGCCTGGGCTCTTCTTAAGCGAGGAGTAAATACTTTGACTAGTTCAGCATACTTATTTGGCTTGTTATCCTCAGCCTTCCAAAGGTTTACGTATTCAGCGTTCAAATCAAAAACTAAAGTGAGTACCCTTTTTTCAATTAACTTGAGTAACAGACGTTTTGCGCAGTAAGACTTTCCAGAGCCTTTCATGCCCGTGATTAAGTTGATGCCTAGTCTTTCTGCCAATATGTCGAAATCTTTCGGTTCACTTGAGATAGTTTTGCCAAAGTCGCATGGTCTTGGAAAGCATAGCCCTAGAGCGTTAAAGAGTTCTTCTTGGCTTAGCACTTTTATCTCGGCTCTAGCTCTACTTATGTCGAATTCAGTCAATCCAGTTTTGAAAACTTTTTTCTTAGTCCCTTTGTCATCACTGATCTCAACTATTCTGCCTCTGATCTTAGCGATAGCTAGTCTCTGATCGGTCAAGAAATCAATGATGCTCTTGACTTCAGGTTGTATATGCTCTCTTATTTCAGATTTAGCAACCAACGATTTCCTCAAAATATGTTCAAGAACGCCAGGGAGATCCGCGAATTGAATGTCTACAATCTGCGCTATTATGCCATCAATAGCTAAGGTATCACCGAGCTTAAGTTTTTCCTCTGGTGAGTAGACGATCGCTAACTCATCTGCTTCTTTTGTTAGTAGATACATACTCACCACTACAACGGAAATATTTTCGGTCTAAGATCCTCTTTCATGTTTAACCCATGTATAACTATCGCTGCTGATTGAAGTTCTAGGATTTCAATAGAGCTTAGAACACATGTCATATGGGCTAACCTTAATTCTTCAGGGTAACCATAGTCTCCAGCTAGACCTGCTAGTTGATTGAAGATCTCTGAGTGAGGTATGGGCGTGTTTTCCGGGATGTCGACTCTGAAGGGTTCGCCTAGTGGTGTGAGCTTTGCCACATGAATGTGTCCCAGATACCTTTCTTTCTTTTGGGTGATGCGATTCCTGATGTCTCCAATATAGCAAGGTTCATAAACGTTCTCCAGCAATGAAAGGATGTTTCTTTTTGTTTGTTGAAGAGTAAGCCCAGTGGACTTGGATATGGCAACTATAGAATTTCCATTCGAAACCGAGCCGGCTATAATCTTTCTTATGATAACTTTAGGGTCTGTAACTGTGCCTCCTATTAGGCTACCGTCTATTAATATTAGGCTGTCTCTGTAATGCTTCACCACTTCCAGTTGAATATGTTTTTCGAGAAAGTTCCTCACTCGGTCAAGGGTTTTCAGGCAGTCTGGAGCCTTATTTTTGGTTTCTTTTCCGTATACCGTCTTATAGAGTTCTCTGTAGAGCAGGTCTTTGTTTTGGTTAGTTACTGGAACTAGATAAGGGCCGTATCGTTCGAGACGGTGATTTGTTTCGCCAGCAGCCTTAATTATTATTGAAGCTCTGACAGCTCCAACTAACCCGTCGGGTAGCTGGCCCAAAGTAACGCTTGTGCTGTCAATTGCTATAACTTGGCTGTCGATCGGATATTTGGGATTAATCGGATGCACCCTGTTCCACTCTTCTTGATCTTCCGCACTTACGAAATTTACCTCTTCCTCCTCGCCCTTACTTGCGGAAGGGAAGTACTCAGTCAATCTTGTGTTCGACGGTTCAAATATAAGTCCCTCCGGGATCTTACCGCAGATTGTTGATACAACCTTGTCGATCTCAAGCATTTTACCAACTCCTTGACTGCACTTCTGTAAATCCCCGCTTATTTCGGGTTAATACTATGTGGTGGTCCACGAAACTTGAGATATCTTCATGGGCAATTATGAATATCTGTGAAAACGTTTTCTTCATCGCGTCTAAGACTTCGAATATTCCTTGCTTCCTTAAATCATCGCTACTGGAGATACACTCATCCATTAACAAGCAATATTTGTCAGCCATAACTCTAGAGTCAAGTATGCTCTGTGTGAATGCTAATCTAAGCGCGATCAAAAACTGGTCCTGTGTCCCGCCGCTGAAGATTTCTCTTTCCTTGTATCCTCCTGCCTCATTCGAATGAACCTTAAATTTCAGATCTTCAGTGATCTCAAAATCTGAATATCTGCCATCTGTAAGTGTAGGAAGAATCTGATTAATAATGAATCTTGCATGAGGGATAACCTTGTTCCTCATCTCCTTGCTTGTTTCAGACAGCTCAAGAAAGACTCGCTTCAAAAGCGTTACCTCCTCTTGACACTCTCGGACTTCTTGCTCAAGCTTAGGGTAGAATTCGTAATCCGGTTTAAGTGTTTCCAAATCTTTGTTCAATTGTTGAATCGTTCCAAGCGTGCCTTGAATTTGCTTGTCCAATTTGTTGTATTCATCTTGGAGTTCTTCAGATCTTTGTTTTACGGTATCATGTTGAGCTTTGTCATATTGTAACTCGTCAGCGGAAGATGGTTTGGCCTTCAATAGAAGCTTAATTTCTTTTTCTTTTTCGCGGATTTGCTTCTGTAGTTCATTTTTTCTTTCGGATAGGTTGGACTCCTTGAGTGTTCTCAGATTGTTATTCATGTTTGTCTGCACAGCCTCCACTCCTGATATGGAATCTACTCCTGTCTCTTTCTTCAACTCTTCTGAAATATGTGAAAGTCGATCGTCAATGTCTTCGTGAGACTTGAATGAAGTTTGAAACTTAACAGTCTCTAATTCAGCTTTTAGGTTGGAAATTCCTTCCACATGTTCCTTAAGCTGCCTCGTTAGAGCGTTCACCTCAGCATTTGCTGTAAGTAACCTATCCATCTTCAAATAATCATAAAAGGCATAGGCTGCAACTCCCAAGAGGGCAATCCCAATAATGCTTAAGGTATTTTTTAGGATTAGCCCAGAGATCATTAATCCAAGGCCCCCTATCAACGCTAAAATAAAGGCTACGAGTTGTTGATACTTTTGTGTTGAGAGTTCTCTTGACAATAGATCAATATCTTTGCCCTTAAGTCCCGACTTTTCAATGAGATCTTGCCTTTTGGTTTCAATAGATTTGACTGAACTTTCAGCATCCGCTAAACGTTTTTCTAAATCCAAAAATGTTTGACGCAAATTCTGAAGCTGCATAATTTCAGGCTTATACTTGGCGAGTATTGCAGAGTATTTTTCGATTTCGGCTTCTAGACTGGAAATCTTATTAATGTCTTTTTTAACCGCATCCATTTGTCCATTCAACGAAGAGATTACTTGGTTTGCTGAGTCGAATGCATGTAGCCATTCGTATTTCGCGAGAAGATTCTTTGCTTCATCCAACTGCCTTTTCTTTTCTTCTAAGTCTTTTTGTAAATTGCGGATTGAATCCTCTAAATCTTCTTTTTGCCTAAGCTTGAGTTCATACTGCTCTTTGTTCTTACGAACAGACTCTAATTGAATACTCTTTTTCTTAAGTTCTTCTTCAAGTTCTGCTATGTCCTTTTTCACATTAGCTGAGGCTTCATCAAATACTTCTATGCCCATCACCTTGTTGACAAGTTGTTCCCTTTTTGATTTTGCTAGTTCTTTGAGAGCATCTAAATCCTTTTGTTTTATGTAGATTAGTTTGGTGAAAGAATCCCTGTCCATTCCTGTGATCTGCTCAATCTTAGCTTCTATGTCTCCAAGGCTTGTTATTGAATTCGACTTGTCTTTGACGCCTCCAATTATCGGGGTCAAGATGGCTCTATGGCCCGTTTTTGCTCCGAAGGCTCTTTGTAAAACATATGCATCCTGCCCGGAAGAAAATTCGATCTCTATTTTTGCCTCATTCTTGCCCCATGTTACAAGGTTTTCTCTGTCACTTTCGACTCCAGCTCCTTTTTTCAGGCCGTAAAGGGCGTACTCTATAGCCTGAAGTAAGGTTGTTTTTCCACTCTCGTTTTGACCCAGTATGCCTATTCCGCCTTCATGTGGAAAGCGTATCTCTATAGGATCGCCAATTATTCGAAACCCAGATATTTTTAAAGAATGAATTATCATTTCACTGACTCCAAGTATTTTATTCCAAGATGTTTCACCTTCTCCAAAAACTGCCTTTTGTCTTCATCTAAATTGGAAGATGCAATCAAAGAGTCTAGACGCTTAGAGAACGCCTCTACTGGGTTGTCAATGCGTTCTATGAATATTCTGCCATAACCTTCCACTTCTAATTCTTTTCTATCTATGATTAAGTGAAAGAACATATCTCGACAAGCACTGAGGATCTCATTTACCCTAAGTTGTCCATACTGTTCTTGTGAAATTAGACCACTAAGATTAAGTTTAACAATCTTCTCTTCATCCCTTAGCTTAGAAAGAAACTCGATCACATAGTCTTTAATGCTCTGGAAGTAAACTGCATTCTTAGATAGGCTAAGTTCCTGTATTTCCACAGGTCTTGTGTCAACTCTAACAAATTCAACAGCAGTTTCAGAGTTATACAGTTCAGCCCACACAAACCCCTTCTCATCGTTTATTTCCGCCCAAGACAACTTTTCTAAGGAACCTGGATTAACAATGGTGCAACCAATATGTTCCCTTTCAAAATGATTGTGAAAATGTCCTAATGCGAGATAATTGAGCCCTTTCTTTATGTCATCAGCTGAGAATGGGTTCTGGTTAGCCATCTCTGGGCTAGAAGGAACCACGTTTAGCCCTTGCAAAGAACCATGGATCATTAGAATATTGTAATTTCCATCTAGAGGAACATTAATACCTCTCAGAGGATTTGCCCCTTCAAATTGGGTGAAATAAGACTTGCCTGATAAACAAACAGTTCTTCCATCAATATACAATAACTGTTTCTCGATACGATCGGATCGCGAAAAAACAGTTGCGAGTCCAGCCGAACTGAGTACATCTATAGCTAGCGAGGGAGATGCACCGAATTTCGGAACATCATGGTTTCCTCCAATCATAAAAATAGGAATATTTGCATCCTTAAGCTGTTTAATTTTTTGTGTTAAAAAAACTCTTGACGCGTTAGTTGGAGAAATCCGATCAAATATATCACCACTGATTAGGAATAAATCAGGCTTGTTCTTTAAAGCGTATTCCACAACGGTTGAAAAGTTCCTGTTTAAATCTTCTTTCCTTTGCTGAGCTTTAGTAAAATTTGATATGTTAAAATTTTTATCTAGATGCAGATCGCTACAGTGAAGGATTTGAAGGGACACTCGACACTCCTCACTTAAAATATACACATTGAAGGCGATATATTTTTTATGAATTCTCCTAATCTTCAAAGTCAATATTTTGCGTATTTTTTGCATAAAAAAGCGTCGAAATTTACCATTCAATGAATGTACTAGTTGAAGAACAGAGATTTCCCTTTAAGTTTATTTATACCATCCGTCTAAGATACCCCTGTCTAGTTGTATAAACATGTCTTGGATCAGAAATTCCTGGGTAAAAATGTGAGAGTTCCTGTCTGACTATGTTAATATTTCCATAAATGTGCCGGTCATCTGAAATAATATTTATGATTCTCTCTAAACCACAAATACCAATATGCACCATGTCTTGAAATTTTAGTCCCCCAATTCTTCTTGAAATCCTTCTACAGACATTGTGTAAGTTGCTTATTTGTGGAGTAGTAGCTACCCAAACTATATTAAGAGTTCGCTTTAGTGAGTCATAGTTACTTAACAGGTTATCTTTTCTCTGAGAAAATCGTTGCGCATGCCTTAAAACACTTTTTAACTCATTTTCCATATATTCAGAAAATACGAGTCTGCCCTTGATTTGATTTATAGCTCTGGTGACGTTACTATGATATTGAGAATGGTCATCTATTCTATCAATAACAGTACAGGTGTCAAAATAATTCTCTTCTGTATGCTCAATCATTATCAATTCTTCTTCATCTTCCATGCCATTTAAGGAGTACAGCTAGTTGTGCTTCAAGAATTGGAAATTCTCTTCTTCTTTTTAACAGATTTTCTTTTTCTTTTATCAACATATTTTCAAGCTCTTCCCTTTTAAGGTGAAGAAGAGAAGCAAAACTGTCTAAGCCAATTGTTCGATCAACAAATAGATTAAGTCTATATCTGTAACTTCTAACGATTTTTACCGAGTCTCGCTCTTTTATTAAGAAAAATCTATCAAGCATTCTTATTAGCTTTAGAAGGTGGAAGTCTTCTATTATCCTATCAACTATTCTTTCAGCATCAGTTAGAGTTAACTCTTTTCCATTAGCTACCATGTTTATCAAAAGTTCACGTTCAAGATATATTCTTGCTAAATCATTAAATAATTCAAGAAATGGAAATTCTTCCTCTGTCAATCACATCACCCAAACATCTTTGACAATGCTTCAGCTCCTCTGGGGTCTACCTTAATTTATATCCTTAAGTTATTTAAATTTTAGTCTTTTTCATGCTTTGCGGCTTAATTCTTATTATTGATTGTTTTTGGTCTCTTTTCCATTTTCGGTTTTAAGGTGGCGACCAGGTGGGGTAATTTCCTTCTGCAATTTTGGTTAGATTAGTGCCGTCAGCATTCATCACGTATACTTGTGGAAACCATGTGTAGTAACCACTTTTTCCAATTCTGTGACTCCAGATGGTAAAGATAATCTTTTTTCCATCGTGCGAGCAACCGACCTTAATATAAATTCTCCGAAATCTTCGAGACGGAAGTGAGTGAGTTGGGTGAGATTGTTTCCATGGACCATAAAGATTTGCTGGACAGATTCTCTACCTTTCCCAACCCAATCAACAAAGGCGATTTTGCTGTCTGATAAGAAAATAGGGTAGTCCCCTATAATTGCTAATTTTGTTATATTGCCATTGCCAATATTTACAATACAGATCTTTCTATACTCACCCTCACGTTGGGAGGTAAAAATAATCTTTTTTCCATCGGGCGACCAACTAGGAAACTCTCCTTCTTCCACAATCTTAGTAATATTAGTCCCGTCAGTATTCATAATGTAAATTCCAGAGCCAATTATAGCGTAGAAAGTGTGGTCAAACCTAATACCAGACATGCCAGTATGATCTCCTTCAATTTTTCGATATAAGGTTGCATCAAAAGCAATGTATTTACCATCGGGACTCCATTGGAGGCTCGAAACGAGCAGCTGAGGCAAATGGACAAGGCAAGTGATTTTTCCTTGGATATCGAGCATATAAATCCTGCTATCAACGGGTATTGGTCCTGGACCAACAAAGGCGATCTTTTCTCCATCCGGACTCCAGGCAATATCTCCACGTATTCTGATATCCTTGATAAATAAAGTGATATTTTTACCATCGGCATCGCAAATGTAGATGCTTCCATAGTCATAATCTGGAATGACAGCGAAAGCAATTTTTTCCTTGGGAGTAATTTCTGGTATTGACGGACCAAATAGGCGCGGCAACTCAATGTCATAGCTAAGGAGAAGGTAGTTTCAGAGGTACTCTAGTGGCGTCATAGAGACTGGTAGCCCCGGCATAGGAACCGTGTCCAATAGAATTATTATTGCCCCCACAACTATTATCCCAATGGCTATCTTTTTCTTTCTTTCCATTCCTTATTCACCTTTAAAGGTTCTTATGCTAGAATTATTCTAATGAATGTATTTTATGGGGGACGTAGCAACTTAAGGTTTTCTGAAGCTTAATAATCATCATACGGTGGCATCTGAAACAGGAATTTTCTCTCCCAATTTAATGAGGAATCTGAATCTCAAAGCTTTTTCTAGGCATGTGCCATGCTGTTTAAATCAGATACGATGTATTGGAGGGTTGTTGAAAATATATTGCAAGAATCGACATATATCAAAAACCGGCATAACAGACAAGTTCGACTTGCGCGGCAACCATGTTGTCGCCGAGCATGCGGGGCAACTCATGCGTAGAATACATTTGATGGCGCAGTGGTGCGACATCTGCCTCTCACCAAGCATAGCTGACGCTGTTGTAGCGTACACATTACGCATATTCAACATCAGAAACTATGATCCCAAAATGCTGAAAATTAGAGAGAAAGACATCAGGCTTATTCTAGCCTGCGATAGGATGAAGAAGATCATCATCAAAACATACAATTTCAACGTTTGAAAATATTAGCATATTTTTGCATGGTGGAGCCAACTCCTAGAGGCTTAAAGCATAGAAAAATAGGAAAATATGGAAAAATGCGGCTATATGAGGGTAGTAGCAACATTAATATATTGTTTATGGCCGCAAAATTGGTGTTTTAATTATTGCAATATGTGGCAGGGGACTAGGCTGGGCATGTGGGGGCATGTTCGTTTAGTCATCACTAAACGAACCTTTCAGAAGCCTCGATTTTTCAAAAAACCGCCTAGCCGCCGATTAATAGGGGCGGTTAGGAGACGCTTAGCTCAGACTGCTGTCGCTTCGCATCTTCTTCAGATGCTCCAGCATTACCTCAGCTTTATTAATTATTTCCGCTTTTGAAAGGCTTCTTATCTGCCTACTTTCGGGATCATATTCCCGCGCCCAGAAAGAGAAGAGTATTCTATTCTCTTTTTTCTCCGCGTCTTTCAGCCACTCAATCATATCTTGATACGTTGTTTGCATGTAGACTAAGATTTGCTCTGGGTATAGAAGGCGCTGCGTAATCTCCGCCGGAATGGATCCGGCGATTACGAATTGGCGTGTCTCCGGGTTAAAGTAGCGGATGAAAACTCCATCCCGTCCGCCAGATAACGTGGGTACTAAGGACTCTAAGAAAGCGGCGGTTAGCTTTCCAATATAATCCTCGTTATTGGGGTCTTTAATTATCTCGGCGAGTTTTTCACTTGTTTCCTGGGTTGGGTTAATGAGTAGGGTCACGTATTCTTTCCCCTCCAACACCTTCTGGATTCTGCTGAAGGCGAAAGACCCGGGTATTGAGGGTATCGACACCACGTATCTTCCAGGCTCCTGCGCTTGGAATGAAAGAGGTAACACTTTAGCATGTTGCAGCAAATCCAGGATCACGTTGACGTCATGGGGGTTGCGGGCAATCCGCATTAAAATGTCCTCACTTATTTCCTCAAGTCTGCCTCCCAAGTTACAGATCATTTCGACAACCGCCTGCAGGTCGAGCAGGCTCTTGACATGCTTGAACGGCTCGATGTAGCGCAGACCCCAATCGTACCTGCGCAGCGCCTCTAACTCCTCATCATTGGGCGGATAGCTTTCGCTTAGAAGGGAGGCTAGAAGACCTCTTATTGTGAGAATATATGGTTTAGCTAGTTTAGCCATAGAATCCAAGCGCTTCACGCGGCGCACAAACCCCTTCCCCTCCAGAAGCTTAAGGTTGTCGTAAATGCAGGCGTAGGACATTTTAAACCCAAAAGATATTTGCTGTGCATACACATACCCATCAGAATATACTATTTTTTTGCGCATTAACCCTAAAATATCCAGCAATATTGTTTCGCGACTTTCTCTTACATCTCTAAAAACGCGTGCTATTTTTTTACACATTGTTTATCGCCAAAAGTATATATAATGGCGATAAATATAAATGTTGCTGTGAAGGATTATGTCAAGTAGCATAATGATAAGTGTTAGGTTGAGTGCCGAGGACAGAAAACTGCTTGATCGTGTGTGTCGAGCGAGACGGGAGGACATATCGGACTTTGTTCGCAGGGCTATAGCGAAGGAGTTGGCAGAATTAGGCTTCCTAAACGAGGACGAGAAGAAAGCGTTGGGCTTGGGGAGTTGAGAGGCGGGGCAGCCGATTGACAGAGATCGACAGCATTCCAATAGATCGGATATTGCCTTTGTTCTCGAGGTTGCAGGCGGAAAGCGACGAGATTAATGAGTTAGCGGACTCAATCCAGATGTGCGGGGTTTTGCAGCCATTAATCGTTAGACGAGGGCAATCAGGCTTTTATGAGTTGATATGCGGCTACAGGCGGCAAAATTAGTGGGGCTAAGCGAGGTGCCGGCGATTTTTGTCGAGGCAGATGATGCGGAATGCCTACAGCTATGCCTCCTAGAAAACATGCACAGAAAAGACCTCTCGGATTTTGAAGTTGCCAGCCTTTTAAAAAGATTTAAGGACCTAGGGTATTCCTCTGGAAAAATTGCAAAATTAGTGTCTAAAACCCAGACGTGGGTGGCGCATCATCTCAGGATGCTTGAGCTGGAAAAATTGTCCAATGTGTCCCGGGACACGTTGAAGAAGCTAACTGAGAGACATGCCAGGGCAATCCTTGCTCAGCCTGAAGAGGTTAGGGCGACGCTTATGGAGGAGATAGGCAAAGCAGTCGCTGAGAGGGGGGAGCCGCCCAGCGTCCGAGAGATTGAGCGTAAGGCAAGGGAGCTGCTGAAGAAGCCGCGCCACCCTGAGAAGGAAGAGGGCTTCGAGGGTCTTGATGAGGCTATTGAGGAGGCTGAAAAAATTGTGGGTGAGGCTGAAAAGATCGAGGAGCCCTCCGAGATGGTTGAGTTGAAGACGCTTGAGGACGTGGAAAGGTTCTTCGATGAGGTTTTAATGGCTCAGGCGGCTGGGGGAGGAAACATATGAGTGCCCATGCGGATGCGGCTGGACCGTTGAGGTGAACTGGAGGATGGATTTTGACAGCCTTCGGCTTCGCGATGTATCTAAACATGCGGATGCGGCTGGACCGTTGAGGTGAACTGGAGGAAAAGGAGGTTTGAATGGATTGCACCATGATATGGAGGAGGTACTCGAAATCTTAAGCGAGTTACTTAACGGCTTAGAGTATGCTGTTCAAAACGCGAGGGCGCAGCTTGCGGCGCTCGTCAAGGAAAACGTTATCCCGGAAGCGGAGAAGGCTGTTGATAAGCGTGTTTGGGGATGGAACCCCGACGCTGTCAAGTGGGCTGAGGCGACAGGTCCAAGCGGTGAATACCAGCTCGCAACGCTGGAGAACAATCATGATAACAGGGACTTCAGGGAGATGCTTAGAGATCTGGAGGAGCATGACGGACGCCTATCAAGGGAGGGCTGGTTCTACTGGCGCTTCCAGCAGAAGACTTCAGTTGGGAGAAAGAAGCGGACCTAAAGGGGAGGTTCAGCGAGCATGGCTTGGAGCATTCGAATCTTGAGGACTTCGAGGTTCTATATATTCAGGAGCTAGGCAGCATGGACATGGATAAGCTGGAGAAAGAAGCCAGAAAATGGCTTGGATCACTATTGGAAAAACAACCCCCAACGGCGAAGCATATTTTTTGTGAAAAACAGCAAGGGAGCCTAGAAGGTCAGGAAAATAAAAAAATATATGCCACCGGAGAGGCAGGTTTTTCCAATAATGATTTAGGCATTTCTCAACCTTCTTCTGGGGAAAGAAGCCTAAAACATTGGAAAAATTCAAAACCGCCGATATTTCCAACAGAATCAAAATCTAAAACAGCCAAGCTTGAAGATAATTTAGGCTGGTTCAAGCAGAAACCCGGCTTCACGGATGAGCAGATAGGTCAGCTGCTTGGGAGAAGCCATACGTGGGTTTCACGCCATCATAATTATTGGCAGGAGGGACCGGCGTGAAGTGTCTGAAGTGTCTTGCCGAGGTTCCTGACGTCGTAGCAAAGTGCCCTAAATGTGGAGGGACAGTTTTTTCTGGTTCCGCAGCCGGAGAGGCGCTGCGTGATGTTATGCAATTGTATAGCACGCCTTTGCCGTTTTTTGTGAAAGCCAAGCCTCCTGTTGTTGTTAACGGCGAGTTAGTTGGGTTTGAGGTTGAATGGAAGCTTTTCCGTGCAAAATTGCAGTTGAATGCTCCAAGTATCTTCTTATGGGATAGAGA
>CALIKS010000047.1 GCA_938017985.1 uncultured archaeon | reverse complement strand
ATACGCTGAGTCGGCATAAAGCTCCCTTAAGCCCTCCAATAGCTCATCTATACGCTTCGAATCATGCTCATTTCCAGATCCTAAAGCTATTCTTAGAGGCATGGAGTATTCATCCACACATACATGTATCTTCGAGCCCTTCATATGCTTAAATCCGTCGTAGCCTATCATTCCCCCTTTTTAGCCTCCACAGTCGAGCTATCAACGCATACCCTACCATGCTCCCTCACAGATGCTAAGGCCCTGAATATACTATCCCATACGCCCTCATCCTGCCATCGCTTAAGCCTCCTCCAAGCAGTCTTATATGAGCCATAGCATATAGGCATATCCATCCATCAGCATCCAGTAGTCAAGACATACAGAATGCCATTTATCGCCATCCTATCAGCCCCAGAGCCTACCAACCCTAGCCTTAGGAGGCAACAAAGGCCTAATGAACTCCCACTCACCATCAGAAAGCTCAAGATAGTCAAAAAAGACTTAAATAGTTTCGAGATGAGTTCAATCAAATAAAATCTATTTTAGTCTAGTTTCAAGATGATTTCCTATTTAATTCTTTTCGAGTTATAATAATAAAGTCTAGAAGCCTGCATTTACATAAAAAGAGGAGGGAAAGGATATTAAATAAAGCATTTTACTCAGGCTTTTCTCCGTATTAATCTAACCGCGAGCACTATTATTGCTATAGCTTCTAGGATTACTACAATTATTAGACCAGTTAGGCTTCCTGATATAGCGCCTACATTGGATGATAGGTTTTCGATTTTTGCATCTAGGGACTTAAGGGATGAGGAGACCTCATCAAGCTTAGCGCTTATACCCTCCAACCCAGTTATGGGCGTTACTGGCGGGGTAAGCGATGCATAACCTTTATTGATCCAGAACTCTACGTCGTCTATTGGTATTCTAGCGGCATCTCCATCTTTAAATGGTCCATACCAGACTAAATCTATTCCCCTGAACCTAGGAGTCTCTTTTGTGAAGTAAACTATTGTGTAGTCTATTTTTGCGGGCTTAAGCTGGAATAATATGAACCTGAATGACGCGCACTGATAATATAGCTGCATGTATGGGTTATCGGCACTCGGCCAGCCGATCCAATAGTAGCTGTTAAACGCGATTAGGGCTGGCTGCGCATTGAGTGGAATCGCGGGTAACTCCTGATACCATATCTCTAGCGCCCGCTCAACTAGCCCTAAATATCTTGGATCCTCGGGGCTCATTTGGGCAATCTGATTAACAATTTCATCATATGTACTGTTAACCCATCTGTGGAAGCCTACTCCCCCAAGCGATAATTCTCCTAGAGGCGCAACATATTTGCTGTGGAATGCGTCCAAGGTAGCGTAGGGTTCATCAACTGACTCACAAATCCAGTAGGCGGGCGCAATATCCCATGCGCCAGTATTTAGTGCATCCCAGAAAGCTGGCCCCTCGAGAAGCTTAGGAATGACGTCTATTCCAATCTCTCTAAGCTGATCTACCACTTGAAGACCCCACTTCTTTATATAGAGCCACCCTGTATGTATTAGAGCTATAGCTTTCACACGCGTCCCATTCTCCGTAACCCAGATACCGTCGGGACCTTTACTCCAACCTAGGCTCAGAAATATCTCTTCAGCCTTAGCCGGATTATATTCATCTGCATGATACTTGCTGCCCATCTGATTAACTAGCTTTGTGAACTGTGGCATCATGTATGGCGGAAATAGATTATTAATCGGTAACGCTGTTTTCTCTAAGGCCACCTCGTAAAGTGCTGTTCTGTTTATCGCGTATGATAGCGCCCACCTTACCTCCTTCCGATTCCATGGATACTTTGCAGAGTTGATTGGCATATATCCTGGGCAGACCTCCTCCCATGCATAAGGCGGTTGATCATACCAGCTCCTAACATATGGATTTGTTTCTCTTAATCTGAGGAAGCCTCCAACACTCATATACCCGAGAATATCCTGCATGTTTCTGGCAGCTTCCATTACTAGCGCCTCCTCACTCGTGTATGCCCTGCATATTATGTATTTTGGTCCAGGTCTAATGCCGAAGAGTTTTGTGCCCCACCAATTATCCCTTCTCTCCCAAACAAAATAGTCGCCGGTGGGAGAGTATTCCACTAATTTGTAGGGCCCAGTAAATATTGGCGGATTATTCGTGAAGGTGATTGGATCTTGCCCCTCCCATATGTGTTTTGGAACTGGGGCCACAGCTCCCCATATCATCGGAGTAAACAATTCGGTTCTAAGTATTCTTGGATTGGGCTTCGTTAAAGTGAAAAGCACGGTGTAAGTATTTATGACTTCCACTTTCTCTATCCATTCTGCTACCATTGTGCTATATCCAAGCTCAGGCGCATGCTCCTTAAGCATACTATATGTGAATGCTACGTCCTCTGCAGTGAATGGTTTCCCATCGCTCCACTCGATCCCTCTCCTCAAATATATTGTCACCTGCTTAAAGTCGGGGCTCATCTCATATTTCTCGGCTAGCCACGGTATTAGGCTTCCAGCAGTATAATTGAAGCCAGGAATAAATTCACCGCTATAGTAGGGCATATAGAAAAGGTGCTCCATAACATATTGATTTAGTACATGAGACCAGCACAATACATTATACGGATTGAAGACGCCAGGGCAAGCTATTGGTCCTCCGTCAATGTAATAGTAGAGCGTTTCTTCTCGCGGATATTTAGCTTGAGCTAACGCAAATTGTGGGAAGGCTGTGAGAACCAAAGCAAATATTAAAAGAAGACTGATTTTCCTCATACAATCACCTGAACTTTTTCATTAAATTCTATATACTTTTTAAAGGTAGAGATATATATAATTTTTCATTAAATTCTATTATCGAACTCATCTGAAAATTCTCAATAATATCATTGAACTCATTGCAAAACCCTTAGATAAATGGTTATGCAGGCTGTTTGTATGAATGCTGGGAAGTTTGATGCCAGCCTTTCATATCTTATGGTTATTCTTCTGAATGCTGTTAGCCATGCGAAGAATCTTTCAACGGCGCTCCTCATGCTCTTGTACGCTTTCCTATCGAGCCTGTATGGTCTTCCAAGCTTGGGATTGCGCCTATTCCTAGGGTTGAATGGTATATTTGCCTTTATGCGCCTCCTCCTCAGGTATGCTCTTATCTCATTTGAGTCGTATGCAGGGTCTCCAGTTACTTCTCCGGGTCTCGTCTTGGGCCTACCAACCCTAGCCTTAGGAGGAAGCAAAG
>CALIKS010000046.1 GCA_938017985.1 uncultured archaeon | reverse complement strand
TTAGTGTAGAAAGTTATTCGTAAGTTCCTCCGTCAATTTCTGTCTCGAGCGCGACAATTCTTTTGACTGCGTCAGCTATAGCTTTGCCTATTTTATAGAGTATACTGTTTGTATCTGTCATGGTGTTATAATCTTAAAGTTTGCACGTACATACTGATCTGAAGTTATCAATACTTGAGTTTGCGCAAGATTTATGTCGGCAATACCGTCACCTTGCCAGTAATCGAACTCATATCCTGAGAAAGGGGTGGCTTTAATACTTATAGAAGAATTTTCAGAAACTACAGCTGTTGTTAACTCTTCACCAGGTGTAGCTATTGCAACTGCAGTGCCACCTGATCCAGAAGATACACTTAATACAAAACTGGCTGCCGTCCCCTGAAGACCTGCCACAAATTCATTGACTCCTTGGTCATCAAATACCTTTAGTTTTGCGCCAAAATATTCAAGTGCACTAGATACGGAGTTTATATACTCAGGCACTATTGTATTATCATGTATAAATGATTCTGCCGCTTCAGAGTCTCCTACTTTGTAGAACTGTAAATCACTCCATGCCGTTTGACCATCTCCGACCTTTAGCCTCTTTCCATCTATCTCCCAGCCAAGCTCACCTTCAAGTAAAATGGTGTTCTCCTGCTCCCACTGAGCTTTTGACCCTCTGCGAATCGAAAGTCTTGCTGTTACATGTCTACTTGGCTGAGGCATTATGTTACAATAGTATTCGTGTGACAATCTTTCAAGTATTTAGATAGCTTCATATATATCTCTTACTTTTCTTTCAGCACTACCTAGGTCTGATGCGTTATGAGTGTAAGGTATCAAGCTACCACTAGATGTGATCTCCCAGAACTCTATAAATCTAGCTAATTGCAATGCCTGGGTATCAGTAAATTGATTTTGCGAAGAAGCCAAAGAGCTTAACCTTGCTTTCAAGGATTCATTTTCTGTAGTTAAGGTTGTTATCTTATCTTTTAATCGCTCAAGGTTTTCCCTTGTTTCAATCCACCACTCGCGCAACTCCGGAGGAACTGAGGCCTCATCTGGAAACCTAGCCTCAATGTCGCGGCTAAATGTTCTAATTACTGGCGTTGTCATCCTTGGTTGTATGCTTGTGTGGTAGATCTAGTATCAATCCCGCTTACTTCAAATGTTCTTCCTACTATCTTCACGGGATTCGGTTTTATGCTAAACTCATCCTGCGCAAATTCTATATCATAATACTCAGGGACTGCATACGAGCCTTCTGCGTAATATTCAGTCTCAACTGAAACTTCATCCCGAATATACTGAGACCGCACATACATTGGTATCATATTTTCATCAGCAATCCTATTGAGTTCAACATAATCTATATCAACACCATCTATGGTCTGCATGGTTTCTATCTGCTCCACTCCCTGTGGTGCCGATGTTGTGCTTATTCTTACTTTAACTGGAGTTGTGCCATACTTTGATGATAACTCTAATACATAAGACCTTACTTCTTTATCGGAGAATGAGTCCCCAAAGTCTATTAAACCACTTTTAATAGTAGACTTATAGCCTAAGCCTAACCTGCCATATACTCGATAAGGTTCGCGCTCTCCAATTTTCGGAGGACCATACCCATAGCGAACTAAGACTCCTCCAAATTCATTATCAGACCTGTATTGCGTACCTGGGTAAATCGCCCCAGAGTCACCAACTTGATGAATACCCATCAAGAACCAAGCTTCTTCAGGGCCGATCCTGTTATGCTTAGGTTTCCTTATATAAGCGCATGCAGTAAATGATGCATCAATTGTTGATAATGTTTTATTAACATAGTCGTACGCAATCACGCCCCACTCCAATCTTGGCCTCTCATCTATGTTTGTAGCTTCAGTGGCAAAATAAGGCTGGTCGCCCATTTGTGTTGGATCATCTGCGTAAATTTTTCTGTCAGGGGAGATAGAATACTTATAATTTTCTTCGGAAAATAAAACAACATTGCGCTCATTAATTAAATCCCCATCCTTATTTTGCAATATACCTAATGGGCAGTTTATAAAAATTTCGCGAGTAATGGGATTGTCCACGGCATGCACATATTCAGCAAGATCTGGGGGAACTAACTGCCAAAAAGGAGGACCGATCTCAAACATATTCACGGGTTGTGGCTCAGTTGATGATCTGTTTATAGAATAGATACCACTATTACCCATGAATATATGTTGTTTCCCATCTACATCTATAATGGTATGCCTAAAATCAGCTACCCTTCCACCTTTATATCTAGGCTCTATGGCAAATGGAAACTCTGCGCTATTTGTTTTAGAAACAAAGAAAAACCCTGAGTCTCTATAAACTACAAGTTTATCAGCGAGTGCTTTTATTTTTAAAATTCTTGAGCCATCTTGCGCAAACTCCCTAAAAGCGGCGGGCGACCTAAGTTGCTCCGCGTACGGCCTGAGAACGATAGAGTAGTTACCAGTACTAATAGGGTTTCCCGTATTTGGATCTATTAAGATTAGATTTGATCCGTCCTTGTCGACTAGCTGTAAGTCCCCGTACTCATCATAATAACCGGTTTCCACATACAAAGCATTTGGGTCATTAGGATCCGTGGTATACTCATTACTTGAGCCCGTTGATGGTGTAAGGAATATTCCGCTTACAATTAAACTATTGGGATCTTCATTTACTGTTTTAACGGCATTTATAGCACCAACCATATTAACTGTATATGCTTCCTCCCCTTGGAATGTACCATTACGCAGAAATTTATACATACTCGCTTGTGTATCTATTGCGTAGTTGTAATCAGGGTTAAAACTGTACGTCCCTGTTGCGGAAACCGAAAGCGTCCCTGGCAACCCACCAGATTCCATAACCACAGATGCCCCTACAATAACACCACTATTAAAAAGCCTTGGTTCGCCCTCGGCTGAATACACAGTCCGATACTGAAACCTCTGCACTTTTACTTGCCCGTATAATGGGTCTTTAAGAATATCTTTGTACGGGTCAGTTGCTTGCTGGAACCATGTGTCAAACCCATCCGTTATAACCGTCAGGTCTGCACAGAAAAGCCTATCTTGAAACTCTCCTATTGTACCAACGGACACGACTCCATTTTCCCTCAGGGAGTACAAAGGCTCTGCACGCTCATACTCGCTCTTGTAGACAATAGGAAGGTCAACGCCATTATTTATAATTACATGATTTTGAACATCTACAATTTCCCATCTATATGCACCACCCTCAAAGGGGTCCACTAAGTCACCTTGAGATGTTTGATCTATAAAGTTTTCAAAAACATAAATTTGTTTCCAGTAAAAATCTTCGCCTGCGCCTACCCAATACTCTTCCCCTTGTCCATTAGTTGCGTATAGAGCAGAGGAGTTTTGGTAATCCTTTGCGTATGTATCGGCACTTGAAAATAACCTCCAAACATTTGGGCCCGATATAGCTATAAGCACAGGGGTTCCATCGGTGCCTGGAAATTGATGAATCGCACGGATCGGGTACTGGGAGTTTATTGCATCGAAACTATTTATATTTCCCCACACATCACTGCTATTGCCTGATGGAGTAAATAGCTCCCACCCTTCCCTTCTTAGCTCACCATCAGTCTCGCGCCTGAAGTTTACCTTGTCTGTGTAATTAGCAGAAGAAGACAAGTAGTTAGACTCCTGCGTAATTGGTACATCATCCGAGGCAGAACCAATCAATGCACCCCCCTGCGCAGGGTGAATCGTAATATTTTTATATGGTTTGCGCTTAGCCATTATGCCGAATACAAATTGTCAGTTATTGCCTTCAGCTTTTGATTTACCTCCGCCTCAGTGTAATACCTTGAGTCGTGGTTATGGGAGGCCGCCGCATAAGATCCTGCCGCCTGTGCCCCGATATTTGTCCTGGCGTTTGATTTCTGTGTAGTGGTAAGGCCTTGCGATGCAGTGTCTACTCTTACGCGATTACCGAGGGCGTTAGATGTAGTGGTCGCAAAGTTTGCATCATCTCCAAGTGCCGCCGCTAGTTCATTTAATGTGTTTAGTGTGCCAGGCGCAGAGTCAACTAAAGCAGATACCGCAGCGTCTACATCCTTAAGGTGGAAACTTCCGTAATCAGTTAAGCCGTCCTGACCATTGTCAACTAACCACTCGTTGGTAGTTCCGTCATAAACTACAGAAGGCTGAGTTGTGCTTAGACCTGCGTTAATGGTCAGACCCGCATTATTGTAGGCAGATTCATCTACTTCAAAATAGTCTTCGGAATCATCGTCGTCGGATGTACCAAATGTATTATCTGCCCCGTAATCTATCGAATACTTAACAGCAACAAATGTACCCGAGCCGTCATCATACTCTGCGTAAGCGTAACCATTTTCTTCACCGCCACTTGTTCCGTCAACGGTAAGGTTTTGCTGAACGATTGTTTGGTTTAGTACAGTAGTATTAGTGACGGTATCGCCTTCATTAACGATAGTTGTAGATTCACCAATAACCTCTAAGCTAGTTCCATTAAATGCTACCCACTCTCCAGAAATAGAATCATATCTAATATAGGGATCATCTGTTCCTGTAACATCAACAAACAGCTCTGTGGGCGTTGTGTCGGGTTCAAGAGTAAATTCCCTATAACTACCCCCTTCGGCAACATCCCATTTATTAGAATTTACATTATATTTTATTGAGGGATTAGGGGTAAGACCTACATCAACTGTTAAGCCCGCGTTTTGATACGCAGAAGCACTAACCTCAAAATAATCCTCGGAGTCATCATCATCTCCCGTTCCGTATGTTCCATCTGCACCATAATCTATGGAGTATTTTCCCGCATCTTCTGTGAATGCATAACCTACTGCCGCCCCACCTGTTTGGGCATTAATTGTTAGGCTCTCCTGAATGATGGTTTGGTTGAGCACATTAGTCTCATTGACCGTAGTATTATTATTTACGGTGGTACTTGACCCAACCTCAGTTACGGATTGACCATCGAATGCTATCCATGCGTTCGCTAATGGATCAAATCTTATATACGGATCTGCTCCAGAAGTTGCGTCATAAATAAGCTCACTTGCCTGCTCAAAACCTCTTATGTTGGTACCGTCAAACGCCTCCCACCTGTCAAGTGTGACATTATACCTTATATAGGGATTTGTTGCAGAATCGCCAAAATCAATAAGCAGTCCAGTATTTAGTGAAGCAGAGGTTGTTAGCGACCAATATTCCTCATCAACATCATCACCAGTACCAACTACTCCATCTCCACCTGCATCAATTGCATATTTACCACTCGGACTATATGCGTAACCCGACAATTCACCACCTGTTGTGCCAGGTATAACAATATCAGTTTCCGTGCCACCCGTTTGCTCCTGCTGTTCTTGGTCGTTGCCTGTGCTTGGAAGTTCAGACTTAAGTGCATAATCGGATAAATCTGGTAGATCATCAAGATATGCAATCTCCTTAATACCGTCATTTTCAGTAATTAACTTAAATCTATCGGGGATTTGAATATCATTATCTTCATGCCCAAATGTAAGTGTGAGCCTTGATGACTGCGGAAATGATCCTATAGATGACCCTTGGTTACTGCTAAATTTATGTGCCTCCCAAAACTCGATCTCGCGGGTATCTATATATTCTAAGCTTCCCGTGGATGCAGAAATAGTACCCTCGATCGTTGTATTGTTTTCAATAGTTACATGATTCGTGGATGAAGATATATTTTCATTAACTACGGTATCACCCTCAATTATTGTATCACCAGCAATTGTTGTGTTTGTAAGCTGAATATCTCCCGCTTCCGTAATATTAAATACATTGTCACCTTCTACATTTGTTATATTGAATGTTTCAGTAACTGAAATATTGGATACATCCTGCACTGCTACCTCGTTTACAGTTATGAGATCTCCAACTTCACTAGCTCTACCCGCATCAACGTCCTCCTGTGTAGCCTCCCTTTGAATGTAAACAGGATTAAAGGGTATCTTCCCCCATTCTGTATCTGTTAGCTTGAAGTATAGATTACTAGAGTCGTACGCAAAATCACCTATTGCTCCCGCAGAATCGTTATTAGCAAGGGGTGTAAATGCGTAACGCAATGAATCAATATAAAACTGAGTCCTGGCATCTGCTTCTGCTGTTGCATATACATCAAAAAAAGTAAGGTCTATATTATGAGGATTACTTTCCGCTAAGTGCGCATTCATTAATGCAACGGCACTGTCGTTTGTTACATTACCTAACCCGATCTGTTCTTTTGTAACCCCATGCGGATTGCCATTATTGGCTATATGATCTTCAATGGTTGTTTCTAGTCCATCTATAGTCAACTGGCTAACTCCACCCGCTAGATCGATTATTTCCGATGGAGTTAAGTTCTCGACCTTACCTAGCCCTACCTGATCTTTTGTGACTGCATGAGGGTTATTCGTAAGGTTTGAGTGATCAGATACCAAAAGATTTGTTTTAGCCTGAACCTCAGTATTAAAGTCCGTAATATCTGCAGACACATGCTCATGATCAGTTACATCAATCCCATCAATTAAAGCATCAACTTCCCCCTTGGAGTAAACATTGTGTACATGATTAGCATCCGCTTTGCCGTTAAGTTCGGATTCCAACTCAGCTATTTCCTGCGTGAGTGATGCTATTGATGCATTGATCCCAGAAAGGTCAACCGATCCACCAGAGCCCGTATCTATCGCGTTAATACTTTCAATCAAGCTATCCCTTACACTATTTAGCTGATCGATCGTTGCTTTTGTATCAAGCGTAGATTGTAAGTCTACAATTGAAGATATTGCCTGTGTATGAGTAGTGTCAGCCTTTCCTGATAAACTGAAATTTATATTACTTATTTGCGACTGTATGTCGGTAATTTGTCCGGCATAAGGAAGTGCAACTATGACATCATCAACTGCAGTAAATTTTCCATCTATCTCCGTTTTATTATAATACCCATCCGCAAAATTATTTTCTGCATCTTCTAATGTATCTACACGGGCAGAAACTAAAGAAATTGAGTCATTTAATAATTTACCAAGGGAAGCCGCTAATGGATCCGTTGTCGAAGTTGAGTCGAGGCTCGTTACTATATCCTCAACTAATAATGTTGAGTCTATTAAATCTGAAAAGTCAGACTCAGAGGGAGATGCCCCTGATATGAAATATGACTTAAGGGTGCTTCTACTCTGTACGGTCATCCTATTACAAATCCTCCACCACCAATACCTGTGCTATTGGCGATCTGTTCTATCGACGATGTTTGATATTCTTTGCGGTTAATAAATATTTGCGCCCTCTCCTTTTGATACATCTGCATATAAGCTTGATACTGTGCCAAGTCGTTATCTACATCCCTTGCCAGGTGGGATTTTACATATCCTGCTGATGCCTTTGCTTCCATTTCATCAAAGATAACAGGTGTGTTTTTCTCATCATCTGTTGCGCGGTATATAGGTGTTGGGCGAAACTCTCCTTCAAAGTAGATATACATAGCTTCATCATCACGAAGCTTGGGCGCTGTCCAAAACTTGTTTTCCCCAAAAGTAATACGACCAGGTATATTTGAGGTTCTTTCTACTATACCTCCATCTATGAGTGTGAATCTTGACTCCCAAGGGATTGAGTTCGGATAAAAATATCTTGAAATTGTCTGCCCATTGTCATCAGTCGCAATCCTGCGCACGACCACTTGCTTTATGCGCACATTAGACATAGCAAACTCTCCTTTATGAACATCCAGATCTTCTGAGTTTACATTACTTAAATCCTCTGGGTTTGGTTCAACTAGGCTAGATTTAGAATAAAATTTATATTGGTTTTGCCTAATCGCAGGAACATACCTTTGTAGGTCTACAACTGACGCAACAATTAGTGAGTCAATATTTTCCTGAACCCCTCTACCCTTTCTTTCGCTGTCTACAATAAGGAAGACGCGCACTTGATCGTTAAATTCCTGCCAATTCATTATCTTCTACCTCCTGGAGTATAGTAAAATCCGACAACCATAGGGCATATTATGACAACGAAGTAAGTCGCTAGGTGGCCCGTCGTTAATGATATAGGGGCTTGCTTAGCTGGAAGAGTGATAAGCCCAAAGAGGAACTCTGTTGCACTTTCTCCACTAGGGTTGGTGAGGGTGATGATTTCTGCACTCGGGAAGAGGGTGCAGAGAATGACGACGGCTGAGAGCGTGGAGACAAGTATGAGTGCGAGCATCCTGCGAGTAGCACGAGTAAACTTACCGCCTTCACCGCTGTTAAGTTGTTCTTGAAATTTAAGTGCAAATTCATTTCCGCGTGCCTCCCTTGCTAGTTCTAATTCAAATTTTTGTTGCCTAGAATCATTGATTGCCCCAAATACGCCTTTCAGTATTGACCCTAGAGCAGCACTACCCCCTCCAGTTAAAAACATTGTAATTAACTCAAACATATCAATACGCTAGTTTTGCTTCTTCCCACAATTTATCTGATCCAACTTCACTCAAATCCCCAAGATGTAGGGTGACCTCAATAAAGCTTCCGGTAAATAAACGTGTTTTAGATTTCCCTATAGCAATCGTTGTAAAATCTGTAGATATATTTTCAGAAAGATTTTGACCTCTGCCCGCGCCATCGGACTTCATTGTTATAACTCTTTTGTTATTTTGAGATGGATCCACGCCAGAAAACAACTGATTAATTCTATTATTAGAATTTTCACTAATTGAGCCCGAAATAGTATTAAATGAAAATCGATTGGTTGGTGAGCCTGGCTCAACGGAAATAAAATCTTCATCACCAAACACAGAAAACAAAGGTCTAGGGAAATCACTGTTTCCAATTACCGTTATTGTAAAATCTTCGTTCACATATGAGGCAGGGTTACCTTGTAGCTCTAAATATTGACCAAGCTCAAAACTTGCATAGTACTCTCCATTTTGACCCAAGACCTTAGGTTGCTTACTAGGGTCGTACTGGATAGCATTAAATTTATCGAATCCGTGCTTTTCCTTTTGGTCATAAATTTCAACCAAGTATGCATTATTACCCGGATGCCTACTAGGATATGTGTATTCATCAGTGCCCTCTCGGTACTTAAAAAACTCTCCATCGTACAGATACCTAAGCTTTCTTTGCATAGATAGGGCAAGTAAGGGATGCTGTGCATCTGCGGGCAACTTAAGCCTTTTAGAATTTGTTGCGTATATCAAACCAAATCCCCCAGTCCGTACCATGATCCATCTAAATGGTATAAGGTTGCCGACGAGTACTGCTCGGTAAGCTGATTTCCTTTAGCATTTGAAAGGTTCACTATGGTTACATTTTTACCTACTGAAATAAGTTGTATAGTAAAAACTGTCCCGTCATTTGCCGTAGCAGGAAGCGTTATTGATGTACTTGCTCCGGTCGGATCACATATAAGTATCAATCCAGTTTTTGTTGCATCGAATGCATAAGAAGCGTCAGAGGTAGACTCCACTAATGCTCTAGTGTTTCCAACTCCAGATATATTGTTAGCACTTATATTTCCTTCACTACTCACCGAAAAACTACCGCCTTGCGTTAATATAGATGTAGGCCGCATTTCCCCGGATACTTGCACTGTTCCACTCAGGTTTGTGTCTCCGTCTATGGTTAAGTTACCGTAAATTCTGGCATCATCTACATATAAGTCATAGTTGTGTATAGCCGATGGAATGCGAAGCGTATTATAGTTTGAGATACTGAAATCGACATAAGGCCTTACCTTGTCACCCTCCAGTAACCCCTCCCAGTATTCACTACTTGGGTATACAAGAATATCAGTAACCCAAGGACTAAACCCATCGGTAGGGTCACCACCATCCAAGTAATTAAGATTATGATCCGCCTCTAGGACTTGAAGTGGATAGGATGAGGGGTTTGGGGCTTCCGAAGATGAGCCCTCTACAAAGCTAATAAACTGATGAGCAGGCTGATACCCTTCGCTAACTTTAATCTCATCTTGCATAGAACCCGCTTATTGAAATGGATTGATTATTGTCGGAGTAATTCATTGCATCGCTACCAAGGTTTATAATCTCATACTCCGATGTGTTGTAATCACACGGGTATACATAACTACCGCCATGACCAATTTGTTCATTTGAGTAATTCACTTTTTGTTGGTAAATAATTGGATCAACAACCACTTGGACACTAGGTTCTATTGAGACTATTGAATTAACCATGTTGTTTGCCCCAAATTGAGCTGACCGGTTATCTATTAATTGAACCCTATCCTGCCCATCCTCTTCCAGGAATGCATCATAGTAACTCAATACTGGATACATGCATATTGTTACTTTGTATTTCGTGTAACTTTTAGAATTGGATTCTGATACTGTAAGACTGCATCCGCCTGACATGCCGATTCTTGCTGGGTCATCATAGACGCTGAATTTTAAAGAGTAAGGCGTTACCGATGGTGTAACAAAGGTAAATTCTACCTCTGATCCATCGAGCATAACTTCTGATGTAAGTGCCCTGTAACAGTCTCCAGACACTCGAGCCGCGCCTGTTCCTTCTAGTTCTGATGATTCATACTTTATATCACCCGTCCACTCCGTAAAGTCTGTATCATTAAAATCGTCGACTACTGTCGTTTTGTGCCGTTGCCGAATGCCTATAACTTTTCCCGTGAAATTAGTTACGCGAAATGACTTTGCACGATGATACGGAATGGCATTGAAATTACCATTTGTGGTTGCCGCAAATGTCCCCGTTTTATTTAGATCTGTCATCTTTATTGCCCTTCCCCTTTAGCTTTAGGTATATGCTAACACTAAGATGTACAGCCGTCAATACGGCGCAGACTGTTGCTGCTACTAAATGTATAGTATCAAGCGTAAAACTTGCAAAAGTTCCCGCTAATCCCACAAAGGAGTCGCGATTCATTTTTCGGTGTCTTCAAGGGGATCTTCAACTTCAACCTCGCCTACCTCGACTAAGTCTTCCGCAGGCTTAGACTCCACCGCTGGTTTGCTTTCTTTCTTGGCATACACTGCATGTGGATTTTTGTCTGCCTCCTGCTGTTGCGTTCCGAATAGACGATACGAAACCGGCTGACGATTCAGCTTTTTTTTTAGATCCTCGTAGGCATCTTTGGTAATGTCAGTAACAAGATCACCATGTAGGCTTTTTAAAATTTTAGCGTCTTTATCTTGGTATGCACCAAAGCCTCGCTCCTTGGAGCCAATCATCATAATGTCGTGATCTGCTCCGTAATCGTAAGGGATTCTATTAAATAGTAAGTACTTCATATGTAAAAAAACCCTATCCCCCCTAGCCCGCTATGCAGTTTCGGGGGGAATAGGGTCTTAATTAAGATTTATGAGATGTAAGAGGACCAGCTAGAAGTCGATGCATTTGCATCGAAGTTCTCGATGATCAAGTGACGAGCAGGAACATCCATCATGGTTGTCCACTTGGTGGAACGAAGCGAGAACTCAGTTTCTTTATGAGCCATGCGACATTTGTACAAGCGGTCAGTCTCAGGATGTGGTTGCTTGCGAGTAATTGCGTTGGTTCCAGCAATACCGATCTTAACATCAGACCAGTCGATAAACCACATTGCGCGCATTACTTTAGCATAAGTAGCTTGATCAGCAGCAGAAAGTACATCAGTAGATGTTTTCTTTCCGTCTTGACCAATTACTTTTCCACCACCTGCGGGGCCGTCAGAACCAAACAAGCTAGACTGATGATTAAGGATGTCATCAAAGTAAGGATCATGGAACACAGCCAACTGGCAACCGACCTCAGGAAGGTCATACATGCTGTAGTTGAACAACAAGATGCCATTGTGAGTGATTTGCTGATTGATCTGTGCGTGACGATCAAGCCCCCATCCGTAGCGTCCTTGGTAGTATTTATTAAATACTTCAAAGAGCTTATTGTAGGTGAAGCGGTCGGTCATGCAGTCAATTACGCTGATCGAGGAACCGTCTTCTTCACGATTGCGCTTCAGGTAATAAATGTCAGCCTGCAAGGACTCAACGGTCAATGCTCCACCGCCAGCATTCTTGATACGATTACCTTCACGAAGAAGAGCCCGAATACCAAGAGCATTTGATTTATACTCAAGTGTGCAGGAATCATCTTCTGGATCAGTAACAGCAGGAAGCTGCATGTAAGTTTCTGGAGTTTGATTCTCCGAGATCGCCTGATTGAACCATGTGGAACGCAACCATTGATCCTGGCTAGCTTTGGAAGCAATCTTGTTTTGCTCTGCCAAAGGCTGATAAACCATAGACTTAAGGTAAGGGTTAACATCTCCGTTCATGATTTTTTGGAGAGTTTCCTTGTAAGTCTGATCTACAGTGCGAGACTCACGAGTGGTTTGCAACCAGTTGACGACAAGCTTTACACTAAGGTCGGTAGGTTGGTTTCTGCACCATTCTTCAAAGTCATTAACATTGTTAGCGATCGTTTGAACCACACCTTTCCTAAGCTCATAGTCACCCTTGCCAGCATAAGCAGTCCACTCAGATGCTGTATAACCGGATGTACCATCAGCTTTTTCCTGCTTAAGGTCAGGTCCGATCGGACGAAGAGTTACGACTGCCTTGGAAATTCCACCTGTAGTTGCGTCAGCAGATCCAAGAATTTTAAATTGAGACTCGATTGGGTCTCCGGCTCCATCCCAGGAATTTACAATTACAAATCCACCGGCCAAGAAGTAACGCTCGATATGCTCGATTGGGGAAGCCCAGTCAGATGCACCAAGGTTTACGGTAAGCTCTTGGTCTCCACCGCCTGCGGTGTAACCAGAAACTATTGGTGAGTTTGCATCGGCAGCTTTTCCACCTTCAATTGCGAAGTATCCGCTATTGATTACAGAGCGTTGCCTACGCTGAATGTAAGGAAGGATAATTGATTGCTCGGAAATATTTACCTTATTGATTAAAGGCTTAATATTTGTGATCGAGCTATTAAGAAGTGCGACAAGTCCACGCTCTTGCACTCCAAGCATTGCTGCTTCCGCTGAGTTCGCGATAACGCGAGCCAAGTCAATTTCCTTATTGGAAAGAGCTTCAAATTCCGCAGGAGTTAAACCCTTGATGGAGGCGTTAGTAAGAGTACAACCAGTCGAGTCATCAACTTTAATGATGCGACCAAACCCGGCATCGCGGACAAGGTTCGACTGACTGATCGTGGTTGAACCCGGCTCAACGGCTTGCGAAGGTGCCGGCATGTTTGGATCTGATATAGCCATAATATGTTATTTAGGTTGTTAGTTACACATTTATTCGTGTAACACCTATAATAACAGACTGAAGGCTAGTCGTCGGGAATTGGGATTATTTTTGTAAAAATAAAGCTAAATTTGTAAAATTAGTATTGGTTTTTACTTTCCTAAAATCGGATTCTACATTCCTAAAACTGACTCAAATGCGCTTTTCTTTGGCTGACTTGGAGTTTCTGCGGGAGAATTTCCTGGTCTTGGTTTTGACGCAACCCTGGGTGGCACTGCTCTTTTCTTTACCTGTGGCTTTTGTGCTTTAGGCTTTTGCTGTTGTGCCTGCCTTGCGTAACCAGATTTCTCAAGCAATTGTCTTTGTTGACTCAAGGACTCATTTATCCGTTGATTAGCTCTCATAGTAAGAATAGCTAACAAATCTGCATCGTTCCATGTGTAGTATGGGGCCCTTTTGTTTTCAGGCAGCCTAAAATACCTCTCTCTTCTCATGAAAGTTTTTCCATCCTGCTGTGTTTGCCCGCTCTGAATAAAGTTTTCCTGCTCGGTATTGACCCACTGCAAGAGCTTTGCGTGCATCGGGTTACTCTCATCGTAGCTTACCATGCCTTGGGTTATGTCAAGTAGCAGGTCACCCGTGTGGTGCAACTCTGTTGTAAGGGTGTTTACTATCTGAAATTCCAATGGATTTGTTTCAGCAAAGTTCTTAATAGACTCCTCATCTTTAACATGATCAGCAAGTTCCTTAGGTATAGCATTAACAGAATATTCCCGAAACTCTGCCTTGTGGCCCTGCACAACCGGTGCCTTGCGAGCTTTCTCCTGCTCCATTCTTGCGCGCTCTTTTTCAGGTGCTTGCTTCTCCTCAATTCTACGCATCGCTTCATGAACATTACGCTCACGCTCCACCTTCTTGATTGTGAATTGATCAAAGTCAGGTCGGTTTTTTTGAATAAAAGCCTGGTAGTCCTCATCTTCTGATAAGTCTACATGTGGATCATCTTGTATTCTTTTCTCAATATACTTCTTTGTCTTTTGGAAGTAGTCCTTAAACTCCTTATCTTTCCCGACATAACCATCTAAATTATCGGAAGCGAATTTTGCTAAATCATAAATATCTTTTTCTTCGGGCAACAATCCGTCCACAAACTCCTTATCCGGATCCTCCTCGGGAAACGCATATTGTGGAGCCACCTCGGGTTGATCAATATCGGGATCAATAACTTGTTTTACTTTTTTCTTCTTGGCGGCCTTAGGTTTGGGTTGATCTTTTCCAGGCTCCTCAGCAATTTCTTCCTCAACCTCTCCCTCCGGCTCAACTTCTTCCTCGGACTCCTCTTCTTCAGCTACGGGCTCACGGGCAAGTTCGTCAATAGCTGCATTTAAAGTTATTGGCTCGCCTAAATCTTCTTCAGGCTCTTCAGGTTCAGGCTCTTCTGCTGCTTCAAAGAGAGCACTAAATAACGAATTTCCTTGCTCCTGGGCAGGCTGTTCCTGCTCCGCAACTTCTTCAGTTGCTACTTCTTCTACTTCTTGCTCTACCTGTTCTTCCTGTTCTTCGCTCATAACTGTACTTGTTGTTCTGGACTTGTTTGTGGTTGTTGCTCTGGTTCCATTGATGGTGCCCCCGGAGGTGCTTCAGCTGACTCACTAGCTCCTGCCTGTTGTGCAACTTGCATTAACTGCTGAACTGCCTGTATAACCTGGGGCCACTGCTCCTTGAGTTGTGAAATGAATTGCTCGTTCTGCATGTCACCTATTTCTTGCTCTTGATCTGCTTCATCTGTATCTAGCCTCAGATCGTGCGCTCCTGATAGGCGGAATATCTCATTTAAAAATGTAAATATGCGATCCTTACCAAGGGCTTGCGGGATACCCTCTACCTGCATCAAGCCCTGAAGTGTTTGACTCAATACTTGCGCGGACTGCGTATCTCTTGCCCTCTCTGCGCCATCTCTGCTCGTAAATAAATATTCGTGTATCAAGTTGACTGGATCGCCTATGACATTACGTGCAGTTGCTTCCGATATTCCTTCTATCTCGGACTCAAATCCTGCATCCCGAATAACCCTATCAGTATATCTTTGGCTAATTGGAACCGTAAATTTGTCGGTAGAACATGATACAAGATGTTCGTAAAACAACTTTTTTGCAGCAGCCCGCATATCATCTATTCCTTCAGAAATAAATGAGTATATACTGTTTGTCGTATTGGCGATTTCGGCAACCTCGGTAGCACTGATCTCCCGAGGGGCGGGCTGACCAAGCTCCTGTGGAGACAAGATCAGCAACCGCTCGACGAGATTAAGCAACTGGAGGATTGCTTGGATTGACTGATTGATTCCAGCCGAAAGTTCCTTTTGAACATCTACAATTTGTATGAAATTGTTATTATTTATGCCTAAGTCTGCCGCTTTTTGACCTGAGTAAAATAATGCTTTTGGTTTTGCGTAGAATGAATCTTCGGCAAGTGCATCCTTAATATACTCTTTTACCTCATCATCCAGTGCATCCTGGTCGATACAAAATATCTTCATCATGCTGACCTTCATATCGTGAAGCATCTTAGTCATGATATTTGAAAGCTGGTCTTGAAACGGCATGATCTCATGAGCTACGGATATATTTGCCATGCGATCATCATTCTCATTAATTCCGCCGTATATAGCAGGGAGTGATGGTAGGTACTCTGCGTAAATAACCGTCTCATCGCTTGCAACGGTAAGCTTGAGCCAAACATCGTGCGGATAATCTCCGAGGCCATCCCTTTTGGGGTTTACCTTCATGCATATATTGGTGACAAACATCCCCTTGTCCTCGTCCTCAGATGAATAAACACCTACATTTTGTGTTCTTTCATTATGAAACGGGTACTGATCTTGCGTCTTTGGAAACGACATGCTGTCGCTTAAGTAGTAATTAAAAAACTCAGCATAATCAGAGTAAAGAGAGTGCAAAGAATTGGTGAAACTTATCTTATCTGAGTTCCATGTGGATGGACTATCCTTAATATCTCCATATCTAACAATATCCCAGTATCCGATCCACTCCGGACCTTGGTTAATGTTTAGGTCATGCAAAGGCTTTGACTGATCCCACAGAACTCTTGTTGGGTGAGGGGTCTTTAGTTTTACCCCCGACATCTCCGAGTAAGAGGTTAAATCTTTTTCGCCTGTCACGGGATCGGTGGTCTCTCTCCACTGTATATCCTCTGTCCAAGAAGTTTCAGGAAATGCAATAGAATGCCCATACATAAACATTTGCCTGATAATTTGCTCCCATAAGTGACGATAACCGAACTGGTCGGTCATCATTTCAACCCTTTGAGAAAGCACATCAGCGCGCACCTTGTCCTCTAGTTGAGTGCTTCTAGGTTCATATTTAAAGTAAGGGTAAAGGTTGCTAAACCTATGCACCTGCGCGGCAACCCTTCTTGTAACATAAGACCTGATTAAATTTACGCTTACCTCGTAGAGCCTAAGGGTATTGATGTTCTTTAAATTCCCCTCATCATCATACTCACAAAACTCATCAGATTTGTTAACACCAGCAAGATCCTCCTGGCATTGATCGATAGAAATTTTGCCCTGTGCATACTGTAATAACGGAATGGTCGCTTTATTGATAGGATTGCTGTCCCACGCAATATCTACGGACATATAAAGTTTTGCGTGTTTTGTTGAAAACCTTATCCCCTCTATGATTCTTGACTGAACCATGTCCTGGAACTTTTCGCGGGTTTCCGCATCCTTGCCTTCTTCCGCAGTAAATATTTCTCTTAGGCGTGCTTGGGTGCAACCGTATCTCTCCAATATGTCTAAATTAACCATTTTATTTCTCCGTAAAATCGAATATGTTTTTTATTGGGTCAGGTACCCAGTTCTGCATAAATTGACCCTCGATCACGGAAAGCAATATACATGCTGACATGGGAAGAGGTTTTGTTTTGTTTATCTTCAAATCAAGATTGTCGACTCCTATGAGTGTGCCTAGCTCCGCATAAGTCATGCGCAGGAACGAGCACATCCGCTCTACCCTTTTTTTATCCCAGATCTTAGGAAGTCCAAGGCGCGCGTAGTGACACTTGATAAGAACTGAAGCAGTTGTCTCATCATCACTCTTCCTCTTCTTCGTCTTCCCCTTCTTCTGGGCTTTCATCGCTTTCTAATGAGGTGATTGAGATGATATTCTCCAAAGGCATGGCTGCGCGGTTTTCCGATAATTCACTTATCGAAAGTTCTGCAGTTACCTTAACCTTATCCCCCACAGACATTCCCTCAAAATCCTCCAATAGCTCTGGATTATTCTTAAGGTCTATTGACATAATGCTTTCCATAAAGTGTAACTTAGGATTTATTGTAACTAAAATCAAGTCCCTAATTCAATGATCTCGGAACCGCTTGTTCTTCCTACATCTATATAGTGAGTTGATTCGTGATAAATTATTGGATAACTCATTGCATCAAAGGCATGTATGTAAACACTTCTCCTAGGCTTAAAGGCAACATTAGGGTCGTATGTTTTGCCAGGCTTCTCTGAAACAAGGTTGCGAAACATCTTTGCGCAATTGACACAAGGCACAGACATTACAAATTCATCAGAACTAAGTTTCGCTATCATCAACCTCACTCTCGCCTCCACCGATCCGCTAAACTTAGGTGCTGCTTTCATGCGTATTGGCTCAAGCTTAAAAGTATCGCTCTTTGTTTTTGATATTTCCTCAATGTCCCTTACATCGTAGGAGCCCGTCTTCGCCCTATATTGATTAAATGCAGAGTTATCAGAGATGTGTATAAACTTAAACTTATGCTTCATCCTTCGATTCCAATACGCCATCTTGCGCATAATCATTGGGATAAGAGTTGTGTAGGGTAGCTTCTTATTGATTACCACAAACTCATCGAATACACTCCATATTGTTTTGTCCGCACCAGGCAATGCCTGCATGAAGATTACGGCATTATTGACAGAACCCGGATCCCAACCACATATTATCGGGTATTTTATGGATGGCAGTATTCCGCTTTTGGCATCTCCTCGTAAGTGTAGTGTTTTATTAAAGTAGGGGCCGAATATCGCATCCCCTGCAGGGCGATCAATCCACTCACCTCTTACCATCCGAGCCTCCTCAACGGGATCGGACTTAACTGCTTCAAGAATCCTATCGTAATAACCTAATGGCAGGTTATCTACATTCTCTTTAATTGGCACATGGTAGGTGGAGTAGTCGTTATTCCAATTTCCATCCTTATCGTAGGGCTCCTCAAAAAATCTTTTATACACCCAATGACTCGGTCCATCCGGGTTGCAGGCGGCAAGATACTGTTGCGGGCCGTGGATTCCTTGTCGTCTACCTAACTGCTGCACGACCGCATTAAAGTAATCTGGGGTGTCCAGGTTGGTAAGCTCATCCACAAATACCAGACTCGGCTCAAAACCTTTAATCCGATCTTTAATAAACGCACCATATGGTACCGATATAAGTACGACCCGAGAGTGCCCCCCAAACCTATTCTCTATATCTATATATAGGTTCTTCTGAGTATCCTGTCTCTCATCAGTGTGACTAAGTCCGATTCCATCCTTCCATTCCGGCAATATCTCAACTTGCAACTTGTGCCACACTCCACCAAGCGTAGCCTGAGATCTAACACCAACTATTATTAATGCGAGTGCATTAAAGTTTTCATAGCAGTGACGAACAAGTTTATGGCCACCGAGTGAAAAAGTTTTTCCGGAACCCCGTTCTCCATAAGCGAGTATGTAATTTGAAGGATCATCAAATATACGTTGCTGAGTAGGACTGAGCGAAGGAGACCAGATAGAAACCTCTGCCTCTTGACCTGATTCCTCATCAACTGCCTCCGCAAGTCTATCAGCCAATACATTATGTTTGAGCTTCTTCGTCGACATCCTGCAGTTCCTTTAGAGGTCTAAAACCTGGTTTTTTCTTAACTCCTGACTTTTCCTTTTGATCATATAGTTTAAGCTGAAACTCCAATCCCTTCAACAATCTGTCGTGAAACTTCCCCTGTTGCTCGCAAGCTTGTATAAGCAATCTTGTTTTTAATGCCTTCTCCTCAGGGTCCATTGTTTCATCCTGAAGCTCATCACGCAGTTGCTCCCCTACTTCAAATAGTGCTATGTTTTGCCTAAGGTTAAGTTTTTGAGTTATCCTCAAGCCCTCAGCCATAAAGTTCCCGATCGAGTCATCAAACTCCTTGAATACCTCTAGTTTTGATACATTGTCGGGATTTGCCAGCATTGACTTAATGTCTTTCTCAAAGGCCTCCCTTCCGTTTTTATTCAATGCATCTAGCATCTTTTTGTTTTTAACCTCAGGGGACTCTTCCCTTACCATCACCTCCGTTTGATCAGGAAGCGGATCGGCCGTCCCATTATTTATCCAAATAGGTCTAAGCTTTGGATCGGTAGATACCCTCTTCCTTATGTAATCATTGCGTACACCAAAGTGTTCCGCAACTAAGCCATAATCACCCTTAAAGTCGACCATAGCTTGCCCTAGTAATTCCGTGCTAATCTTATGACTTTTTGGCATTCTCTAAGATTTTAATGATTGGTAAAAATGTAGTATCCCAATGACCCGACTGCTTTAAGTAACTGAACTTAGCCGAGCTTCTCGTGTATGCCCTTGCTCGATTACGGTCATAGCAGTTCAATGGGTCAAAGTTACAACCTTCGCAAAACGCTCTTATCTTTCCAATGAGCATATTGTCCCAATTTGTCATGCGACTAATTTTTGCTACCTCTGCAACAGGTAGCTCCGCACCAACAGCTACCTCTTGGTCGGACATCGCCCGCACATGCTTGGGCGAAAATTGCTTTCTCGCAAGTAGTCTTACTAAAGCAGGAGGATAGTCTTCAAGTATCTCCCAGGGTGTCTTTTTTCCACTTTTGGATATTTTCATATACTGGTTTCAGGTCTCCCCACCCTTTATCGGTGGTTCCGATGATAACATGCTTTGTATCATCATCGCAGCGTTTACCGACCAGAATCCAGTCATCACAATATTCACCTACTGTAGATTTAATTCTATCAAATAGGTCAAAAGCCTCCACTTTTGATTTAGGTATATTTTGTTTTTGCCAATCCGTCATGGATTTTAAAATTCACACATCCAGGGAATATTGCAACACGAAAATTCATGTAACACTTTTTATGCCAAATGTTGTATCCATTAAGGGTGAGGGTCTATTGGATACTAAAGTATTGATCAGCCATTTCCTTATCTACTCTATTATTCTTATAGTTCTTAAGGAATATTTCTGATGACATGTGACCCATAATATCAAGTGCAGACTCAAACCCTAGGTGCCAATAGCCATAACTGGCAAATGAATGCCTTGCCCCATTTGGGGGATACTCAAATCCTAGTTTTTTGGCGGCTCTATACCTAGCCTTGTTTACTGCATTGTAACTAGGCATTATGTTTATTGATTTCTTTGGTAACCAACTCCATAGGTTCTCGGGAGGCTTAATCCACCTCTCCCTGCCCGTCTTCGTAAGTTCTGCTTTTAGTCCGATAGATTTGCCCCATCGGATTCTTGAGTAATCTAAAGTAAGCATCTCCACTTCCGGTCTGATCCCCGCAAAAAGCATGAGGGCAAGTGCAGGACGGTATTTGTCCGTTATCTCATTTAATAGAGCCTCTGCCTGTTCGGGTGTGACTATTTCTGGGAGCTTAAAATAGGTCTTTTTCTTGGTCAGCTTTAGATTGGGATTAGTTTGTGCATACCAGTCTGTAACCTTGCCACCAAGATTCTGCTTAGCACACCATGCCATAAAGGTTCTTACAGCCCGACTATATCCAGCTTTTGTTTCCTCTGACCACTTGCCTGAGTTCACATACTTCTTGTAGTCATCCACCGTTACTTCATGAACTGCCCGACCTTCTCCAAACCAAGAAGTGAATTTATTTACCCTTTCAACGGTGGTTCTGTATCCTTTTTGCTTTGGCTTATTTGGATTGTAGTTATTATTCAGGTAATCCTGGTAATATAAATCCTTGGCTATATATATTAGTGTCTCTTCACCGACCGGTTCTTTCTTTTTAATTTCCGAGAACCATTCTAGGGAATTAAATTTTTTAGCCTCCATTCCTGAGTCGAAAAATTTTCGCTTTCTTTTCCCATCATGGTGCATATCCACCACCCATTTGATCTTACCTCTTACTTTATGCTCCTTAATACTAACCTTCATGTTGACAAAACTGTTGACAAAAAAACCATGAATTAGTGGTTATTTATGAAATTTAGTGAAGTAAACAAAAAAACACCCCCCATTTCTGAGAGGTGCTTATTTACTGAGATTAAGGCTATTTTAAAGTGGTCGGGACGGAGAGATTTGAACTCTCGGCCTCCTGCTCCCAAAGCGGA
>CALIKS010000045.1 GCA_938017985.1 uncultured archaeon | reverse complement strand
CCGCATTCCTTCTGCTGACGAGCGCCTTGTTTACGAAGATGTTGGCTGCGCTCTCGCGAATGAGGCTCGTAAAGGAGTGTGGAAAGATGTTTAAAAGCTCGCGATACATGAACTACTTTCGCATAGGAAACATTTCCTCATGGCGCACTAATTTGGGTTAGCGGTAGAATGTTAATTCATGTGCTTTCAGCACATCATAATGCTTAGTATTTCTAGTTAGAAAGCTTGAGCTTTTTAACGATTGTCGTAGTCCCTATTACCACGTACGGTCTTCAACAAGCTTTCCCGAGGTCTTGAGGCTTCTCCATATTTCTTAGGCTTTCTCCAGAAAAAAGCTGGAGAGCGCGCGTTAGAATTGTAACTGTTGCTAGATGTAATATGCGAGCCTATATGCTGTCTTTTTCCCTCTATCATCTTTAACTACAAACCCTTTGCGTTGAAGTTTTTCAAGTATCTTCCTTGCCGAGCTTTCCTTTAATCCTGATATCTTCTCCAATTCTAACCTGGTAGCCCTTCCCCTCTTCCTAAGTATTGATAATCGTTCTTTTCCTATCGTCAATACTTGCTGCATACTTGCTCTTCACCTCAACCCTAAACGTCCCATTTGAGTAGAAGGTCGGTTCGCCATTGCCGTTGAGCAAGCACTTCTTAAGAACCTCCGATGTCCCTATTCCCCACTTCTCTATGTACCCCAAGTCGTAGAGCACATCTGCTATCTTAGGGTTTCTGAGTAACGACCTATGGGGCTTCTTAAGCTCGTTGACCTCTATGCTTGAAGACAGGCCTCGTTCTCTCTCCTAGAAACTTGCCGATCTTCACGGCTGCCCACGGCGCTATGGATTGCGGATTCTTATCGAAGAGCACTACGGCTGCTAGCCTAGCTCTATGATCTACCAGCCCAGGTTCCTTAGGACCATGATTTCATACTCAGGCACAGAGCTCAGTCTTGTTTCCCTAACCTTGCTTATGAAGGATCTCACTTTGTCCAGGTCGATGTCTTCCACGCTCGTAAACCCCTGTCGTCGACGCCCATCAGTATCGCCCCGCCCTTAGTATTGGAGAAGGCTGACACAGTAGCCAATATGTCGCGCCGCGCACGAAGTTCCTGAGTTTCTTAGGCTTCGCCGTCAGGGGGTTTATTAGATTTTCTGAAACACGTTACACTATCATGTTGTACGTGTACTTGGATGTTAAGACCACGCGAAGTGAACCGGCCATTTAATCACCGACAGTCTTAGAATAGACAGTCAAGGCAGGGAATTCGCACTTAGTCCTGAAGGTGACATACCGTATGAAATGGATCAGTGAACTTTCAGAGTATTTAAAGATCAGTAGAAAGTATGAGTTGAACAGCTCGCCTCGCTATTGAAACACAACGCTTAAATAGTACGATATAATCACAATTACATATGGCTCTAAGGATAAACGTTATACTAAGTATCTTAATGATCGTTGCATTATCTACTCTTGTCTCAATCTGGATAAATCTCCTCCATACAAACAATAATCCCTATACTCTTAAAGAGTATAGGGATTCTCTTAATGCATCTTGGATTTTCACTCAAGCCCCAAAAGTCGGCTTAAACTACTCAGTTAAAGTCGTTCCGACGATCGTCATTATAGATCAACAGGGTATGGTAAGGTTTAGACATGAAGGACTAGTGGACTCTTCTACGCTTATAAATGAATTACGTGTACTTTTAAGTGAAGAACAAGTTAATAAGGAAGGTTTAGAATACGCATCTGTCTTTAAGGTTAAAGATGTAGATGGTGAATTTTTCAACCTAGAAGAACATAGAGGCAACGTTGTTCTTCTAAACTTTATGACTACTTGGTGCACTTATTGTAAAAGTCAGATAGAAGAGCTTAAAAAAGTGTACGAATATTCTAAAGGTTTACCCGTAATCGTAATTTCCATAAGCATAGAGCTAGAATGAGGGACGATATTTGGATTTTACATTAGCTCTTCTAGCTTTTCTAAGTGGTTTTGCTTCTTTTCTCTCACCTTGTGTTTTCCCCCTTCTCCCAGTTTATGTAGCATACTGGTTGCGCAATCCACATAAAAACTATGAAAGACGTTTAAAGGCATGTCTTAAAAGTTGGCTTTCAGTCACCTTCGGAATAGAAACCGTGCTCTCTGTTTCCATATTACTACCGACGCACTTGATCAAAATATTTGCATCAACAGTCCCATTAATAGTTTTAATTGTCGGTTTATTCTTAACCTTTTTGGGTTTTTCAACCCTTTTAAGCGATAAAATAGCCATATCAGTATTTTTAAATTTAAATTTTAAAAAAGTAAGCTCTCTAGAAAGTAGAAGCATACATCAGTACCTCTATGGCATAGTATACGGGTTTAATTCGCTGACATGCTCTCTCCCAGTTCTTATAATGATGCTGTCCTACTCTCTAGTAGGCGTGGAACCCTTCATCGTATTTTTAGTTTTCTCAGCAGGCATGGTTATACCTATGTTCTTAATAATCCTTTCAATAGTTCTAATAGGGGACGTTTTAGCTAAAAAGTTTGGAGCTATATCATACTACGTGAGGTTTATCGAAGGGCTTGTGATGACAGTAGCTGGCATTTATCTGATCTATACAGTATTCAACTACTAGAAGCCGCACTCCACATAATCATATTATTCTCTATATTTAAATCTGATTTTGCTTTTCTAACAATGGATGGATATCAAGTTTACTGATGAAGAATTAGTCGGTCTTTCCAATAGAGCGCGCACTATCAACGAATTTACGCTTGGAGTGCAGCATCAGGATTAATCGAAATCGAGTCAATAGTGCGACTGGGCCCTTTTAAGGAGTATAATTGAGGAAAAGTTCGGACACATTAGTGGGTGGCTTGCATTGCTGAAAGGGTGGGATGCACTGGAGCAATATATGGCAAAGAGATATGGGAAAAGAGGGTAGCATTTTTTAGTTAAATGAATACTGGCCCAGCATCCGTTCGAATCTTCACGGGTTTCTTCGTCAGGTACTCTATTATGCTAATAATTTCCTCCTTTATCTTATCAGGGGGAGCGTACTCTTTCTCCTTCTTCCAATCCTGCCTTGACACCTCAAGAAACTTCTCCTTGGTGACCAAGTGCAACGAGTCAATCCTCAGATGATTACCCGGCATATCCTCTACATTGAAAACGAAACCCTTATATTTCACTAGGTACTCGCATGAGGAAACGTCCCCCACAGCAGTATGATAAGGTGGGCCAAAGTACCAGAGGAGCCTGTAGACAGCTAACGCCTTACGCCGAAAGCTTTCGCCACGCCCTCTTAGAGACCTTATCATCTAACAGATTTATCGAGCCATAGTCGAAGTCTATATAACCAGTTTGCACTGATAAAATGTTAAACTTCTCATTCTTTAGACGCTCATTCCATTCCCTATCTTCCTCCTCGGTGAATCTCTCAACCCTGACTTTCTTTCCATCGACCTCAACCTCCACGAACCTCCTCTCCGGATCACGCTGCAACACTCTCACGCTATGCTTAGCCTCACTCATCGTCTTAGAATGCTCCCTAAGGTATTTAAAATCTCCATCCCTATCGTTCGCCATGCTCAATTGTACTCACCTTGCCGGTTTTCTTCAAAGAGTTCTGGGAAATCCTCTTTTAGAAACAATATTTTTTCAAGCCGAAGCAGCTTCAGCCTTTCCGACTCGTCAACAACTATCCTCTCGCCCTGCACTCGCTGTTTCTCATCGTAGGTCGCATCTTGCAGCCTTAATCTATACCTGTCGAGGTTGTAGAAAGGATGAAGCAGTCCAAGCCTAGTTTTTTCTTCTTTAACCTCTTTAAACGCTCCTACTCATCCAATCCTTCCCTAATCTTTCCCACGACCACCCTTCTTTTTCTTTAAGCTTCTCAAGAATATCCTC
>CALIKS010000044.1 GCA_938017985.1 uncultured archaeon | reverse complement strand
CCTCACGATCTGGACATAATCCCCCGGCTTCAAGCCGAGGCTATTAGCCCAATCCTTCGGGAGCGAAACTATATACGTGGAGCCCCCCGTCACCTGAATCTTCCTCAACTCCACATTAGACCTCATTCCAACTAAATAGATCACAAAGACACAATATAACTCTATATTCTCACGTTACCATTTTCAAGTAGCGGAGAGGCGGAAAAGGCCGCACCGATCCCCTGAAGAGGGAATTGAGAGGCGCCTGAAGACCAGCTTGACGGCTGGCATGCTAGCTCACGTCGACTGAGCCAAAAAAGGAACTAGGAGTAAGCAACTTCCACTTTCTCTTATCAGGCGCCGTTTCGTCGCATGACCGCGAACTTTAGTCGGTTTTCAGCCTTCTCGCTTCGAAACATGAAAAGTGATCCAGATCATGTGCCCGTGGCCGACTTTTTTCGCCACAGGTTACATCATAATTGATTGACGTACTACTCAAATGTTCCAGTTCTGGGCTAGGGTATTTGACTCGAAAGCGGAGTATAAACTATTATAAGGCGCGACACCTCAATTATTCGGCATGCGGTTCTGGGTCTCTTTTGAGTCCTCAGAACCTTTAAAACTTCCAAGAGACTATAATTATGCTGTTCAATCACTGATTTATAAGACTCTTTCACCAGATTTCAAGGAATTTTTACATGACAAAGGCTTCACGGTAGGGAAGAGGAGTTTTAAGCTCTTCACTTTCTCCCGACTCCTAGGAAAGTATATCATGAATGGTACTTGGATTATGTTTAAGCCCCCCGTGAAGCTGTGTATAAGTTCGCCGATAGAGAGGTTTGTTAGGGAAGTTGCAAATAGTTTTCTGAGCAGCGGCAATATTAATCTCTGTGGCAAAGAGCTGCGGGTAATCTCGCTCGAATTTCCTGAACGACCACAGATCGGGGATAAAGTCCTATGCAGAGCCCTCTCACCCATCACCGTATACTCCACCCTATCCATGGGAGATGGGAGGAGGAAGACATATTATTATTCACCGTTCGAAGAAGAGTTCAGCGATCTAATTAGCAAAAACTTGGCCAAGAAAATCCAAGCTTTCACCGGCAAAGAGGTTAAGGGGCTCATCAATATAAAGCCTAAACACGGGTCAAAGCCACGCGAACACGTCTGCATGTTTAAGGGTACGGTGATTAAGGGCTGGTCTGGAGTCTATGTGCTAGAAGGCAATCCAGAATTCATCGAGATGGGTTATGAGGCCGGACTTGGTAGCAAGAACTCTCAAGGTTTTGGAATGATAGAGGTGCTGAAGCATGCTTGACTCTTTAAAATGGCTAGGAGAGATGCTTGCTCAGGAAGAGCCCTTCCTGCCAATAAAACCAGTTCCTAAGAGAAAAGGGAGAAATGATGAGTATTTGGTCAGAATTATCTTCGATATGGATAAGGGAAAAGTGGAGGCGGATCCAATCGCTCTCACCGATGAAGTGGTAAAACAATATCATTGGATAGGGAGAATCCAGAGAGCGGCAAGAGAACCTGTTTCCCGTCTCACAATTGATGATATAAAGTACATCAAACAAAGGAAAAACAACCTGATCATAAACATGCGGCAAAGAATACGCGAACTCCAAGAATCTGGCACGGTAAGCGAAAACATCAAAATCTTAGACGAACACTTAGCCAAGATAGAGAACAAGTTCTTAAGCAAAAAAGATTTTGACGTCTTTATTGAAAAAGAAATCAGCAAAATAAATGGTAATAAACTGCTTTACACTATTTGTATCAAGGAGAAGGGCGAACTTGTAGAGCTTGCCAAAACCAAGGGATATGGCGAATTCCTGAATAAGATCCTCAAGAGCCCGGTTAAAACTGTCGAGGGAGTCTGTTATGTATGTGGCAACAAAAGGCGAGTGTTAACTGATCCCGCATTCGATTCTGGATCATTACCTAAAATATACGTTACTGACAAGAAAGGATTCATATCTGGAATCTCAGGCTCTGAGAAAGATGCGTTGAGAACATTTGTTTTGTGCGAAGAGTGCAGGTCACATATTCTACAGGCGTGGAACTACATCAAGAACAATTTAGCGACAAGTAATATAAGTGGCGTTAAGACATATCTGATACCACGAGCCGCAAGTAACGTCCTCATTAAAGATCTTAAGAAATTGAGCAACTCCATTAAGAAGGCCTATGACGCTATTTCTTCTTATGAGGGGCTTAAAAACTTTGAAAAAAGAATGGGAGAATACTTTAGCTACATTCCTCAAGGAGAATGGTACAGCCTCAACATAATCTTCGGTATCCCTGAAAGCGCACATTTTAACCTTATATCGTTTATCCAAGACGTTCCAGTAACCCGCCTCAGTATACTCAGGGAGGAAATGGAGAAAATAACTACGTTAGCCCAAAAATTGCTCGGAGGAGATCAACGAACTTGGAACTTGGGATTCAGTGAAATTGCCGAGATATATCCCCTTGAAGCAGAAAAGGGAGGGAGACCAAGAGAATATAAATCATTAATTGAACTCTTCAATGCGATGCTCCTAGCATTAAAGTATCCATACGAACGATTAATTTCCAAAGCCGTCCTGCTAGCGCGGATTCACAGATATGGATCATATACAGGATACAATATTCATGATCCAAAAGGAAACGCCGACAAGGTTATGTGTGTAGGAATTCTTAAATATAATCTTTTAATCCGTATGTTAAGGGATTTAAGTGTGATAGAGCCGGCATGTATAGGTCCTTCAACAGAACATATTACTGGGCAACTACCAGATGAAATTAATAATTGGTTCTCTGAGATGGAATACCCAGGTTTTGCACGGGCTCTGTTCCTACTTGGCTACCTAGTAGGTGAGGTCGGGAGAGCTCAATTCAGGAAAGGAGATGAGAAAAAGTCTATACTCAACAAAATCGACTTTTATGGAATGAATAGAGAAAGAATAATAGAGCTTGCTAACATAATACTAAAGTCCTTAAGGGATTATAGGCTCTTGCAATATAACGAGGTACTTTATTACAACATGAAGGCTCTGTTGGATAAGCATTTATCAGAACTGGATAGGAGCCCAGCAGAAAATGTATACTACATTCTATCCGGGTATGCTTTTTCGACTTATCGAGGTATTGTCAAAGGTGGCGGCGGAGGTGGTGATTAGATGGAAACTGAACAATACAGACTAAACAATAGTGAGATACTTTTTATCTATGAGGCTCGTTTATGTAATCCTAATGGTGACCCAGACGATGAGAACAGGCCACGTATAGACAGGAAGACTGGCAGGAATCTTGTTAGTGACGTCCGCCTGAAAAGATTCTTCAGAAACTACATAATGGCTAAGTTCGGTGAGGATTACATCTGGGTATCCACCGTTGAAGGCAGACATGTTAGAGCAGATGAACGTCTAGAAAAAATCAGTAAAGATAGAAGTCCGGAAGATGTTTTAAAGACGTGTATCGATGCCAGACTTTTCGGGGCAACGATCCCAATAGGGAAGGGTGATAAGGGAACAAGAGGAAAATCCTATGCATATATAGGCCCCGTCCAGTTCACATGGGGCTACTCTCTGCACCCTGTAGAGGTTATCGATTCGTCCACTATAACATCGATATTCATGGGTAGGCCTGAAGAGGAGGAGGCCGAAAGATATGGAACTATCGGAAAAGATTGGCGTGTTTACTACTCATTAATTGCCTTCTATGGTGTAGTCAGTGGGCATCGAGCTACGTCAACCAAGATCAAACCCACAGATATTATGATACTTGATAACCTTTTATACAAAAGCTTGATTTTGGACGCAACTACCCGTAGTAAAATAGGGCACTGGCCGCACCTGTATCTTCGTATCGAATACTCGCATCCAGACATATTAATAGGAGACCTGCGAAAATATATTGATGTCGAATTTAACAAGGACAAACCGATCAGAGATCTTAAAGATATACGCTTAAACTTCAACCAATTAATGACAATAATAGACAAATATAAGAATGATATTAAACAGGCCTTCGTTTATGAAAGTGAAGATTTCGAGAAAGAGTACCAGTTCAGGAAAAGGATGGGCGAAATAATAGGGGAGAATAACGTTGAGCCTCTCCCACACGACGTCAGAATAGATGCCAGTCTGCTGAGATTATGAAGTCCATAACAATGCTAATCTTCGACGTCGTCGGCTTTATGGCTCATTTTAGACGTTTCTACTCAACTGTGACCTCTCTTTCCTATTACTTTCCTCCTAGGAATACAATCGCTGGCCTGCTTGCAGCTATATTAGGTCTTGAAAGGGATAGTTACTATGACCTTTTTTCTGAGGAGAATTGTAGACTCGCCTTATCAATCTTGACACCATTAAGGAAGCTCACATTACCTATAAATTACTTGGACACCGATCAGGTTACTCTCAGCAGGCTAAAGGGTATAGGGGGAAGGGTTCCCACTACGATAGAGTTCGTGTTACCAGAACCTCCACACACGAATCTGCGATATAGAGTGTTCGTGACCCATCAAAACTCAGAAGTACTCAAAGAGTTGATAAGAAGGATTAAAATGAAGTCTCCAGTCTATCCCCCGTCCCTAGGACCTGCGTACTGTTTAGCGGAGCTAGTTTATGTTTTTGAGGGGGAGGTTAAAATACAACACTCAGATGGCGACGAGTTTCCAATATCTACCATTATAAGAGAAGATCTGATCGCTCCAAATGGGCTTGTCCCAAAGGAAAACCTCAAGATCGTTATAGAAGAAAGACTTCCGCCTAACTTTTCTGCCAACAGAGTGCCTACTGGTAGGAGCTTTAATTACATCTTCGAGAGTAATGGAAGGCCGGTCTCCATCAAGATAAAAGGCGACGTTTTTAGCATTAACTTCGACGGAGATGTAGTCTATGGGGTCTTCATGTAATAGTTTTTATTCTCATGAAGGGATGCCGCTCGTCGAGCATCTGAAGGCCGTTGGCGAAGAGTGCAAGAAGCGTGTTAAGGAACTCGGCGTAAAAGACCCCAGCCTACTAATGGCTGCGAGCCTCATTGGCAAAACGCATGACTTTGCCAAATACAGCTTATTCTTTCAAGAGCGCCTAGAGACGGGCAAGAGGTTCGGTAGGGAGCTTAGCTCTCATGCGCCCCTCTCAGCTTTATACGCAGCATGGACTGTTAATTCTCTTATAAAAGACCCATTCATCACGGCGATATCAATGTTATGCGTACTCGTTCACCACGCAGACATTCATGGCTCACTAGATTCGCTAACCGATAAACTAGATGAAATATTGGGAAACAATAACTATAGAAGACAGTTGGATTCTATTGTAAGTTGTGCCAATCAAATCTCGGGCGAATTGCGTCGATTATCGCTCCCCGATCTAATGGATTTCAAGAGAGATTTTGATCAAGGCTTACCGGAATTAAAGAAGTCGTTGGTCCTTGCCTCATACCAAGATCACGAAGATCACTTTGGTAGGTTGTATGATGTGCTCCTCTTATTCTCCGTTCTTATAGATTCTGACAAAAAGGTTGCCGCAGGGCTTAAATCGGATAGTAGAATTGACATCGACTCTGAGATCGTCGACCGATATATCAAGTCCCGTTTAGGAGGCAGAAGGGGAAGGGTTGCCGATCTAAGGAACATGATATATAATGATGCCATGGACTCGTTAAGCGAACTTTTACAAAGGTCGCAATTACCTCAAATAATAACGATCACGGCGCCAACTGGGGCTGGAAAGACGTTATTGGGATTATCCGTAGCGCTCAAGTTTAGAGCAGAAATACAAAAAAGAACCGGCCTTTTACCGCGCGTGATATACGTTCTACCTTATATAAACATAATAGAACAAACGCATCAAGTGTTCTATGATGTTTTGGTTAATGAGCGTGGCGAGGTCCCGATCAGCCTGCTTCTCAAACACCACCACCTCTATGCACCTTTTAGTGGAATAAGCGAAGATAAGTCGCTTGACGAGCTCTTATTACTAGTAGAGTCATGGGATTCGGAGATCGTGGTTACAACATTTGTTCAACTGTTTGAGACCCTCCTAGGTACAAGAAACAATATGTTGAAGAAATTTCACAAGCTCTACAACTCTATAATAATAATCGATGAGGCTCAGACGTTACCAGTAGAATACTGGCGTCTTATGAGGGAGGCTCTCTCGAGCTTAGTGAGAAGAAGTAATAGTTATGTAATATTTATGACGGCTACACAACCGATGATTTTCAGAGATGCGGAGGAACTTGTAAGGAATAATAGAGAATATTTCCGCAAGCTAGACAGAACTGTGTATAGTTATGTACCAAAGGACATGAGCGTAGAAGAGGCGGCGGATTTCATTCTTGAGAAGTGGAATAGAGATGGTTCAATGCTCATTGTTGTCAACAAGATTGCAACCTCCATCAAACTTTATACGACCATAAAGAAGAGATTAGAAGACGATGAAGTTGTGTTGCTGGGAGCCAATGAAGAAGGGCTTGACAATGCGGGCAGACCAGTTTTATGCTATCTCTCAACTAATATAATCCCTAAAGAAAGGCTCCGCCGCATATCCACTCTGAAGAAACTCCTTGATCATCATAGGCGAGTGCTGGTTGTGAGCACGCAGCTTGTGGAGGCTGGTGTTGACCTCGATTTCGATAAGGCCGTGAGGGACATAGGCCCCATCGACTCGGTAATACAGGTTGGTGGTAGGTGTAACAGGGAGTGGAGGAAGGAGAAAGGAAAGGTTTACATTATTCGAATAGTGGACGAGGAGAGGCAACTAGATAGTACGCGAATATACGGAAATCTGACGATTAAGTATATCGCAGAACCATTACTATCAAAATGGAGAAATCTCACTGAATCCGACATTCTAGCGCTTTTAGATGAATATTACAAGCTAGTATATGAAAAGCTACAGGTGGATACGAGAGATGAATCGTTGAGAATACTTGAGGCTGTCAGAAGTTTTGACTTCGATAGTCTCTCCGGTTTTCGGTTAATTAAAGAAGAGCCGAAAAGCTCAGTATTTATTGAGATCGACCAAGAAGCTCATCGCGTTCTTGAAGAGTTCATTCAGCTATGGAATAAGAGGCATGAAGGTGCGGCTGATCCTTTTGAATTGCGGGCTCATCTACGCCTCAAGAGAACGAAGCTTGAAGAGTATATTGTAGACACATGGGAGACGGAAGGCCTCCCCCATAGGCGTATAGCAAATGACCTAGAGATCAGATATATACCGCTATCAGAGGTCGATGTGTATTATGACAGAGAAACGGGCCTCAGAAGAATTTCTGAATTACAGGCTTCCTTCTGGTAAGCCTATTACAGGAACACTTCTTTGGTATTATGCTATTTGTAAGCGTGAGGTATGGTTGATGGCTCGTAATATAACTCCTGATGAAGAACACCAATCGCTTGAAATCGGCCGCGTAGTACACGAATCGTTCTATACTAAGATGAAGAAGGAGGTGGAGGTCGAGGGCATGAAGATAGACGTGATTGGAGGTAAGGATGGAGTCGTTTACGAGGTTAAGACTACTTCCAAGTTTCTCGAGGCAACTAAGCTGCAGTTAGGTTATTATCTGTTGCGCCTAGAGCAGATGGGGGTCAAGGCGCGGGGCGTTATCGCCATTCCGAGGGAGAGAAAGAGGCTTCATATCGAGCTGGATAGCGAGCTGCGTGAGCAGGTATTATCGGTGCTCAAAGAGATATCCGAGCTCTGCATGAAGCCACTTCCACCACCTCCTGAGAGGATACGATTTTGTCGTAGATGTGCCTATAGAGACTTCTGCTGGGGTGTTATGGAGTGAAGAGGCCGCTATACATCTTTAGCTCAGGCGAGCTTCATAGGGAGGGAAACACGCTGGTTCTCGTAAAGCCTGATGATAAGAGGTTTATTCCGGTGACGGCCGTCAGCGATATCTATGTGTTCGGAGAATTGGCACTCAATAAACGGGTCTTAGAATTTCTATCAAGCAACGAGGTTACTGTCCACTTTTTCAATTATTACGGATATTACATCGGTAGCTATTATCCAAGATTTCACTACAACTCAGGTTATATGATAGTGAAGCAGGTCGAGCATTATCTGGATCAGGCCAAGCGGCTAGCTATAGCCCGCAAGTTCGTGGAAGGAGCATTAATGAATATGTGGCACGTCCTTCACTATTACGAGTTAAGGGGTGTTCCGGTGCAGGATGTTGCTAACACCATCAAGGAGATGCAAGCGAGCATATCCAGCGTTAGCACGATAGACAGCCTAATGGGTGTGGAGGGAAACGCTAGGAGCAAGTATTATGAGTCGTTTAATCTGATATTAAGATCTAAGGATTTCAGGTTTTCTGAGCGCACGCGCCGGCCGCCTGAGAGCAGGCTGGATTGTTTAATCAGCTTCCTGAACAGCCTCCTCTATGTAGCTGTATTGCGGGAGATCTATATGACGCATCTAGATCCTAGAATAGGATTCCTCCATGAAGCCAACTTCAGAAGATTCAGCCTAAATCTCGACGTGGCTGATGTCTTTAAGCCAATCATCGTCGATCGGCTAATCTTCTACCTAGTTAACAAGGGAATGCTGGATAGGTCCCACTTTATGAAAGAGCTTGGAGGTGTCCTGCTTAACGAGAAGGGCAAAGAGCTTGTTGTAAGAGAGTTTGAACGCAGGATGGCTACAACGATAAAGACTCGCCCGACCGGCAGGAAAGTATCATATCGCAGGCTTATTCGCATAGAGCTGTATAAGATCGAGAAACATTTGATGGGTGAAAAAGAGTATAAGCCTTTGGTCGCGGCGTGGTAGCATATGTATGTCATAATGGTCTATGACGTCGGGGTGGAGAGAGTGTCAAAAGTACTTCAGGTGGCCCGAAAATACCTTCACTGGGTCCAGAACTCAGTACTTGAGGGAGAGATCACGGACGCCAACCTTCTCAAACTCCAAACCGAGCTATCACGAATCATCGATAGGGAGAGAGACTCCATAACATTCTACGTGTTGCGAACAACCAAGTACCTCCGAAAGTCGACGCTAGGAACCATTAAAGGCTCGCCGGACATGTTTCTCTAGTCGTCGAACCCTCGGCCTGAAAACGGGATCCAATATAGACGACATAGGATGGTCGGAAACGTTAAAAGCAACCCACACAACAACAAATTTGCCGGGGGTTCATAGAATACCTATAAGGACTTGAAACCACAACTGTGAGGGAGATCAGGACGTTCAACGATTGGTTCATAGAATACCTATAAGGACTTGAAACTTGGGTATGTCTCCCCACTAACGGCCACCTCCACCAGTTCATAGAATACCTATAAGGACTTGAAACTAATCCTCGGCGGATCAACAACTTCGATGTAAGCCGTTCATAGAATACCTATAAGGACTTGAAACATGAGCTTCCTAAAGAAACTGTTCAAAACCGAGCAGGTTCATAGAATACCTATAAGGACTTGAAACTCATCATGAGACTGGCGGGAGGGCGGCCAAGACGAAGTTCATAGAATACCTATAAGGACTTGAAACTTTTTCAAGTTCTCGAGCTGAAGCTCAAGCGCTCTCGTTCATAGAATACCTATAAGGACTTGAAACCAATATTTGTAAATAAGATCTGTCGTAGTTGTCCAGGTTCATAGAATACCTATAAGGACTTGAAACCGAAAACACATCATAAAGGATCCAAAATTCAAGCCGGTTCATAGAATACCTATAAGGACTTGAAACTAGGAGTAGAAACTCATGTTCGATTTGTATGGGAGAGTTCATAGAATACCTATAAGGACTTGAAACTAGATTTCAACTGGGCTCGGCGCCTTCGCGAATAATGTTCATAGAATACCTATAAGGACTTGAAACAAGTATCCCGTCTTGGCCCCGAGCTGGAGATACGGCGTTCATAGAATACCTATAAGGACTTGAAACTGAGAGCCTCCCCTAGCACTTGAAGAGGCATCCAGTGTTCATAGAATACCTATAAGGACTTGAAACTCCCGCTTAGCCATCATAGTCCAAGGCGCGATAATCCGTTCATAGAATACCTATAAGGACTTGAAACTCCCCTATGTGGTCAACAACTCAGGACTGTGCAAAAAGTTCATAGAATACCTATAAGGACTTGAAACGCAGGAGGCCCAGAGGTGGTATGACATCGTGTTCCCGTTCATAGAATACCTATAAGGACTTGAAACCGGCGTCGTTCGAAGAAGCTGAGATCGAAGAAGACAGTTCATAGAATACCTATAAGGACTTGAAACCATCCCTCAGGAATTCTAGTCGCTGCGTGATTTCGGGTTCATAGAATACCTATAAGGACTTGAAACTATACTGAAGAAGTGCAAGTTTGCACTTCTTCAATAGTTCATAGAATACTTATAAGGACTTGAAACATCGCGATCTTCTCCGGAAACGATATGATCGGCAGAGTTCATAGAATACCTATAAGGACTTGAAACCGCTCCCGAAAGCATATTTGAAGAATCTCGCGTTCTGGACGTTCATAGAATACCTATAAGGACTTGAAACCCTTTCAGGCGCTCGGCATTCGCCTCCAAGACGTTGGTTCATAGAATACCTATAAGGACTTGAAACTTTATCGCATCGCCTCTCGCGTCGCTTCGGGTCCATGTTCATAGAATACCTATAAGGACTTGAAACTCGATGTCAAGCGCTACCCGATCGCCCTTGTAAATTAGTTCATAGAATACCTATAAGGACTTGAAACACTCAGCGATTTCTACAGCATCCTCAAGATCATCTTGTTCATAGAATACCTATAAGGACTTGAAACTGTTACAATGTATATCGGAGAAGTGCAAATTTGCAGGTTCATAGAATACCTATAAGGACTTGAAACCCTGAAAATGTTTCTGAGGATTTTCCGCATGCGATCGTTCATAGAATACCTATAAGGACTTGAAACTCGCAAGAAAACGGTGTAATAAAACAGCTCGGCCTCGGTTCATAGAATACCTATAAGGACTTGAAACTATAGTATCCTGCTCCGACGGCCGCGACCTGCTGTGCGTTCATAGAATACCTATAAGGACTTGAAACTGAACTTCAGCTCTTCACCGTTCCAAACCCACGATTGTTCATAGAATACCTATAAGGACTTGAAACCATCGTCTAACTCAACTAAATGCCGGCCCGGCATGAGTTCATAGAATACCTATAAGGACTTGAAACCGGCCATGTCTGGGTCGATTTTGGTGAATCCTAGTGGTTCATAGAATACCTATAAGGACTTGAAACTTGACACCGGCGTGAGCGATGAAATGGATGTCAAGGGTTCATAGAATACCTATAAGGACTTGAAACGCGGGTTTCATGTTTTCGCCCATTGATCCGCAAAAAAGTTCATAGAATACCTATAAGGACTTGAAACAAACGTGAGAAAAACATGACTCTCGATGAGCTTCCTGTTCATAGAATACCTATAAGGACTTGAAACCCAAAAGCTCGAGCGACTGGATGAGAAATTTTTCGGGTTCATAGAATACCTATAAGGACTTGAAACAAGTCGCTCCGATAAGTCATGTCGATGCTGCGCTTGAGTTCATAGAATACCTATAAGGACTTGAAACCTTCGGCAGGTGAACCGACACTATCATCATCCCATATGTTCATAGAATACCTATAAGGAAACTATTCCTCTCAAAGTTTATATTTGCAACTTCTCCTCCATAATTTTCACATGATTCAGACATTCTCTTCCCAAACACGCCGTGAACTGGTACAAGCATCTTTTCTCCTACCTCCAGCATATTTGCTAGAGCACATTCCACAGCAAGCATCCCCGAGGATGTTAGAATAAATATGTCTTCGCTGGTCTTGAAGATCTTTCTAGCATTCTCGATTATTGATTCTACCAGTTATGTAATTCGATAGATCTATGACTGACGACCTGTCTCGTCATGCCCGAGATGATACAAAAGCCTAGCAATTTTTCTACCAATATTTCCTAAACCTATTATTCCAACTTCCCTGTTTTTCAGCTCTTGACCAATTAATTGATTCTTGATCCAATACCCCTCTTCAGAGATTCGACGGCTTTGTAAAGCTTCCTAGATAACATAATCATTAAGCCCAATGTTAATTCTGCTACTGAATCAGCAATTTCAGATGGAACGTTCATTACCTTGATCCCTCGAGAAAGAGCTATACGTAAGTCGATATTATCGACCTCACTTCCTGCTCTGACTATCACTTTTAATTTCGTAGCTTTCTTCAATAGATCTTCTGTCACCTTAGTTCCATCCCTAACGATTAATCCGTCATAGCTCTCAATTATGTTTAGGAGATGGCCTTTTGAAGTTTCGGGGATGTGGTCAAAAAAATATGACTATGGGTGGGGTAAGAATGTTAAAGCGTCCTCGTGGATCGGGTCTGTTATAAGAATTCTTACCTGAGATGTTACGCACTCCTATTACTTGACAATTTTTATGACGGATGATACTTAACTCTTAATGT
>CALIKS010000043.1 GCA_938017985.1 uncultured archaeon | reverse complement strand
TTGTCTCCTGTCTGTTCAGATGATGTGTGAATCTGGAAAGATAGGTTTAAACATTTCGAGGGCAGAGAGACTGATTAATCAATGTAGAAGACATTTGATTGATGGTAGGACAATAATCTGTCTGCCTGAGCTCTTCACTACGGGCTACAATCTTAGCCGTGAAGAATTTATGAAACTTTCAGAGCCGATTCCCGGGCCGACGTGTGATAGGCTATCTATGCTGGCCCAAGAGCTGGGCGCATATATTTACTGCGGTATTCCTGAAAGAGACTTTGATTCAAACTCTATCTATAATTCAAGCCTACTTATATCTCCGAGTGGAAAAGTAGTCGCGAAGTATAGGAAGATTCATCTTGCAGGCGAGTTCGAGAAAGAAATATTCAGGCCCGGAGATGAAGCCGTCATTGTTCCTACAGAGCTTGGACGCGTAGGATTAATGATATGCTACGACGTAGTCTTTCCAGAGCTTGCTAGGAGCCTCGCACTCATGAACGCCAAAATCATCCTGCAATGCAGCGCTTGGTACAGTATTCCTCGAGAGATGGACTGGGGAGCAAGGGAATATGAATTACTGGTAATCGCAAGGGCCATGGAGAATACCGTGTTCATCGTTTCCTCCAACAGGACTGGGATGGAGGGCAGATTCAAGTTTGTAGGCCACTCCTGCATAGTCTCGCCCTGGGGAGAGATACTCTCAGAAAAGAAGAAAGGAGAAGGCTGTATCTCGTCGGTCATCGACATTGACCTAATTAAAAAAAGCAGAGCAATTCATCCCTGCCTAAAGGAGAGAAGACCAGAGACATACGTGATAAACAGTCAATAAAATAAGGAATTTTGCCAGTCCCAATAAACAAAGTTAAAAAGTCGATTCTAGAAAATAAAATACTGGGGGGCCGTAGTCTAGTCTGGTCTAGGACACCTGAACCTGCATGGTTCAGGACTAAAACCTGGCTTGGGCCCAGGAGGTCGCCGGTTCAAATCCGGCCGGCCCCACTCTCTTCACAATAAAGATTGTTGGTGTGAACATTAGAGGTCTGATCTTTGTGAATAGTGAACTTTTATAGATATTTTTCCAGTCGTCTTCTTGTATGCATGGTGAGAGGCTAAGAGTATTTTTTTGTTGTATCTCTAGGAATTCTGTAAATATTAGCTATTTCTGGTTGAATTATTCATTATTCATCAATTATCTCATATTAATATCGAGGTTTTTATCAATATAGCAATTGATATTTATTGCTTGCAGACCTAATGTTTCACTATTATTAACCATTTGTGAATCGGTGTGTTCACTGATTCTCCACCTGCTCCAGTGGAAATCGAGGGGTTCTAAATTAAATGGCTAATTAACAAGTGAAGACCTGTAGATTAGGGCTCTCTTGAATAAAAAAGGAAGAATTAAGGGCATTCAAGATTACAGTCTAAGATAGTGATTACTATTCGTAAATAAATTTTGAATTCATTCATTCAATATTTTACTCCTCCACCCCTATGATTCCATTGGAATATACTATTCACCTATTTTCTAGGCAAAAACAAAAAATAAAAAATAAATTATAGCGAAAAATCAAAAATTTTTTTCTAAATATAGTAATGATTATTCATTACTCTAATCGATGTGGAACACTTTCAGTTGAAAGTTAGGGGTGCGGATGACCCTCTAAGAGAACTCATAACCCAAGTCAAAATTGCACCGAGCCTATTTCTAAACAGAGAGGTTCTTCGGGCCGACTATATTCCGGGAAATCTGCCGCATCGATGGGAGCATATAAGGAGGCTCGGCGAGATTTTATCGCCTGGACTAAGGTCCTCGAGGCCTAGCAACGTCTTTATCTATGGAAAGACAGGCACGGGAAAGACCGCCGTCGTGAAGCATGTCTTTAAGAGGTTCGCAGAAGAGTCAGCAAACATGAATCTTCCATTGAGGTTTATTTACATTAATTGTAGGTTGACGGGAACTGAGTATAGAGTATTGTCAGAGCTCTGCTCTGCGTTGGGCGTGAGGATACCATTTACTGGATTGTCGAGGGCCGAGGTCTTCAACAGGTTCAGGAATGCTCTACACCAATCATCAACAATGCTAGTTGCTTGCCTTGACGAGATAGACGTGCTGGTTAAGAGTTCAGGCGACGCACTTCTCTATGAGCTTACCAGGATTAACGAGGCTTCCGAGGGTGGCCAGCTATCAATTGTCGGCGTATCAAATGACTTGATGTTTAAGGACATGCTTGACCCCCGCGTTCTCAGCAGTCTAAGCGAGGAAGAAATTGTCTTTCATCCATACACGGCTATAGAGCTTATAGATATTCTGAGCGATAGGGCGGCCATAGCGTTCAGGGAGGGCGCCGTCCCCCAATCAGTGATTAATTTATGCGCAGCACTGGCTGCCGCAGAACATGGAGACGCTAGGCGGGCCCTAGACTTGCTCAGGGTCGCTGGTGAGATAGCTGAGCGGAACGGCTCATCAGTGGTTAATGAGACTCATGTCAAGGCTGCGCTCGGAGTCATAGAGCAGGGACGCGTCTATGAGGCATTATCGACTCTGCCGCTTCATGGCAGGATAGTTTTGATGGCTACTTACCATGCCGTTAGGTCCGGCGTCCAGAGAGTAACGTCAGGAATAGTATACAATATTTACAGAGATCTATGCAGGAGTCTCGGATTAGACCCTCTCACAGATAGGAGAGTAAGCTCACTATTATCAGAGCTCGACATGCTTGGTGTCATTTCTTGCGACATCGTGAGTTTTGGGAGATATGGCAGGACGAGGAGAATTCTCCTTAAGGTGTCGATGGAGGAGATAAAGAGCGTCCTTGAGAGAGACGAAATCTTGTCAGGACTACTCGAATACATGTATAAGCAATCGCTGAAAGAGAATGAGCAGTGACAAGTAGCAGAATAGGCGAGGAGGTAAGGCGGCTCGCATCAAAAGCTCTGAGTAAGGGATATCAATTAGCCGAGTCATCAATCAAAATATTACTTAGGCGAGAAAATCCAGATGAGCTTCTCGAAAAGCTTCTAGCTTGGCTCAAGAATTCTCGGCCAGGAGTAGTCCTAGTCGAGTCTAGCGTTGTTGAAGAGTTCCTAAAAAGTCTCGATGAGGTAGAGGTTAAAGAAGAACCAGTACCGAGGACTGCTACTTTCAAAGTCAAATCAATGTCTTACAGCGATGTCTGGATAGAGGGCTCCACTGAAGAGTTCAGACTCTACTTCAATGTGAGGTATCAACGATTAAGAGAAGTTTTTGAGAAACGTGGAATAAGTGTTTACTCTCCCTCAGAACTCATAAATCAGAGACTTAAAGAGGCCTATGTAGTAGGCGTTGTATCTGAGGTAAGAGCAATTAGGAATAATTATCAATTACTAATCGAGGACCCTAAAGGGATTTGGAGAATAATTGTCCCGAAGGGAAACAGGGCTCTTGAGGAGCGTGTCGAGAGTTTGCTGCCCGACATGGTCGTGGCAGTGAGGGTGAGATTACGTGCCTCTTTGCTTGTTGCTCAAGATATACTGCTTCCAGACATACCTCCCATCTTGCATAGAAAGCCAAGCGGGCCCGACGTCAACATATGCATTGTCTCAGACATACATGTTGGCAGCTCGAGGTTTAATGAAGAATTATTTAATGATTTTTTAGATTGGCTCTCATCTGACGAGGAGGACGCATCCAAGACGGCATTCGTAGTGATTAATGGCGACCTAATAGATGGTGTCTACATTTATCCCGGCCAAGAAAGTGAACTATCTCTTCCATCCCTTAACAAGCAGTTTGAAAAGGCCGCTGAACTGCTGGGCAAAATCCCGGAGAGAGTCACTGTGATTTATGTGCCTGGCAATCATGAGCCTGTCAGGAAGGCTCTCCCACAGCCACCAATACAGCCCAGATATAGAGAAATACTTGACTCAAAGAGAGAGATTGTATACCTTGGCAACCCCGCACTACTCTCTTTTGACGACGTGGATTTCTTGATATTTCACGGCCAGACGCTTGACGACGTCATTCAGGCCGGCAGCCGCTTTTCTTACAGTACTATCCATACGGATGCGGCCAGTCTATTAGAATTCATGATTAAGTCTCGGCACTTGGCTCCGACTTATGGTGGCGTCACTCCGCTTCTACCACTTAAGGACGATCCATTAATGATATCTGAAGTACCAGACGTGTTTGCTACTGGTCACATACATATCGCTACTCATAGTGTGTATAGAGGTATGCAGCTAATCAATACTGGCACTTGGCAGGAGCAGACAAGGTTTCAGGCAAGTCTTGGACTGGAGCCGACTGTTGGAACCGCGGCTCTAATCAACTTAAGAAGCATGAGAATCGACATTAAGCATTTTGGATAGTTTTCTATACGATTTTGCGGATCTCTAATCTTTTTAGTAGCTCGATACTGATGAAAGTTAAGGCCGCGCCGCCTATTATCCATGCGAGATCTATAATGCTTGGAATAAGTATGTGTAGGGCCATTCTAGTGACGGGTATGCTGGTGAGCAGCATTATTAAAAATAATTCCCAGATTATCGTGATGATTAATAATTTATGGGGCCTAGAGACGAAGATTGAGTGTTTCAGCGAGCGGCAATTAATCGCTATTGTCAATTCCAGCGCTATGAACATTAGGAATAGTCTGCTCCTGGCCGCCTCCATGCCTAGGGGCAATGCATGTATGAATCCTAGCAGTAGTATAGGAGTCTCAACGATGAGGGCTCTTATCAGGAACTCCACCACCTCACGCGTAAACACAGGCTCCCTCCTAGGCCTCGGAGGTCTCCTCATTAAGTCATGGTCAGGCGGGCTGAAGCCAAGCGCGATGGCCGGCAAACCATCAGTAGCTAAATTAATGTACAGTATCTGGACTGGAAGTAATGGCAGTAATTCCTCACCATGAACTCCGAGAAATGGCAGGATGAAGAGTGCTGCTGCGCCTAGAACTGCGATCTCGACTAGGTTTGCCTGCAGGAGATACGTCAAGTATTTCTTTATGTTGTCATATATCCATCTTCCCAGCTCTACGGCCTTTACTATGGTTGCGAAGTTATCGTCAAGCAGTATTAGGTCTGATGATTCTTTCGCCACCTCTGTGCCAGTTATGCCCATAGCTATTCCTATATCTGCCCTCTTCAGGGCCGGTGCATCATTGACGCCGTCCCCAGTCATGGCGACAGTCTTTCCGAGCTTTTTCCAAGCCTCGACTATTCGGAGCTTATGTATGGGAGATACGCGGGCATAAACCGTGACCTTCTCAACCTCTTTTACTAGTTCTTCGTCGCTTTTCTTTTCGAGGTCCTCGCCCCTCAGGACCTTGTCGCCCTCCTTATAGATTTCTGCCTCCTTCGCGATTGCTATGGCCGTTAATGCATGGTCTCCAGTAATCATTACTGGCTTTATTCCCGCATTCCTGCAGAGCTTCACGGCCTCTATCGCCTCTGGCCTGGGTGGGTCCATCATGCCTACAAGCCCGAGAAAAGTGAATCCCTGCTCGAATGATTCGTCGATGTTTTCAGGCGGAGTCTCAAGCCTCTTATCCGCGACTGCCAGTACTCTTAGGCCCCTCGAAGCCATCTCCTCATTGATTCTCAGCAATTCCTCTTTTTCCTCCCCGACCAGCTCCTCATCAGACTCGCCATGCATTATTTTTGTGCATCTTGCCAGTACGACTTCTGGAGCTCCTTTCATGTATGCCATGTAGCCGTCTTGGCCTAAAGTTATCGTTGTCATTCTCTTTCTCTCAGAGCTGAATGGTACTTCTCCTATCCTCTTGTGATTTGTAACTGTCTCTTCATAATTCAGGCCTAGCTTCTCGGCGAGTATTAGTAAGGCTCCCTCGGTTGGGTCGCCAAGGATGACTTTCTTATCACCCATCCTCTTTAGTACTGCGTCTGATGATAATACAGCAGCCTTAGACAGTCTCAGCAGTCCTTGTCGCAGCCCATCACTGCTCGGTTCTTCTTGGATGAGCTGATTGTTGCTTTTTTCTGGAATGTTGAAGAGCCTTCTGTCGATGAATACTTGCCTCACAGTCATTTCTCCCTTAGTTATCGTGCCGGTCTTGTCTGAACAGATTATCTCGGTTGAGCCAAGCGTCTCGACTGCTGTCAGATTTCTCGCAAGTGATTTTCTTTTAGCGAGGAGCCAAGTACCGACTGCGAGTGTACTAGTGACTATCGCTGGAAGGGCTTCTGGAACAGCTGCGACTGCCAGTGAGACGGAGAACATAAAGACATTTAGAAGCGTTGATTGTCCAATAACTTCTCCGCGAATAAAGAGCTCAGCGATATCTATGATTGCTATTGCTGCTACGAGTATTATGACGATTTTACCAAGCGTCTTTGCAACCTCATTCATTCTCATCTCTAGTGGCGTTTTCTCTTCTCTTATCTCGGATACTTGCTCTGCGATTTTTCCAAACTCCGTCCACATTCCAGTAGCTGTTACTACTGCTCTTCCTTTTCCGCTCGTGATTGACGTGCCTGCGTAGACCATGTTTATCCTGTCGTGGAGGAAGGTCTCTCTTGGTATTTTGGCCGATGTCTTTAGCACCGCCTCAGACTCTCCTGTAAGGGCGGCTTCATATGCCTGAAGATTGAATGACTCGATGACTCTTGCGTCAGCAACTACTTTATCACCGGCCTCGAGTAATAGTATGTCTCCTGGCACGACGTCTTCAGCGGCTATTCTTTTCTTTTCTCCATCCCTCAATACGTTGCATGTTGGGCTCAGCATTTTTCTTAGTGACTCGACGATTCTTTCCGCCCTGAATTCCTGCCAGAACCCCAGAACCGAGGAGACGAGGACTATTGCAAGTATGGCTAATGCATCTACGTATTCGCCGAGAAGTGCTGATATCCCGGTTGCTACTAAGAGTATGATTATCATGAGGTTTAGGAACTGTCTGGCCAGAATCCGAAGCGGAGATATGGTTTTTTTACGCTCTATAATGTTTGGTCCATAAATCTTCTTTCTAAGCTCTGCCTCGCTGCTGGATAGTCCATACTCAGCATTGGAGTCAAGCAGCTTTAGACACTCAGAGACTTCTATTGCATGCCACTCGGCTTCCGGGGTTTTCCTTATGCTTAAAACCAATTTACAGCTATATTACTGCACGTAGTAGTATTTGGGGATATTTTCTTATTCTTGGTCTTTGAGACGTCTGTAATCTCTCTTTATGGGCAGGCCGAGGTCTCTTCTAACGAGGTCCTCGATGTACTCGCTGATGATTATGCCCTCCTTCTCCCTCTTCTCGTACAGCATGTATAAAATTTCAATGTCTATCGATATTGACAGCACGGTCTTCGGCATCACTCTAAACAATCAGTAGTTCAGGAATTTTAGTGATGAGGGTGCTGATTAAAAATGGTCCAATTTCAGGGACCACTCCCTCCTCAATATTAACAAGATATTAAGCATGTTATATTTAGGACGAATTAATAGAATAGTGATGCTTGGTGCACTGCAGTCAGCGTTTACGAGGCTTTCAAGTCTATTGAAGAAGAATAGTAATGAAGTGGCTGTGCCGAGCGGGTCCTTGGCGCTTCTCGGCGAGGGATACGTAGGCGCCTCTCCTGAGCCTGGGCTATCAGTGCTTGTTGATTGGTATAGGAGGGAGCCATACGTCAGGTATGCAGTTGATGCCTATGCTAGTAGGATTGCGTCTAGGTTTTACATTACTGCGAGAGACCCAGAAGCGCTTACATTCCTCATGGCCTTCCTAAAGAAGAATAAGTTTGAGCATATTAATCGATTAATCACTAGGGATGTTGTTCTTTCAGGCAATGCTTTTCTAAACATTGTTCCTGCCCCGAGGATCTCCAATGTCTATCTCTTACCGCTTAGCAGCGTCACAAGCATAGTGAGGGACGAGTCTGGAAGGGTTATTGAATATGTCCAGAGCTGGGGAGGCACTATCAGAAGACTACCGCCAGACGAAGTTCACCACTACAGGTTTAACCCCATAGATAACGCCGCCTTCGGGGAGGGACTGATAAATCACTTGACGAGGCCCGGGAGGGGCTACGCAAAGAAGAACAGACAAGTCAGGAGGCCATCATTCCTAGAAGTCAAGGAGAGGATTGACAATGCTGCCAGGCTCCTCCTCGAAGAGATGCCGCCATTCTTTGTCTTCAAAGTGCCGCTGGGCAAGAGGCAGGAGTTCTCAGAGACGTATAATCAGCTCCTCCCGGGCCAGCACGTAGTAATTGACTATGACGTTTTTGACGTCAAGTCTTCTCAAGTAGAGTCTAGGACGAGGTTCTGGGAGCTCTGGGAATATCTTGACAGACAGGTCCTGACTGGTCTGAAGAATCCATTAGTGAGACTAATCACGTATACTGGCTTCAGCAGGGCGTCCGCTGAGGCCGCCCTAGATACACTTGAGCCCGAGATAGCCTCGCTTCAAGAATTTATTGGCTCTGAGCATGAGGCCTTGCTGAATAGGGTTCTTGAGAGCAATGGATTTGACCCCGAGCTCGCAGACGTTAGGTGGAACTGGGCCAGCTCGCAGTTTCCAGAATGGAGCATAAGAGACGTCATAGACCTCTATGAGTCTGGACTCATAGAAAGAGAGGAGGCCAGAACAATCATTAGGGAACTGACTGGACTATTCGTCGGTACTGATAGGGAGAATTCTCTGCGACTAATGAGTAGGGAGGAGAGGCTCTACGTCCTATGGAATGGCAGGGTCTCCGCAGTCTCGCCTGAGACCGCAATGATAATTGATGGGAGGAGAACTAAAAATGCTTGAGAGCAGGGCACTCTCGTTTAGCTGGCTCAATGAAATCTCTAGCGAGTTGGCCGAAGGCATGATGCTCGCCGAGCTCGTCGCAATATATGAGGGAGAGTCGAGGCACAGCGGTACTCCGTCAGAACCAAAGATAAGAATGACGCGTGAAGAAATCACTAGGTCGGCCAGAACGCTTAGAGGCGCATTGATAGACATTGACCACGCCCTAGTAGACCCCAGAACTCAGCTCAGAGCTGACTACTACTATGAGAAGTATGGCTTAAGGACCCTCGGGCCTGTTGGGCAAGTAATAGACGCAGAGGCAGAGGAGAACCCGGAAGTAGCCGGACTAGCAGTAGAGGCAATCGCAAGTATCTGGGACGCTACTGTCTATAAACTCGTCCAGGAAGGCGTCTTTAAGGGATGCAGCGTCGTCCAGAACTACAGGCTAGACAGATGTGTTAAGGACTCATCATATGTCTGCGACGCGGTAGGCGTGAGTTATCCAATGGTCTCCCTCATCCTCGAGGGTGAACCTGCATTTCCAAAGACAATCGTCAGGCCCCTCGGCAGGGATAGACTAAGCAATGGTAAGAGGAACGAGATAACTGTGCCGACGAGAATCACGGGTCTCTCCGTCCAATACTCATACTCGTCATGCTCAGGAGTCAGCAGGAAACTATTGCACGAGTATTATAGGATTGATGCTTGTCAGAATGCTGGGCCGACTGGAATAATTGAGGCATCGCCTGTCAGTGAGAGACATAACAAATGCGACCATTCACGTTTCATCGAGTCGCTTAGAAGTCTTGAAACATACACATCATCAATGATTCCCGCCCAGATTTATCTCAACCTACTCAATTCCGCCCTCGCCGAGACTTCTAACTGCCTACACCATGAACTAGTCAGTGCCTGGGAGCTGCCGGTAACCATGTCGCGCCTGCCTTCTAGCAGGTTCTACATGTTCGTGTCTTGGCTCAGAGAGGCTCTGAGCTCCCCCAGACCGCCGTGCAGTCATGGGCGGCTGGAAAGGGGTGATGTAAATGGTGGATAAATCCCCAGACCAGAGGCTAGGCCAACTAATCTATAGGTCAGGAGAACGAGCCACAGCGATTGTGAGAGCCGGGATAAACGCATTGACTGGAGGAGAACTATTAAAAGTCGGAGACAGCGATGGAGAGCTGACTGTCGCCGGAAGCGGAGACACAGTAGTAGCAGTGCTGGGAGATGGACAAGCAATACAGCCAAACACTGTGACATATGCAGCCGTATACTTTTTGGGAAACGTAGTCAAGCTGCGTGCCGCTGGACAGATACCTAGGGGTAGCTGGGTCAAGGCGGGAGCAAATGGCAGAGTAGTCTCGGCCACCACTGCGGTAAGCATTCCACAGGGCACAGTTCAGGTTAGCAGTACTTCTGAGCAACCATCCATGACTGTTGAGGGATTCATAGGAATAGGAGTCGCGCTGGACGAGGCCGAGTCTTCAGGAGACATGATAAGAGTGGTGATGAGGTAATGAATGAGTCAATAGCCGAGATAATCTCAAGGCTCGGAGAGCAGTATCCATGGTACTTCAAGAATAGGAGATGCCTCACGATGACAGACACATACGAGACAAACGACTCAAGGCATGAGGGAATCCTAGAGAGAGTCACGACGAATAAGTTCCTGCAAAGGGCTAGGCAGTTCCTATACACTGGAAGCGAGGCCGGCGCGCTTGGACAAGTAGTCAGCGACGTGCTTAGGGCAGCCTACCCAGAACAGGTAGGAAGAGAAATGGTCAGGATATACGAGAGCAGGGAGCCGAAGATCAGGATACCTTCGCTTCCAAGGCTGACTGCGTATAGGGCTGGGCCAGGAGCTTCTGTACCACTCGTCACGCCGACGATCACATACATTGACCTAGACGTCAACGACTCATCGCAGGGAGCGGTCTTTAAGGCTAGGAGCGAGTGGGACATTAGCTTCGTTACTGCTGCGAACTGGGAAGCCGTGAGAGAAATCACTGCAAGCATAGGCTCAGCCATAGCTGTCGAGGAGAGCAAATTCATACTCTCACGGCTCAGGATGATTAGTGACGATGAACTGGCGGGAGGAGGGCCAATCAGTCTAGGAGATGCGCCGATAACGTTTGACGACATACTTGACCTTAAGGGCGCGGTGGACGGTGAGGAGAGAATGCCCACTGGACGAGACTATAAATGCTTCCTCCATCCAAAGAGGGCGATAGACCTGCTTAAGGACCAGAAGTTCATCAACTCGATGATCTGGGGACAGACAGTCAATAAGGAGAGAGGCGAGCTCGGAGTCGCAGCCGGCATAAGGTTCTACCAGAGCGGCATGATACCTGAAGACGAGGTCTGGCTCCTAAACCCCGAGAGAGCAGTCGCGATGCTGATACACATTGACCTGACCGTCGAGCCCATAGAGACCAGCAGCACTACGAGTGGCGTCGAGGGATACGAATACATTGCTGCGAGAGTGCTTGATGGAAAGGCAGTCGCGAAAGGCACGATACCATAATAGTAGTAGGATGAGTCTTGAACGTGAGCCGAGGGTGATTATCTACGTGTCCGAGGAGACTCATAAAAAATTAAAGATGCTTTCGGCGAGCAGTGGACTAACGATGAGCACGCTCTCAGACGGCTTCATCAGATACATACTGAGAAACAAGGAGCTTACGAAGAGGCTTATCGAAGACATGGGTGGAAAATGGATTGAGCAAGAAGAAGAGTAGCTTAAAGCCTGGAAGAGAGACGACGCTTGAAGGCATAGCCATTCTATCGCTGACACTCGCGTTAAACACATTCATCAACGGAGACGTCGCAGTCGGCTTAGCGCTGGCCGGACTTGGACTATCAATAATCTATCTAAAATATAGGCTTAGAGTCAGGGAATGACCCTCCTAATCTTCTTGCTAATTTTTGCTCTGCTAGATGCGCCGATTAGTATGCAGGCTGAGAGTTTTACCGGCATCTTGTCAGGACCAGAGAAGAGTGGGGAGCAGCATCAGTACTTGGTTGACGTCAAGCCCGGCACGTTTTTAGTCATGAATGTATCGTTCAAGTCGCTTGAGGGCGTCGGTGCTAGGATCTATGCAGCAATCGTCTCGCCTATTGGTGGAAGCTATGCATACCTTGACGACGTGCTGCCCGCGTCCTCTATCAGAAACATGTCCCTGAGCTATTACTTCGGCTCATCTATGATGAATGAGAAGGTCGGATTAGTCGTCGGCTCAGTTGCAGATAGGTATGCGCCCGCAGTAGTCGAGTACAGCATTAAGGCTCAGCGAATAGAATTGCTGGACATGGGGCTATCAGAGGCAGGCGACACGATTGAGAAGCCACTCATCATAGATCTTAGAGAGAATTGGAACGCGTCTCTGAGCAGTGTCTTTGTCACTAGTATTGCTGGTTACCTCTCATCGGGCGGTCAGGGTAATGACCATGAAGACCACTACTTGGTTCTTCTACCAGTAGAGGCTGACTACATCGTCGAGACGTTTAGAGACAGGCCACTTATCGATGTCTACGTTAGGCTTAGGGATGGATACACCGTCAGCGAACCGCGTAACGACGTCATTTATGCATCGCTGAGAAGCACTAATGAATTCTTGCTATCAATAGAGACCAATAGGCCGTCTCCAGCACTAATTAACTACAACCTGACGCTGAAGATATCGAGGATTGTTAGGGACGAGGAAAAAGAAGTCCAATGGGCCTGGATAGACATGAACATAGCTATAGCCACGATGCTGGCACTGATAATAGCCCTGATTATTCTACTCGTTGCTGGGCCCGGCATCCCAAGACATAGGCGGCCAACTCGGCGTCATACCCTAAGTCTCTCGCATAATCCAGCAAGATAAGAATTAATTTTTAGGTCCGAGTAAACATTAGTAGTAATGCGGGCATCAACTCCTCCAGAGCTATCAGAGTATTATGAATACATCTCGTCTAAGGTTATGGAGGAGTATGAATTAGCATCGAGGGTGAGGGCGAAGACCGGCTCGCCTGTCCCAGTAGTCGAGGTCTCATTGCCATCCGACATGGCTGAACGAGTTGAGGTATTGATAGGGCTTCGAGGCGTGGCCTCGCTTATCAGGGAGCTGCTCAAGAACGACGGAGTAGAACGTCTACCATTCAGGCTTGCAGAGACATTGCTGAAGAAGTATCAAAGCATCAATGATGATGTTCTGAGCCAGGTCTTAAAGGTCTCGCTTGCAGTCATGACTCCTCCATGCATAACCGCGGCGCCGACTGAGGGAATCACTGGCGTAAAGATAAAGAAGAATCATGACGGCTCAAGCTATCTAGCGGTCTATTATGCCGGCCCGATAAGGTCTGCAGGCGGGACAGAGCTCGCAGGCTCTGTCGTATTGGCAGACTATATTAGACGCTTAGCAGGCATCGGCGTATATCGGCCAACAGACCAAGAGATACGTAGATACATAGAGGAGCTGAGAGTCTATAAGAGAAAGGTCGGGCGCTTCCAGTACAATGTTCCAGACGAGATAGTCGAGTTCACGCTGAGGAGGCTTCCAATAGAGATTACTGGAGTTGCAACGGACCCGATACCTGTCCCAGCCTATAAGGACTTGCCTAGAATCGAGACACCATACCTTAGGGGTGGAGCGTTGAGAGTGCTGAACGACGGAGTAATCGGAAGGGCAAAGAAGGTCTTGAAGATCGTGGAGGTCAGCGGGCTCGATGGATGGGAGTGGATGACAGAGGTCGCTGCTAGGCTAAGCGAGATAAAATCTACTGGAAAGAATACTGGTCTAGACGACGTGGTGGGAGGAAGGCCCGTTCTCTCAACTTCAGGAATGTTCGGCGGCTTCAGGATTAGGTATGGTAGGGCGCCCTCAACATCGATGGCGGCGCTCGGAATACATCCATTCACGATGAGGCTCATGGATAACTTTATAGTCACTGGCACACAGCTGAGGGTTGATTATCCAGGAAAGGGAGGAATAGCCGTCCCAGTGAGCAGCATAGAGCCTCCAGTTGTGATTCTCAGGAACGGCTCAGTTTTGAGAGTGGACAGCGAAGAAAAACTAGCAGAATGTGAGAGGACAGACTACAAGGTTCTCTTCAACGGAGACATATTGGTGAGCTTCGGCGATTGCGTCGAGAATAACGTAAAGCTACAGCCACCTGGATACTGCGAGGAATGGTGGATACAGGAGGTCATGCTAGAGGAATCTAAGGAAAAATCATTAGGCAGAGAAGACCATTCATGGCTCGTAAAGATTCAGAAGGACCCCTACAACGTAGTGCCACCAGTCGAGGTCGCATGCAGGATTAGTCATAGGCTACGCGTGCCAATTCATCCGCGATTCATGCCTTTCTGGGACCATTTATCCGGAGCCGAGGTCGAGAAGCTTAGGAAGTGGATAGCCTCGTCTATACCGAGGGCGGAGAAGGGCATAGGAATGCTGATGCTTGATTACGACGTAGAGGCTAAATCCATCCTTGAGAAGATGCTGATAGAACACTTTCTGCATGACCGCAAGATAGCGCTCGATATACGCTGGATAAAGGCACTGAACTTTTTATTCAGGCCATTCATCAAGAGAGATGTCTCTGGCCTAACAATTTCAGAGATAGTCGAGACTCTCTCCGGAACGCCATACAGGCCAAGGATGGGCAGCACAATCTCGGCGAGGGTTGGTAGACCAGAGAAGGCTGGGCAGCGGAGAATGAAGCCTCCTGTACATGTGCTCTTTCCAGTCGGAATGGCCGGCGGACCTAAGAGAGACATAATCACTGCGACTAACACTCGGACGATTGCGGTTGAGCTAGTAAGGAGGGTCTGCCTAACATGCGGAGAAAAGACATGGATGGATAGATGCGTACATTGCGGCAGGCCCACGACCATGATGGCAGAATGTATCAGATGCGGGTCAGAATACATCGAGCCGGTGAACGACAAGTGTCCAAGATGCGGAGAAGAATTAAAGAGGACATGGAAGCAGCTCCTGAACCTAAAGAAGCTTTATGAGGATGAGCTCATGAGGGCATATGAGCCTCCGCCCCGCGTCCTCAAGGGAGTCAGGGTCCTAACCAATAAATCCAAGCAGCCGGAAGAGCTCCTCAAGGGAATCCTGAGAGCAAACCTAGGACTCTATGTCTATAAGGATGGAACGATAAGGTTTGATGCTGTAAACGCGCCTCTGACCCACTTTACACCTGCACAGATAGGTGTTAGTCCAGAGAAGCTGAGGTCTCTCGGCTATGAGACAGACATTAATGGACAGCCACTCGTATCACCAGACCAGTTATGCGAGCTCAGAATACAGGATATAGTGATTCAGAGAAGAATGGCGGAACACCTATTCAACGTTTCAAAATTCATTGATAAGTACCTCAAGATAAATGGCTTCGAAGAATACTACAAGCTCCAGAGTCCGGAGGACCTTATAGGAGTAATGGCTGCAGTTCTCTCACCACACACGTATGGAGCCGTAGCATGCAGAATCATAGGCATAACTGATGCTAACGTCATCTATGCGCATCCACTACTCCACGCCGCGAAAAGGAGGGATTGCGACGGCGACGAAGACAGCGCCATGCTCCTGCTCGACGTCTTCATCAATTTTAGCATGCATTACCTGCCAGACAGAATAGGTGGGGCGATGGACTCTCCACTCCTCTTGACGGTCAAAGTTTATCCAGAGGAAGTTGATGAACAAGCCCATAATGTAGATACTGCCCGGCTCTACCCATTAGAGTTTTATGAAGCCGCATCGAGAAGAGAAGCCGCCTCAAAGCTCATAGGAATCATTCCACTGCTCAAGAATTATCTAAACACCTCAGGATGCTACTACGGACTCGCATACACTACACCCACGAAGCAACTATCAACAGGGGCGCAATCATCGGTCTATAAGAGGCTAAAAACAATGCTAGAAAAAGTCGAGGCACAGCTGAGGCTCGCAGAGAGATTAGCAGCAGTCGATGAGAAAAAAGTAGCTGAAAGAGTAATGGCCAGCCACATTCTTCCAGACATCATGGGAAACATGAGGGCATTCTTCTCACAGTCCTTTAGATGTAAGAGATGTGGTATCCGTATGAGAAGAATTCCACTAAGCGGTAAGTGCAACTTATGTGGGGGCGATATTATTCAGACACTCTATCGAGGCGCAATAGAGAAATACGTGGAGCTGGCCTCAGGCCTTCTCGAGAGATACATCGAGGACCCATACATAAGAGAAGGAACACTAATAGCGATAGAGAACATCTATGGAATATTCAAGCCTAAGATAACTGACCTGCAAGGTAAAAGACAAGCAACGCTTAGACGCTTTTTCTAGAGGCTGCTTCTTTTGCCGCTCTTATGACTTTTCCAAGCTCCTCAATGTTTCTCTCTGCTAATGTGCCAGTCACTATCATGTCTGCGCCTGCCTCGACTGTTGTCTTTGCCTGCTCCGGCGTCCTGATGCCTCCACCCACTATGAGTGGTACATTGATGGTATTCTTGACTGCTGATACTCCTTCAGGAGGAATCGGCATCGTGGCTCCGGAGCCCGCCTCGAGATAAATGAACCTCATCCCTAAGTACTGCGCAGCGAGTGCGTATGAGGCTGCTATCTGTGGCTTGTTTACTGGCAGTGAGAAGGCCCTGCCTACTGCTGCTACGGATGTGTCTGAGCCGAAGACGATGTAGCCCATGGGTATGGCCTCGAGTCCATACTCCTTTACGAGGAATGAGCCATGTATCTGTGCGCCGAGAATAAACCACCACTCGATAGAGTTTAGCAGAGACATGAAGAAGATTGCGTCTGCATACTTACTTATCGCGTTGACGTTGTTTGGAAAGATTATGACTGGTAGCGATGTATTCTCCTTAATCCTCTTGATGAACTCATCAAAGCGTTCGTGGGAATAGACCGTTGAGCCGCCGACCATGAATGCGTCTGTTCCCTGCTTCTCAGCGTTGCTGATGAGTCTCGCCGCCTCGTCTAAAGTATGGTTCTCCGGGTCGAAAAGCGTCATATGGACACAGCCATCAGATTCTAGACGGTCAAGCAGATATTTCTCGGTCCTTCCTAGACGGATATGCTTGATGGAGTTGAATGGTTCTCTGCGGCTTTCCTGCATGTTACTCTCCCCCGGACGGCTCTTCGCCTGATGTCTGTAGCGATGACTCCTCTGTACTTTCATCAGTGGCTTCTGTTGATTCTTGCGCCTGGTACTCGGTCTCATCGGCAACCGGCTCGGCCGCCTCCTCGATAGTCACTGTCATCCTCTCTATTTCTCTTCTGAGGTCCTCTACGCTTCTACGCCCCGTCACGACGTCGTACCAAACCGAGTAGGCATCTACCGGCATATAGCTACGATACCAAGGCACCTCGTGGCTTACGCCGCAGTTGCCGCACTTCACGACTGCGATTTTACTGCTCTCAACGGTGACCGTGACTGCTTGGACGTTGCAGAGTGGGCATATGAATACTTTTGGATAGGGCTTGGCCTGCTTCCTTATTATCTTTCTACGCTTCCTACCCATCTATCCCAACTCTCGGTAATAGTGATGGTGGTATATAAAAAACATGCATTTAACGGAGTGCTGTCTAGTGGTTTTTGGCTGGAAAAGTTGAAATCAGTCCCTTATCAGTCCTAATGATTGGTTGAGGATAATAGCGAAGCCGCCGGTCATAGGCATAGTCATGCGGGACCATGCATTGGCGATAAGAGTGATAGAGAGGGCCCGAGAGTATGGCTTTGAGACGCATTGGACACTGCGCGTTGAGGAGCTTCCACTTAGGGCTAGGTACGTGGTAACGAGCAGGGCTGATGGGCCGCTAGAGGTCGGGTACGTGAAGCCCATCTATGTCGAGGACTACCCATCAATTAGCTGTATGCTTCTCAGCTTACTAGCAATGGAGCGGGGAGGACAGGTCTCAAGGATGATTGAGGTCGCGATAGACCCTGGAAAAACCATCGGAGTAGCACTAGCGGTCGACGAGGTCGTCATAGGAACCGCGACATATACTTCTATTGACTCTCTACTCGTTGGGCTGGAGGAGTTTCTAAGATGCTTCGGCAAGGATAGAAAGATGACTGTCTATGTGGGAGAATCTGGAGGAGAGCTCTCACACATATTAATCGAGAGGCTGAAGAAGAGCATCAGGGATATAAACCTCCTCATGATTCCTGAGGAAGGCTCAAAGACCGCCGAGGTCGGCATGAACCTACCAAGAGACGAGAGGTCAGCCCTAGTAATATATCAGAGAGCAAAGTCCCAGATATAGCACGAAGAAAAGCGTGGACCGGACTAATTATAAATTTCCCCAAGACATTTCTTGCATGTGGCGGCCGTGGTCTAGCCAGGTATGACGCGGGGGCCCCGGCCCCGATGTCCCGGGTTCAAATCCCGGCGGCCGCACCAGTATAATTGAAGATTATGAGTATTAGGAAGCTGATTAGTGGAACGGTGATGTTGTCGTCGAGCCACTTATACTCGAATTTTTCGATGATTGATGCGGCCACTCCTGATATTAGTCCGACGATGCCTAGGAGGAGGTATCCTACTGGTACGCATATGGTCATCATCGCTATGTTTCCCCACCATGACTTTGTTCTTTTCTTATAGATTGAGTTTCTGACGATTCCGGTTATGCCGTCGCCGAAGCTCATGAAGATTGTTGGCAGGACGGCTAGCCATATGTTGCCTATTAGGAAGCCAAGCGTCATTATGACTCCCCACATGACTATGAAGTGGACCTCATACATGTTGTCCTCGACTTGGTACCAGTAGAATAGTTTTTTCATCCTGTGTGGCAAGTAGTTCCCCACGGCCAGTATAGCTACCATCAGCATCAAGAGTAGTGGTCCCTGAAAGACGTATGGAACCAGTATGGCCACCAAGCCGCCAGTCAACATGTGTAGGATTTTTCGATTATAATAGATGGCTACACGTGCAGGGACGCCCCTGCCGACGAGGTAGTCATACACACGTCTCGTCAGGAAATGCGAGACGAATAAAACCCAGGCGAACAGTACAGTTGTAATGACGCTTTCCTGTAAGCTAAACGTAAAAATCATACAGATACACATTTAGGATTTGAATTTAAGCATTACAGATAGATGGGCTATTCGTAAGATATTAATAGAATTCTTCATGTCTATACTCATGAGTGGAGATTTTCTATTTGAGCCAGTCTCAAAATACGTTAGACGCGGCTACATTGTGCTTGAAGAATCAGCAATAGTTCAGGAGGCCGTAAGGGCTATGCGTGAGAACGGCTATGGAAGCGTCATAGTGACTAAGGAGGGCAGGCCAATCGGTATACTTACTGAAAGAGACGTGCTTTACAGAGTTGTGGCTGAGGGCAGAGACCCAAAATGCACGCGGATAGGCGAGGTCATGACAACCCCGCTGGTCACTGTTCCTCCAGACACGAAGGTCAGCGACGCAATAGCTACAATGTCTAAGAAGGGCATCAGGAGACTCGTCGTTATGAGCGGAGACAAGATATTAGGCATCATTAGCCTGATGGCATTTATAGGCGACACTACGGGCAGGCCCATAATCATGCCTGAGATCGAGGTTGAGGAAAACGTTAAGTGTCCATACTGCGGCTCAGTTTTCGGAACGGTGGGCGAGCTCTCGAGACACATAGACAAGACACACATAGGTTATGGGCTGCTCAGTGATGAGCGGCTAAAGCGATAAAAATTCTACACTTCGGATGAATAATTAATCTTAGTGAGCTTATCAATAATTTCCTTGAGCTGAATGTTCTCTGCTGCTAGCTCGTCTATCCTGTTTCTAAGAGTATTGACCTCATTTATGATTTGCTCCTCTTTCTCCTTAATCCTCAGCGTTTCAAGCATTATTGCTTGTAGCTTTTTCTTAATTTTCTCAGCCGTCTCTAATGGTAGTCCTGTCTCACCGTCTATCCAGCTCACATTTTTCACCTCTACAATATTCCAATCATGTCTATTATTGGTTTGCCTGATAGGACTGTTATTATATATGCTGGAAAGTTGAAGTTTCCAGGAGCTATGTATGAGTCGCCATTGTTGGGTAGATAAATCATGGCGGCCTGATGCTCATTTATCATTACGAGGGTTCCATCTTCAGCTGCAGTTATTCTAAGGATGTATAGCTCAGTAAACCCAAAGTCACGAGGCCTAACAGGATTAACGTTGTAGTATGCATGAATTTGTGTTAATGCTTTTGTCGATAGTCCCGCGCCTGCACCCCATATCTCCCATCTTATTTTTTTCATAGTTAGCGAGTTTCTAAGCCTGCTCCACGTCGCTGATAATGTAGTTATCTTTGTCTGGGACGTTGAAGTACTAGTCGTTATTTGCGATGTGAGAGTATAATCATCAAATCCCGCAAACTCCATGCTGCTAGAGGTCTGCGCCACTACATACGTTTGCAATATAGGTATTGCAGGCGCATTTACTTGAATTATTTCTCTAAAACCATCATATATTTTTGCGTATGCTACGCCATCGAGCTTAAAGCTCAGGTCTTTAGTCGTGTCAATTGTCCACGAGCCGCCTGAATTGCTTGATGTTAAGGAATATTCTAATAATCCTGCCAAGCTTGAGGCTCCACAATGGATTACATATTTATTTGATGCGTCTCCCCCAATCGTGTAAACAACCAATGAATAAACCGTATTAGGTCTAAGCGCTATTGATGTCATGGATGCGCTTCTCCATGCAGCCGAGGTTCCCCATGTCGCTGGTGATATTTCTCCTCTTGTTAAAACATTTTCCCCCGGATAAATTTTCTTGACATGTATTTTTAATAGTGATGAATTGTTTTGTGATTGCCATCCTTCACCCGTGTCTATGTAAATTGTCCCACTCGCCTCGGCATAATGTATTTCGTAATAATTCTCAGAGTCGCCTCCGCTTGTCTTGAATATAAAATAGAAAGTCTTTTCCCCGTGATATATTGTATCATAGCTAAACGATGCGGATACCCATGATAAAACAGTGGAAATATCATTTGCCGAAATAGTTGTCTGGCTTATTATAGGGCCGTCTTTATCACCATATCTTAATTCAATTACTAAGTCTGATGGATTACCTATTTTTTTAATTACGAACTCTATTTTTCCAACGTCATATACAGTCGTGAAAGGCATGGCTATTCTGCGAGAGCCATATAATTGAAATGGCGCACTAATTATTCCATCAATCTTATGCTCAAAATCTTTATTTGGGTCTGGAGAAGTCCCTATCCATGCCTCGCCATAGGGACTAACATTAGATTCATGATTTCCTAATCCTCTTCCCGCATTATTGTCAAATCTATAGAAATAATCCGTGTTTGCTGATAGAAATGGAGCATTTTGAGCTGGAATATTAATAGTAACGAAGCCGTATCCCCCCGACGTGAATTCATGAGGCCCATAAACTATTTCTCCAGTAATGCTTCCCTTCCTAATAGTAAATGTATAAGTGGCCGCGCCATTACAGTATACAGTTATAGAAGTGGGGACATAATTTTTCGGATAATTTATTCTCTGCGCAAGTATTGCATTATTTATTGTATAATGACTAGTCCTCAAATAGCTAAAAATATTTGCGGAGGCCGGATATACATTATCAATTACCGATTCATTACTTTCTTTTATGTCCCGAATCTCTACGACTGTAGGGTTAGGAGGCGAGCCAGACTTAAGTCCATACAACTGAATGGACGTTATTTTCACGGCACTATTAGGCGTGATAAAGACCTGAGCCAACATGTTGGCGCCATAGACATCATTACTCGTCCCAGTGTTAGCGTTCTGTATCAACGTGGCAGGAGTAGTCGATACGCTCCAAGTCTTCGGAGAATTATCAGATACCTGCTCAGCCTCTATGGGGACTGCCTGTCTATACGGCCACCTCAGGGGCTGCCCCTCAAGCTCAGTATAAGTTATCTGACTCATCTATCCCTCCCTCCAGACAATCTTGGCTAAGGCAACTCTAGGCGACTCATCAGTGGGTCTCTGCCTAGAAAGCATGAAACGCATGATGATTCTCTCATTCATGGCAGGTATGAGGAGATAATCAGAATCAATGCTGAGCACGGGGAGACTCGTCTCAAGCTCTAGCCAGTTAAGCACTTGGAGGTCGCCTATGACTGATGATAGATCTACCTCGTTTCTCGTCCATAGCCCGGCATAGACGCTTAGATTTGCTGAACAATACTCATTTGCAGATTGTTGGAGCCTAACCATAACGTTTCCATCGATTGCCGAGTATAGGTATAGACGAAGAAACCTCATCCCCCTAAGGCTCCATCCCAAATAACCAATCGATGGATAGACGAGCCTCATGGTTCCAGTCTCTAGCCTAGTAGTCTTAATGCTACGGTCCGACACTATTGATAACTCGGAGCTAGTGATTACTGCATTCTCGGCACGCCACTTCTCCGCATCGTGGGTCAATTCTCCAGGAGTAGGTGGCAGATACTTGAACTCATAGTCTGGCGGTATGTCTCGCTCAATTATTGTTCCATCTCCTCTAAGCAGGTCGACACTAACGTATCCATCCATTTCTCTGCAATTGTAATGCGTTCTGAGCCACCTAGTGAAGAGGGGAGACTCTGGCCTAAAGATAAAATCAAATCTTCCCGAAGTGAAGCCCGCGGCCAGACATGCCTCACCGTTCTCATCAAGCACGACATTTATCGGGTTTTCTAAGAGTAGGGGAGGCTTATTGATAATTCTAAGCGTCCTAGCATCTGCCTGCATCTTCTGCGTCATCACGATGCTGGATACTAGTAGCGAGACATTGCTGAGAGTCTCGGCGACAGATAATCTATGTCCAAACCTAGAAGCTGCTTCTCCCCTGGTCAGCTCGTCGAGAAATTCTTCGAAGTATTCCCTCGCACCTCCGAGAATAATCGTTCTTTTCTTCTCCATTACTGATGGTTGATACTCCAATCCGAGCACTATCATTTCTTTGCTGCGTGTTCCGAGTGATGGCAGGTCTATGAGGAGTGTCTCGCCTATATCTATCCCCATTTCTCTGCAGGTCTCGGATAATATCTCAAGTCTAAGACTGACTCCTCTCTCCTTCTCCATCATTAGCCTCGTCCTGGCGCGTCTCTCAGCCTCTGCACTACTCGTGAGGAATGGGTCATGAATTATGAGGGGCATGTCGCCGGGCTCTTCAGACACTTCTGCTAGGACTTCTCCTCCGCTTCCGATGTATATCACTCTGTTCCTCATCCGCCATTTGTCTTCTACTAGTTCTGCCGCAACTACTTGGTCCTCGCTTATCGTTCCGAGAGGCGTACTCATCGTTTTTGGCCTGAATACGAGCCTCCCACCAGGCCTCATCATTAGTAGATAGTTTATGCCACGCGCCGTGTCTCTCATTACTTCTAATGCAGAGGCATTCTCGACTGGCCAGTCAGAGACGAGTTGTTCTCCGTCGAGTACTTCACTCAGGTCTACGCCCTCCTCAAGCATGGCGAGGTCCCTGATGATTTCTCCCGCATGGGTGCCTGCCCTGTATAGTCTGAATACTACATGCCTCTCATAGTTTATCAGGCGGCTATATGCTAGGAATCTCGCCCTACTGAGCTCCTTCTCTCTCCGCATTTCTCGCTGATAGATTACTCCCTCGAATACTGGTTCTCCATCCTCGATGAGCACTACTTCTCTTCCTGGAGAAGTCTCGTCGAGCTCTGGATTCATAAGCTCAAACTCTAGGCTCTCAAGCATGCTGTGAGAGATTCTCCTCACGAGATTTACTGCACGGTCGGCGTAGTCCTCCTGGCTGATAAGTAATTCAATCGTCATCTAAATCACGCCTCTTAGGCGACGCATGATTACTGCTCCCAGCCTATCCGCTAATGTCTCCCAGTCATTGTTGACGGCATTTGTGGAGATGTTGACTGATACTTTTAGGTTGATGTTGCTTGTTCTTTCTTCAGGTGTTATCCATGAGAGCTCTGCCTCTAGCCTTGGAGTAAGGCTCGTTCTGGCCTGCTCAAGTATGCTCGCTGTCTTTCTCGTCCCCCACTCGTACCAGCTGATTATTCCCCTCCACATTTCTGGAACCACTGAGTGTCCAACAAGCGTTTCGTGTAGCCACTTGAATGCATCTTTGACGGACTTTGTCAGCCCCTCTATCCATCCAGCAATGGCGTCTATTGCTGATTTTATCACCTTGGTTATCGTGTCCCAGATCTTCTTTACCATATTCTGGGCCCATTCAAATCCCTCTATCCATCCCCTTAGATAATTGAGGAATAGTCCAGCAATGAACTCGCCTAATGGTCTGAGGATGTTCTGCCATACCCAGCCCAACGCCTCGCCCAGCGATTTTCCGGCAGCCGAGAATAGGTCCATTATTCTGATGACTGTCTGGATGCTTGACTGGAAGACTGATGATAAGAAGTCGGCAAGCGGCTTCAACACGTTATCCATGAGCCAGGTCAAGGCTGGACCTAGCATGCTCCCTATCGAGGAGGCGACATAATTCACCGCGTCCCTGAACCCAAGAAAGTTTGTCTCATATGCAGCGACCAGCAATCCTATGGCTGTCAGCGCTATTCCGACAGGGCCGAGCGCAACGTTAAGCCCCATGAAGCTCACCTTCAACGAGTTAATACCTCCAACAAGAGTAGGCATCATTCTTGCAAGCGTAGCAAGGGAATTCACGGCCTGCATTCCCTGCGGGACGATTCCGACGAGGCTGAGCCCCATGGCGACTACTTGCATCTGCGCATCGCGCTGAGCCTCCTCGAAGCTCCTAGTAGCCTTCTCAAGATCTCTCTCCGCCTTCTCAAGCTCTCTCTGAGCCTTAATTACTTCCTCGACTGTCCCGGCGGATGCAAGACGGTTCAGTGCCTGCTCATACCTCTCCTGAGCATCATTAAGAGCAATCTGAGCCGTATTGACACGAGTCATCGCAGTGTTCCAGGAATTGAAGAGTGATAATAGCCTAGAACCAAGGGATGCAACATTATTGAGCTGACCAGCCATAAACTGCATCTTTTCACTGAATAGCTGGGACTCCTCAGCGATTGCCCTTAGTACCTGACGCTCCTCCCTCGACTCCCTGACAACATCTGCAGCTATCCTCTTCACTTCTTCGCTACTCTCACCGAACTCCTTAACGGCGTCAGAGACGGTCTTAATGCTGGGCGTAGCCCTATCCTCCGCAACAAAGCTGATTCTAATCTCGCCTTCAGACATCCAAAAATAGATATTAATTCGACAAGTTATTATAAATTCCCAAATAAATAATTAATTAAAAATAAAAACAGAATTGACTTATCAGTCAGGATTGGCTTCTTCTAGTATTTGTTGAAATAATTTATTTGATGCTTGTCTCCATATGGCTAATGCTCTCGAGATAAATCCTATTGGCTTAATTCCTAGATGCGTCTTTATGAATCGCCAGCCAATATTATCTATCATGACTGGTCTATTAAGCGTGAAAGGGGATACTCCCTTCTCGAGGTATATTGAGTATGGCGCCTCTGATGCGACCTCGAAGAGTAGTTCACCCTTCCTAGACGCTCTGATTGAGGATGATAGTTTTCCCGTCCTTCTCGGCGCATGTTCTGAGGATAGTGAGGCGACTAGCTCCGCGCTCGCGTTGAGATAATCAATTAATACTTTTCTATACAGCTCTGGCGATAGTTTTCTTAGCGCCTCTTCGACTCCCTTCATCGAAATTTCTATGACCATTTCTGTCTCTTCAGGTTTTTCAGCCGCTTCTTAGCTACTTTCGAGTAGAGTACAAGGTCCAGCATCAGGTCTTCTAGGCTTCCACTGAGTATTTGGCTCGGCCTTACTCCGAATGCTTCTCCCAGCACGACGAGCGCCTCAGCTATTCCCGGAAATTTTCGACCAGCTTGATGGCTTCCTTTACTGCTATGTCTTCGGCCTTCATGAGTGCGATTATTAGGATTGGCTTATGCTCCGGCCTCTCTGGAAATGGCTTTACACAGAGCTCTAACACCTTGTCTACGAGCTTCTCCAACTCTTCGCCTGACTTCAATGCCTCTTCTAGGCTACTTGGAGATGTGAATCTCTGGATAAGGGATAGCAGTGGCCATGCGCTGGCCCTAGTCTCTATCTCGTACTCCACATTGTCAATAGTGATCTTCAATATTCATCGCCTCAGTATCCCATCTCGGTGTTCTTAAGGGACACGGTTATCGATGGTTCATTCTCACTTCTAAGCGCCTTCATCTCTAATTCCTCGACAAGTAGTTCCCTCGCATCTATCTCTGCGACATGTGAGTCATAGACGACTCTCGGCAACTGCATCATGAGCTGGTACCTCTTCTCATTTGAACCATCTATCTCTGGGCCGGTTAGACTAATCGTCATGGATGTCTCTGAACCAGCTAGGAATTCTTCAAGCCTAGAAGTGTCGAGCAGTCTCGCTGAGAGCTTAATGTCGACGCTGTACTTCTTAGGCGATAATCTCTGCAGAACGTTGCTTCCCAATACATATTCATCATCACTCAGACCGTTCTCCAGAGTTAGTTCTAGCCTCTTGATGAATGCTTGCTCGCCGCCCAGCGTTAATGACACTTCTATCGGCAGCCAGTCTCTGACTGATGGATAACTGGGAGTGCTCGGCTCCGTGAGGTCCATGTCTCGTCCCAATATTTCAGCCCTCATCATCGGCGGCTCGCCTGCCTCAAACGTGAACTCAAGCCTGCTTACTCCGCATCCAATAAACCTCTCAGCCACGTCTCCAGCCGCAACGATGACTGTATATGGAACAACATTGCTGCTCGGAGTGTAGAGATGCTCATAGACGGGTGCTGGATCTATCTGCGTTGTCGTCGAGCCTCCGAAGAAACTGTTGAGGAGCTCTCCAATCATAGATGGATTGAGTCTCAGCTCGATTCCTCCCTTCACTATTCTTAGCCCCTCAAATGCGCTTGAATACTCGATGTAGCTGATGCATTCATCGTCATAGACATATTCCTTCTCGAGGTGAAGATCGCAGGAGTCTGCATGTAGGTACTTGAAGCCGCTCGTCGCAGGTGTCTCTATGCTGGACTGCCTAGCCAGTGCTATGTATCTTGCCCAACTACTCATGTTGACTCACCTCCTATGTCCCCAGACACGCTGTGTCCAGCTGGACGGAGGAGGCCAACTATGCCTCAGCCCTCACAGATATTGTCTGGACAAGCATGTGTCCATACATTCCCCTATCACTCCCTACCTGAGTCAACTCATACTCGACTGCAGGCTCAGCGTCAACAAAGAACGACTCTATTCCAAGGTTAGGCTCAGCCAGTATCGCCTCATAGATCGCCCAGTGAATCCTAAGCGCCTCTTCATAGCTCTCAGAGTAGTCCGCGCTGAGAGTCTCTATAACTATCTCGAAATCCCAGATATGCATTCTTGCACTTGAGCCAACGAGATATCTCTGCGATCTCCCACGCCTAGCATAGATCCTCACGCGTGGATAAGAGGCCCTGGCCGGCTCGGCTCCTCCCTCGACTAGCCGAGCGACTCCAGTGCGAGTAATAATATTCTTAAGGGCTTCCTCTACCTGTCTGAACCTCTCTTCAGCTACGCCCACGCCTCCTCACTACCCTTCCACGCCTATTCATCCTCATGAGAAGTGCTGCGAGTGTCGCCGCAACGAAGAGCGCAGCCGCGAGAGGCATTAATAATACTCTAGCCCTCTTGAAGTGCTCATCAGTTACAGCCAAGTATGAGAGGAACGCTCCGAATCCACCGGAAGCGGCCGCCGCGGCTCTCTTGAATCCATGACTAATCAGGCTTAGTCTCCAGGCGGAATAAGCGAGCAGAATAGTGAAGAAGATAGAAGCGGCAGTAAGTAATGGTAGCAGTGCTGAATAGATGTTGGGGGAGACTGTGAGTATCAGTATTCCAGACGTGGCCAGGATGATGATTCCTAGGAGTTTATTCTTCAATCCGTCTCTCCACCCGTTAGTGTAGCTCCTCCCGGCGACCTGCTCGTGAGGCTCTGCCGAAGCTCTCCAATTATCTCCCTAATCTCTCGCCACAGCGTTTCTCTGACACTGTTATCCCTCGTGTTCCAGATTAAGTAGAGGTTGGCCGCGATATCTGCACTTATTCTCCTAAGCATTTCTGGGTTGCTTGAAGAGACCGGTACTCCGAGGCTGATGTGTAATTCATCTATCATGGAGTCGGCCTGCATTATGAATTGAAGTATCTCTTGGTCGCTTGAAGCGTCTTCGGATCTCAGTCCAAGCCTCGTAACCTTTACATCCTCAATCGATGAGTATGTCATCTATCATTAATTTGTTAAAATGATGTTATTATAATTTGAGACATAATTAATTATTTAATGAATCAGCAGAAAATATATTCATCAATGATGTAATTAGTGATGGATGAGTCGCAGACTAATAATTAGTAGGCATCCAAGAGTGGTTCGCGAGTGGCTTGAAGTCTTTGAGAAGAATCTATCAGTGATAAGAGGGTTGAAGTTTGACGAGTATGTGAAGGTTATATGGCTGGATGCTTGTAGTATTCCTAAGGTTCCTCATGGGACTGATCCGCTTGATGCTCCGATAGCTACGAGGACTGAGACGCCTGGGCGCTTCCTAGGTGTCTATCTGGATAAGGAGTATGGTCTTCCACACTTGGTCATCGTTACTGAGAGGTCTGGAGACTTGGAGCACTGGACGAGCATTCCACTGCCAATTGTGAGGAGCATAATTAAGCTGACTGAGGTTGAGGCGAGGAAGGCGCGTGCATCATTTGTCAGGATTAATGCTTCGGAGGCGATGGATGGTTGAGGGCGTCGAGTAGGCTTGAGAAGCATGGTAGATTCATGGTTAAGGCAGGCGTCTTCAGGTTCAGCGTGACTCGTTACGACTACTATGCAGTAATTGTGTCTGCGTTTGCGGGGGCCGTGATTTACTTGACTGTTCTTGGCAGGCTTGAGGACGCGTTGGTCTTGACTTCGCTTCTGAGCGGTGTCGGTCTCTCTGAGCTGTTGAGGAGGCTTGCGCCATGAATAAGACTCAAATGATATTGAGCCTTGCGAGGGAGGGCAAGGGAGCATACGAGATAGCGAGGGAGATATACGGAGATACTTCGAGGAGAAGCCTCAACAGGGTCTGGGTCATACTCAACAGGCTCATGAAGCGCGGATTGTTAAGCAAAAATCAATCAAAGGAGCAGCTGCTTAACAGTCGTCTAGATACGCTCAGGAGAAGGGTAAAGACGCTTCTCATCAGTGATAAGCTGCCCCTGAAGGGTGATAAGGACAGGTTTACAGGCGTTCCAACTTGGAGCGAGATGGTCATCGAGGTGAGGGAGATAGCTTCAGAGGCATATGAACTCGCGCAGGAAGTAATCAGGCAGGGAAACCTGAAGCTCGCGAGGCAGTACCTCGAGCTCGTGTTGAAATGCATGTCTGAGATTAGGCATGAGAGGAGGGAGCTAGACCTAGAGACGCTGAGCAGAATAGTTGAGGGCGTTAAGAGCGAGCTCAGCGATGGGCGCTCAAAGACTGACTAAGAGTCAGTTATGGAGGGTAATTAGTAGTCGGGGCGTAGAGCTTGAAAAGTGTCAAGTAGAACAGCTCAGCGCTCTTGCGAGCTATCTGGCCGAGTTGACTGGCAGCTCCTCACTATCCTCGAGGATATTTAGGCGAATATATCCAAAGACTCAGGCAGCTACTTATGAGTTATCGATGCTTTATGAGAAGACGCGTAGATACAGTGTCTCAGAGGCTAGGACTACCAAGAACTTTGTAGAACTATTCACCCGGTTTAGGCCGACGGATTATCAGTTGAGGCTGCTTGAGGATGACTCAAGGATGATTGCTGTGGCTGCGTGCAGACAGAGTGGGAAGACGACCGCGATAGCGCTTAAACTCATACATCTCGCAGCGACGAATCCAGAGACACGGACATGCATAGTTGCGCCGAGCTATAGACAGGCCAAGAAATGTCTCAGGAAGCTTAAGGAGCAGCTCGACCTGCTTTTCTCGACTCCTAGACGTGCATTCGTTCAGGAGGAGCTGAAGACAGTGGTGAAGTTTATTAATGGAAGCGTGATCGAGGCGCTTCCCAACGCGATCGAGAGATTACGCGGAGAGACCTATGACTACTGCTACTTAGATGAGTTCAGCTACTTCGCTGACGACGCTGAGCTTCTTGAGAGTGTATTGTTGCCAAGTATGGCTGCGAGGTGGGACAGGGGTGCAAGAATCATAGTCAGCAGCACGCCCTGGAGGAGAGATGGAGTATTCTATAGAATATTCAATGATCCAGAGGAGAAGAAGAGATGGAGTCTACATAGATGGACATGGAGGGAGGCAGTCAGAGCGGGAATAATTTCTCAAGAATTCATTCAGCGTGAATTGATTAGTAAAGACCCAAGCTTCTTTAGAAGGGAGTACGAGGCAGAGTGGGTTGAGGACGAGGATAGCTGGCTAAGCCTAGGCCTAATCAACTGTTGCCTAGACCCAGACCAGTACTGGTGGCCCGAGGAGATCGATATTGAGGGTAGAGAACTCTACGCCGGGCTGGACCTTGGAAAGAGAGTCGATAACAGCGTCCTAACAATAGTCGAGAAGCTCGGAGAAGACATCTATGTGAGACTGGTCAAGGCTTGGCCGCTCGAGACCAGTTATGGCAGCATCGTTGGTCAACTCAAACGATTCTCTAAGAAATGGAAGACAATTTTTAGAATCGCGGTTGACGTCACTGGAGTAGGCGAAGCGGTCTCAGAACTTATCAGAGACTCAGGAATCAATGGATTCCTAGGCGTAGTATTCACTGCAAAGACGAAGGAGGAGATGGCGACGTATCTGAAGCAGGTAATGATGCGTGGATGCAGGATGGATGAGTCCAAGAGGTGGGTCGGCGCTTCGTCACTACACATACCTAGTAGGGAGGACTCAGGATTGACTAGAGAAGTGGTCGCCCAGCTGAATGCTCTAAAGTATGAAGTGGCTATGGATGGCAGTGTGAGGTTCTATCATAGTCCAAACACCCGTGTCGACATTTTCTGGAGCATGGCGATGGCGCTCTATGCAATCAAGTCTAGGCAGACTGGAGGAGCGACTGTCCTGAATGGTTAGGCTAATACTGCTCCCGCTCCGTGGGCATCCTAAGATTCTCGTCAGGATTGATAGGAGCTTTAAGTCCTCGGTGCCGATAACGAGGCGAGTAGCCGAGGTGTCCCAGGCATTCGGCATAGACCTAGACGAGAAGCAACAAGTAGTCTATAGAGGTCTAAGATTAGACATCAATCCGGGAGACGTAGTATACATAACTGGTGAGAGCGGCTCTGGGAAAAGTGTATTGCTGAGAGAGATTGCTAGAATACTTCAGAGACGAAGAGAGTTCGGGGGAGTAATTACTAGTGATGAGCTCGAGGTCGATGATGACGAGGTAGTGGTGGAGGGAGTTGGGCGGGACACTTCCGAAGCCATCGAGATACTCAACTCAGTGGGCCTTGGAGAAGCATTCTTATTCTTAAAGCGCTACCGAGAGCTCAGTGATGGACAGAAGTATAGGTATAAGCTCGCAAAGGCTCTCTGGTCTAGTAAAAAAACAATAGTGATGGATGAGTTCTGCTCAACACTTGACAGAGAGGCTGCGAGGATAGTTGCGTATCTCTTCCAGAAGTATGCTAGGAGGAACGGCATGACCCTGATAGTGGCGACGACGCACAGAGACCTATTGGAAGATTTGAAGCCAACAGTTCTCGTGGATAAGAAGCTCGGAGCAGAAGTAAACATTACTCGACCCAGCATTAATAGTGAGGAATGCAGCATCATGAGAGAAATAGTGATTGAGCCCGGATACGTCTCTGACTATGAGGCATTAGCGCAGTTTCACTACAGGGCCGGTAGGCCTCCAGCAATTAAGGCAATATACAGGGCAGTGAGGAGAGACGAGCTATGCGGCGTAATTGTCTATGTCTCAGCAATCACGCATCCATTACTTAGGGGGAGACACATAGCCCTTCCGAGACTGCTAGAGATTTACCGCTCGAGGGGTCTGAAGGCATTGCTGCAGGTCCTTAAAAGGAACGTGTTGAGAATAGCCAGAGTCATAGTCTATCCGAAATATAGAGGAATCGGGCTCGGAGCTAGGCTCGTAAGAGAAACAATGCCTCTCACGGGTTATCCAGTAATCGAGGCGCTGGCAGTCATGGCGAGATTCAACCCATTCTTTGAGCATGCCGGCCTCACGAGGATAAACTATGAGACAAGCCTAGACGAGCAGAACAGGAAGCTAATCTCAAAGATACAGGAAGTCTTCCCAGACATAGAAGTAACACTTATACATGAACCAGCATACCTATACCGCTACATCAATAATCTCAGAGGCAAGAAGCTCCGCAAGCTCGCCTCAACAATCAACTCAATAATCAAGCATGCACCAACAATGCTCAGAAAAAGAAAGAGAAAAATCAGGACAAGGAGAGAAATCATAAAAACAATACTCTCAACGAGGATGTCTCCAATCTACTACGTTTGGTGCAACCCAGAACTGAAGCCTGACTGGGACAATTAGCTAAGACTTAACCACTCTGTCAACTTCCTCTACCAGCCTCCTGCACCCCTCCCTAACGTTCTCGTCACTGTTGCCGAAGCTGATCCTTATCCAGCCCTCACCACTCGGCCCCATCGATGAGCCATGAAGAACAGCCACATTCCTCTTCTCCATGAACCACTCCATGAATCCCTTAGAGTCAAGCCCGAGCTTCCTCAAAGCAGGCGAGACATCGACGAAGACGTAGAACGCACCAGTCGGCTTCACATACCTCAACACCTCACTCTTGTCAAGCTCAGCCAACGCAATGTCCCTCCTCTCCTTAAACCTCTTAGCAACCCACTTAACGAAGTCCTGCGGACCCCGCAGAGCAGTAATCGCAGCCCACTGCGTAAAGGCGACTGGACAAGACGTAGTCACGTTCAAGACCTTGATGATATTCTTCGTAATCTCAGCAGGAGCAACAGAATAACCAAGCCTCCAGCCAGTCATTGCATATCTTTTCGAGAACCCATCAATCAATATGACCCTCTCTGGAGCAAACTCCATCGGAGACACATGCTCAAAATCATCAAACTGAATACCACGATAAATCTCATCAGAGATAATCCAGAGATCATGGTCCTGAGCAACCTCACAGATACCCCTGACCTGCTCCCTCGTAAGCATCGAGCCACATGGATTATGAGGCGAGTTAATAATTACCGCCCTAGTCCTACTCGTCACTGCCTCATTAACCGCCTCAGGCGTCATCCTAAACTCATCCTCAGGCCTAAGCCTCACAAAGACAGGCCTACCGCCACTAAACCTAACACCATCAGCATAGGGCGGATATCCCGGGTCAGGACAGATAACCTCGTCACCCTCCTCGACAATCGAGCAGAGCGCGGCAAAAATCGTCTGCTTCGCACCAGTACCCACGGCAACCTGCTTAGACCAATCAACCTTAACTCCATAATACTCACCCACATACTCAGCAATAGCCTCCCTAAGCGGCTGAATACCGGCAGAAGGCGTATAATGAGTCTCGCCACGCATAATCGCATCACAGGCAGCCTTCCTGATATGCTCAGGAGTATCAAAATCAGGCTCGCCAATCTCGAGATGAATAACCTTCACACCGCTCGCCTCAAGCATCTTGGCCTTAGCCAAAACATCAAAAGCCCCCTCGCCAAGAATCCCCTCAGAAACCTTCCTAGAAATCTTCATACACAATCACTACGAAAAATCACTTTGAGACATTTAAACTTTTTCAACGCGAGAAAAAAAGACGCCTACTCGACCACGACGGTCCTACTCTGCTCCCTCAGAAACGTGAGGAGATAATGAGGACCACCAATGCCCTTCCCAGTCGCCCCGCTCGCCTTCCAGCCAACAAAGGTCTGCGCGCCAGGCCAAGCACCCGTCGTCGCTCCACCCCTCCTATTAGCATACGTCACGCCGAACTCAATATTCTCGAAGAAGTATCTAACCTCATCCTCATCCTCGCTGAATATGCCCGCCGTAAGCCCATACTCAGTGTCATTCGCCTCCCTGACTGCTTCCTCCAAAGTATCAAAAGCATCCACGAGCAGTATCGGGAGGAAGAGTTCCTTCTTCCAGATCTCATGGCTTCTCGGGAGCCCAGTAATAATTGTCGGCTGGACATAGAAGCCGCGGCCGTAGTTGTCGCCTCTAAGAACTTCGCCTCCATAAAGCACACGTCCACCGCTCTTCTTGGCCTGCTCGACGTAGAGCATATAGTTCTCCAGCGCCCGCCTATTCACGACGGGCCCCATGAAGACATCTCTATTCCTCGGGTCTCCAACCTTGAGGCTACTGGTCTCTTTGACGAGCTCCTCGAGAAACTTATCCATGATGCTTCTATGAACGTAGAGCCTAGACGTTGCAGAGCACTTCTGTCCACAGAACCCGAAAGCCGCCCTAACTACGCCCATGACGGCCTTCTTAATATCGGCCTTCGCGGTCACGAGTGCTGGATTCTTACTGCCCATCTCGAGAATGATTGGCTTTGGATAAGGCTGCCTCGTCATGAACTTCCTGAAGAGAGTCATGCCGACATCCCTAGAACCGGTAAAAGCTATGCCGGCAACCTTCGGATTAGAAGTTACTTCATCTTCAAAGACCTCGCCGGGCCCAGTCAGATAATTAATGACTCCAGGAGGAACACCAGCATCCCTAAACGCCTGATAGAGCAGAAGACCGGCGAGAGGCGCCTCGCTCGTCGGCTTAAAGACAACAGTGTTCCCAGTAATGAGTGCGCCCTGAATCATCCCGTTGGGAAGCATGAATGGAAAATTGAACGGAGAGATAACAAACCAGACACCATAAGGCCTAGCAGCCATCCTGCATCTTTCTCCCGGACCACCCGGCCCGAGCTCTCTCTCATATCCATTATTCGCCTCCATCAAGTCAGCATAGTACTTCAAGGCATCTATAGCCTCCCAACACTCAGCAAGCGCCTCAAGCCTATTCTTGCCCACCTCAAAAGTAATGATGGCAGCAATCTCGAACTTTCTCTGATCAATAATCTCGGCTGCTCGCCTCATAATCTCGACTCTACTCTTCCAGCTCGTCCTCGACCATTTCTGAAATGCCTCCTCAGCCACGTCTATTGCTTTCCTGACGTGTTTCACATTGGCTCTCTGAAAGTATCCAACGACTATCGATGTGTCGATGGGGCTCCTCTCCTCGAACTCTCCATCCTCAGAAACAACTTCTTCCTGACCGATGAATATTGGATAATGCCTTCCAAGATACTTCTCCCTCACGGTCTCGAGGGCCTTCTCATACATTGGATGAATACTCTCATCAGCGAAGAGAGAGACATAAGTAATCTTCTCCCTAGCCATGAGTCATATATGATTAGAAGCAGAATAAAGGAATTACTATTCAGTAAGCATGAATGTCTAAGGAGAACCGAAATATTTCCTGTAGGCGAAAAGCGCAGGCAAACCACCCGTATGAATAAAGACAACTACCTCATCCCTGTCGAAATAGCCTTTTTTAACGAGGTCAATCAGCCCCCACATTGCCTTACCAGTATAGACAGGGTCCAATATGATGCCCTCCGTCTCAGCGAGCAGCCGAATAGTGCTGAGGACTTCCATAGAGGGAATACCATAGCCGCCGAGCTCATACTCATCAAACACTACTATGTCTTCACTACTGATATCGAGGTCGAAACCAATGATTTTGAACGCCCCATCAATCAGTCGTTTAATATCTTGGACGAGGATGTTCTTCGGCCTGGACGCGGCACTAATCCCCACGACTCTCGTCTCGAGCCTCTGCATCTTTACTCCCAGCAGAAGTCCGGCCTGTGTTGCGCCACCACTAGATGCATGAACAATATAATCAATTTTGATTCCAAGAGTTTTTGCCTGCTGAGTCAACTCATACGCACAATTAGCGTATCCGAAGACACCTATAGGAGGCTCGCCATAAAGAACGTAAGGCTTATGACCCTTCGCGGCGTACTCATTAGCAACTTCACTCATCTCTCTACTCACATCAGCAGTAATTGGAGCTTTCACAACCCTAACATCCGCACCCATCAATACGTCGAGGAGAAGATTGCCGTCATATTCTCGCGGCTCCTCGCCGAACTGGGCAGTCCTCAAGATAAGCACAGGCTTCATGCCGAGAATCTTGGCAGCGGCAGTTATCTGTCTAGCCCAATTGGATTGAATTCCACAGGAAGCAACTACAACGTCGGCGCCAGCAGCCTTAGCGTCAGCAAAAATATACTCAATTATCCTAGTCTTATTTCCGCCGAATGCGAGACCAGTCAAATCATCCCTCTTAATGAATATGCGTGGGCCATCAAGCGTCTTAGAAAGACGTGGCAACTCGTGCAGGGGTGTTGGATAAAACCCAAGAGGAATTTTAGGAACTTCCTCGAGTCTCATGCATCATCAATGTACCTCGAGGTATTATTTTTTTCGAATACCGCAGAGACAGGTATCATACAAAGCATAATTAATAGCCATGAATCAAAACATATCTTAGCGTTGAGTAATAAGATAGAAGAGTCGTGGCACATTAGACTAAAAAAAGCCGCGCTACTTAACGCCATTATAGCATCTATATGGACATTGATAATAGTGCTGCCCATAGAGCCATTCCCCATCCTCCTGAGAATCATAGTGTCCGGAGGACCGGGCGTATGGTTCGTTTTAGGATACATCCTATTCATAATCGTCGGTTTCTGCGGATTCTCAGGACTATCATACATTTATTATACAAATGAGAATGAAGGGCGAAGAATCAACGGAAAATTAGCACTCATGGGTTTCATCATGGCCTACGTAGGAACTATCGGTGCTACGGTTATGTTGGCAATCGCAGGAACCATAGGTGGATATGAATACTCCATAGTCCACTCATCCACCGAGAAGATTCGACGTCTTCTCGAACCATTAGTAAATCCAATCAGGTTACTAACAATCATTACGATCATGGGAATCATTCTTCAAGTATTGGCAGTAACGACCACAAAGAATAAACTAAAGCCAAGACAAGAACTATCTAATCTTAAGAACAACAAGTATAATGAGCATTATGACCAACACTAGCATGATTAACAACAAGAAAAAGAAACTATCTGTGGAAGCCTCCCAATACTCACTCGAATATCCCCACACAACACCAGAGGCCTCAGAGGCATCAATATACAAAAAACTTGGCACGGGCTCCCCTGCGCCTACTTCAAACAGAAGTTCTTTCATAAAGAGTAGACCGTCAGAGACGTACCAATTACCTATTACCCTCTCACCATCAATATACACATCATGCAGCACTAAATTTTCCATATTTCTAAAAGCCTGCTCGTTCTTGGTATACGACTCAAGAGCAAAAACTTCATGGTCTCCCTTCATGAAACTACTACTCCCATCCATAAGAAGAGGGACCCTAACTTCTTCACCAGAAGATAGATTAGTAATCCTAACAAACCAGACAGGAGACGAGCCGGAAAAATTAGAATATATCGAGATGACAGATACGTCGCCTGGTGAAAAGCATGGAGGACTGCCTAAAAGAACCGGAACATATTCCCTATCCTCATTATACACGCTACGTACATACATTGCATAACTACACCAATAATCACTGCCCGCCTCAATGCCAGCAGCTGCTTGGAGTACAACAGAGCTGCTCGTCATCACACTTGCTATCGCGTAAATCGTCGCATCAGTCCTGTTTATCATGGGTAAGGTGAAGACTACTGTCAAATTGCTGGACGACTCCCACTTAAGCGTCCTGCCTTCATCGAGAGGAGCATCCTCAGGAACAACTATCCCCAAAGCCCACGGCCTGCTCGCCAAATACGACTTCCATAAGTCTCCATCACTAACCATGATAGTAGCAGGAAAAATCAAGATCAGAAAAACCATCAATAATGGTAAATGCCTCTTCACCGCACAAACTATGAGTAACTACCTCAATAAATGCATAAAAATAAAAATAACTCAACTAACCTATGTTCTTCGACGCCAACTAATTAAGTATCCGAGACCTCCTAAAAGGACACCGGCAGCGAGCAAAACGATGAAAACCGTTATCCAGAACGGATATCCAAGAGGTATTGCGTAGAAGACATTAGCATGGACTTGTCCTGGATTCCATCCTCGACCTCCTACTTCTGCTGGCAGCATCGCAGCACCACCCAGATAGCCACTGTACATCATTAGCCAAGTCGCCCCTACTACTCCAATATTCATCAATAAGAGATGTAGCCATGCAAGCCCTGAAGCTGCTCCAATTATTGGTCTTTTTAGCTCTTCCTCGATGTGGTAATAGAATAGGGCGGTTACCGCGACTCCGACGACGCCGACTAAGATGTATGACAGATACCCCATCATGAACCATGTCCCAGCGCTTCCGAAAGCAATCACTCTGCTCGGCTCAGGCTTAAGAAACGTCAGCTGACCCAGCACAATGTAGAGCGTTATGGCGGCGGCAATCGCTCCATGAATAATCGCAGAGGCTATGAATCTTGAGGCCCATTTACTCGGCATTATTTATCCCCCTCAACATAATAATGATTATAACGGTGTTATATAAAACTATTTTTTTGTCACGTAAATATATTTATTATAGTTCACGTTAAGGAGGCTTGTCTTAGTTTTGTGGACTTGTTTAAGATTTTTAATCGTATTATTATATTTAAATATCGCAGAGAATCAATTAAGACTCGTGAAGTCCTCCAAGATTGGTGTTGTCTGGCTCGTCGTAATGCTTGTTGTCGGGATCGCGATAGGAGCCTCTGGATACTACCTTGCTTCAACGCTTACTTCGCCTCCAGAGAAGCCATCCCTAGTAGACACGATTAAGAGCAGGGGAAAACTCATCGTCGGCACAAGCGCTGACTGGCCACCCTTCGAGTACATCGATGCCAAGGGCAACTTTGCTGGAATAGACATAGTAATAGCTGAGAGGATCGCCAAAGAACTTGGAGTAAAACTCGAGATTAAAGACATGAAGTTCGGAGCATTAATAGAGGCGCTCAAGGGTGGACATGTCGACCTAGTACTTGCAGACCTACACCACACGGCTGAGCGAGAGAGAGAAATCGATTTTTCAAAGGGATACTACGTTGCATATGACGCCTCAGTCGTCGTGCTTAAATCAAAAGCAGACATCTTCAAAGATAAAGAATCACTATATGGAAAGAACATTGGCGTCCAGCTTGGAACCATACAGGAGGAATGGGCAAATGAGCACCTGAAAGGAAAGTCCAACATAGTCTCATACGACAGAGTATATCCAGAAATGGTAATGACACTTAAGAGAGGCGACCTCGACGCGCTAATCGTCGGAGACATAATAGGTCAAGTCTTAGCGAGCAGAGACCCAGACCTCGTCGTAGTCATGCGGCTAGGAAGCCTAAGCGGAGCTGCAATCGGAATACCACAAGGAGCCGAAGACCTCAAATACGTTGTCAACAAGGTAATAGAAGATCTCATAAGTTCAGGAGAGATGGATAAAATCTTCGAAGAGGAAATAAATAAGTGGTTAGGGACGTAAAAAAATAATAGGTGTAAGCATTGGAAATTGAACGCTTTTTATTTGAGATTATTCCTTACATATTAGAAGGAATACCAGTAACTCTTCAATTAACGATATATTCCTTTGCCCTAGGATTGATACTAGGCGCCCTACTTGCTGCAGCAAGAGTTTTAGCCAGAGGACCATTATCAGTGATTTCGAGAGTATACATAGAATTTTTCAGGGGAACCCCACTCCTAGTTCAGATCTTCTTCGTATATTTCGGGTTACCGGCAATCGGGATCAAGCTTGACGCCTTCACAGCGTCTGTGCTTGCAATCGGATTTAACAGCGCTGCCTATCAAGCAGAAATAATACGGGCCGCGATAAAGGGCATACCTGAAGAACAGTTCCTCTCAGCCGAGTCTCTTGGAATGACTACTGGCCAGATGTATAGATTCATTGTATTCCCACAGGCAATAAGGATAGCTACGCCTGCACTAGTAAACGAATTCGTCGCGCTCGTTAAGTATACTTCACTTGCATCTATAATTGGAGTCGCAGAACTCTTCAGAAAAGCAGAGTATATGGTTGCCTTCACTTTTAGGCCTGAGATCTATCTCTTCGCAGCTGCGATATATCTTGCTATCTGCATACCTACTTCCCAATTATCTAAGATTCTCGAGGCTAAATACGCAATACCTGGCTACAGGAGGGCTCTAGTTTAGTCTATACAGCTTAAAAATAATGATGTTGATAATCGCTAAATGTTAATTAGTATCTTAACGAGTCTTGCTAATAAGAGTAAGGTTTGAGTGATGTGCTGCTTACTGTCAGAGACTTAAGGGCGGGCTATAATGATACTGAGGTTTTAAAAGGTGTAAGCCTAACTGCAAATAGAGGCGAGAAGATTGTCATAGTTGGGCCTAGTGGTTCTGGGAAAAGTACGCTTCTAAAATGCATTCCTCTTTTAATAAAGCCATGGGCGGGAGAAATAATCCTCGAAGGAACAATCGTTACGCATGAACCTGATAATCTAAGAAAGATCAGGTCAAAGATAGGCTTTGTTTTTCAGCAGTATACTCTTTTCCCACACATGACGCTACTTAGAAATGTAGCTCTTCCACTAGAGATAAGTAAAGGTATTCAACGACGGGAAGCTGAACAAAAAGCACTCTCAGTACTCACACGTTTAGGACTAGGCGGCTTGGCCTCGAAGTATCCCCTCGAATTATCTGGTGGACAGCAACAACGTGGAGCAATAGCAAGAGCATTAGCAATAGACCCGGTTCTGCTATTATTAGACGAACCAACATCTGCTCTTGATCCAGAACTGAGATACGAAGTAGTAGAAACATTGTATGAGATAGCAAAGGAAGGAAGATCCATGATGATTGTTACTCACGAAATAGATTTTGCTGAGGCCGCTGCTGATAGAGTTGTATTTATCGACGATGGAATAATAGTTGAGGAAGGTGATGCGAGACAAGTTCTAGAGCATCCTAAAAAAGATAGGACGGAGAGATTTCTTAGACGATTAAGAGCTGGAATGAGAAAGTAATAGTATAAGATAGCCTAAAATAATCACTAATAACTCCTTTTATTCAATATAATTAGCATATGGTTACAAAAGTAGTAATAATGGGAGCAGCCGGTAGAGACTTTCATAACTTTAATGTATATTTCAAAAATAGGCCTGAATATAGGGTCGTAGCGTTTACTGCGACGCAGATACCTGGAATAGAGGGTAGAATTTATCCACCCTCTCTTGCCGGGCCTCTCTATCCCGAAGGAATTCCAATTCTACCAGAGTCATCATTAGAAGAAATAATAGAAAAGAATGACGTGGACCTAGTCGTGCTGGCTTACAGTGATTTAACGCATGAAGAAACTATGCATAAGGTATCTCGAATAATTGCCTGTGGATCAAATTTTATGCTTCTTGGACCAAAGTCTACCATGCTTGAATCAGATAAGCCAGTCATAGCAATAACAGCAACGAGAACAGGCGCTGGCAAGAGCACAGTATCAAGATATGTAGTGAATATTGTCAGGAGTGCTGGTAAACGCGTAGTTGTGATTCGTCATCCTATGCCTTATGGCAACCTTGAGAAACAAGCCGTACAACGATTTAAAAGACTTGAAGACCTTGATAAATACGATTGTACAATTGAGGAGCGAGAGGAATACGAGCCTCATATAGCTTCAGGAGTTATAGTCTATTCCGGGGTCGATTATAGCGAAATACTTAAACTCGCTGAGACGGAGGGTGACGTTCTTATCTGGGATGGAGGAAACAACGACTTTCCATTCATAAAACCCTCTGTAAACATTGTTGTGACAGATGCGCAGAGGCCCGGCCAAGAAATAATGTCATATCCAGGAGAAGTAAATATTCGGACTGCTGATATAGTAGTGATAAATAAGTCTCAAAACGCACCTAGAGAAAACATAGAGGTCATTAAGCAAAATATAGCTAAAATTAATCCAAGGGCTAGATTCATGGTTGCTGGGTCGAAAATTACTGGTGATGGATTAGAAAGAGTAAGAGGTAGACGTGTAGTTGTCGTAGAGGATGGCCCAACAGTGACGCATGGGGGCTTCAAGTATGGTGCAGGCTATATAGCCGCAAAGGAATACGGAGCCATAATAATTGATCCAAGACCCTATGCCGTAGGGACGTTAAAAAAACTCTATGAACAATATAAGCATATAGAAAGAGTAGTTCCTGCTATTGGATATAATGCTGAACAAATTAGGGATCTCGAAACGATACTGAATCATGCTAAATGCGACTACATAATTAGTGCAACACCAGCCGATTTGTCGAGGCTCATAAAGATTAATAAAGAAATAATCAGAGTAAGATACGAACTGGACGATCTAGGAGATTCCTCACTCTACGAAATTTTAAAAGAAAAAGGAATAATATAAATAAAAAACTTTTTTCTATATTACTATTTTATTTGTGGCTTTGCATATCTCGGCTTTAATAATTGATTTTTGGATCGTCTTAATCGCTCTCATACAATCATATTTTGTCTTATATCCTAGTGATGAGTCTGCAACGAATTTATTGCTATCTAATTGTAATCTCCATCTATAGGTTCCCTTCTCATCTTTATAGACATGGAACTTGGCCACAGGTACCACCTTGGTTTTTAAATCAGCGTAACATGGTATATAAGACTAGCATTATTTTAAGACGCATTTTATATTTACGGTATAACATAGAAATTATCATTGTAAAACATGAATATCGCTTTGACTTAATTAAAAAAGATCTTTTGAGTATTTTGTAAGGATGTCTGCCCCATCTTCTGTAACCAATAAGACGTCTTCAAGTCTTATGCCTCCTACGCCTTTAACGTATATTCCCGGCTCAATTGCTAATACCATGCCTGGTTTGAGTATAGTGTTGCTTGATGGGTATATTCTGGGTTCTTCGTGATAAGTCACTCCTAATCCATGTCCAGTGTGGTGTGGATAATCATATCCATGCTTTTTTATTTCGCTTCTTACAATCTTATCGATCTCCATTGCAGTTATCCCTGGCTTTATGTTTTCAATTCCCTTTTGAAGTGCAGTCATTACTATCTTATGAAGTTTGACATGTTCACTGGTTGGTTTTCCGACAATAAATGTAGAACAACTGTCACCCCAGTAACCATCTACACGAGGCACTAGGTCGCAGATAACTAGTTCGTCCCTTCGTATCCTACGGATAGTTGGATGACCACTAATCTCCCATGTCCTTTCTCCAGAAATTACGTCAGCCAAAAGAGGTGTTCGAGCGCCTGTCTTTTCCTCAATCTTAGCCTTAACAAGAGAGTAAACCTCAATCTCTGATGCACCTTCATTTACAATTTGACGAGCGGCTATCTGTCCCCAGCTAGCTACATCACATACACGTCTCATCAGTTCAATCTCCTCACTGTCCTTTACGGCCCGTATACTCTCTAAGTTTCTACTAATGTCTTTCCAATTGGCTTCGCGTAAGTTTTCTTTGATATGCCAGAAAATAGAGGTTGGAAAATATTCCGCCTCAAGGCCTATAATGCCTTTATCAATTCTAAGCTTTTTCATGGAGTTTATTAATATATTTGATAGAACATTCAAGGGCTTCGTGTCTAAGTCATAAATATTGTAGCAACTATATACAGAAACGTTATCTACTTTGGCATCACTTCTAGCAGCTGGTTCTTCAAACTCTGAAACAACCAACTCGCTTTCTCCATCTATATTGAGTAAAAGAATTGGCGGGCCAGCCTCGAAGGGATTAGGACCAGTCTCGATAGGAACAGTATAGCCCGATAGATAACGAATACTTCCGGGACCACAAAATACTGCCCCTTTCATATTCATGCTAGCAATAAATTTACAAATCTTATCTCGCCTATCCATCAGCATTTCGAATCAAATCACGATAAAGATGTATTTGAATTTTTTTAAGAAAGAAGGTGACCAATTCGTAGCTACATTGTGAAATAAACTTGTGTATTCTTTTTTATCTAATGCTAATTAATTGTTTAAAAAATATATATAACGCGAAGGTCATCTCACAGATATGACGTCAGATTATAATAAGAGTGCAAGAGTAGTAATTCGTGATTGTTTAGGAGTTAAGCCAAATGAAAAAGTATTGATTATATGCGACACGGAGACTGAGCGTTTTGGTCGACCATTATTCGCTGAGGCATTAAACATGAATGCTGAGGCCACGTTACTAATTATGAAGCCTAGGAGCAGACATGGAGAGGAGCCGCCTGAACAAGTAGCAGTAGCGATGCGTAACGTCGATGTATTTGTAGCGCCGACAAAGTATAGTCTCACGCATACACAGGCAAGAAAAATGGCGACACAGGCGGGTGTTAGGGGAGCAACGATGCCAGGAATAACCGACGAGATTTTTCTCTCAGATGCGATGATAGCGGATTATAGTGATGTGAAGAATCGAGTAGAAAGAATGGGTAAGGCACTTCAAAACGTGAAGAAAATTGTCATAACGTCTCCTGAGGGATGCAATTTAACGCTCTATATTGATGGACGGCCCTTGCATCTCGATACTGGCATTATACACAATAAAGGAGACTTCGGAAATCTACCTGCTGGAGAAGTATACGTAGCACCAATAGAGGGTACGGCGGAGGGAATCATAGTATTCGACGGAACAATTGCAAGTATAGGACAGGTAACGAAACCAGTAAAGATAAACGTGAAGAACGGCAACGCAGTATCATTTGAAGGCGGCTCGGAGGCGAATAAGTTAGAGCAAATGCTAAGAGGCGTAGGGAGACCCGAGGCATTTAACATTGCTGAATTGGGCATTGGTTGTAATCCACATGCTAAATTGATGGGAAACTTATTGATTGATGAAAAAGTATACAATACGGTCCATATTGCGCTTGGAGACAACAGCACATTTGGAGGAAGAACAATCGCTGGAATACATATAGATGGGGTCGTGCTTAAACCAACAGTCGTAGTAAATGATGAGAAAACAATAATTAAAGATGGTGCCTGGTTAATATAATCACAAAAATTCTAAAAAATATTTATAATATCTTAAAAAATGAATAATTATTCAGAGTCAAGTCTTCTTTTCTTTGTCGGGGGTTGTGGATAAGATATTCTGCTATGACGAACACCCAGTCTGACAAGCATTTTGGCATAGTAAATTGCTGATCTAATGGGGTCAACGACAGGCACTTCATATCCCTTATCTTTTAATCTTTCTTGTAGTCTGTCTGATAGTCCTACCATTCCAGTGCATCCCAAGACTAGGACTTCTGCTCCATCTTCAGTAATAGCTTTTAAACATGCGTCAAATATTTGGTCCTCGACGGTGCCTCCGTGGGAGAGTCCAAGGACTGGTATTCCAACGTCCCTGATAGTTACTACTCTTTCTTCAAGTCCTAGTCCTTTCACCATGTGTCTCACTACTGGGTTAGTATTCTTCAATACGGATAGAATTCCAATTTTGTCTCCAAGCGATGCAGCTACATAGAGGGAGGCTTCTCCGGCACCTACGACCGGGATGGAAACAATCTCCCTTAATGCCGGTAATGCTGGATTAGTAAAACAGCTCACTACTACTGCGTCGAATCCTTTTTTCTCTGCGTCTTTTACGAGCTTTGCAAGCTGAAGTCCCGCATCAACTTCGTCTATAAAACTCTCAACAGAGTCAGGACCCTTATCTAGGCACGTAACATCGACGTCTGGAAACTCCTCGCTGAGCTCTTTTTTGTGATGGGCGAGAAATTCTTTAGACGTATTCGGAATAATGACTGCTATTTTCGGCTCAGATTTTTTCATGCAACTTAATTTTCTATTTTTAATATTTAAGTTTTAATGACGCACAAATAAATAATTTTTACATTATTGCTGATGATTTAATATCTATGTGAAATTCTTATTATTGATCGGCCGTGCCAAATTCATTAGGTTTAAAAGGCTATTAATATCTTGAAGTCGAGAATATACTATTAGCCATGCCCCCAATTGACAAAAAGAGTATTGAAAGGCATCCACCATTATTGCATGAAGCGATTCCACTACCATCTGAACATATTCATGGACAGCCAGTCTACATCCTTAGGAAAGGCTCCCTCGAGAATATAGGTAAACAAGCAATAAAGGAAAACATTGCGGCAGCTAAGGCGCTCGCAGGTATGTTTAGAACATTGCTTGGACCAAACAGGATGCAAAAACTATTAATCACACAGGAAGGTAGGTCAGAATTATTATTTCAGACATCAGATATGCGGACTATACTTAAAAAAATAAAGATAGAGCATCCAGCAGCCCAGTTTTTGGCTGGCGCAGCCCTAGCAGCTTCAGCTGAAACAGGAAGCGGAGCAGTCTCAACATTGCTATTAGCTTCTCAAATTCTTACAGAATGTGAGGCATTAGTAGATAAGGGAATACATCAGAATGATGTTGCTGATGGTTTAGTCTTAGCCTATAAATTCGTGCAAAATAAATTGGAAGAGCTTAGCTTCAAGATCAGTAATGATACTTTAGAGACGATTAGCAAGTGTATTAACTGTGAGGTCAAAGGAAAGGTACCGTACCATGAGGAACACATTGCTGACTTAGTGCAAAAAGTAATTAGATCAATTGGGCTGGAGCTACTTAGAAGTCCTGATTATGAAGTTCACATAGATGTAAAGAAGATTATCGGTGGAGCAATAAGAGACTCATTTGTACTCAATGGGATCGCCCTATTTCGAGAGCCTTTTCATCCCAGAATGCCGAGAAAAGTCATCAATGCAAAAATAGCAGTGATTAAAGGAGAGCTCCGCATACCGAATAAGAAGATATCACGCTACGAAGATTACACATTTGAGTTTAATGAGCCTAACTATTTTTCTAATTTCGAGGAAAAAAGAAGAGAATTCTTATCGCTTATTTCTAGGAAGATATTCGAAGTTGGGGCAAATGTGATAGTAGTTGAGAAAGGCGTGGATGAATTATTGATTGAGAAATTTGCTAATAATAACTTGATGCTAGTCATGAGGTTTCCTCCACCTGAGTTTGATAGACTCGTAAGGGCCATTGGCGCAGTACCAGTAGTTAATACAGACCACTTAGTACCGGAGTATCTTGGATACGCTGATGTTGTAGAATACGAAAAAATTGATAATGAAAATTGGGTATTTTTCAAGGGATGTAAAAATCCACAAATTGTAGATATAGTCCTGAGGGGAGCTAACAAATATGTTGTCGATAACGTTGAGAAAATAATAAATAATACTGTAAGACTTGCAAGAACAATTATTCATGACGATAGATTGGTCTGGGGAGGAGGGGCATTTGAGGAAGAAATTTCTTTACAGCTATTAGAGTACGCAAAAAAGATACCTGATAAAAAACAATTAGTAGTTGAAGCGGTGGCTAGAGCTTTTGAGATTATTCCGACGGTATTGATGGAGAGCGTCGGCATAGATGCTATAGATGGTTTAGCAAAGCTGCGTTCCGAGCATATCTCTGGGAAAAAATCCTACGGAATTGATGTTACTACCGCCTCAATAGTAGATGTTAGCAAGCATGACATCTTTGATCCATTACCCGTTAAGAAACAAATCATCAATTCTGCATTTGAAGCAGCATATACAATAATGAGGATAGACCATTTAGTAAAGTGTAAGGAATTGTCTGAGCCAGAGAAGTATTACGTGGAGAGAGTTAGAAAAACATCAGTAGATGAATTAAAGAAAAAGAAAGAAGATATTATTAAATAAGTAAAAATATTAATTTTTTATACTGGTAGTTGGGCCTTTAAGTCGTTGTATTTCTCAGTATAGTAGTCTAGTTCATCAGGAAGGTCTGGTGACAAGAAGTATCTAGTAATCTTTTGCTTATCTTCAATCGATCCAAGGTCTCTAAGATTTCCTCTCGGATGTGGCTTCCCCTCTCTTGGCTTTTCTCCAGGCGGGAAATACTTATCGGGTAGGAATAACGCATTTAGCAGTCTGTCATCTAAGTTCCATAACTCAGTTCTTTCGGGGAAGCACCAGTTCTTTATTATTTCATCTATTGGTAGGTAAGTTCTCTGTCCATTATTGACCCAGTCGAAGAACTCCGCACCCATGTAGTTCCTCACATCGTCATAGTTGCTCGTCAAGGTGCCATAACCGTTTCTCGTAATGAATGCACTCCACCAAACATCAGTTCTAAACGCTATGAATCTATATACATCCTCCAAGATTGGTGTATGCTTAGACACGATGTCACCGTTAAACCAGAAGAACGGGCCGTTTACTAGACGTGCGTAGTACGCAGGTGTCCCAGTCCTTCTTACGTCATAACAAACAGGTTGCCAAGTGCTACCTAACCATATTTCTCTCGTAGAAAGAAGGTTAACTGCGTCTCCATACTTGAACCAGAATGTCCTTATCTGGCCTGTCTTAATTATGGGTAGCAAGAAGTTATAGACTCTATCAACTTCTTCTTTTGTTAGGTTTGTGTTTGCGCCGGACAAAGTTATCTGACCAGTTGCTTCAAGCTCGTTCGCAGTCTCACTAAAGACTGTGAAGGCCTCATCCTGCATCATTGTTCTTCCTTTCCACTCGGGGTTCCAAAGTTCAGAATATGAGAAGGAGGTCTTTTCACCACCATGTTCTTCATAGGGCAGTTTTTCCGGTAGATATGTGATTGAGTCAAAGTTCCAGTTATTGGGTACTAGTGCGAAGTTCTTGTATGTCTCATAATCTTCTTCAGAGAACCACAAGTTGTACCTAAACCTAGGAACTTGTGCTGGCCTTAGGTATCTTTCTGGATGAACGAATATTTGAGGCACCTTTTTTGGATCAAACCTCGGCAGCTTCTCAGCAGGTATTGGCAGTATGATTCCAGCTTTCTTAATTGGTGGGAATCTCGCAGTTCCTGCGACGTCCCAACCATAGCCCTCAGTTGCTACAATCCTCTGAGCCATGATAAAGAGGTCTAGGTAGCTTGCCTCTATCTTTTGTTTATGGACCTTTTCCCAGAACTCCGCGACTTCAGGATACATCATCCAGGCTCCGCCTAGATATCGAAGCGTGTGAGGACTAGGCTTAGGCGAGTAATAGTATTCCCAGTTCGGGAACTTCGCAAGATACTCTGGCGGAGCAGGTAGCTCTGTTATAGTTGTGGCCGGGGTTGTTATAGTCGTAGCCGGAGGCTGAGTCACAGTTGTTACTGGCTCTGTTCCGGTAACAGTCACTGTCTCTGTTCTAACTTGCGTGAGTGTCGAAGTAACTGTTCTCTCAACTACTTCTGCTCCCCTTGAGAGGTAGCCAATCACGCCGCCAACGACAAGTCCAGCGACTGTACCGCCAATAACTTTTGCAGCAGTTCTTCTATTTACCGAATTACTTTTTCCTGACATCTCACTGTTTTTATAGAATGGCCTTTATTTAAGTATTTGTATAAGGTAAATAGGAACATCAACAACCCTTTTTTATAAAATAAATTCAACATTTTCTTTTAGTTTTAATTATAAAGTTAATTAAGCTCTTTTATTATGATGCGATATATATAAATATCACTTACGTTTTTGTTTTAACGATATGCCACAAATATTAGATATGGAATTAGCAAAAACAGCACACGTTATTATCAATAAGCTCTGCAAAGTAAAGAAGGGCGAAAGCGTATTAATTACTCTTGACGGTCCGCAAGAGTGGAGAGTTGCTGAAGAAATAGCCAAAGCCGCCGAATGTGCTGGGGCCAAAGTATTAGTCGCTTGGCACTCCACTCCGCCTGGCTATGGAAAGGTCGGTGACCCCTATTTACCCGACCCATTAAAGGCAGCCATACCAAACACTGATGTTTGGATCGAGCTGAACAATCAATGGCTTCTTTACTCTACTCCATGGGAGGAAGCAATGACTCCTGCCGCGCTAGGCAAAGGACGAGTAAGATACCTATTCTTAGGTGGTCTCAACACCGACCAAATTGTGCGCTGCATAGGAAAAGTAGACATAGATGTTCAGGCCGAGTTCCAGAACACATTGGTTGAGATGACTAGAAAAGCAAGAAAGATGCGTGTAGTTACTCCTGCTGGAAATGACGTATCGTTCGAGAATGACCCTGACCGGCCAGTCACCAATGAGCTTTTCGCTGATGTTCCCGGACCACACTTCCTATTGGGACAGATGGGCTGGGCTCCAATTGAAGAAACAGTAAACGGAGTAATAGTTTTTGATGGATCATTCTCAGGTGGTGGTGAAGCAGACTTAGGAATCTTGAGAGAACCGATCAGACTAATAGTTAAGAATGGAGAGATCAAAGACATTCAAGGAGGAGCAGAGGCCTTAAAGGTCAAGAAATGGCTTGAAAAATTAGGGGATCCAAACATGTACTATGTAGCACACATTTGTTATGGCTTCAATCCAGGCGCCAAGCTATCTGGTCTCTGCACTGAAGATGAGAGAGTATGGGGATGCACAGAGTGGGGATTCGGCTATCAAGGACCAATGTTCAGAGGCAAGGGAAAGAAGGCAGTCTCGCATTTTGACGGCATCTGTCTAAACTCAACCGTATGGCTAGATGATGAAAAAATAATCGACACAGGAACACCAATCCATCCAAAGCTAAGAGAACTAGCAGTAAAGCTAGGCAAGGGATAAGAATCTACCTTATTAATTTTTTTACTCTTTAAAAATAAAATGAAGACACTTGATTATTATTGATCTTTGAATATTTCTGAAGAAAGCTTTTTATTTAATTGTCAGAATCTAAAAAATTGTATGGATGTATTGGATGCAATTAAAAAGAGAGTAGCAGTTAGATACTTTGAGGAGAAGCCAGTTCCTGAAGAAGTGTTAAAGACACTTGCTTGGGCTGCGCATAAAGCACCAACAGGTGGAAATACTCCATATAGAAGAGTAATGGTAATAAATGATGAAGAAACAGTAGAAATGGTTAAGAAAGTTTCTCCGGGATTTTTAAGTAATGCAAAGACACTAATGCTGATCTACACTGATTTAGACATAGCGTATAAAGGGCTGGGAAGACTTGGAAGGGATATCTGCTCCATAATTGATGCTGGTGCAGCAGCAGAGAACGTAGCATTAGCCGCACTCAACTTTGGTCTTGGAACATGCTTTACAAAATCATACAGCGAGGCAGGGGTCAAGGAGATCCTTGATATCCCTGAAAATTATAGAACAGAAGTAATGCTACAAATAGGCTATCCACGGAAAGATATGCCTCCACCACTTAAGGCAAAGCCAAATGCTCGTATAACATATCTGAATAAGCATGGACAACTATGGATGTAAAAATTCTGTAAAAATATTTTTTAACTATTTTAATATCTAATGACAAAAATCTGTTTTAGCCGTTACTTGGCAGCTAGAGCAAATATAATGTTATATATTGATTTTAAGGAAGAATTATACGAGATGAGAGTGGAATGAATCAATCATTTAGTAACGATTTTAACAAGCAAATATTTGATATAGTTGTCTTTGCATTATCAGCAGCACGTATATCTGCTGACGAACCGCCATTATATGGATCCCTTAGGCTTATCGATTTAGCAAGTAAACTTATTAAGTTACAAGAATCAGTTGAGAAAGACAAAGCTGATAAATTCTTACAACAGATAAGACAAACAATCGAGGAGAAAAAATATACAGTTATGGCATCTGAGGAGGAATTTATTAAAACATTGGACCAACTTGTCTCTAATTGTGCGAGAGAACTGAAAAACCGTAAAAAATCAGGCAAAAGTGTCAAATAATAGATTAATTTATTACAAAAAAACAGAAATATAGCGTTAAAATGGTCACATAGGCAAAAATAAATATTGAATTAAAATAAAAATAAATTATCTTATTAATTTTTTATTCACGATCTTTAAATGTCGCCGCTAATTCTTGGTAAAAGTTAAATACTGATAAAATATTGTCTTTTCTGAAAAATCATGCCAGCAGCATTAGCTGTTAAAAGTCTTGTAAAGCGATATGGAAGAAATGTTCTAGCACTTAACGGCGTCTCGTTCGAGGTCGATAAGGGAGACTTCTTCGTAATTATAGGCCCAAGCGGATGCGGCAAAAGCACTTTACTGAGATGCGTTGCAGGCATACTAAACTATGATGGTGGGGAGATATATATTGATGGAAGAAACGTAAGCAACGTTCCTGCACATAAGAGAAATATCTCATACATGCCTGAGACCTATGCGTTATTCCCACACATGAGGATATATGACAACGTCGCTTTTAGACTTAGAATGCAGAACTTTGATGAGTCCGAAATAAAAAAAGAAGTAAAACGTGCGCTTGAATTGGTAGGACTCGCAGGATTTGAAGAAAGATGGCCTAGTGAACTTTCTGGTGGGCAGAGACAGAGGGTAGCATTGGCGAGGGCCGTCGTTGCAAACCCAAGCCTACTGCTCCTAGACGAGCCGCTAAGCCATGTAGACTACAGGCTTCAGAGAAAATTGATGGAAGACTTTAAAAATATTCATAAAAACTTGGGCAACACATGGGTACTGACTACGCATATTCAGGAGCAAGGTCTAAGCCTCGCAGATACGTTAATGGTCATGAATGTTGGAGTAATCGAACAAAAGGGAAAACCAAATGAAATATATGAGTCTCCACGCACAGTATTTGCGGCTAGGTTCGTGGGCGATATTAATCTTTACAGCGGACAAGTAGTTGAACAAAAAGGCGAGCTCTGTACAGTGAAGACAAACATGGGTGAATTTAAAGGAATATACAAGGGAACGGGCGAGATAATAGGTAAGACGGTTGCATATGGCATCAGGCCAAATCATATACTGATATCATCAGTTGAAGAGCGTCGTGAAAATAGCTTTAGGGCTCGTCTCGTAAGCGCCTACTATTTTGGAGAATTCATAGAATACATATTCGAGCGTCCCGATGGTGTCCAAGTTAAGGTTCATGCCGATCCAATGCCGGTAAAGCTTGGAGAAGAATATGCAGTTTCATGGGATACGATTAGGGGAATAATCCTTGACAAGCCGTCGGTGATTGAAGGATTAAACATAGAAGACGTCATCTATGGTAGGTGAGTCAAATAACATGTCAGCAGGCAATCGTTCAGAGAGTAAGGCGCAAGAATATCCCTTAATATCATTTATACAGAGGAATATAAGATATTTATTGATACTACCACCCCTAATAGTGGTGATCTTATTTCTAGTGACTCCATCGTTAATGATACTCCTCCTATCATTTAACAAAGGATCCGTGACAAGGTTTGATCCTACAAATATCTCACTGGACAATTTTATTGCAGTGTTCTCAAGACCCTCAACATATGTAATTCTAAGAGACACGCTGGGAATGTCTATACTAGCCGCGCTAGTTACACTGCTAGTTGCATATCCAGTTGCATACTTCATATCCTTTAAGATACAGAATTTCCAACTGCAAGGAATCATTACTTTTATGCTTGTCGCTCCCTACTGGGTCGACTGGAGCATCCGAAGCATTTCATGGCTCTCGATACTAGGAGAAAAAGGACTAGTGAATTATACACTGATGAGTCTTGGCCTAGTCAATCAGCCGTTATCAGAACTATTATTCACGCGATGGACACTACTAATAATCTGGGTCCAAACAAACTTGCTCTTCATGATCTTCCCAATATATCTCTCATTAACATTAATTGACCCAGACTTAGTTAATGTAGCAAGGACGCTTGGCGCATCCCCATTTAAGGCATTTACAAAAGTTACTTTTAGACTATCACTACCCGGAGTAGTCATTGGAATAATCTTTGTCTTCATCTCAACACTTGGTGACTACGTTACTCCGGCACTATGGGCCGGTGGACTGCAAATGTTAGGACTGACCGTGCAAAACTACGCATGGCACTTTAACTGGCCGATGGCTGCAGCCTACTCAGTACTGCTACTCATAGTGACGCTAGGAGTGATTTGGATAGTCCTGCGATTTGCAAATATCAAGCAGGTGTTCTACAGATAGGTGGGTCGTATGAATAGAGACTGGACGAAAATAATTTTAGGGATCTATACGGTGTTTGTAATATTCATATTCTATCTACCACTGATTCTCATCGCTATTCTTTCATTCAAGTCTGATGCAAGCATAACATTTCCGATTTTAGGATTTAGTCTCTACTGGTACATAGGTCCACCAGGACTCATAGGAACGAGCGGATTTACAAGTGGTATATTCTATGATCCGCAAATTGCGCAAGCAATAACTAACTCGATTACACTAGGAATAGCAACTGCGGTAATAGTTGTCCCCCTAGTTATAATTTCATCATTAACACTAAGATATGCATTTAAGGGAAGGGATTTAATCTTCTATCTACTGCTAGCTGGGTTTATAATGCCTGCCATAATCATTGGTTTGGGTGCAAACATATTCTATAAAACAGTAGGAATAACTGAATACTCCATTTGGACAGTCCTTCCACTAACCGTAGTATATACGATGCCATTCGGCCTCATCCTTACAATGGCTAGATTTGATCCATTAATGGTTGAGTACGAGAATGTCGCAAGGGTGCTTGGAGCAAGCGGCTGGAAAGTCTTCAGAAAAATAACCTTCCCACTAATTAGGACACAGGTGATCTCGACCTTCTTCTTCGCCTTCACGTTGTCATTATCAGAATTCTTGAGATCCTCATTCGTAATTGCAGGAGTAGGGACAATACCTACGTATGTATATAACCAGATGTCCGTCACTGCTCCGACTCCAAAATGGTTCGCGCTTGGAACACTAAGCATGGCTATATCACTAACACTACTATTCGTGGTAGCATACATACTAACCAGAGGACAACGGCGAATAATCTAAACCCAAACAACATCAATAACCATTATTTCGAATAATATTTTTAGCATACGTTACAGAAAACCTCGAGAAAGTTGCAAAGTGTAGATCTTTTTTAATGTTGAGTTTGCTATGCCTGTAAGAGCAAGTATAGTATCGTTTGTGGCTGAGTGTTTGGGAAAATATAGATTAGAGCTATGCGAAGTAGCTGTTTGAAGGTCTCATATTAATCAGCCAGTCTGTAGCAGAAACTATCTTCTCTTAGTGGAGGATTATTCTTTAGGCGGAGACAGAATACAAGATTAATATCTTACTTGAACTCTGTTATAAAGGAGCATGTTTATACTGACTGATGATGTTAAGGTAAAGATTAATAATTTTCTATTGGCTTTCCAGCCATTTCTGGAAAGCAATGAGGCTAAGGAGTTCTTAAAGGAGAGAGGAAGAGGTGGAGTCGCTGACCGAAGAATTCAGAAGTCTCTGATTTATGGAGGCTAAGAATGTAAAGAGAGCCTCAGACCTTTTAGCAGAGCTTAACAAGATAATAAGCAACCTCGAACTAGTGAAAAGCTTTTAGAGTAACACGTTATTGAATATTACCCATAAGCAGCAAGCAAAAGCTTAAAGAGTCCTCCTTAAGGCAAGTGAAAAACTATAAATTCATAATCATTGAACCCTGAAAAATTCTTCTAAAAAGGATTATAAACTAAAAATAATCCTTAAAACAACCTCCAATGTTGCGGTATCAAAATACCTATTCCAAGATATAAAAGCACATCATCAGATGAAATAATATTAATTATTCATTTTTAATATATTTTGTATAGCGTTGTGGATGGGCCCGTAGCTCAGCATGGACA
>CALIKS010000042.1 GCA_938017985.1 uncultured archaeon | reverse complement strand
AGTGCTGCCAGTAGCATCTTCGGGAATAGCTACATGCGCAATAATAGCATTCCTAACATCATGGAACGAATTCATAATGGCATGGATACTGACAACAGGCTCGAAGGCACAGACACTACCAACAGTACTAGCAACAATGTTCACAATGAATATCGGCCTATCGATATTCGCAGTAGCAAACTTCCTAGCAACAATCCCAGCAATAATAATAGCAGTAACACTTCAAAGACACATAACACGACTAAGAATAGTAGACCCACTCACACAAATAATATAACCATTTCGGTCAAAGAGTTATGCTTAGGAAGGTCTATATTTGTGAGTAATATCATACTTTTCTGGATGAGTATTGAAGAGTCTTAGGGAGCCGATCGTCGTCGTTCTGGGACATGTTGATCATGGTAAGACCTCCCTTCTTGATAAGATGAGAGGTACGGTTGTCGCTGCTAGGGAGGCTGGAGGGATTACTCAGCAGATTGGTGCTAGTCTCTTTCCTCTTGACGCTGTGGTCGAGACTTGTCGTTCGCTTCTCGGAGAAGTTAAGGTTGACCTTAAGGTTCCAGGCATATTATTCATAGATACTCCTGGCCATGCTGCTTTTGCTAACATGCGTAAGAGGGGCGGATCCGTAGCGGACCTCGCCATTCTCGTCGTAGATGTGATGAAGGGGATTCAAGAACAGACAGTTGAGAGTATTAGGCTTCTCAGGTCGAGGAAGACTCCTTTCGTAGTGGCGCTGAGCAAGATTGACATGCTTCCAGGCTGGAGGCCCGTTGAAGGAGCACCGATAAAGAAGGCTCTTTCTAGTCAGAGCAAAGCGGTCGTCGAGGAGCTGGAGAAGAGAGTATACCTTCTGGCCGGTGAGCTTTCGCAATATGGTTTCCAGGCAGACCTATATACTAATATAAGGAATTTTGCAACAACCCTTGCAATTGTGCCGGTAAGTGCTAAGTCAGGTGAAGGCGTTCCCGACTTATTGATGCTTATACTTGGATTGGCTCAGGTCTATCTGCGTGACCGCTTGACTCTGCGTCAGGATGGATGTGAGGGCGTGGTTTTAGAAATAGTTGAGGAGGAGGGCATGGGAGCAACCATTAACGCAGTTATAAGCAACGGCACACTAAGAGTCGGCGATAAGATAGCAGTCTTGGGTAAGGACGGCCCATTCTTAACTAAGGTTAGGGCCTTATTGATGCCAAAGCCTCTTGACGAGATGAGGGACCCAAGAGACAGGTTTAAAACTATTGATGAGGCCGTCGCCTCCATTGGTGTCAAGATAGTTGCTGAGGGGCTGGAACGAGCATTTCCAGGCTCGCCGATCTATAGAATTAGTGAGCAAGAAGACGTGCAGGATGTCTTTGACAAATTAATGGCAGAGATTGGAGAATTCAAGTTGAGTACTGATAAGGTTGGACTCATCGTTAAGGCTGATAGTTTAGGTTCTCTTGAATCGATCGTGGCTTATCTCCACGAGAGAGGACTATCGGTCAGGCTTGCAGACATTGGGGAGGTAAGTAAGAGAGACGTAATGGAGGCATCAATTGTAAAGGAGAAGGATGAATTCTTGGGAGTCATATTAGCATACAACGTAGATGTGCCGAAGAATATCGAGGTCGAAGCAGCCAACAGGGGAGTGAGGATCTTCACCAATCCCGTCCTGTTTAGGCTCATAGAAGATTACGTAGAGTGGGTTGAGAAGACTAAGACTGAAAGGGAGAAAGCCGAGTTTGAGAGGCTCGTCAAGCCAGGAAAGATTAGACTCCTAGAAGGAATGGTGTTCAGAAGAAGCAATCCAGCCATTATCGGTGTAGAGGTTATTGGAGGAGAGATAACTCCTAGAACTAGTCTGATGAATGCGGAGGGAAAGATAGTTGGGACAATCATGCAGATTCAGGATATGGGTAAGGCGGTTTCTGTGGCGAGTGCTGGAATGAAGGTTGCGATCTCGATGAAGGAGCCTACCGTGGGTAGACATATAAGGGAAAACGAGTATCTCTATGTGGCCATTCCTGAGAATGATGCGAGATTGCTATCTACCGTCTTCTTCGACAGACTGGATGAGCAGTCAAAGAAGATTTTAGAAGAAGTATTAAACATTAATAGACGTGTAAACCCCATGTGGGCTAGATAGCTTGGTGGCTTAGAAGACATTAAAATAGCAGTTATTACTTTGCTCTGGGCAGGAGATGTCTAAGAAAGAGACGGCAACTGGGCCAAGATTAGTAATGTCAGACCCCACAACTGGTAAAGCACAGACTATCGTATTGTCGCCTCAGCTCTTCTCAATTTTTAGAGGAAAAAGAATCGGAGACGTAATTGACGCTTCAGCGTTGGGGCTGGGGGAAGGAAAGCTAAAAATTACGGGTGGAACTGATAATAGTGGTTTCCCAATGCGTAGCGATGTAAGTGGTTCAAGACTAGTAAGTATTCTCATTACTAAGTCAACTGGGTTTAAGGCGCGGAGGAAGCCGCCCTCAAAAAAGAAGAAGCCGCGGAATAGGAGAAGCGTAAATGGGCTACGAAAGAGAGTAACTGTTAGGGGAAATATGATAAGCGATGCAATCGCTCAGATAAATGCCGTGTTAATTAAGTGATGTCTATGCCTATCAACAATATATCCGTGGTTAAGCAGAGCGATAATAAACTGATCGGCCGTAGGGAATATGTCTTCAGAATTGATTACGATGATGGTACTCCTAGTAGGGAAGAAATTCGAGGTTTAATTGCTTCAAAGCTAGGAATTGACGGCAGTAAGCTAATTATTGTTAGAGTGGACTCAGCTTTTGGCGCAAACACATCTTTAGTAACTGCAAGGATATACAACTCGGAGGAGATGCTTAAACGGTTCGAGCCGAAGTTTTTATTAATTAGGGATGGACTAATGCCGAGGCCCGAGAAGAGGCAGGCATAGCTTTTAAATTTTACGAAATGAAATTCTTAAATTCAGAGATAGCAATAGTCTAACATGAGGTAAAAGGGACGTGTCAACAAGCGATGATGAGCTTGAAGAGATTAGGCAACGAAAGCTTGCTGAACTCCAGGCAAGGGCAGCGGAGGAAGAGGAGAGAAGAAGGCTTGAGGCTGAGAGGGCAGCAGTGCTTAGAGTAATCCTTACTCCTGAGGCCAGGCAGAGACTTGCAAATCTCAAGATAGCGAGACCAGACGTTGCCGAATCAGTTGAGAATTATCTTTTTCAACTTGCCAAGTCCGGTAGGATAAAAAGTCAGATTACAGATGACGTGTTGAAAGAAATACTTATTAGAATTATGCCTCCTAAGAGAGAGGTTAAGATACAGAGGTTAAGTAAGGATTATTAATCGTCTTGCTCGTGAAATCTATTTTAGTAGGGTTTGTAACTATCAATTTTGATGTAGAGTTGCCTAAGACATTGCCCATGAAGAAAAGATTGGCGGCCGCTGCGAGAAGGGCAGAACCAGTGCCTGCATGGATCGTCGCAAAAACAGGTGGTGAAATACGTATGAGTCGCAGAGCTAGGCACTGGAGAAGAGGCAGCAGAATTAAACCATGAGTTAGGGTGTAAGTGAATGTCGCAGGAAAAGCTTGAATTGACACTTAATCTACGGGAGGCCTATAAGACGGCCAAGTGGCGGAGAGCAAAAAGGGCAGTAAATCTCTTGAGAGCAAAAATTATGAGAATATCAAAGGCCGAGAATGTGAAGCTTTCAAACGAGGTGGTCTCATACATTTGGTCCAGAGGTGCTGAGAAACCTCCAAAAAAAGTCTCAGTAATAGTTAAGCGCGTGGAGGAAGGAGAGGTAGAAGTGAGGCTGAGGGGTGAAGAAGATACCGAGGAATAGGTCTTTAGAATCTAACATACAGTTAATAGAGATTTTAGGCACACCATACATAGGACTATTCGCAGTTGTAAGCGATGAGTATCTTTTGATATCGCAATTAGTCCCTAACAGTAAGATAAAGATGCTTGAAGAGATATTGGCTGTAGATGCGGTAGTGACATTGGTCTCGGGCACTCACTTAATTGGGCCAATGGTCGTCATAAACTCAAATGGAGTACTGCTTCCATCAACAGTGCTTGATGAGGAACTGGAGCTCATTAAGAAGAACTTGAGAGACCTAAACGTTGAGGTTCTTGATAGCAGGCTTACTGCTTTAGGCAACCTTATAGCTGCGAACAATAGAGGGGCAATTGTTTCTCCAGTGTTTGGGCCGGCTGAAGTGAAGAAGATATCAGACGTCCTAGGTGTTGAAGTGCTTAATACATCGATAGCGTCTAGAAGTTATGTAGGCTCTATATGTCTCTTGACGAATCGTGGTGGACTGATACATATCGAGGCAAGCGACGAGGAGCTAAAAAAGATCGAAGAAATATCTCGCGTGAGCCTATTAAGAACAACCGTTAATGATGGTATGAAGTTTGTAAAAAGTGGCGTGCTTGCAAACTCTAAAGGAGTACTTATAGGCTCTAAAACAAGCGGTCCTGAACTTATGGCTATATCCCGAGGGCTTGGGCTTTAGGCGAGCTTAATATATTAACAACCACGTTTAGAGTTTTAAGTGGATTGGGAGTAAAGGTCACTCAGCAGGATGTTCAAAGAGCAGTTATAGAGCTTAACCTACTCGAACAATTGTTACGTGAACTTCAAGCCCAATTGATTGCGCTGGACTCGTCGATTGCTGATCATGAGAGAGCGATTGAGCTTGTTGAGGAGATGACTAAGTCTCCTGAAGCAATGAATGTATTGGTCCCCATTGGAGGAATAAGCATGGTGGAGGCAACAATAACAGTTAAAGACAGATTAAAAATAGGCATAGGACAAGACGTCTTCATCGAGGCACCAATTGAAAAATGCAAAGAAATCCTAGAGAGAAGACTTGATGGACTGAGAAGTACGAGGGATAAATTAATGGAGAACATCCAGAATTCAAGTCAGAGAGCTGAGGCTATAAGGCGTTTTCTAGCCGCAGTTGAAAGGGCGCTTCAAGCTCAACGAGCGCCCAAAAGTGAAGGCTAAAATGCTAGAGGGCCTTAGGAAAGCATTTACGAATCTCATTGAGCACTTCTCTACGACACAGCTTTCAGATAAGGATGTCCATCAGATTCTTGATGAATTTAAGCTCGAACTTGCTGCAAATGATGTCTCGATGGAGGCAGCAGATAGGATATCGGAATTAATTGATGAGAAGCTTAGATCTCTTAGAGTTCCTAGATTTTCTGATAGATACTCTATGATTAGGCAAATCATGATTGAGGTATTGAGTTCGGTAATTATTGAGATAAGTCCAGAAATATTATTTATGGCTATTAAGGCTAAGAAGTTGAGTAATGCTGGTCCATACGTGATACTATTCGTCGGTCCGAACGGTGGAGGCAAGACCACAACAGTAGTTAAGATAGCAAACCTCTTCAAGAAAGAAGGACTAAAGCCGATGATTGCTTGCAGTGACACTTTTAGGGCCGCTGCAATTGAGCAGCTTAAAGCACTTGCCGAAAAGATAGGCGTAAAGACGGTCAGTCAGGAGTATGGAAGCGACCCTGCTGCAGTTGCTGTTGATGCTATTAATAGTGCAAGGGCAGGTGGTTTCCATGTCGTTTTAATAGATACTGCTGGACGGACCGAGGTTGATAAGAATCTGCTCGAAGAGATGAGAAAGATTAAGCGAGTTACGATGCCTGACTCCGTTATCTATGTTGGCGACTCGTTGGCTGGAAATGTAGCTGTCGAGCAGGCACGTCAGTTTCATAGCTACGTCGGAATAGACTATGTCGTGCTAACAAAGTTTGACAGCGATACGAGGGGCGGCTCAGCGATATCGATATGTCACGCAATAGGTAAACCAATAATCTTTATCGGTACTGGTCAAGGCTTAGATGACCTCTTACCATTCACAAAGGAATTCTTAATTAATAGATTATTCGCCTAGGTGTTAATTATTCATCCAAGCGATTTGCGTATAGTTGCTGCCTTTATAAGCTCTGAACAAGCCATTGAGGGTTCATTCTCAATTATATGTATGATAAAGTTCTCAACAGTATTTGAATATCTTCTATAATATAATGAATTTTCTCCGACTCGTATGCCTAGGTTTTCTTGAGCGATTGATAGGTCCTCAATGTATGAAGGTAAAAACTCTGAGTAAAACTTTACTCCAAGAACTTTAGAAAGCTCTTCTTTGTATTCTGAGAGGATTGAGATGGCATCCCAGACCACATGTCTACCTGCAATTCTTAAGTCATTCTTAAGTCTGACACATGATTCTATCAATAAATTGTAACTCTCTTCATCAAGTTCTCTAATGGATTTAAGGCCTATGAATTCTGGAGGTAGTCCAAGAGAATAAAGCGCTGCTACAAATGGAATTGCTCTAGGAGCGGCTCTTCCAGAAATCATCCTAGAGTAGCCGAATAGTCCTATATGTAGCCTTCTGCTGCGGCGAGATGGAACAAACCTAACTACATAGTCAACTGCGTCTAAACTTGCTTCTACCAATTTTTGATAATCGTTTGAGAGCTTATAGATTATTTTTTTAAGTATCTCTTTTTCAGACTTCTCGTAGACTCTTGCCTTTCCTCTCGGTAATGTGGCATTTAGTCTATTGACGGCTTGCCTAGACTCTTCACATGGGTAGTCATACCTGAAGGCTGATTGAACAGTCACTGTCCAGATGCCTCTATACTCATCGGTGAAGCCATCAACGTTGACAGGAGCGTTATGTCCCCTAAATGGAAGAGAACCGGCACCTATGATTGGATAGATAGATACTCCCGACGCTTCTGAAATCTCTTCACAATGCGATAATGCTAGCTTAGCTAATATTATTGAGGTTATGAAGCCATAGTTTAATGCTGGGTCTGACCTCGCAATGAATACTCTCAAGTAGCTAGGCCTAGCGATTTTTATGTAGTTTCTAAGGATATCACTACAATTTAGCAGCGTATTCATATCTTCAAAGAGAGGAATGACTTCTATCTCGTCGGGAATGACGTCACCTATGTATTCTCGAAGCAAGTGTCCACAAGACTCTATCCATTTATTTGCTGGCTCAACAACTACTTTTTTATATACCTCCTTAACTCTGAGGAGATCTTCATGGCTAGTTGTGAATGGAAAGATTACTTCAAATAATGCTCGTCCAAATTCTTCTCCATAAGTAGCCCTGGCAACGTCGTTGTGTCTAGGTATTGATTCAAGCGTTTCTATGAAGACTTTCTTCTCTGCTACCTCTATTGAAGGGTTCGGCAGCCTAAGTGTTAAGAATACGTCTACGCCAAGTCTTTTCTCAGCAAAGTAGTCACGATAATTCGAAAAAAGTTTTCTGACAACGTAGGGATCAATGTCTTTCCCCTCAGCATCCCACATGGCTTCATGGCATCCAAGAACAGCGTAATCGAAGTATACCTCGTATACCTCGTCATCGCCAGTAATTATTTCGCCTCTGCACCATTCAGGAATAGAGGCATTGTCAGGATGCTGAGAAGCCATCGTCCTTGGAATAGATCTTTCAGACACTAACCCCAGCACTTATCACCTAAACTCATATAAGGCTTATATGAACGAAGGAATAAACTCTCTTTAAGCCGGGGTACCCAAGCCAGGACCAAGGGGCAGGCCTTGAGAGCCTGTGGCCCCTCGCGGGCCGCGCGGGTTCAAATCCCGCCCCCGGCGGATACATCACTTCACTTAAATAATGATGGTTTCTCTCCATTCATTTATTTCTTGGATAATATTCACGTTGGGGCGTCTTCTAGGAATTTCCTATTCAGTGCATAATAAAAAATAACTATGAATGCGGCGGTCATTATTATTAGGGAAGCCAGTATAACATACATTACTAGTAATGGGAGATCCATGTATACATTCATAAAGAATGATGGTGGTAGTCCAGAATCTCCCAGTAAGACAAAATATGGATACCTTGCTCCATCATTCAGAAACTCAGAGATAATCAACATCATTGTTCCTATTAGTCCTAAATATGCAACTCCTCTTGGCATTATTCCATTTCCATTCTTCAGGACTCTCCATGATCTGTAGAGTATATGTGCAATTATGCCGATTAAGATAATCTTGACTGTGAGTAGTGGAGCAGCGTTGAATGAGGAGCCGGGCATCATCATGAGGTTCCTAAAAAGAAGCGGTGAATAATGCATGAGTGATAATATATACCAGCCGCCCACAATGAGCTGTATAAAAAGAAAGATTACGCTACTAAAGATTCCTATCCTTGCATATCTAGTGTTAAAATTATTTCTGGACGCAAAGTATGATGATGTTATAAGCCCTCCTATCAATAGTGCGCCTGCCCAAGTATGCAAGATTAAGGATGGATAAAGAGGATTAAAGAAGATCGCCAGCCTAGCTTCTTCTACTGCGCCTTGAAGAGCAAGCAGAAGTGCATAGGGACTTGTAATCTCTGCGAATATGTATCTGAAGCCCATTGGGACTCCAAGCCCAGCGGTCGCCATTATGAATCCAATAAGAATATGTGTCTTTGGGTTTATCTTGTTCCAGGAATACCAGTAAACTGCTATTAGTGGTATCCTGATAATTATTGATACCAACGCAATCAAGATTGGATAGAACATTACGTCTGTAGCGATGGCGAGGAGACCTGGGAAGAGAGCTGCAAGGATGACCGTTATGATTGTTCCCCAAACACCGCTGAATAACTCAGTGACGACAAGTATCTTGAAAATTCTCTTTGACATCAACTCGAGATCCTCGTCTTTTCTAAGCCATCCTAAGAGTCTTGTGACTACAGATATCCAGCCCGTACCTATGGTTATGTTTACAAATACTAAATGAGTTAGAATAGAAAGTCCGAGGACGCTGAATCCGAATAACTCAAAGCTATTCATTTTTATTCGTTCTCCTCAATATTTCACTAAACTTGCCCTCTCTAGTCGAGACTATGTACATGGCTGTCAGGCTGACGGCTCCAATTAGTAAAAAGACAGCTGTGAATAGTGCAAGTATTGAGGTGTCTACTGGTACGGGAGTTATGACTTCATCTGGATATATGTATCCATAAATTGTCCATGGCTTTCGTCCAACTTCTCTCACGAACCAACCAATAGTTGCGGAAAGTATTGCTCCGACCAGTACTAGAACTACTAGTATCGACATGCTAACTCTTTCTCCAAGCAATTTGATGAGTCTCCTCACTATAGATGAGAGTGGACCCAAGTTGTAAAGTGTAAACATTAATCCGAGCGCACCTATGAGTGCTGCTACTCCACCTCCAATCTTTACATAATAGGTCGGATTCAGTATAGATGCTTTCGACTGAGCGTCTAGTACGTCTCGCCTGCAAATTTCTCCCAAGTCTAATTGATAAACTGAATCTTCAACGGGTATTTTCAATGCGTATGATAGACGTTCTCCAAGCTTTACGCCTCTTAACTCATTACATCTCTCAAGCATTTCGTCAAATCCTAAGAGTTTCGCGTTTGGGTCGTTATAGGCTAGAAAGCCAAGTAGTGGGTCCTGCCTAGTCTGATAGATTCTCTCGATGGCGGCGAACTTTGTTGGCTGATATGCAGCGACCATCTTACCCATAAGGTCTCCGAAGACGACTGGTTGAACAACTAGCAAAACAACGAGAATGGGAAGAAAGGAGCGGATAATAGTCATGGTCTCATTCCTCTTATTTCTAATGTATGAATAGGTATATCCAGCGAGAATAATCGACATGCCTATAATGATGGCTGCAGTCACGTTGTGCAGGACGCTTACTAAGTTATATGGTGAGGCAAGAGCAACAAATGGGTCATGGAGGAATTTCCCGACAAGCTGAGAGGCCGTCTGGTCCTGAATTATCTGTGAAGCCGAGCCCACTGATAGAAGATATGCGCGAAATGTTAACAATGATTCTTCAGAAACTACCACAGGTCCAAATGACGGCAAAAAAGGGTAGAATAGCCTCATATATTCCCCAGTACCCCATGGAACATTCATCCAGCTATTAACAGATGTTATAACTGCGCCGGAAAATGCCGCAAAAATAAAATAAACGCTCATGATAGATATGCTCCAAATTGGTCTGATCTTTCCGATTGTGATTATAAATAAGACCAGTAGGACTATTTCACCGACAAACGCGACTAGCTCTAATGTAAATGGAACAAGACCTACAGTCGATATGATGAAAATCATTCCAGGCCATGCCTGGACTAGGCCAAACTCTACCAATGTGCCTGTGACCGCTCCTGCAGCGAAATTTATAACTAGTACTCCGGTTATTGTCTTTATTGCTCTTAAATACAGACCATTTCCGCTCCTAATCCATAGCAAAATCAAGCATATAATTACGAAGGGCGCTCCAAGAGTAATCGATAGAAAGACCGCATGCAGATAAATTCCAAGCATGGTGACTGGATAAATCTTAATAAGATTGTCAACTAGAGACATATCGTCCATCTCATTTTTAATGCTTGTTTATTAAGATTCATTTATTAATCAAAAAATGATTGGTTCTCCCACCTTCATGGATGGCTATTCCTTACCGATGGACCTGCGACTGTGCGTTAAAATAAAGTTAATAACCTACGTATTGCCCTTTAGTAGATTAGACTTTGTCTAGGTTGGTGTTGAGTTTGAGTAAGAAGATTATTTCCTCTAAACATGAAAAAGAACATGAGGCTACCATTACTGCAAGGCCAAGCATACTCGAACATGAGCTAGTACCAAAACATGAAATTCTCAGCAAGGCTGAAGTCGAAGAACTGCTCAAGAAATACAAGACAAGCATCAATAAATTACCCCAGATCCTAGTAAACGATCCAGTTGTCAAGGAGCTGGGAGCAAAGGTTGGCGACGTCATAAAAATTACGCGTAATTCACCAACTGCGGGTGTTGCCGTCTATTATAGAGTAGTGGTGAGCGAGCCTTGAAGGTAAAGACACATTTTGAACCACAACTAACGCATGAGGACCTTTGGGAAATAGCAAAGAGTATGCTACTAGAGGAGAAACTAGTTAATCATCACTTCAAGTCTTATGATTACTTTGTGAGGGAGGGGCTTGCAGAACTAGTTAAAAGTCTGAGCCCTCAGGAAATAAAGACGAAGTATGGCAATCTAACACTCAAATTTGAAGGTGTTGAGATAGGCGGGCCTCGGATAGTAGAGATAGACGGCATGGTAAGAGAGAACATTACTCCATTAGAGTGTCGTCTAAGGAACCTTAGCTATGTGGCTCCAATATACATAAGGATGTCGCTGAGCGTAGACGGTAAGCCAATAGTAAGCAACGAAAGGGTCTACGTAGGTGATATTCCAATACTGGTCAAGTCGCAGCTCTGCCCACTCAAGTCAATGACGCCAGAGGAACTAATGGCTATAGGCGAAGACCCTACGGACCCAGGCGGCTACTTCATAATTAATGGCTCTGAACGTGTAATCGTTGCGATAGAAGACCTTGCGCCGAACAAAGTATTAATAACAATAAAGGAAGGCGATAAAACTCCACAGTACTCTGCAGTCATTCTTTCATCCTCATATGGCAGACAGAGCAAAGTCGAGATTACATATAAGCCTGGAAGTCCAATCAGAGTGTATTTCTCACGGATATACAAAGGAATACCTCTCATCATAATGCTTAGAGCCTTAGGGATGACGAAAGACTCAGACATAGTGAACTTTGTATCAAACAGACCAGACGTTCAGGAACTATTGGCGCCCTCATTCCTCGAGGCAGAGGGGATTGAAACGCCACAAGACGCATTAAAATACATTGGCAACAGAATTGCATTCGGCTACGCAGAGGAATACAGAGTCCATAGAGCAGAGCAGATGCTTGACAATATATTTCTGCTTCACATCGGCGTGACCAGCGATTCAAGGTACAAAAAAGCAATCTTCCTATGCGACATGGTTGGAAAATTACTTGAAACAAGCATAGGAATCAGAAAGCCAAGCGATAAGGATCATTATGGAAACAAGAGGTTAAAGCTTGAGTCACCGTTATTGATGGAGCTTTACCGCATGGCCTTTATGAAACTAATCAGAGATATAAAGTATCAGCTTGAGAGAATTGTTGCTACTAGGCAACCAATATCAATATCTACATTTGTCAGGCCTGGAATAGTAAATGATCTCGTGTTGCATGCCTTCTCGACGGGTAACTGGCCGGGCGGAAGGGTAGGCGTCACTCAGCTCCTTAACCGGACAAACTACCTAGCCACGATTAGTCACTTAAGAAGAGTCCAGTCACCGCTTAGCAGGAGTCAGCCACACTTCGAGGCTAGAGACCTGCATGGAACACACTTGGGCAGAATATGCCCAGCAGAGACGCCCGAAGGAAGCAACTCCGGCCTAGTTAAGAATCTTGCCCTAGGAGCAGAAATTACCGTCCCTCTCTCTGAGAATGATAAGAAAGAATTAAGAGCAAAGCTGTGGTCGCTAGGACTAATCAGCACACTAGTAGCGCATGAAGAAAGAAGACGAAGTAGGAAATTAACTACAGCGGCAAAGGTCTATCTTGACAATGAGCTGATAGGATATCATACTGATTGGGAGAAGCTAGTAAGCGAGCTCAAGTCCATGAAAAGGTCAGGCGAGATCAGTCCAATGATAAACATTGCTTACCATAAATATGAGCACGTAACTGAAGTTGAGATCTTCACAGACGAGGGCAGAGTAAGGAGACCATTAATCCTCATTGAGGATGGAGAAATAAAGATAAAGCCCCAGACAATAGAGTCGCTAAAATCTGGCACGCTCATGTTTAGAGACTTGATTAGCATAGGGTCAATCGAATATCTAGATGCGATGGAGGAGGAGAATGCCTTAGTGGCTATCTCGCCAGAATCCATATCAGAATCTCATAATTACCTAGAGATCTCACCACTCCTTATGCTTGGCGCTGTCGCCTCTATAATTCCATACAGCAATCATAATCAATCTCCTAGAAACGTGTATGAGGCATCTATGGCTAAGCAGGCGCTCGGTGTCTCTACCATCGCGAATAATCTTAGAGTTGATTCGCGAATCCATCTATTGATACATCCACAGAAGCCGCTCGTCACTACTAGGACCATTGATCTACAAGGGCTTAACCGCCGGCCTATTGGGCAGAATTTAGTGGTCGCTATACTCACTGGTTATGGCTATAATATGGAAGATGCAGTCGTTTTGAATAAGTCGTCAGTAGAGAGGGGAGTAGGATTCTCCATCAGCTATAGGTCATACGAGGTCGAGGCAAAGCAATACATGGGTGGCGAGAAGGACAAGTTGACGATACCCGACTCGAGCGTAAGAGGTTATAGGGGCGAACAATACTATAGGGTCCTAGACTCAGATGGACTCGCACTTCCTGAGTCAGAGGTAACTGGAGGAACAGTACTGGTAGGCATGGTCAGTCCTCCTAGATTTATGGAAGAATATACGAGAGCTCCTGCGAGAGAGATGGTCTGGCGAGACGCTTCTGAGGCCGTGAGACCAACAGAAGTGGGAGTCGTTGACAATATCTACATTACAAAGACGGAGGAGGGCAACAAGCTGGTCAAGGCTAAGGTTAGGAGCATCTGCTTCGCAGAGATAGGCGATAAGTTTGCATCGCGTCATGGACAGAAGGGAGTAGTCGGCATGTTGTTCCCACAGGCAGATATGCCCTTTACCGAGAGCGGAATAGTGCCAGACCTCATAATTAATCCACATGCCTTTCCGTCAAGAATGACGGTCGGTCAACTGATTGAGAGTATAGCGGGAAAACTTGCATCAATTAAGGGCACGATTATTGATGGCTCACCCTTCATTGGAAAGCCCCTTGAAGAATTAAGAAAAGAGCTTATGGAGCTTGGCTTTAAGCCGAGTGGCACAGAGGTTCTATACGACGGCTTGACTGGGAGGAAGTATGATGTAGAGGTATTCATCGGGGTTGTATACTATCAGAGGCTCCATCACCTCGTCAGAGACAAGATCCATGCTAGGTCTAGGGGACAAGTACAGATACTTACGAGGCAACCGACTGAGGGAAGGTCAAGAGGCGGAGGGCTAAAGTTCGGAGAGATGGAGAGGGACTGCCTAATAGCCTATGGTGCAAGCTACTTGCTTCTAGACAGGTTGTTGGAGCAGAGCGATAAATACACTGTTTATTATTGCGAGAAATGTGGATTACCTGCCTATTATGACTTGAAGCAAGAGAGATTTATCTGCCCGGTTCATGGGAAAGATGTCTCGGAGCGGCCTGTCAATATGTCTTATGCCTTTTACCTGTTGCTTAATGAGTTGCTCTCGATGGGTATCTATCCCAAGCTTATCTTTGAGGAGGTGATGTAGATGGTTAAGGGAAGCATAGCGGCTATTAAGTTCGGTATTCTTTCACCGGACTTCATCAGGAAGATGGCAGTGGCTGAGATTCAGAATCCAGATACATATGACGAGGATGGTTCACCCATACCGACCGGCGTTATGGATCCTAGGCTTGGGACTCTTGAACCTGGGCAGAGATGCAAGACCTGTGGCAATACTTATCTTAATTGTCCTGGCCACTTCGGTTACATCGAGCTTGCTGTGCCGGTTATCCATATTGGATTTGTCAAGACTATTCAGGAGCTTCTTAGGTCTACTTGTAGGTCTTGTGGGAGGCTGCTGCTTAAGACAGAAATGATAGAGAATTTTAGAAGGGAGATTGAGAGGCACAGGGCAGAGGGGAGACAGTATAGGCATATCTTCTACAAGGTCAAACAGCAGGCAATGGCGGCGACGGTCTGTCCACACTGTGGTGAGAAGCAGTACAAATTGGAGTTGGAGAAGCCCTCTACATTTCTTGAAGTTACTCCTCAGGGCTCTGTTAGGCTCTCGGCTAGCGTTGTGAGGCAGAGGCTTGAGAGAATAACTTCTCAGGACCTCGAGTTGCTGGACATCGACCCAGAATACGCGAGGCCTGAATGGATGGTCCTTACTGTTTTGCCGGTTCCCCCAGTATATGTTAGGCCCTCCATAACGCTTGAGACTGGTTATAGGTCTGAGGACGACCTTACTCACAAGCTTGTAGATATTCTCAGAGTGAATAAGAGGCTTAAGGAGAGCATAGCGGCAGGAGCCCCATCGCCCGTGATCGCCGAGCTTGCCGACTTGCTGCAGTATCACGTAACGACTTACATCAACAATGAGACGGTCGGAATCTCTCCGGCTCAGCATCGTTCTGGCAGAATCCTGAAGACGCTTGCGCAGAGGCTGAAGGGTAAGGAAGGTAGGTTTAGGCTGAATCTCTCGGGTAAGAGAGTAGATTTCTCTGCGAGAACAGTGATCTCGCCTGACCCCAACATAGATATTGATGAGGTGGGTGTGCCCCTCGAGATAGCGATGCAGTTGACAGTGCCTGAAGTTGTTAATCCATGGAACAGAGATAAGTTGAAGAGGCTGATACGTAATGGTCCGGATAAGTATCCCGGAGCAAAGTACATCATTAAGCCTGACAAGAAGATGGTTAGGCTCAAGTTTGTCCATAACCTCGACGAGGTGGCCAATACGCTTGAGGACGGATGGATTGTTGAAAGACACTTGATGGACGGCGACATCGTGTTGTTTAATAGGCAGCCGAGTCTTCATAGAGTCTCGATAATGGCGCATAGGGTCAGGGTTCTGCCTTACAAGACCTTCAGGCTTAACTTGGCCGTATGTACGCCCTATAACGCTGACTTTGATGGCGATGAGATGAATCTCCATGTGCCCCAGAGCGATGAGGCGCAGGCAGAGGCGCGTCTTTTGCTCCAAGTTCAGAGAAACATTATCTCCGCTAGGTACGGTGCTCCTATCATCGGTGCTATTAGGGATTTCTTGACCTCGCTCTATCTCTTGACTAAGGATGGGACATACTTGGATAAGCAGTCTGTTGGTTTTCTCTTGGCCTCGATGGGCTATAATGGGCCTTTGCCTCCTCCTGAAAAATCGGAGCCTGTCCCTCTCTGGAGTGGTAAGCAGCTGTTCAGTTTGTTGTTGCCTCGTAAGCTGAGTCATCGTGTACAGGCTTCTTTCAATCCTGATGACGAAGTGGTGATGAGGGATGGAATGTTGGTGAAGGGATACATTGATAAGTCCGCAGTGGGTATTGAGAAGCCGAACAGTGTTCTGCATAGGATTGCGAAGGACTATGGTTCTGAGGTGGCTGCTAATTTCCTTAACTCTCTTGTGAGGCTGGCTAATACCTTCATAAACATCAGGGGATTTACGCTTAGCATCGAGGACTTGATTGTGCCTGAGTCTGCATATGGACAGGCGAAGCAGATCCTTACGGAGATGGAGCAGGAGTATCAAAGATTGAAGTCTGAGTATGAGAGGGGTAAGTTGGAGGTTAGGCCCGGCGAGACTCCTGAGAAGGCGTTTGAGTCATCCATTTTAGAGGTGCTGTCAAAGACAAGAGATAGGATTGGCTCGCTGATTAGGGCGTATGTGCCTTCTTCGAGTCCTCTCGTTATTATGGCCAAGACTGGCGCTAGGGGTAGTACTTTGAACATTGACCAGATGATAGCGATAGTGGGACAGCAGGCAGTGAGGAGGGAGAGGCCGTCTAGGGGATTCCTTGATAGGGTGCTTACGTTCTTTGAGCGTGGCGACTTATCTCCGCCAGCGAGGGGATTTGTCATCAACTCATTCATTAAGGGGCTTTCACCGATTGAGTATTTCTTCCACATGGCCGGTGGTAGGGATGGACTTGTAGATACGGCTGTGAGGACGCAGCAGAGCGGCTATATGCAGAGGAGACTGATAAATGCTCTTGAGTCTCTTTACGTGGAGTATGACGGCTCTGTGAGGATGTCTGATAGCAAGAAGATCGTGCAGTTCCTTTACGGAGAGGACGGCGTAGACCCTGCGAAGAGTGATCATGGCAAGGCATTCATTCCAAGACTCATAGTCGAGCGCGTAATGGAGGAATATCCCGAGACTACTACGCCTGTCTCTAAAGAGCTCGTCGTGAAGGAGGCAGAGAAGTATGAAGAGGCGCTTCCACCCCTTATCCTGAATGAGCTGATAAACACGACGCTTAGGCTTAAGGCTCCCGCAGAAGCCGTACCCGTCATATTTAGAGAAGCGTATAAAACTTATCTGCAGAGCCTCGTAGAGGTCGGTGACCCCGTAGGTGTGATTACTGCTCAGTCTATCGGTGAGCCGGGTACGCAGCTCACACTTAGGACCTTCCACTTTGCTGGTGTGAGGGAGCAGAGTATTCTGCTGGGTCTTCCGAGACTGATTGAGATAATTGATGCTAGAAGAACACCATCTACACCCATCATGAGGATTTACTTGAAGTCGCCGTATAATGCTGATCCAAAGCTCGCGAGGCAGGTTGCGAGGAAGCTTCAGTTTACTTCTCTTGGAGACGTGATGGATGAGGTTAGGATTGATTTGAGGAGGAACCTGCTGATCGTTAAGCTTGACAGGGATGCTATGAGGGAGCTCGGCGTAACTAACTCTGACATAGTCAAGACCTTTAAGCATTATAAGGCCAAAATCAGTGGTGAGAATGAGTTGGTGTTGATGATGCCTGAGGAGGTTGAGCTCCAGATGGGACAGATAAGGGAGAGGATTCTTGCAACTAGGGTTAAGGGTATTAAGAGGATTAAGAAAGCCATCGTTAGGAAGGAGGGAGATGAATACGTGATTCATACCGAGGGCTCGAATCTCAGAGAAGTAATGGAGGTCCCGGAGGTCGACTTTAAGAGAGTGAGGACGAACGATATACACGAGGTGGCCAGCGTCTTGGGAATAGAGGCTGCTCGGCAGTTGATAGTGGAAGAGGCGAGGCAAGTATTGAGGGAGCAGGGACTGGACGTGGATATTAGGCATCTCTTGCTGCTCGCAGACATGATGACTATTAACGGCGAGGTCAGGCAGGTAGGTAGACACGGCGTCGTCAGGCTTAAGAGCAGCGTACTGGCGAGAGCCGCGTTTGAGATAAGTGTACAGACACTGCTCGAGGCCGCTGCGAGGGGCGAGATGGATAATCTCCGGGGCAACGTTGAGAGAATACTGATTGGTAAGGAGGTCCCAGTAGGCACTGGAATGGTTAATCTCCTCATGCTTTATCCCGGTAGGAAGAACAGAGAAGCGTCTGAGAGTAATAATAGTGGGTGAGACGATGGTAATGGACGTGAAGAAGGAGCTCTCGATTGTTAGGAGGACTGGAAAATTCATACTTGGATACAGGCAGTCATACCTCGCCGTCCTCGCAGGAAAGGCGAGACTCATAGTGCTTTCACGTAACTGCCCACCTGATAAGAGGACAGAAATGATGATTGCAGCGAAGATGAGGGGAATAAAGGTCGTAGAGACCAATTATGACTCAAAGGACGTCGGCCTCGCGCTGGGTAAGCCCTTCGGAGCCTCGACTGTGGCGATAATTGACCCGGGGAGCTCCTCGCTCCTTGCAGGTGAGGAGATGGTTGAGTAGCCAGAAGCTTAAGTTTACTGAGAAGGAGCTCCGATACATTTCTCTTTTCCAGGAATATACAGGCACGACTGTGAAGGACTGTATCGAGGATGAGAGTCTCCTGGTCTTCGTGGTTGATAGGGGCGAGCTTGGACAGGCAGTAGGCAAGAGGGGTCTCAAGGCTAAGGAGCTTTCCAACATCTTTCAGAAGCGTCTAAAGATAATTGAGTATTCTGACGATGCCGCTGCCTTCATTGCGAATGCCCTCAAGCCCGCGAATGTGAGGCAGGTCAAGGTCCTGGAGAAGGATGGGGGCGTCAAGATCGCCGTCGCCGAGTTAGACCCCAACGATAAAGGAATGACGATTGGGAAAGGCGGAAAGAACATCAACCTCATTAGGCAGCTCGTCAAAAGGCATCACGGAATCGAGAAGATAGTCATTCAGTAATTTCTGTACTTGTTAAGTTTCTGAAAATTTATCAAAAAATGCTTAACAACCATGCCGAGGAATTGCCCCTCCTGAATCTCCATCACAAATTTTAACGGGTCTGTATTCATTTCCATCATCATTATTATGCATTTTCATGGATATAATATTTCTGAAATAATTAATTATTTATATCAGTATAGTTTTTTAGGTAATTCTTCAATATATTCTCCCTCTGAGACATATGGACAATATTTTTTGCGTCCAGAATTAATAGGTGTTTCAGGGTCTGTATACAACTAGGATTTTGATGCGAGTTCTGAGCTTATTAACGTCAATAAAAAAGTGGTATTGATTAAAGCTTGGCTTCTTCTATTATTATTTGAGCTATCTTCTTTACATCGCCCATATAGATGTCAAGCGTTGGAACTTTTTGCAAATACTTCGATATGATTATTTCATAATCTATTTTCTTTCCAGCCTTCTCTAAAACTTTTGAGGCGCATCTGTTTGCGCACCCGTTTATTACTATGTTCTTCTTCGCTCTTTCAGCTATCTCTAGATGCGGCTTAGAGCCCGCCGCGACGGCTGTCGTACAGCACATGCGTCCTTTATCTAGGTTTGTGAGCAAAACACCAATTGCTTGACCCACTTGACCCACGTTTGCAGCCCCGTCGCAAACCCAAATTACGTTTTCATGCTCAGCAGACTTATAACACTCTTTAAGTATTTTAAGCTCCTTCTTACTTTCATCCTCCATAGTTTCACTCCCTCTTTACAAAATATAAGCTTTGTTCATTTCCACAAGACCGTGTTCTGCATGCTTCGCGATTGTAGAGTAGGTAGACGATGGCTCCGCACTCAACATTGAGTCAGTCAACAACGGAAAAACCCGTATTCAGAGACGAGTTCTCTAACCCACGAGATCAACGAGCTGCAGCCTGAGTCTATAAAGTGGAACGTGAGGATGCTTCATTTAGAAAATTGCGGGAAAGTAGTCAAAGAGTAAAATCCGTGGAGGAAAACATTTTGCATTGGTAAACGCGAGGTTTTATGAATATATGCTTAGTGGCGAATTGTATTAATATAAACATATATATGTGATTATATATTTTTGTATAGATATGTGAACTAATAATGAGTGAGCTAAAAAACAAGACTGCCATCGTAACCGGAGCAGGGCAGGGAATCGGTAGGGAGATAGCGCTTTCACTTGCTAAGAACGGGGCAAACGTCGTTTTAATCGATATTAGCGATAAGATCTTTGATGTGCTAAAAGAGATAGAGAATCTAGGGGTTCAGGGGCTGGCTGTTAAATGCGACGTTTCTAAGGCGGAAGACGTGGAGAAAGCCGTAAAGGAAGCCATAACCAAATTCGGAAGGATTGACATCCTAGTCAACAATGCCGGCATTTACCCATTCAAGCCCATTTTACAAATGACTGAAGAGGACTGGGACAGAGTCTTGGACATTAATTTGAAGGGAACATTCTTCATGACAAAGGCAGTATTGCCAAAAATGATAGAGCAGAGAGGCGGCAAAACAATAAACATCGCCTCGATTGCCGGCTCTATGGTCGGCTATCCTAATCTTGCTCACTACTCTGCGAGCAAGGCAGGCGTGGTGGGCTTCACGAAGGCAGTGGCCCTAGAGGTGGCCCAGTATGGAATAAACGTCAATGCCATCTCGCCTGGACCAATTCAGACTCCTGGGACAGAGGCCATAGGATTGACAAAAGAACTCTACGAACAAACAGTAAGAAGCATACCCCTAGGCAGGATAGGGCTTCCGGAAGACGTCGCAAACCTAGTCGTCTTCTTAGCGAGCGATAAATCAAGCTTCATAACAGGACAGAATATTGTAATCGATGGCGGCTCCACAATACTGTAGGTCTCTACTCAAAAATTTTATAATTATTTTTTCTATAAACATGCGATAAGAGCAGTAGCGCTGTTAATAGGTATGCTGATTGGACCATTATTCTTGCCCACTCAGCGCTGTTAGTGTAGCCGATCATCACTGCGAGTATGGAGCCTACTGCTCCCCTAGGATGAAAAGGACTATCCACTGGGATATTCAGCGTATAGGCGGGCTCTCCTAGCCAACCAGTGTCTAGGCCGTTCTCCTCAAAGTATTCAATAAGTTCATGCGTGCCGTACCCCGCTATGCCGCCTGCAAGCAAAATCAGAAGTATGCCGGTGAAGTAGAAGAACCTCCGCAGGCTAATCTTCATGCCGGCGATAAAGATACCGTAAGACAATATGAGTGCTGCGAACATTCCAAGAAACGCTCCAATAAGAGTCATTGAGGCATCGGCAAGAAAGAAAGGCGTGAGGAAGAGAATAGTCTCAGCGCCCTCCCGAAAGACGACGATAAAACCCAATGAAAGTAAGCCAATGGTATCAGCACGCGAGGCTGCGACTTCTGTGCGTCTCTCTATAGCCATACCTATATCTCTGCCTTTGACTGCCATCCAATAAATCACTGTCGATAAGACGAGAACGGCGATAAACGCAGTCAATGACTCGAAAAGCAGCTTAATAGTTGTTGGAAGGACGCCGTAAATATACCAGACCAGCATCCCTAGTACTAGACTCACAGTTATTGCTGAGGCTACGCCCAGCCATACGTATCGCGAATAACTACGTCGTCCACTTCTTACTAGATAGGAGAGTATTAATGCGATTATTAATGCAGCCTCTAGCGTCTCTCTAAATGCTACAAGGAATTGCCCAATCAATACCATGCACCTATGCCGTTGAGTCAAATGGGTTTCAGATTCCTATTTATTTGTAGAAGACTCAATCAGGATTGAGTAAACCATGCATTGTAGAGATGTTACTCTCGAATCGCATGGCTCGTTATGCTTATTGAGCATGCATGGTGCTT
>CALIKS010000041.1 GCA_938017985.1 uncultured archaeon | reverse complement strand
AGGGATTCATACCTTCTTGCCTTTTCGTTTATGGACTTCCTTATGTCAGTGGGTGCTTCATCTGATGCTTCCGCAACATCATTAACCTCTACATTGGTGGGAAGATTGTCCGTAATTGTACTAGTTCCTGGGTCTGTAAGTTGCTGAAGTGAACCTCTGCCTTGCCTGCGATTGTACCTTGCTAACTCCTGCTCGGTTAACTCTCTTTTTCCAGTAGGTGATGTTAGATCGGTGATGTACAAGTTTCCAGTAGTCGTTTGGTATGTTACTCCATTAATATCTTCTTCTTTTACTAACTGCAGTAAGCCTTGCTCTCTTGCTGGCGTAATTCTTATAGGATTAATTAACGCTGGATTTGCAGTTTGGAAATTTTTAACTCGTTGCTCTAGGGTCTGTATCACTTTGAGTTGCGACTGCAATGCTCCCTGCACTGCCATGTCGTACTGCTTAGCAAAGTTTTCATCGCTCATCTTTGCATTAAGTGCGGCACTCCTTGCATCTTCTTGCTCTTGGTCTGATATCTCGCCCCACTCTAAATCGTTCTCATCACCTTTATTATTTTCCCAAAATTTCCTAGCCTCTATATCAGTAATTAAAGTTTTATCTAACTGCTCTTTAGCAGTGAGCTGGGCTTGACCAAGCGAGTCATAAGCATCAAGTAAATCATCCATAGCCTCATGATAATCTTGTTGCATGTATGGAATTTTATTTTGCAGTGCCATCACCCCCATCATTTGTGGTGTGATTAACCCTTGCTGTTGGGCAATCAATAACTCTTTAGTAAAACCCATATCTTTCATTGTGCCCCCAACAGCTGTAAAGAGCTCATTGACCTGCTCCTCGTTCATATCCTGTTTGATTTTGTTGGAGAACAAAGGAAGTGCTACATCAGGATTTGACATAATCATTTCCTTGGAAATCCCATACTTCTCGTAATCAAAATTCTTAAGGAGTGTTTCAGTTAACGCCTCTCTAGAAGCCTCACCTCGCTCATACTCCTCATTGAGCCTGTCTCTCTCCAACTTTACTTGCGCCCTATCCTCATCTAATTCCTTACGCATTATAAGTTTATCATTTAGCTCAAGTACATCATCCGACCTACCATCTTTTACTAGGGCAGATTCAGAAAGCGTAAGGTCTCTGCCCAATAGCTTGGACAATGCAGATTTATCAAATTCTTCCTTTCGTTCTGCTTTTCCTTTTTCTGCCTCCCTAATGTCATCAAATGCATTAGCAGTCATATAGGTACCAACTCCGGACATGATATCCCCAACTAATGGCTGGTCACCCATCAGTTTATTAGCAAACGCAAACCTGCTCAGAAACTCACCATTTTTAACATCTGGATTAGATGCAGCTTTAAGCATCAACTCGCTATCCGCTATGGCCTGTTGCCTATTTGCTTTTCTTTTTGCTTCCTGTTGCTTTTGCTCCTGCATTTGCATCTGAGCAAATAACTGATTTCCTGATTCTCCTAATACTTTTGCCATAACAATTTCCTCAGTATCCTAGATTCATTCCGCTTCCGCCCGTCATGCTATTCCAATCATACGAACTACCAGACCCAGCACCCAGTGCTCCAGAGCCGTACGAACTAGTAAGGCTATTATAGTCATAGGAAGGTAATGTGGATATGGCACTTCCGCCTCCGCCACCTCCTCCACCCATCATGGTGGCAAATCCAAGTCCTGTCTTAATAGCGTCACCAGCTATAGAAAATGGATTAGGTCCTGCGGGTACAGGCACTCTAGCCGCTACATTATACTCTGGCATCCTGCCTTGCCCTAACTGGAAACCACCCGCATTAAGTGCTTTGGATGTAGCCATTTCGGGTAGCATCATTGCGTTCTGTGCAGTCTGTTGATTAGTTGCGACTCCGCTAATTACACTACCTGCTTGGTTTTGTTTTCTTTGAGATAAATCACTCTTGTATAAATTATATGCCTCACCTGCGGCTTTTTCCCTAGCTTGAGCACGCGCAAGTGCGTCTGCCTCTGTAGCCTTTCCGGAATCCATAGCATTTAGGACATTTGCCTGACCTCTATCTCTTGCGGTTGCCAGTCTTCCCTTTGCTGCATTAGTTGCCGCATTCCCATACCCTGTCATGAGTGCCTGCAATGCATTAGCTTGTGCATTTCCTGAATTTCCAACTATTCCACTTCGTCCAGTAAAGTCCTGCCGTGCTGCATTTCTTTGTGCCTCGTTTAAAATTACCTGTGCCTGTGCAAGAGACGCATCTTCCCTCGCCTGCGCCAACCCATCGACATTCTGCATTCGCGCATCTGCGATTCCCTGATTAGCACCCATTCTGGCACTAAGAATGTTATCCAATCCGCTAAGCCTAGTGTCTTGAATATTATTGAGATAATTTTGATTATCACGAAATTCCTGACCTGAATACAAATCATTGACGGCATCCATCATGCCTTGCTCTGCACCCGCCATTTCATTGGCAACATTCTGCATTCTTTGAGGATCGTACATTTCTTGCATCTGATTGTACTTGTCCTCGATATTGCCTGCCATTCCCTGCTCTAGTCCGGATAAGTATAGTGGCATAATAGCACTACGCTTTGCAGTGCCATCCTCATTGAATACACTTAATTCTGGGTCATAATTTGCCTGACCAGGTCGTGCCATGAGCTCTTCCATTGATGCCCCCATAGCACCGCCACGACTTTCATAGTATCGTAGCATCTCTGCTTTATTTGCATCTGATGCCATTCTTTCATTAGCTGCATTCTGTGCCTGTGCCGCCTTCTTTGCCTGCCGAGCGCCATATATGGAACCCCCTACACTAAGTGCGGTTGCCCCTGCTGCTAATGCTACTGCCGTTCCTGTTGCTATTGCCATCTTACAATTCCTTTAAGTATGTTGTTTCGATTTCGCGAAAGCCCAGTCGGTTATATAAGTTCTTCAATTTTTCTGGCATGAGATGCGATAGATGAATCATGTTCATTCGCTTTGCCCCATTTTCTTTTGCGAACTTCTGAGCTGAAAGTAATAACTTTAATCCACCACCACGCTCTGACTCACGCACATACCAAAATGCTTCTGTGCATGTCATCTCACCATCTTCAAGTGCAGGGAAAAAAATTAATCCTATGCCACCAATAATTTTGTCTAACTTTTTTAATGCCAAAATCGCAGCTGATCCAGAATCGATCATACCACGCCATGTTGTACAAAATCTTGTACAAGTCTTATGGTCATCTGTTTCCTGCTTATATGGCATGAGTTTATAAAAATCCAAAAGCACCTCTGATAATTCAAATAGTTCAGAATCTTCTTTTACTAAAGATATCATGCTTTATATCTCACCCACTTAAAGTCGATGTGTGAACCCTTATCATCTCCGGGTGCTTGATTTACGAGAATTTTAAATGTTCCTGCATTTAATCTTGCTCCATTCCGCCAAGTCTCAATTAGCGGAAAAGTGTAATAACTATCCCAGTGACCATTATTAGCCCCAGTATGGAATTTTTCCCACGCATCCCCATTCCACCAATATGCCCAAGACTCACCAGAAATAACCCGCGCGGTTATCCATGATGCAGAACTGGGAACCGAGGATGGTTTATTTAATGTATGTTCACCATTCCCAAACCTTTGTGTACTGCTTGATACATCTCTCCAAGTTTGCTCTACGGCAGTTGCACCAGAGCTATTGATAGTCATTAACCCATTACCATCAATACTTATGTGCCCGCCTTCCTTAACACCGCCTAGTGTAGAACCTGTGGCAACTGGAAGGGAGTAAACAGTGTCTGTAAACTTTGCTCCGGATGGAACATTTGTAAGAACCTGTGAGTCATCTACTTTTCCATCAAGGGAAGTTTGCAATCCACTAATTTGATTAATACTTAAAGTAGTAGAGCCGTTCTCTATAGATGTAAGCCTTGCACCTAAACTATTCTCAGCAGTATTGATTGATGCATTTACATTGGCAATTTCGTCAATAAGGGAATTGATCCTGTCTGTAGTATTTATTGTGTTATACTCAGCATCTTGTTGAGGTATCGGGCCACCCGCATATTCACGCAGTGTTATTGCATTTGTAGCAGATGGCTTAGGATTGGTGCCATTATTTAATACTAAGTAATCTACAGGCATTTTACTTTTCCTCCATTGAATCTAATATCTTGCCCACCCAGTCCCGCAAAAGGGCGGAGACGCTGACACCTAGAGTGTCAGCAATCTCCTGAAGTTTTCCCTTTTGATCAGTGGGAATAGATAAGGAAACCTTACCCATTATGCGATTC
>CALIKS010000040.1 GCA_938017985.1 uncultured archaeon | reverse complement strand
CCTTCGTGTTGAACTCTATCCAATCCATTATCCAAGGTAGTGATCTTATTCCAGATGACGGAGTACCCCCATACTGCAGTCCCGACAATAGCGATAACCTTGGCCATGAAAGCCAGGTTCGCCTTGACCTGAACATTATCCCCTACCTCAGTAGCCATGGGTTACCTCCTATAATAACCACTGCAAGCACCAGAAACATCAAATTCATCTAGGCTTGTCTGGCAGAAGTAATCCTTGGTTTCTCCATTCAGTATTGTTTCTCTTCCACCTGTGGAAACATATCCTTCTATTCCATCCACGTACTGAACTGCTTCACCCTCAGAAGCAACAGCTATAACATAAGAAGCCTGACCTGCTACCTCTGACAATAGAGCATTACCAACTGATGATATAGTATCACTGCTTGCTATTGATGCGTAGGAAGATCCTGTCCACTTTTCAACAGTAGCAGTGAAGTTAGTACCATCGATAGCCAAGGATGCTCTGTGCCATACATTTAAAGCAACAGGCGAGCTAGATATATCTGTGTCAACATATCCTGCCCTAGCTGATACAGTTAAGTCTGGGTTCACTCGTATTGCAGCAGCTGGATGATTTATATCTATGCTGTTAAATTCAGAATAAATACCAAGTGGCTGAACTTGTGCTGATAAACTTTCAATTTTAAAGTAGCACCTAAAGATGACTCCGTCTAGCCCTGCTGACTCTACCGTGTGATAAGCAGCAGTATCAGCATTATGTGCCAACTTCATTACTTCACTTTGACCAAGTGGCGTAGGTTCAGACTCTGTCGATAGAGATAGACTTGGAGAATCAACTGCCATTCCGTCTAAATCAGCATCAAACTGTTTAGAGAAAAATATCTGTTTTTGTCCAACTGTGATATTAGATCCCGATGAGTTTGTAAGTCTAAATGACTTTGCTGAAATAGAAGGCAGGTTGCCTGTAGAAGCCTGAAACACACCTGTGAAGGATGCATGCTCAAATGTCACTAGCCTTCCATTATTTACAGCTATTGGCTTGTTTAGGGAAGATCCTGAGATCTTTTCTCTGCCTACTGAATCTAATGATATTGTGTTCATTTACTACTATCCTTCAGTTTAGATCTAATCGCCAGCACCATGTACACGCATGTGAGTACTGCTGCAGCGCTAGCAGCAACTAGATGCAATTCAGCTAGACCCCAAGAGCAAACCCAGCCGAATGTCCCGACTGCAGTGTGCTGATCCATTACTTCTTACCTTTCCTTTTCGGAGTAGGTGGTTCCTCTTCGGCAGTAGGTGGAGTTACGTCCTCGACTTCTACCTCAATAATTTCCTTCTCACCCGAAGTAGGAGTATCCGTAGGACTTCCAGCTTCCTGAGCATACACGGCATTTGGGTTTTGCGTTGAGTCCTGCTTGATTACTCCGAACTGGCGGTAGGCTACTGGATCCTCTACGGATTTTTTTTTATACCAATCCCAATCGGAATCAGATAGCTCGCTTACGCCAGGAATTTTAACTAGGTCACCACCAAGCTTGTCGTCTACCTCTGCAATACCCTCCCAAGAAGCACCAACTTGAACTCTAACAAAACTGTCGAACCCATCATACTTAATATCTGCGTTTTCGAAATGTAACTTCATATCTTTGTAAAATAGATCGGGAGGCTCCGCATACGCAGTGCCTCCCGACCGTCATGAGTGATGTGAGATGTGAGAGGCTTAGCGCTTAGAACTTGTGGGTCGTTCCACCGATGCTGAACTGAACCTCATCGGAGATATTCTCGATGATGAGGTGACGGTGAGGACGATCCATCATGGTAGTCCATTTAGTAGAACGCAGGTTGAATGTGCGTTTTACGGAGTCCATGCGACAGCTGTACAAGCGATCAACTTCGGGATGAGGCTGAGTGCGAGTAATGCTATTGGTTCCAGCAATACCGATCTTTACGTCAGACCAGTCAACGAGCCACAACATGCGACTTGTAGCCTGGGAGAATCCTGCATCATCTCCACTGAACACATCGTCACCAGAACGAGTGCCATTGAGAAGATACTTTTTCCCAGAGCTTACATTCAAGAAGTCATCGAACATTGGGTCGTGGAAGACTGCCAATTGAACTCCAACATCAGGGATGTCGTAAACGTTGTAGTTGAAAAGAATGATGCCGTTATGCTCAATCGTTTGATTGATGTTGGCATTACGCTGAGTTTCCCAACCGTAACGAAGCTTGTAGTAAGAATTGAAAGCTTCGAAGATCTTGACTGCAGTCAAACGGTCAGTCATGACGTCGATGGTGGAGATAGTGTCACCATCTTGTTCACGATTCCGTTTAAGGAAGTACAAGTCGGAGAAGAGAGAATCGAGGTCAAGAGCGTTGCCACCATTGTCCTTAATCCGATTACCTTCACGAAGCAGAGACTTAATACCAAGCGCATTGGCTTTGTACTCGAGTGTACAATTGGTGTCTTCTGGGTCAGTAACCGCAGGAAGATTCATGTAAGTCTCAGGTTTCTGAGCATCGTTAATGGCTTGGTTATACCATACGGAACGTGTCCACTGGTCTTGACTGATCTTGGAAGCAATTTTGTTTTGCTCGGCAAGAGGCTGATAGACCATGGATGAAAGGTAAGGATTAACTTTACCTGACATAATAGACTCAAGAGTCTTTTTGTAGGAGTCATTAACCTCACGAGATTCACGAGTGGTTTGCAACCAGTTGACCAAGAGACGTACGCTCAGATCGGTTGGTTGGTTACGACACCATGACTCATAGTCGTTCACATTGTTGGCAATCGTTTGAAGAATACCAGTAGTAGGCTGCCATTTAGCTTGTACGCCAGCTGGGAGTGTAGAGAATGCTGCTGATGCAGGAATGTCTTTACCAGATGGACGAAGAACAACAGTTGCTTTGGCAATGCTACCTGCATCTGCATTAGCAGCTCCAACGATCATGAACTGAGATTCTTGTACAGCACCTGCTGCAGTCCAGTGGTTAACAATAACATAACCACCTGGAAGGAAGTAACGCTCGATGTTCTGAAGAGGGGTTACCCAGTCAGAGCCACCCAAGTTAACGGTTACCTTGTAGTCACCAGACTGATTGGAGAAGGAAGCATCATATGCATCTCCTGCAACTGCTGCGACACCAGCTTCAATAGCAAAGTAGTTAGCATTGATAACTGAACGTTGACGGCGCTGAACATAAGGAAGAATAATCGACTGTTCTGCGATATTCTGCTTATTGATTAAAGGCTTAATATTCTGGACGGAGGAAGTAAGCAAAGTTGCTAAGCCACGCTCTTCTACACCGAGAGTTTTTGCCTCGGCAGCAGATGCAATAACTCGAGCCAAATCTACCTCCTTGTTACCTAAAGCTTCGAACTCACCAGGGGTTAATCCCTTAACGTGTGCTTTTGTAAGAGTGCAGCCTGTTGAGCTATCTACTTTGATAATGCGAGGAAGTGCCTCGTAACCTGATCCACCACCTGGAATTAAAGAACTAGCACTAGATGCAGTCGGTGCTGACATCTGAGTGTTCTGATAACCCGATGTAGTAAATTGTCCTGAATTTGATATTTCGTTTGCCATAATGAATTTGTAACTAAGTTAATTTGGTTACATTCAGAATAGCGTAACTTTCACACAAAAAGCTGAACTAACTATTTTTTGGTAAATTTTATAACAACCACAGTAGATTATGGCTGTTAATTGATTACCAAAAGATCGACCTATAGTCCCAAAAGGGATAGTACAGGGTTTTCAGTTTTAGGATCTGCTTGTGGTGCTGATGGCCCAGGGCGTGGAGATGGGGATCTTCTAGGAGCAGGCTGGGACTGTGGAACTGATGGTGGAGTAGATTGTTGCTGCCCCCCTCGGACGAATCCCGATTCCTCAAGCTTTCTTAAGGTTCCTTTTATCTGTTTATCAACACTTTGCCCTGCTCGTGCAGCTAAAAGCTTCATCACATCGTCATCAGAAAATGTGTAGTATTTAGATTTTTCAGCTTCAGGAACACTTGGGAATCTCTCTCTTCTAACAAAGAGACGTCCACCCCTTTTGGTTTTCCCAGAGTTAATGAAGTTGCTTTGCTCATTATCGATCCACTTGGACAATTTAACATGAACAGGATTGTTTTCATCATAATCCACAATTTCGTGAGAAATGTCATAGAATGCCTCAACCATAGAATATGCATCTCCCAAAACCTTATCTACAATCTTTGCCTCCAAGCTATGCGTTTTTGCAAAGTTAGGATTAGATCTAAATAACTGCATCACCTCTTTAGGGATATTGTCAGAGATCAACTTCTTCTTCTGAGCTTTGAGTTCCTTTGCAATAGGCTCATTCCTAAGTGCCTTTATTTGGCGTTCTAGTTTTTGTTGCTCAGGCTGAAGTCTATCGAGGGCTTTCTTCTCTGCCTCTATAGTTATCTTCTGTTCCTTTACTTCCTCTATGTTGAAAGCTGGCTGATTCTGAACAAGAAAACTTCTGTATTCGCTATCCTGTGATAAATCTGCTTCAGGGTCGTCTGCTAGCTTTTTATTAAGGAAGTCCTGATGCTTCCTAAAGAAAGACAGATAGCTCTTATGCTTATTCTTATACCCATCTAAATTATCAGATGCCCATTTAGCTAATTCATATCTTTTCCGCTCATCAGCATTTAGACCAGTAAGATCATCTGAATCCTGAGGAGCAGGTGTAGTAGGGTTAGTAAGTGGCTTATCAAAGACTGGATCTACTACCCTTCTTTTTCTTTTAACCTTCTTGGTTGGACTGCCAGCAGATGCCTCTTGATCCTCAACTGCAGGTTGCTCCTCAGATTGCTCTTGCTGTTCTTCCTCAGCAGGCTCTTCTGACTCAAGCTCATGTAAAGCACCGTGTAAAGACTGAGGAGGTGTATACTCTTCAACTTCCTCCTCTTCGGGTTCTTCCTCAACTGCCTTGAATAAGGCATCAAAAATTGGGTTACCAGACTCCTCTTCAGGAGCGTCAACCGCTGGCGTTTCCTCTACTTGTTCCTCAATCTGTTCTTCGCTCATAAATTATACTGGTTGCTCTGCTGGTGGTGCAGGCTGTTCCTCAGGCATTGGCTGACCACCCTCAATTCCAGGCGCAGGTGGCGGGCCTCCCATACCTGGTTGTGGCATTCCTTGACCTTGTCCTCCACCCTGCATTTGCTGCATAATCATCATAAGCATCTGCTCCATCTGTGGCATCTTCTGCTTAAGTTCTGCAATAAATTGTTCGTCTTGCATATTGAGATCCTCAGCTTCATCAGCTTCGTCCATCTCTAGGTTCAAATCATACCCTGCACCCGACATTCTGAAAATCTCATTAAGCATATCAAACATACGTTCCTTACCTAAGGACTCAGCAATAGGCTGAACTGACATGATCTGCTGAAATAGCTGAGTCAACGCTCCTGCTGCCTGTAAGTTTTGAGTACGTTCAGATCCATCGCGTCCTGTAAATAAATACTCGTGTACAAGGTTGCTAGGTAATCCAATGATATTTCTGCCTTTAGGATTCTCGTCCTGATCCCCTGTGTCCTCTATCTCTAAACCTGCCTCTGTTATAGAAGCCAAGGTAAACCTCTTTTTGACAGGTACATTAAATTCTGTCGTGGAGCAGGTTACTAGATGTTCGTAGATCATCTTCTTCGCTGCAGCGCGCATATCATCTATACCTTGTGAGATAAATGAGTAGATAGCATTCGTAGTATTAGCAATCTCGCTAACCTCAGTAGCAGATATCTCTCTTTCAGCTGCTTGACCCAACTCCTGTGGAGAAAGTATCATGAGCTTTTCAACAAGGCTTAATAATTGGAACAGAGAGTTTAGTGACATACTGATCCCTTGAGATAGCTCTTGGGATGCATCTACCACATTAAGGATATTCTTCGTATCTATACCTAAGTCTGCTGCTCTTGCGCCTGAATAGAATACTGCTTTGGGCTTCTGATAAAATGTATCTTCCGACAAAGAGGACTGCAGGTACTCTTGCACATCTGGATCCAATGCGTCTTGGTCAATCATCATGATCTTAAACATCGAGATTTTCATGTGATGAAGCATGGAGTATACGATGTTATTAAGCTGATCCTGAAATGGCATTAAATCATGAGCAAATGAGCAATTAGCCATACGATCATCATTCTGATTTATACCACCATAAATAGCAGGAAGCGAAGGCATCCATTCTGCGTAGATGATTGTTTCGTCACTAGCTACAACTAGCTTGAGCCAGCAATCAAATGGGTAGTCCCCTAACCCCTCTGCCTTAGGATTTAGCCTCATGAAGATAGTCGAAACAAACATAGCTTTGTCTTCGTCTTCTCCTGCATAAATACCTTTATTGGATGTCCTGTCGTTATTGAATGGAAACCAATCTGTCTTCTTGGGGAAGGCTAAAACAGATCCGTCAAAGTAGTAGTCAAAGAAGTCTTTGTATGCATTGACTAAGCCATGTAAGCTATTGGTGTAGGCAATTTCGTCTAGATTCCAATATGCTGCATCATCTCTAACATCTGAATACCTTACGATATCCCAATATCCGATCCAATTCGGGCCAAGATCTGTATTGATGGCAGAGATTGGCTCGGAGTTATCCCAAAATGTTCTAGTCGGGTGCGGTAAATCAAAGTGAATGCCTTCTTTCTCTACATAGCTTTCAATGTCTCCATCCTCATCTTTCCTCCACTGAACCTTTCTAGTCCATGGCTCGGAAGGAAACATGATGGCATATCCATACATAAACATAGATCTGATGGCTTGCTCGAACTTCTTACGGAATCCAAACTGCTCCGTCATCATCTCTACGCGTTGCGACAATACTTCTGCCCTAACCTTAGAGGGAGTGTCTGTGCCTCGAGCATCGTACTTGAGGTATGGGTATAGATTACTGAACCTACTAACTTGTGCTGCTACGCGCCGAGTAATGTAAGACCTAATGATATTAACAGTCACCTCGTACAAACGGAGTAAGTTAATATCTTTGATGGTTCCCTCATCATCGTATGTAGTGTACTGATCCGCGAGTTCAGGGTCTATGCCCTCAAGTTTTGTAGCACACTGCTGAATGTTTATTTTTCCCTGTGCATACTGCAATAAAGGTATAGAGAACTTGTTTATTGGGAGAGAATCCCAAGCTAAATCTACTGCCAGGTACAAGGAGTGATTCTTACAAGAATGGTAAATGCCTTCATGGACACGACTGCGAACCAAGTCCGTTAACTTCTCCTTGATCCTCCAGTCCTTAGAATCGGACTTCTTACAGGTAAAAACCTCCCTAAGGCGCTGTTGTGTCGTGCCTGTCTCTTTTAGAATGTCGGGATGTACCATAGAAATTAAAAATGTCGGGAATCGAGTCCTTTATGAACTCATTCATGTAAGTGGCTTCTAGGACTGTCAGAAGTAATGCACAAGGGCCGGTGACCGAGCCTCTCAGGTAGCTTGCCTTGAAGGCAGATATGTTTGTGTTTAGTAAAGATACTAGTTCCTCCTCCGTGATACGGAGGTATCCTATTAACCTCTGTATACGATTTCGGTTCCAAACTTTATTTACTCCAACTTCGTTATAATGAGCTTTGATTATTAGACTTGCAGGGGAGTACTTATCAATACTCCTCCTCTTCGTCCTCTTCGTCCTCGTACTCATCATCCTCATACTCGGAGTCATCCTCCTCGTAATCTTCCTCATCCTCCATGTCGAGTTCGTCTTCCGAGCTTACATCGTCATGAACCTCATCAATAGTAGCAATGAACCTTTCATCATCTAACTCAGAAACTGTAACTTCTAAAGTAAGCTTTACTTTACTCCCAGCAGATACCCCCTCAAAAAGTTCGGAGACATCAGGATCCGAGATATTAAGTTGTACTAAGTCTTGCATCTTACTCTGATGTTGTGGCTGGTTCAGGCTCGGCATTAATAACTACTGAGTCTACAGAGAAAGGCATATCTACCGAAGGATCTCCCAGTTCGTAGCTAACCACTTTTCCATCTATTGTACGACTGCTCTTTACAATAGCAGTGACTGTAATAGTAACATTTTGACCTGGGTGAATAGCTGCTAAGCTCTCTAATGATTCACTCGTAACACTTCCATTAATTTGAAAATCGACCATATTGTTACTTAATCTTTTGGGTTACAAAAGGTCAAGCATTTATTTCTACTATCGAGGATGTGCGAACATTAGGAGTGGGCATGGTTGGCTTAACATCGTAAAACATAATTGGATAGGTAAGTGCATCGAATGCATGGATGTACACACTTCGCTTTGGTTTCATGGCTAAGGAAGGATCGTATTTGCCATCTTTGCCCTTCTCAGAAGCAAGATGCCTAACGCTCTTAATTACCTCTGTGCATTGTGCAGAAAAGACAATCTCCTCTTGAACTAACTTTGCTATCAGAAGCCTAACTCTACCCTCAACGGAACCCTGAAATTTCGGTGCTGCCTTCATGCGGATAGGCTCCAAATCAAAAACCTCGCATTTCTCTTTAGATATATCCTCGAAGTCTTTCACATCGTAAGATCCTGTCTTAGCTCTATATTGATTAAAAGCAGAGTTATCTGAGATGTGGACATAGGTAAACTTCTTACCCACGCGTTCATTCCAATACTTCATCTTCCGATATAAGTATGGAACGATTTTAGTGTAAGGTATCTTTTGATTAACAAAGACTAGTTCATCGAAAACTATCCACATGCTTTTTTCCTTACCGATTAGGCACTGCATGAACACCATTGCGTTGTTCACTGAGCCTGGATCATATCCAATTATAATAGGAAAATCAGGGTTCGGAACGATTCCTGTTTTCGCATCCCCTTTAACATGAAGAGGTTTTGAAAAGTACGGAGCTAATAAAGCGTCGCCCGATGGTCTATCTACCCACTCTCCCTCCAGCATCCTCTTTGCCTCGATAGGGTCATTGGATACTGCTTCCATAACTCTCTTGTAATAACCCTCAGGTAGGTTCTTCTCGTTCTCTGCTATCTTTACATGAACTACGTGGTAATCGTGATTATAATTACCTTCATCGTCTAGAGGGTTTTCGAAGAATCTTTTATATACCCAGTGACTTGGCCCGTCAGGATTGCATGCAGCGCAGTACTGTTGGATCCCCTCAATACCTTGCCTACGACCAAGCTGTTGCACAACAGCCTCGAAATAGGATGGAGAGTCTAAGTTGGTAAGCTCATCTACAAAGACATAGCTAGGCTCAAAACCTTTTATTCGGTCAATAAGCATTGTTCCAAATGGTGCAGACATAAGCGAAATCCTTGACCAGCCTCCGTATCGATTCTGTACATCAATGTACGGAGCCTTCTGTAGATCCATTTTCTCGTCTGTATAGTCTATACCTAAGCCCTCTTTCCACTCGGGCAGTATCTCTGTCTGTAGCTTGTGCCAAACCCCACCTTGTGTAGCCTGTGACTTAACTCCTACAATAATTAGTGCTAGGGCATTGAAGTTCTCATAGCAGTGACGAACGAGCTTATGACCACCTAACACAAAAGTCTTACCCGAAGCTCTTTCTCCATAGGCTAAAATGTACTTCGATGTAGAATTGAAAAGCTCATCCTGTGATCCCGACAAAGAAGGAGACCATATTTTTTCTTCTGCTCCAACCTCTTCATCCTCGGCAAAGGCATCGAGGAAAGCTTTAGGATCAATCTTCTTTAGCCTCGGCACTTTGCATCTCCTTCAAAGGTCTGAATCCAGGCTTTTTCTTTTCTTTAACTTTATCCTTTTCTGACATCTTAATCATTAAGTCTAAACCATGAAGTAACCTGTCGTAAAATTTCCCCTGTTGCTCAGTTGTCTGAAGAAATAGCTTAGTCCTTAATATCTCTTCTTCAGGATCTAGCATCCCACTAGAAATATCATCACGAAGCTTCTCCCCAACTTCGAATAAAGCCATGTTCTGTCGAATAGCTATCTTCTGAGTTACATCCAAAGCATTCGACATTAGTTGCCCGATGCCACCCTTAAGGTTTTGGAATACTTTTAACTTCTCAATGTTGTCAGGGTTCCTGAGCATCGTCTCAAGTTCCCCCATAAACTCTTCCTTACCATTTTCCTTCAATGCTCCTAAAAACTCTTTGTGGTCTGGTTCGGGCGGAGGATCTTTTCTCACCATAAGTTCAACATCAGATGGCTCATGCCCTTGGTTTCCTGCCACTTGCCAAATGCTTTTCACCCTTGGATCCTTTCGGACACGCTCACGCATGTTACCCTCAGTCATACCTAACTCCCTAGCTGCATCTGCATAGTTGCCGTCATGACGGCGCATAGCAGTAGCTAATTCCTCAGTACTATATTTTTTTCGTCTGGGCATTGAAGAAGCTCATTAACATTGGTTTGTACTTCTTGATCCAATCAGGACTACTGCGAAGATATGCAAAGCTTCCGTTTGAAGCTAATGCATAAGCACCATTCCTCACTTGCCAGTCAAATAAATCAAAGTTACAGCCCTGACAAAACTTCTTAGCTTCACCAACACTTATCTCAGACCAGTCGTGCATTTGAGATATAGATCTAACATCAAATACATCCATACCTGCATTGATAGCTATTTCCTCATCAGTGAGAACTCTGACTGCACTAGTCTTTCCGTTCTTATTACGAATCTTTTCTCGTGCTAAAAGCCTGACGAAGATTGGTGGAAACTCGTCAAAGCATGCCCAGCCTTTACGGATTTTTCTCATTTTCTCTTTTAATCATTCTAGCTATCTGACGATGCAAAGGTCTCAGCTTAAGATTTTCGTTAAATTTCTCCTTAGGACAACCCATGTCTCCGATGCAACTAATCTCACCAGTGTCAGCTTTAAATCCAACTAACAGAAATGTGGAATAGTACTCTTTAAGTTTTGGTTCGACCTGATTAAGAATATCTTCATCCTTCATATTTTGATTCTCCAATACTGACATTGGAAATGACAACCTGTAAACAAAATAATTAAGTAACACAATGAAATTCCCCCTATTGAACCTATTCAAAAAGGGGGTTCCAAAGATGCATGACACGCATGAGGTCGGCAGTTCGAATCTGCCATCTCCCACCACTCATAAGCCTCACGAGGCTAATGGGTTATGCGACAATGTGAGCATTGTCGATGCATACCTTATGTATATGAAGGCATGCGGTCAAAGGAACCTCCGTAAGACAAGCTTGATGACCTATAAAACTAGGCTTACCAGCTTCCTAAACTGGACAGATTGTAAAACTGTTGACCAAATAACTAGGCAAGATGTCAAACGATTTGCCGAAAGTTTCGATGGCAGATGGTCAAGAATCGGTCACAGGAATGATGTATGTGGCTTTCTGAATTGGTGTGGAGACCAAGGTTTCTGTGCCGAAAGAAAGTTCACCAATGTTAAGATCCTCGAGGTTTTACAAGATGAGAATCCCATTGATATTCTGTCAGTTGACCAAGCTAAGGATCTACTTGATAAAATGCCCGATAAGTTCAAAGGCAGGATAGCCATACAACTTTTCGCAGGAGTTAGACCCTACGAGTCCTTGAAAATTGAAAGTAAGGATTTAGATTTGCAAGGTAAGAAGCTCTATATCCTTGGTGCAAACTCTAAGCTTCGGACGACTCGAGTACTTCATGATCTTCCTGATAATCTGATATCATGGGTTAAAAAATATGGGATAAGGGAAAAATTCACCTACAATGCCTATCGTATAGCTAGGCGTAGATATTTCGGTAGAATTGCCCATGATGCGATGCGTCATACCTTCTGCACCTATGCATATTTTACCATGGGTATGGAGCAGACCATGAGGTACACAGGACACTCGAATTATAAAACTTTTCACCGACATTACTGCAGTTCTGTAGCCGAGAAAAAAGATGCAGTAAACTTTTTCAAGATTCGACCTGTAGGCTAGATAAATACTGACATTCAAGCCGATGGCTAAAGCCGGCCTACTTTAGCCATCGCTTGCAAATTTTTATATATCTGAATCTGATTCTGTATCTATGACTATGTCTATATCCTGTGCCTATACCTATATAACAATTTACTTCGACCAATTTCGACCATGTTCGACCATGTTCGACCATTGGATTACGTGTAAACTACGTTAAAACTACGTTAAAGTTCCGATTGGGTATTTTTAGAATGAGTAAAAGCGTACGGATTTACTCATCTTCCGAGTTGGCATGGAACCATTAAAGGGGGGGGACTATAGGGGGGGGATTTAAGGAGGCAATTCCTTGGGTAAAGTAAGTACTATACTTTTAAGGTAAGTATAATCATTCAATATCTAGTATAGGGAAATCGGGACTGTCTTCTTTTTTCTCCCAACGGCTATTCTTGTGATGCCACGATAATCCATGTTTTTGCATATCAATTATAGCAGGCACAGATATCGTTCTATGGGTTACGGTATTGTAGGTAGGGAGATTCCAAACATACAAAAGGGGGGTGCAAATTCCTATGAACAGACCAATCCAAAAGTTTTTAGTGCAGAAAAATTTCTGACCTACGCATTCTACAAACTTAATATCTTGATCAAATTCAACGCGTCTTGTTTCTCCTTTTAGTTTAACCTCTATACATCTCACTTCAATTTTTCTCCTTTCGTAAATTCTAAAGAATAGCGACCTACGGCTATCCACTTCGGGGTTGTTAATGTTTTTGATTCAAGCATTTCAATGCATGTCTCAATCGAGTTTTGTGCGAAATTGTTTATTGGGATCCCTCCTAGCTTTTCGCACATAGCTAGAATTTTTTGGTAGCATTCATCAGTAACGCGAATGCCTATTGATTTATCGGGTTTTGTCATAGTAGCGGTTTCCTCGCCTGGTTGGGCAATAATTAACATCTTACGCATTACTAGAAATAATTTTTTTTTACTAAAGTCAATACATTATTTACACTTTCTTACACCTTTTTTATCGCTTTGCTATATTTTTTTGCACTTTGCTAAAATTATCTATTGACCGAGGTGTCATTAACCGCCAAAAGGGTAACGCAATGAGTGATACACAAGTGAATGGGATAGTGAAATTGAGTGATACCTATAGCCTCACTGAGGCTGCAACCAAATTAGGTTTCGACTCGTTTCGCAGTGTGAAACACTTGGTCAACAAAGGGATCCTTAAATCCTACAAGACTAAGTTTTCGAGATATAAACGCGTCCTCAAGAAAGATGTTGAGGCATTAACTGAATTGGAGGAAGCCTAATGAGTATTCAAGCAGGTTTAAAAGCTCCATTTGAGGAAAAGGTAGTACACTGGCGTGTTGGTCAAATGACCAAGGACGGAAAAAAAGGTAGTGCCTTGGCATACATTGATGCTCGAGATGTCATGAAGCGCCTTGATGATGTAGTCGGTTTCGACAATTGGTCTGATGAATACTACGAGACCAAAACAGGCAGGCTTCTTTGCACACTTTCAATAAAAATTGGTGATGATTGGGTGTCCAAGTCTGATGGGGCTGGAGACACTAACATCGAGGGTGTTAAGGGTGGAATTAGTGATGCATTTAAACGTGCAGCAGTTAAGTGGGGAATTGGAAGGTATCTCTATTACCTGCCTGTAAAGTGGGTGGCAGTAGAAAATCGTAGGATTGTAACTCCACCTGCATTGCCAAAGTGGGCATTGCCAAAACCCAAGATGGACAAAGTGGCGGATATCTCAGGATGGGAATAGTAAAAAACGAGCGAGCTTGGAAGGGTGTCCCGAAGATGTCGGGTTCATCAGTCTACGAAAATATGCTGTGCAAAGCTCGATTTAAAGCCTCACAGAAATTTAAGGATTACGACACATCAGATGCGACCCAAGGCACAGAGTTACACTCTTACATGGAAAACGGAACTCCACTTGATGAAATACTTGATTCTAGTCATGCATACATCATCGCTGAGTGCCGA
>CALIKS010000039.1 GCA_938017985.1 uncultured archaeon | reverse complement strand
GGAAAAGCACGTAAATAGTAAGTAATACTGCCGCAATTAATATGATAATCTTCTTTTTCATCAAGTCAATTCCAAGTTAATTTTAGCAATATTTAAGCATTAGTTTGATAATATTTTACTTCTTATAAACATCTCCTTCAGGTTTTTGCTCTTTAAAATTCGTTACATCAAAAATATAGACATCAGTATCAATGTCTAACCAAGCGTCAGGAGGAAGCCCAGCGTTCAAGCAACAATCAGACAATAAATCGATAGGATCTATATTATTATTTGAATCATATGGCAAGGATACGCCATAGTAAAAATTCCTCGATATCAATACACCATTTTTATTAATATTGATTAATCGCGGATAAGAAGTAGGTTTAACATTAATAATTTTTCTAAATTCATGAAGAATAAAAAGCTCAATGATAAGCTCTTTAAGATTTATTGAATTATATGATTTTGATAATCGTAGTGATGCATTAAGAGATAATAATTTGACCGCATCTTCTATTGGCATTTTAACTATTGGATATCCAATTCTTAAGATAGTGGCTCCCTGTTGATAGCTCTTTAAAATTATGAATATTCCCTTCCAGTCTGATGGCTCAACGGTTTGAGCATATTCACTTAGTACCTTTTTGATATAAGCATCTGCGCAGTAGGTGGGAATTTCTTCATTGCTCTTCATTTTTCTTGTCAGATAACTTCTCGCTGTCCTGATGAGGGAGGAAGCCTCAGCTAGTGTAATCAATCTTCATGAAAATTATATGGCTTCGTGATTAAAAACTTTATTATTCAGTTCTATATTTGTATTATTGTAATAGAATATTTAAATTTATAGAATAGACTTAAACAATTAGAATAGCTGTTATGAGGCACGATCTGATCCTTATACATCCACCGTCTGTTTATGATTTTCGTAAAAAGCCTTTTTTTCCGGGCCCAATCGCTGTTACGGTGGGTCGATATACACCTATTTTTATCGCTGTTCCCTTAGGTATGCTAAGTATTGCTAGTCATCTTATTGAGATGGGGTATAGAGTGAAAATACTAAATTTGGCAGAATGGATGATTACCAATAAAGACGATGTAGAGGAGTTTCTGTCAAAATTAGATGCCGATGTTTTTGGTATTGACCTACATTGGTGTGTTAGTTCTCATGGATCCATCGAAATAGCCAAGATCTGTAAAGAGAAGCATCCAAACTCACTTGTCATTCTCGGTGGACTAACAGCAACTTTTTTTCACGAAGAGATAGTTAGGGAGTTTCCATTCATAGACGCTGTAGTCAGAGGAGAGGCAGAAGAGATTTTACCATCAATCATCGAGACTAAAGGGGATAAAAAATATTTTAGAAATATTCCGAGCTTAACATATTTAGATGAGACTGGAAGCGTGAAAGTTAATCCTATCATGTCTCCCTGTACGTCATTAGACAAATATAGTTTTTCGAGAGTTGATTTAATTGAGCCTAATGATATACTTCTAAGTGGTGCTGGAGGTCTTAAGTCTTGGGTACTGCCATTATCGAGAGGATGTACACTTCACTGTAGGCATTGTGGGGGCTCATCTTATTCCTACCGCTTACTTCATAACCGAATAGCTCCCGCGCCACGAAGCCCTGAAAAAATTTGCGAAGATATAGTGGTTCTAAAAGAACTTGGAGTGAATGCTGTATTTTTGATTCAGGATCCTAGAACTTTAGGTAGAAGCTATTGGCGGTCACTATTCGATTTGTTAAAGAAAGAGAAAATTGATCTTAAACAATTAGGAATAGAATTATTTTGGCCCATAGATAAAGAGTTTCTTGACGCAGTATCAAGTATGGGTCTATCAATCATAATGAATATATCTCCGGAGTCAGGTAACGAGGATGTTAGGCGGAAGCAGGGAAGATACTATACTAATAGACAATTGTTAGATACCATTTTGAAATGCAGAGAGAATAATATTAAGGTTGCAGTTTTCTTCATGGTTGGATGTGGCTTTGAAACATTAGATACGCTTAAAGAAACATGGCATTTATGCGCTAGGCTTTATCATTTAGACCGTGAGTTGAGGAATGATAAGGAGAGAGATTATGCTGGACCATTATGGATAAAGCCCGAAATAGGAGTAATGATATTATTAGACCCCGGATCATATGCCTACTTAAATCCTGAAAAATTTGGATATCAGCTCTACTTTAAATCCTTTAAGGACTATTATAATGGTTTGGCCAACCCATCATGGCATCAGTGGTTCAGCTATAGATCAAAATACCTATCTAAAAGTGAACTTGCTAGGCTAGTCATTGCTTCGTTGGATTTATTGCTTGACTTAGAAGAACAGTTTAGTACATACAAGTCCCCGTTAGAACTTTGTCAATTAAGATTTGAAAGATTTAGGAACAAGCTGAACTATTTTATTATTGATGAGGTTGATAAAATAATGCAGATTGAAAATAAAGTAGAAATGAATGAGCGTTTAAGTATACTTAGCGCAGTAGTTGATGAGTATCTTAAGATTTATCCTTGGTCAATTGATGTTCCTCAAGTTAAAGATTCATTTAATTATTCGTTGAAAATTAAATCAATTCTTCTGGAGTCTATTGGAATGTTATCAATATAAAAATAGGTCTATTTTTTAGTAGCTATTTTGAGATAAATAATTGCAAAGGCTAGCATTATTGCTGCCGTGATTGTACTGATTGCTGCTGCTTTTCCCAGATTAAATTCGTAAAACCCTGATAACCACACATATACTGGAGGTATAAGCGTCTCGGTGCCTGGTCCTCCCCTAGTTGTCAGCCAAACAACATCAAAATAGCCATAAGTTAATAATACTCCAATGACTGTCATTACTATGAATACAGATTTCAGATTTGGCAAAGTTATATTAGTAAATTTTTTTAATGATGTTGCTCCGTCGATTTCGGCTGCTTCGTAAAGTTCTTTCGGAATTGATTGGAGGGCGGATAGAAAAACCAGAGTAGCGAACGGTGAGAACCTCCAAACATTTACCAGTATGACTGAAAGCATTGCATTTCCAGGCCCGAAAAAGGCGATTGGGTGAGGTGCTAGCCCTAATATGGTCATGATGTGTTGAATTACTCCAAACTCTGGAATTAACATCCATCTCCATGAAATAGTAGTTGCTACGCTGGGTATAGCCCATGGAAGAATAATCAACGTGCGGAGAATTGATTTTCCGGGAAATACTTCGTTTAGTAATAGTGCCGATCCTAGACTTATTAATGCTGTGAGAGCCAAGTTTCCTCCAGTCCAAATAAGGCTATTCCATAACGAGGCTCCGAATTTAGGATCTTTGAAGAAAATTTCTAAGTAATTGTAGGTTCCTATAAAATTACCTATGAGGCTGTAGCCAAGTGTGGTACTTGTAAAGCTTAGAGCAAATGCAAGTATTAATGGAAAAATTACTAATCCTATTACCCAGCTTAAAGCAGGCCCTAAAAAAATTAGTAATGTTAACCAGTTACGCATAGCTGTTTTTTACCGATACTTCTCTGCAATTTTCTCCATTTCTGCTTGTCCCCAGGCTGCGGCTTCTTCAGGCGTCATTTGTCCTAGTGCTACTTTCTGTCCAACCAATGCCAGTAAGTCGGTGCCCTCGATTTCTCCGATGAATTTGCAAGTTTCTGGGCCTTCGAAACCATACAATTTACCGTATGGACGAGCCCTTTGTAGAGTCTCTACAATGTGCCAGTACTCCATATTTAGTGGATCAGATTTATAGGCCTCAGATTCTATGCCCGCATCGTGTGGTGGTAGGAAGAAGAAAGGCTCCATATTGCATAAATACCCATTTATTTCTGGTCTTAGTATAAATTTCAGGAATTTCTTGCACGCTTCTTTTTTGCCTTCTTCAACAGCTTTTCTGCTAATCCATGCTGCGTAGGGATAAGTGACGCTGCCTCGAACAGATGGGGGCGAGTCTGGTACTGGGTTCTCAATATATGTCTGCATCTTCGCTATATGAGGCATGTCTCTAGCGGCGAACGTTATAAAGACTGACCAATTGTACATGCTAGCTAATTGGCCGGTCTCCCATGGCGCCGTAACCTCTGCCCAGCCCCAGTCAGCACTTCCAGGTGGTCGATACTTTGCAAGCTCCTTGTAATATTCCAATGCTCTTATTGTTTCTCTACTGTTGAAGACCACTGTCTTTCCATCATCTCCTATTACTCTAGCTCCAGTATTTACCATTATGGTATAAAGTATCTCAGTGCCGTAAAGATGTTTAATAGAAGGCACGAAGTTTCCATATATTGGCCCGCCAGTTAAGGGATCTTTTTCAAGCTTCGAAACTTTCTCATTAAAATCAAGGTACTCGCTCCATGTCTTTGGCCCTTCTGGATAACCAACTTTTTCACTGATATCTTTTCTTAAATTCACACCCATCACGAGCGTAAATATTGGGACTCCCCAGTAATGCTTATCCCAGTACGCCATTCTTTTCTCAGCCGGACCAAATTTATACTCTTGGTCTATTTCTTCAACTATATCGTCAACCTCAGCTATTCCACCAGCGTTGTAAGCAGCTAATGTTAGAGGTGGAATGCTAAATTCAATGTCTGGCGGGTTTCCTGCAGCGATGGATGAGAGAACTTTAGGATATACCTCCTCCCATCCGACGGGTACAAGCTCCACTTTAATACCTGGATTCTCTGCCTCAAACATTTTAATGATTGATTTTTGTCTAGCAACCCTGTGGGGTGGTGTCTCCTGGCTCCATACCGTGATCGTTACCTCCTTCTTTGGCGTGGGTGCTTCTACAGGTTTTTCAGGAGGCTTATAGAGGAAATAAGCGCCTGTTCCAGCAGCAGCTGCAGCTGCTGCAACGCCTACAGCTAAACCGATTTTTCCCATCTTACCTAATGCTTCTCTTCTTTTTAGAAGATTTCTATTTGACATCGACTATACCATAATTATCTACAATATAAACTTATATATAAAATATATAAAAGTAATAAAAAATTAATACACCAGAATTAATATTTCTTTGCATGTTAGGTCTCTGTTTTAAGCGTCATCCTTATCAGTAAATCATGTAGTATTGGCTTTAGCTTGTTTTTTTGTAATGTTTTATTCTTAACTTTTAGTATGTGGATGCCTTGTTTCTGGGCTAGCTTCTCAGCCTTGCTGTTTATGTTTGAGGTCACGACGAGTAAGGAATTCTCAGCCCTGACGTCTCTGACTTTTATTATGAATGATAATAAGTATCGCTCATCCACCTCGTTTGTCCCTGATGCAATATCAATGACTAGCTTAGTCTTTTCGTCGCCGTTGTCCTTTACGATAAGTGAGAAGCGGTGCAGCACTCCTGAGAGTCCCTTTAACGTGTCTTCGCGGCTCGCACTAAATCCAGCCTTCTTAAACTCATTTGAGAAGTAGTTTAAGATCGCCTCATATGTGGATTCATGCATCTTACTTTCGGGCAGACTGTACGAGTAGAGCTCAACTATCCCAGCTTCTTCTTGGTCGAAGAGTAGTCCACATGACCTGCATAGGGCTCGCCAGACAGGGAGTACGAGTATCGAGTTACAGTTGAGACATGCGTAGAAACTGCCTGTCTTATCGTAGCGTGGCCTATCTACTCCGCATTTAGGACACTTAATCCTCTCCTCTTCCTGAATCTCTTCTTTTAAGAAGTAGCTTTGACAATTACTACATTGATAGGTTATTCCTAGTTTTATGCGTGTTGAGCCGCACTCGCTACATGTCAAGAGTAGTTGTAGGTCTGTTGAGCCACATGTTGGACAAGCTACTAAGTTATGAACTATTCTTCTTGAGAGTTTTCCGAAATCTGCGAGTTCTTCAAGCAGCGACCTAACAATTACTGGATTCAGCGATGTTATTCTTTCAGCGTCAAGATATCTATAGCCTTTTTTCATCCTGATGGGTGTGTATTCATCGATTGATCCGTTTTTTAGCGCCATGAGTAATCTCTGCTTTGCCTCGGAATAATCAATATTCGTCAATGCGTCTCTTCTCAGCCGCATTACGTAAATTTAATATTTTTCAAGTATCTATAAGCTTAATCATTTGCACTGAAATCTGGCCGCCGTATTCACAAAAATTTTTCATGAATAATGTCTATACGGAAAATATAATGCCTACCTCTACAGTATCAATCAGTAGATGATGAGTAGCAGAGTTGAGGATGCAAAAAAATTGCTCGTGAAGATAGCCACGACTATTGCTCATTGGATTCGGAATAAGCCCTCAATAGCATTAATATTGGTGGGATTATTCTTGGCAGCCGCCACGCCTTGGCAGGGCGCCTCCATACTGATACCAGCATTCATATTCATCTTGACTGGAGTCGCGCTCTTCATAACTTCACAAATATTTTATCAGTCCTCCGAGACTAGTGAAAATTATCTCCCAGCGAGGCAGGAGAGGCGCGACTTAGAGATGCTGCTCTCGAAGCTACTGACTGATGAGGAGGCCAGAGTTGTCGAGGTCTTGATAGAGTCTGATGGGACGATTCTTCAGCGCGAGATTCCCTACAGGACAGGCATGAGTAAGTTGAAGGTTCATAGAATCATCACGAGGCTGGCAGACAGGGGCTTACTCATAAAAAAGAAGGAGAACGGCAAAGTCATAGTGATGATGGATAGTGAAGTATTAAAATTTTTGAAAGAGGCTGGCCAATCCTTAAACAAGTAAAATATGCATACTTGAAAATAGGTAAAAAATCCAGCAATTATCCCCATTCTACTTGGTAGAAATTTTTCGAGTTTTATTGAGTTTCAGTCTCAAAAATCGAGACTCTTCGTATCCGGAAAATTATTTTTTAGTCAAAGTGAGACTTATTTGCAGATAATGCATGACTGAGGAGGTATGGTTCTTAGAGAAGACATCTGTAAAGGGACTGAGGGTCGAGTGGGCAAGTCGAGAAGTGGAGTCGCTTCTCAGCAGCGAGATAAAGGAAGAGATTGGGAAGAGAGTGGCTGGACTAAGCGGCTTTATCAATCATACTCGTAGGTTCTTCTCGAAGACAGGTATTGGCTATGCCTTTCTCGACGTCGTGATTGGTATTGGTAAGGTCCGTGGACGTGAGGGTAGTTTTCACTTAATTATTCCTTCAATGCCATACGAGCCTGCTTGGATTGAGTTTAGAGTAGATGCTGCGCGTCTTGGTGGTGTAGCCGTTCAGGAGACCCTTGCAGATGTCTTAGAGTCCGATAATGGCTGCGCTGAGAATTACGAAGTAAACAATTATTATCATGATGACTCAACATATAACGGCGAGGAAGAGTAGGAGGATAATTAATGAAGCGTGGAAAGAGTAATTCATCAGGTATGGTTAGGATTACGGTTAGTATTCCCAAGCAGTACATCGAGTTGATGAACCTGCTTGTAAGTGAAAAGCTTTACCACAGTAGGAGCGAGATTGTTCAGTCAGCGCTTAGAGAATTATTGATGAGAGAGGCGGGACCTAATGGTGAGGCAATAATAAGACTGAGAAAGAACGTTGCTTCTCAGTGATTCAAAGTTTTTATGATGTAGTTATCATAAATATTTGTTAGATATGAGTAAGAACAGGTTGAGAAATCTTCTTAGTGGGCTCATGGCGGTGAGTGTAACGCCTTTCAAAAGGGATTTGTCCCTCGACGAGGATGGGGTGAGGATGGTTGCTAGTTTCCTGCTTGAGGGTGGCGTTGACGCGGTTGTTCCCTGCGGGTCGATGGGTGAGTGGAACTCCCTTACGGATGAGGAGGTCAGTAAAATTATCGAGATAACGGTGGACGAGGTTAATGGTAAGATTCCAGTCATTGCGGGAGTGTCAAGCACTTCCAGCATAGTCGCTGCTAGGAGGGCAAGGATGGCCGAGGATTTGGGTGCAGATGGACTTTTAGTTCTTCCAGCATTTTACTCGAGGTATAATTTTCTCGGTGTTCTTCGGCACTTTGAATTAGTGGCTCATTCTACTGATTTGGGAATAATTGTTTACAATTTTCCAGACGCTGTCGGTTATGAGATACCTACGCCTGACTTGGAGATGATGATTGAGAAGATTCCAAGCATTGTTGGGATGAAGGACTCAACGACCGATATGGCCGAGTTCATGTTTAGGCTGACTCGTCTCGGTGATAGAATCGCCGTCCTACTTGGCAATGAGCCGTATTGTTTTCATGGACTCATGGCCGGCTCTCCAGGCGTCTTTACAAGCATGGCGAACTTTAATCCAAAAATAATGAGGATGCTCTACGAGGCCGCTAAAGACCGCAGAGTCGACGAGGCCAGGAAGATCTATCAAGCAATGAGTAGCTACTTCGAGTTGAGACGGAGGTCGAGGAGGCCGGCTGCGATTGTTAAGCAGGCCATGGTCTATAGCGGGCATAAGATTGAGCCGACAGTGAGGCCGCCATTAACAGAGCTCGAGGAAAATGATAAAGAACTGCTCAGAAGAATAGTCAGGAATTTAGAAGAGTTCTGCGGCGGCCAGTTATCGGACATTTCTTAATATATATCCTGAAGGATATTGAGGGCAGAGAGATAGGTAGGTGCAATAGTCATTGAGGCTACTAAACATTCTCATCTATGGAGCATTGCTGGTAGCAGTTGTCTCTACCGCTACATGGCTCTATGCGCTATACTCATTATCCGAGACTGAGATGAGGGAGCCCGCTGCGCCGCTTAGGGCAGAGGCGCAGCCGCCGGTCGATAACAGAATCGTCTTGATGAATGCTTCCTCCTACATTGCTGCAGCTGCTTGGGGCGGACTCGCAGCGGCCCTCGCCTATAAGGGAATCGTGAGGTCCATATGGTCAAAAAGCATGTTTGACTACTCAGTTTTCAAGCTCCTCGTAAAGATGCGTGGCTCAGTCACAAGGATGAAAATACTTCAAACACTTGAGAAGCCAATGAATAGGCAGCAGCTGGCAAACGAGCTTGGAATAGACTGGAAGGCCATTGATAGACATATTGAGCTTCTCATCAATTATAGACTCATCAGGGAGATCGATGAAGGAAACGGAAGAGTAAAGCAGTACGTCTTGACAGAGGATGGAAAACGCGTCCTCGAGCTCCTAGAGAAGCTAAGCCAGATAAGCACAACTTAAAAATTATCTTTGAGGCAGGAATAATTTTATGAGTGTCGTTAGTCCGACTGTCCTGATGACGTTAATCAGGAATATGGCGAACCCAGCGGCCATCATTAACGCCCCTATTGTCGCGACGTTCATGTATGGCTCGAAATTTCCTAGTCCCATTGGGTACAACATTCTCCTCAGCATGCCTAATGTGCCTGCCATGCCCATGCTAAGGCCCATTACGACTCCACCAATCGTCATCAACAAGAGATGAGCATCGGCTAGCCTTTCATTAAGATATTTTCCAGTTAGAAGGGGAAACAATGTATAGATAGCAGCGAATATCGTTAAGGAGAGCCCAACAATGAGCTGAATATGTCCATGTATCCCAATCACCCACTGCGTATTGTGGAAGAAACGATTCGAGGAATAGTTCGCTTGGATTATGCCTGCCAGGCCGCCAACGGCATATCCGGTTATAGAGGCTAAGACAAACTTGAGTGGCGCTGAATACTTGACTGGCCTAGCCCTCCAAATAGTTGCAAGAACGGCAAACATTGTGAGGCCCATCGTTATCAATTCCCCCCAAGTGAAGATCTGGCCCTGTATCTGGAGAGCCAGGGGCTGAGGCGTATCTGCCAGCATGTGATGATTCCAGACAAAAAGCGATACAACTAGGTCTGCCAATATGACGGCTCTTACAACAGGCTCGCCGTAGAGCTGCCTATTCAGGAGCAAGGGCACGATGAGGTACCAAGTACCAGCAGTAAATATCAAGACGTTTCCATCAGCAATCAAGTCAAGTCCCCACCAGAAGACATTCTTATAGACCAATGGGTCAATCAACGAGAGGCTCAGAGACGCACCGGAGAACAGATAATAGGCGCCAAAAAATGCGAGGAGTATTCCTACGCCGCCTATCACGAACGCGTTCAAAGTAGTATCGACACATCCCCTAAACACTGCGACGACAAAAACCGGATAATTAAAAGCCTTGGCGGAGTAATGCGGGATTCTTTTAATCCTTGCCAAAAGTTTATCAAGATTAAACGCAGTCAATATTAGCTCCTTTAAAACGTAGCGGGCTCCCATTCTCTCTCCTCCATTCGTCAGGGTCCTCACTGGGAGAAATATCGTCGCGAACATGTTGAAGAAAAACACTAGCACTGCTGCCAAAACTAACGAGACGCCAACGCCGAAGGAGAGTATCGCTGCTGGATGCCAGCCCGCAATCTCAGCCGCAGCAGGAATGGGCCAATAAAGCGTATAGAGGGGCGCATAATGAGTAATGAAAGTAGTAGTCCAGATAATCACGATTCCGAGAATCATTAGCCAGAAGCTTGAATATGCAGCACGCCTGCTGTAAATATCTCTATTCAAGATGTAGGGAACAAGGAAGTAGAAGGCGCCCATGACTGCCATGTATGCCCATCCATAGATACCTACAAATGGATGAGCGGTCATCATGGAGTAGAAATGTCTTTCATCAAAGAAGTCCGTGAGAAGGTTCAGGATTCTGAGTCTCATCAATATGCCCTCAATACCTGCAAGTGCAAGAAAGACTAACGCGACTACGACGAATCTTAGGGCAAGTATCTTTCTCTCCTCCTCATTCATCACTCCTCACCCTCAACCACTATGGCGTCGGGAACAAACATCCATGGATGCTGAGGCCCACTATACTCAGTCGACCGTACATCGTAGGTTCCAGGCTCTTCGAAGACCCAGACAATTCTATTTACGTATGGCTTAGGAACGACCTGCATCTGAAAGACCATTGAGCCATCCTTCCTAAAGACTCCGAAACCATATACCAAGTCGTCAGACAATACGACGAACTCAACCGGAGTATTTGCAGGAATCCTTATCGGAGTCTCGGGAAGATAAAATCTATAGTTCTTGACATGAATCGTAATCGTAAGAGCCGGCTCAGGCTCATAGAGAACATATCGAATGGATGGAAGAATAGGCGAGAGAAACAAAACGTTGCCAATCAATGCCACGGCGAATAAGAAGAGCATCCAGTTCTTCTCGCTCCTCTCCATACCCTTAGCCTGAACATGTACAGCATCTTCTGAACCCCTCTGATTCCCCGCCCTCTTCGTCAAGATATAGAACACAACGATGAAGACCACAACGACTGAAATAATACTGAAATAAACAGCCTCAATGACAAACTGAGGATACATCAATTCAGAACACATAATAAAAAAATTTAAAGATTACTAAGATAACAAAGAATTAAAACGCTACAAAAAATTGAGTAGGAGATGAATTTTATCCTTTCACCGCTCCAAACGTAAGTCCCCTGACGATGTA
>CALIKS010000038.1 GCA_938017985.1 uncultured archaeon | reverse complement strand
GATGGGTAGGATGGGCCTTGTTGAGGGAATAATGGCTGGTCTATTTTTCGGAACAGCCGCTATCTTTATTAGATCTTTAAACGAGATCGATCCATTAAGCATTAGTTTTTACAGACTGTTTATATCTTCTGGTATTATTTTCATTCTTTTCTTATTTTATAGACATGAAAGAAGAATTTTTATTCAATCCTACTTTCCCAGAATAATTATTTTAGGTGCATTGATTGGTTTGCATTTTTTAACATTTACCCTCGCGGTCAAGATGACTACTATAATTAACGCAACAGTATTGGTTAACACTACGCCTGTAATCACTATGGTTTTTTATTTGTTACTATATAGGAAAAAACCATTATTCATAAGTATGATAGGACTAATTTTAAGCATGTTTGGCATTATTACAATTTCTCTCACTGAATTAAGCTTCTCGTTCTCTGGATTAGCGGGTGACTTATTGGCCCTCTCGGCGGCTGTCTTTTGGGCGGCTTACCTCATAGTTGGAAAGCCAGTAAGGGAGAAGTGCGACGTATTGCAGATCATGCCACTTATATATTTCATTGGTAGCATAACTCTATTGGTAATTTCAATTTTCGGCACCGCTAATCAGCTTGTTCTACCAACATTAAATCAATTTATTCCCTTAATTGGTTTATCACTCCTCCCAACGGCAATAGGTCATACCTTGCACTTTTCTTCTATGAATTCTCTCAGGCCATATCAAACATCTATTCTAGCACTTTTAGAACCCATAACAGCTACGCTTCTCGCATTCTTGATCTTTAATGAATTACCCGCACCGCCATTCTTTATAGGAGCGCTACTCGTCGTCACCGGAATATACATGATAGTCAGGCACGAATTTTCGTAATCAATATGGATTTTATGCTTACTAAATTGGTGATCGGACATCAAATTTTTTGGCCCAGTCCGGTACACTGTATTTTTCAGATACATAACTACTCGAGTATGGTTTTATATCTAGAATTGGTGTATCGTTGAAGAGGTCCAGTCCCCAGACATGTAATAAATTTCCTTCGCGTTTAATTAGCCTCACAAGTGTAAGTCCTACAGGGTTAGGACGAGTAGGAGAATCCGTAGCGAATACTCCCATTACTGGCAACTCCTCCAGCTTTAAACCCATTCTTAGAAGTCTCTTCGGTCTAACCTTCAAGACACTCTTTGTATCCAGTTGCTTATGTAAATATGAGATGAGTAATAAATGCGAATAGTACTCTATTCCGTCAAGTCCTTCTGCAAATCTAGGTAGCACCTCTACGACTCCCTCGATCTCTCCTGAATGTTCTTTGACATATTCATCAGAGTACTTTACTCTTACGTATCCTATAATTTCTAAAGTTATCACGTGTAGATACTCTCCTTTAGGAAGTTAATAAGATATTGGGACGAATACACTATTAAAAATTTTTTATAGTAGTTTAGAGATTCTTGTCGTTAGTAGTTGCATATAGATAGGAAAGAGCTAGTAAACAGGATTGCCGGCTATATGGCCAGTCAAGGATATAAAATCATAGAGAAAGATTTTTCCGAAAATATCGTAAGGCTAGTCAATGATAGTTTAGAGATAGTTATCCGCATAGTCGAGGAAGACTCAGGGAGAGGAGATTTACTTTCAGTAGTTATTCAATCAGCGTTTGATGCAGCTATGGGAAAAGTGGCATACGTTGCATTGCCGCTACGTCTATTATCAAGAATCGGTGATCATGCGTTTAGACTTCATAAAATTGGACTCATTGTCTACAGCGAAGATAAAGTTACAGAGTTAGTTAGCGGCGGAGTTAAAATAATAAGCGAGACAAAAGCAAATACAAGCATTGATAAAATTGAACATCTTGAGGCCATGATTGATTCTTTATCGTCAAGGCTGGAAAGAGTGGAAGAATCATTATCCACCATCAGCAAGATTGAGGATTTAAGCAGGAGGTTAGAAGAATTAGAATACATTATTATTAAGAATCCCGATGCTACTTATGCCAAGCCTTCGAAGGGTTTAGAGACACATGTAATTAAAACAGATTCTCTTCAGGAATTTAAGGGACGTAAAGATAAGAGGCATAATAAGGATAAACTGCCATCCTTCCTTACTGAGAATCCCTGGGTAGAAATCCTTTCTGAGAAAACTTAACTTATTAAATCGCTATTTGTAATATTTAACTTGGATTGTTTGAAGAAGACTACAAGCGTAGATTCGTCTTTGGAAGCGACTATGGTACTAGTGACTATAAGTATGGCCCAATAACTTTGGGTGAGAGACCAGCAGTCATTGAGAATCGAGGATATCTCCCTGAAAGATCGATGGTTTCAAAGATACTCGGCGTTGAGAAAGATATAGTTGTCGGAAAAGATGTTGCCTATTTTCTTGAAAGTGGTGCAGACCTGTCTTCAAGGATGATATATCCAATGCGGGATGGAGTTGTGGCTAAGAGTGATCCAACTGCATGGAGGGTGATTAAGGAACTAACTAAATTTTCTCTTGAAGAGTTTAAACCAAGTGGCTTTGGATTTAAAGGGTACTATATAGTTGCTTCACTATCAGCAATTGCTCCTCGCTACATGTATGAAAATTTAATAAACATTTATGATGAAATATCTAGAGAAACTGGACTTATACATGCGTCTACCATTATTCCTCAGCCATTAGCTGTCGCTATAGCTCATAAGGAACTATCATGCGTTGTTGTCGAGAGCGGTCATGGAAATACACAGGTTGCGCCAATATCTAGAGCACCAATAAGGGACGCGATAGTTGCTTTAAACAGGGGAGGAAGCGAAGCAAACGCAATTACTGCAGAAGTGTTAAAGGACTCTGGTTACGGCGACTTGGCAAAAGAGGAGAGTCTAGTTAGGAGGGTTAAGGAAAATTTAGGTCTCCTCCCATTAAATCTTGATGAGGCTATTAATTATGCCAAACGAAATCCCGAACATGTTCGAGCAATTTACCAAGTCCCTGGGACAAGAATAAAGATCGACCTGGCGGAGTACTCATGGACTCGCTTTCTTATAGGTGAGTATGTATTTGATCCTAATCACGAAATATTTCAGAGCTATTTCAAGAGAGGCATGCCGAGACCGTCAGATACCAGAGTCGGAGACATTACTTTCTATGGAATGTTAGATATGGCTGAGACAATAATCAGAGCGGTGGAGAGATGCCCTGTAGAATTACAGCCACATCTCTATAGCCACATAATATTATCAGGCGGTAACTTCATGTGGAGGCCTGTTTCGACTATGAAAGGAATTGCAGTTGACTCGCAGACAAAGCTCCAGCACATGCTGCGCGATAAGGGATTGGAGAACGTAAACGTTAGGTTATCTCCTGAGCCTCAGTATGCTGTGTGGAGGGGATGCATAGTTTATGGCTATGCTATTCCAGCCAACTATCGCTGGGAATGGGAGAAAATGGAGGGATGGGTCTACCATACAAAATAGAAATGCTATTAGACTGATAAAGTTTTTATATTATTAATTCTACTGAAAATTCACTAAAACGGATGAGTAGAGAGGTGAAAAAATGAGTGGAGAGGTCTATGTAAGGAGGGCTTCAGGACTTATAAGAAACATCTCAGCCTTTGACGCAATGATCTTTAACATTATGGTAATGGCACCCATGGCGATACTCGTCTACGGCGTCTGGGCATCAATAATTTATCCAGGTGCCCATCTCCCGGCTACAGCACTACTCGCAATACCGATAAGCATTGTGATAGGGCTCTTTTACGCATTGTTCTCGATTGCTATGCCCAGAGCTGGAGGAGACTACATCTGGGTAAGCAGAATACTGCATCCCTCGCTCGGATACGCCATCAATTTCTTCTTATTCATGGTGATTCTGAGTGTAGCCGGCGCATATATTCCGTGGTTCACTCAATACACATTGGCCCCCATATTCGAAGTTAATGGCATGCCAGAACTAGCTTCAACAGTGTCATCAAACGAATTTACATTCATCTTCGCAGTGATATTCTATCTGATCTGCGCCCTGATAATTTCGAGAGGGGCAAAAGTAACGACAAAAGTTCTATGGGCCTTCTTCATACTTGTATTAATAGGGCTGGTTGTTTATGCCGGCGGACTACTCATAGTCGGCAAAAGCGGATTTGCCGCAAACTTCACGAAGGCTACTGGCGTCTCCTATGACTCGATAATAAGTGAAGCCGTCAAGGAGGGGTATCCGGGCACATTCTTAACGACCGCCACTCTCCTCGGATTAACATTCACCTACATAAACTTCCTAGGTTTTAACTTCTCAATCTACCTTGCGGGTGAGATTAAGGAGGTTCAGAAGTCGCAAATACTTGCGATAGTGGGCGCTGTCCTGCTCTTCGGATTCATTGACTGGCTGGCATACGAAGTCTCGTACGCAGGGATGGGTGGAGAATTCCTCGGCGCTATATCCTACCTGTACGCAGTTGGGAGCGACAAATACCCACTGGCCAGAGAGCCATTCTTCATGTGGCTATTCCAATACTCTGTCGACCCGAGCACCTTCACCGCAATGATGATTGGATGGGGGGCGATGGTTTTAGCCGCCATACTGACGTATGTAGCCGCGGGGGTCAGATTCGTGTTTGCGTGGGCATTCGATAGAGTCGTACCAACATTCCTATCAAACGTTGACATGAAGTATCACACGCCCTACGCTGCTTTGATTTTTGTAACAATCGTTGCCATAATATTCCAAGCACTGTGGTTGTGGACTCCACTTATGCAGTATTTCGCTTACATAGTCTTTGGATGGATGATAATGCAGATAATTACTTCTATAGCGGCTTTTCTCTTTCCATCTAGGAGGAGAGACATATGGGAGAGAGCACCATCAATCGTGAGAGCAAAAGTAGGCCCGGTGCCCATACTGCACATACTTGCAGTAATATCAATAATCCTATCAATCTACTTGGGATATGCGAGCATTTCTCCAGCATTCGTGGGCGAGCTCGATCCATCAATACTAGCTTTCACCATTGGATTATTCTTAATAGGTATCATCATCTACTTCTTATCATCGCTATATCACCGCAAGACGGGAATACCGCTTGAACTCTCATTTAAAGAACTACCACCTGAGTAGCGCTTGAAAAATGTCCAACACTAGACTCAGAATATTTTTTGCTTCGGATATTCATGGTAGTGAGTTGTGTTTTAAGAAGTTCATAAACACTGTAGATGTCTATAAGTCCGAGGTAATAATACTAGGTGGAGATATTACAGGAAAATTCATCATACCTATCTACAATCATGGAAATCATTATGAATTTAGGTTTGGTAAAGAAAATTACTCTACGAGTAATAGGAATGAGCTGGAAAAATATATCCAGAGAATTAAGGCCTCGGGCTCGTATCCATACATAACAAGCAAGGAGGATTGGGAAAACATGATAAATGATAGGGCAAAGATGGACGAAATTTTTAACAATCTGGTAATAGAGTCCGTTCAGGGATGGATTGAGTATGCGGAGAAAAAGCTCGCCGGTAAGAACGTGAAGTGTCTCATCATGCCGGGGAACGATGACAGTTATGTAATTGACCCAATACTAAACGCATCCGACATAATCATTAATCCAAATGAGAAGGTAATCAAGCTCTCAGACAGACTAGAAGTTATCAGCCTGGGATATTCAAACATTACCCCATGGAGATGCCCTAGAGATATTTCTGAGGAGGAAATAGAGTTTAAGATGGCTAATCTAATGAGCAAGGTTGATACGGGATCAGAAATTATATACAATATTCACGTTCCCCCATTTGATTCTGGCATAGACTCCGCTCCTGAGCTTGATGATGATATGAGACCAAAGGTAGGCCCAGGGGGGCAGCTTATGATGGCTCCTGTTGGGAGCAGAACGGTTAGGAAATATATAGAGTTATATCAGCCATTGCTCGGGCTTCACGGACATGTTCACGAAGGTAGAGGCTTCTCTAAGATTGGTCGGACCATTTGTTTTAACCCGGGAAGCGAATATCATGAGGGAATATTAAGAGGTGTGCTCATCCAACTCGATAAAAACAAAGTTAAGGATTATATTTTTACGTCGGGTTAAAAGTTACCTATAAAGTTCCTCTACGTCTTTCCAGTATTTTTCTTTTACACCTTTTTTTGCTCTCTTTTCCCAGTTTTTCGTCTTCGGGCATCTCTCTAGATAATCTAAAATTTTTGAGCATTTCTCTAATATGTCCGTCAGGTCTTCTTTACTAATTAATGATTGTTCAAAATATTTTTCTGCGTACTTCATGGTCTTCTTTAAATTTTCAGTCGCGTCCATCCAGAATCCCCAATCATCACTTAGAAGGCTCGAGACATGGTGTAAGCTTATTCTATCTCCCTCATTTTCTTCAACTTCGTGACTTCTTAAAAGTACTATTATATCTTTGATGTCTTTCTCATTTATTTGATGTATCTGCAATTTTTCTAAGAGTAAGTCTGACGGTGTTATGGTGGGGTTGTCAAGTTCTAGTCTGCCATTTCCTTTCTTTCCAAATGGAATTACGTGGCTAAAGGAGAGTTTATCGAAGAAGATGTCTACGTGGTATAGATTGTCAGGATGATAATATACTAGTCTATCCTTTCCATATAATAGAAGAAATTGCCTAGAAATATTAAATGAGAGGCCTTTTTCCATGAGCTCTCTGATTCCGGCTCTTTGTGATGAATAGCCTATCAAATCTATATCCGTAAAAGAGCTGTATGTATATTCTCCAAGTCTGCCTAGTTTTTTATGGAGATATTCCGAGTCTCTGGAATGTATCCTTATGGCTAATGCGCCTAGAATTCTGAGCGTGAGTCCTTTCTTTTCAGCTTCATTTACAATTTTTATCGCCTCAGATATTATCTCTTCATCCGTCAGCTTATTGACCAAATTGTAATATCACCTAATTCTATCATCTAAGTAAATGCTGAATTGAGACTATTTCTCTCGGTATTATTATTCTTACGCCTTTTTTAGGATCTACTGCTTGATTGATCGCTATCCTTACTCCGAGGCTGCTGAACATGTATGCCTCTTCAAAACTCCACTTATTCGCTCTCATTAGGGCCTCTACTGCTTTTTCCGTCGCTATTTCTACTGCTTTGTCTAGGTCTTCATCTGCAACGAGAATTGAAAAATGATCATTGTGCTCAACTATTGGCCATTCAGGCTTTGCTTTTTTTATTACATCAAATCTTAAGAGTATCTTACCCTCGACCTCTATCGAAGAGACGCATAATTCTCCATCCTCCTGGACAGCATGTAAGTCTCCAGCTGCAAATAATGCCCCATTTACGGATACAGGCAGATATAGTCTCGCTCCTTTACATATCTCCACACAGTCAAGATTTCCGCCATGCTTATATGGCACACCTGTAGGATAATCGTCCCCCTCTGGAGCGACACCTATAGTGCCAATCATAGGTCTCACCCGCAGTCTAATTCCATCGAAATAAGCAAATCCATCCTTTATCTTGACTATTTTTGCTCTAGGCCTAAATTCCTTTTTTGCGAGTGCTCCAGCGCCAGGAATAACTAGAACAACGCCAGTTGATGAAACCTCGATATCAAGAATATCAACTACAAGTGTATCTCCGCTCTCAACACCATTGATGTATATTGGTCCAGTAGCTTTATTGACCTTATTCCAGTCAAGTTTTTCAAGCGGCGTATTTTCATCTTTGACTTGCCCGCCAACTGCGTCTTCTGTTTCCAAGAGTAGAACTTCTCCTAGATCAAGTTGCATGACGGGTGGATGAAACCTACTAAATGTGAAGACGCCCTTATCCTTCGAAACTGTCTTCATCGCCTTAACTTAAATAATTTTGTCTAAGATAAATTTTTCTGAATATTCTGAAATCTATGGAAGAAACCAGCTTAAAAAATTATTTGAAATTTTGAATTATTTGCTTTGCTGCACGCATAAATATCCCAATATCGACTGAATATGCTATATATTGAATTCCCATCGACATCCACTTTTTTGCATTTTCGGGACTTTCAGCGAAGGTTCCAACTGAGACGCCTTTTTCTTTACAGATTTTTATTCCCCTCATTATGTTTTCAGCGACTCGTTGGTCATTAACCAATCCAGGTATTCCAAGCGATTGTGAAAGGTCATATGGTCCCAAAAAGACTACATCTACTGGGGCTTCATCAAGCATTTCTGGCAAGTTATTAATACCTTCATGACTCTCTATATGTATAATCGTCATTACCTCACTATTTGATGACTCCATGTGAGTTCTTGGATCGACCGAGGCGTATTGGGCGGCCTTCGTATATGGAGATACTCCTCTCATTCCTTTTGGAAAATACATAGCTGCTTCAATTACACTTTTCGCAGTTTTAACATCATCAACATGTGGTACTTGGACCCCCGCAGCGCCACATTCTAGTGCTCTGAGGATGTATGTCTCCTCGCTTGAAGGGGTTCTGACGATGGGAGTTATGCCAGAGGCCTCAGAAGCTCTAATCATGTTTTCAACTGTCTCAAAATTAAACGGGCCATGCTCCATATCTATTATTACAAAATCAAATCCCGCATATCCAAAGATCTCGACTACTGCCGGACTGTTTATGCATACGAATGTTCCAATTACGTTCTCGCCATTCTTAAGCCTTGACTTCAATACGTTTCTTTTCATGGATCTCCTCTTTAAACTGTTAAGGGCTTAATAAATAGCCTGCTCTATATGAAAGAATTCGTAATTATGTTGCTATATGTAGGTGGTTTTTCTTTACTTCTATCATTGATAATAACCTTGGGGGCTCTATATCGATTGTTTTATAACAATACTGACAGTGAGCCCTAAAGACCCAGTGTTTTCTTTGCGCCTCTTCTATTATTTCTATAGGGGGTAGTGATAAGATATTGATCTCACTGCACCATGGACATACTAGTTTAGCAGTATTTCCAGACTGGACTGTTGGAAACTCTTCAAGTAGACCAGTAACAATATACAGCCTTAACTTGCTTAGTGTAATTCCACGAGACTTGAGCAGCCGTTTAATTCTCTCTAGTTCTAGTTCTTTATGTCTGAGTCTTTCACGCATATCTATGAGCTTTTTTTCAAGAGCGGTGAATGCCCATTTAGGTATCACTATGTCCCTAATTGTAGGCATCATTAATCGAACAAGTAATTCCCTTATCTTCATCAGGGCTGCTTCACTGCTTTTTTTGTCATCGTTTTCTTTTACTAATCGAGACGCATTTTTAATTGTCTCAAGTAGTAGCTCTAGGTCGGCTGAATTGCAAATAGATGGGTTAGATATTGTTTTTATGAAGACTTCGCCCACAGTGGCCAACTCCTTTAGCCTTTCCTCGTCTTTTTTCAACTTTTGTTGAGCTTCTCTCTTAAAATTGTCCAGAATTATTTCTAGTTGTTTAGAGGGTTTTTGTCCTTTAGGGCTAAATAGCCCTTCTCTCTCAAGGATTTTCAGTATTTCTACTACTTCGTTAGGCTTTATTCCGAGCCTATCTATTTCTCTAATTAACTCGCCTACGTATGAGTATGGGATGAAAGTGTCGCAATTGGTGTCAGCGTTGTTGCTCAGTTTTTAGCACCCTATGAAACTTTAAAAATCCTTAGAAAAATGCCTATACTAGTACTCGGCTTAAAGATGTTATATTGGGGTTATCCATATGGTGTCCAAGTATTACTTCAACACCGCTCCAAATGACAATAACCACGTGCGCAAATAGGGACAGGAAAGTCCGCGTCATGTTCATGAGTAAGATATAATAGCAGCAAAAGAATATTAATAATAGGTAAGACATGGTTTTAACTCTTCAGATAGGGTTAGGCGAGATCATCGGATTATTTTTTCTCGTAATTATCTTACTGATAATTCTTGGCTCAGCCATCCGAATCGTAAAAGAATATGAGAGAATCGTCGTATTTAGGCTTGGAAGACTATTAGGAGCAAAGGGGCCGGGAATTGTAATAATAATACCCATAATTGATTCACCTAGAATTATCGATATGAGAGTACTTACTTTTGACGTGCCGAAGCAGAGGATAATAACGAAGGATAACGTCACGGTAGACGTAGATGCAGTAGTCTATATGAGGGTACAAGACCCGCTGTCCGCCGTAATGAGGGTTAGAGACTATTTAACAGCCGCGAGTCTATTAGCCCAGACAACATTAAGAGACGTAATCGGACAGGTAGAATTTGATGATCTGTTAACAAAAAGAGATGAATTGAATAAGCGACTCCAATCTATACTTGACGAAGCAACCGACCCTTGGGGCATAAAAGTTACTGCAGTTGCGATAAAAGACGTAGTCATACCTGAAAGTATGCAGAGAGCAATAGCAAAACAAGCAGAGGCTGAGAGGGAGAGGAGGAGTAGAATAATCATGGCAGAAGGAGAACTCCAAGCGGCGCAAAAAATGGCTGAGGCCGCAACGGCCTACGCTGCCTCACCGCAGGCAATGCGTCTTAGAGAGCTCCAGACATGGACAGAAATAGCTAGAGAGAAAAATCTCATTATAGTGACTGAGGGGTCAATGCTAGGGTCTATTCTTGGTACCACTATAGGCGTAACTAAGAAGAGAAAAGTTGAAGAATAAATCTACAATATTGCTTGCTGGATTACTACTCATTTTTTTCGGATCTCTATATCTAGTTCCCGCCATAGCGAAGGAAGAAACTAGCAGGGTTCTTCTGATAGAGATTAGGGGAAACATAGGCCCTTCAGTTGCCGAATATGTTAAGACATATCTCGAAGATACGGGAAGCTTCGAGGCAGTAGTAATAACTATAGATACGTTTGGAGGTCTAGGCGACTCGATGTTTCAAATAATCGATTCTATAACTTATAGTGAAGCCCCCGTCATCGTTTATGTCTATCCAGAAGGTGGACAAGCCTTGTCTGCTGGTACATATATCTTGATGGCTTCTAGCCTAGCGGCGATGGCTCCCTACACAATTATAGGCTCCGCGCAACCTGTAGTTAACGGAGTACCTAGCAATGATACAAAACTGATTAACTTCCTAATCGAAAAGATGCATACTCTTGCTAGACTTCATGGTAGAAACGAGACACAAGCCGCTAGGTTCATCACACATAATGATAATTTAGGCCCGGAAGAAGCTCTTAAAAGAAGAGTCATAGAGATCATTGCGAGAGATTTTTCAGAACTCTTTCAAAAGGCTAATGGCATGAAGGTAAAGACGATAAGAGGCGAGAAGGCTCTCCATCTCGCAAATGTAGAAATAGTTAAGGCTGAGCCTGGAATTAGGTATCATTTGTTAACATTTTTAAGCGACCCTCTCGTCTCGGGTCTTTTGCTTTCTCTCGGCGTCCTTGTCTTAATTGTTGGACTATCTTCTCCAGGATTTGGAGCTGAGCTTGTCGGTGGAATAATGATTATCCTAGGACTGATTGGGCAAGGGTTTAACCTAAATTGGGCTGGACTGGCTCTAATAATTCTCGGCTCAGTGTTGGTTTTATATGAATTCTATTCTGGAGGGATAGTTATTGCATTAATAAGTGGAATAATACTTATCGGGTTGGGTATAACGCTCATTGTCAGAGCCCCTCCAGGCGTTATTTATATCGCACAGGACTGGCTGAATCATTTGCTGAATGTTATAGTGATAGTAGCAGCTGGCTGCGGGATTATATTTGGCTTCATTATGTATAAGGGTCTAAAAATGATTAGGAAGAAGACGTACAGTCTAATTCCTGAAGCAGAGATTGGGAGGGCAGTAGACGACATACCGGCAGGTAAAGAGGGCTACGCAATCATTGCTGGTGAATATCGCAAAGTAATCGCCATAGAAGATGTAAAACAAAATCAACGTGTAAAAGTTATTGGTAAAAAAAATAATTATTTAGTGATTGAGCCGTATAGAGAGCAGTCTTAGTATTCCCTTAAATTAGTTTATTCTTCTTGCCTAGACCTGAATTGTGTCCTGCCTCTTCTTGGACCGCTGAATCGTCTGAATCCACCCTGTCGAAAACTTTCTTTTTCTGATAAGTTATTCTCAGTATTTACCTCGCCTATTGACTCGTCTGAAATTTCTATCTTTCCATATCTACCTAAATTTAGCTGCATCTTTCCTCTAAATATTTTAACAAATGCATTAGAGACCTTAATCGTGTCTCCGGCATTGACTTTTGGAATATTCTCGTCCCAGAGTACCATCGAGATTGCTCCTGTATCGTCAGCAATTAGCAGGTCTGATAATTGATGCCTTGTCTGGTCATATTGGCTACCTACAGATCTTGGCTCAGACTTGGATACGACCTTAGCGACTAAATTTACACCCCTCGAGTGGGGGGTTAGGTTTCCGATTTTATCTAATCTTTCCAAACACTCTTCAACCGCTTTATGTGTAACTGTATTTGTTCATAGTATCTAATAAAGCTATTTTCGTGCTAATTTTCATTTATTTCCTAATACTGTCGCAAAAATCTCTTTTGCCTTTTCATAACCAATGTCGAACAGGTATGTCCCGAGTCTCGGGCCACTTTGTTTATTAAATAGAATTAAATATAATTTCCTAAACATATCAGGCGGATTAACATTGTTTATTCTACATGCGTTAAATATGCTTGTCTGTACTTCCTCAGGATTTTTAGCCTCACGTAGAATAGATATTATTTCAATAATGACTCTTCTCTCGTTTTCTGAGAGTTCAACAATGGTTCGCCGCCTCTCCTTTACTCCGAAGTCATTGACAAAGTTTATTGCAAAAGTAACTCTCTTAATTACTTCTTCGTTAATCTTATATCCATATTTTTGGAGTTTTGCTAATATGTAATCCATCTTAGATTCGGTTGGAGAGTATTCAGCAAGCTCTATAAGTAATCTGTAAGGAATATGGATACCAGAAGATTTGGGAGGCTGTAAATTATAACAATACTCAAAGAGACCCTTCAACTTTGCCTCCTCTTTTTTATTATTTATCTTAATTTTGCCGAAATACACGTCCTCGAGGTAATCCAGCTCATCCATGAGTCTAGGAATAGTTTGTGGAGAAATGTGCCGAGTGCCGACAGAACGCTTAAGAATCAACAATATTAGGCTGGGAGGAGTCGCGTATTTAAACCACATCTGAGGCGTGAAAACGTTACCAGCAGACTTCGAAATTTTTCTGCCAAGAGAGTCTAAGAACATTTCGTACCTGACATGAAGGGGAGGATCATAATTCAAAATATGTTTTGAGACCCAATCATTTATCTTGACCGAGTCCGCTATGTCTTTTCCGTATGCCTCAAACCTAATATCAAGTAGTTTCCATCTAGCAGCAAATTCAACCTTCCAAGGAAGTTTTCCATCATCCTTTGTAATATCTGCCTCGCCTACGTATCCACATCCTTGGAAAAGTCTCCCCCTCATATCTACACCTACGCATTTATATGTTATCTTACGTGTAGATGAGTCGTAGTTATAGGCTTTAGACGTGTAGATTCTTCCACAGTTTTTACAAATTGGAAAGTATGGAAGAGTTTTCATGAATTTTTCTTGTCCTGTGACTTCCTTTATCTTGGTGCCTATGAGCGATGCATTTATGAGGATTCTATGTATTATTTCTGCTAGTTCACCGGATGAGTAAAGTTTTCTTCCAGACTTGAAAGTATATTTTATTCCCGCAGTCTCGAGTGCTTCTTTAAGCATGCTGCTCATTCTGTCTGCATATGATTCATAGTTTCCGAAGGGGTCTGGGACTCTGCTAACTGGCTTAAGAAGGTAGTCATTTAGCCATTCCGGCATGCCGGCCGGTACTTTTCGTAGACCATCCATATCATCGCTGAATGCAATTAGTTCGGAGTTATATCCCATTTCTCTTAGAGCTAGGGTTACGGCATGAGCCCTGACCGCATCTGCCATACTGCCTATGTGAGGTATTCCGCTGGCTCCTAGGCCGCTTTCAGTCCTGATGAGCGATAGACTTCTATTCAGAGATCTTTCTCTCTCGATTAGTCTTGCGGCTACTTTATCTATCCAGGTTCCACGCCCAATTATAGGCTTCTCCTGCAAATTCCTACTAAAAATTATGCAGTTATGCGTATGCTTTATAGATATCCATATAGACTTTGTTAATGACAGGAATGCTGATAGCTATAGACCTGGATGGCGTATTGTCAGACTCAATGGGCCTTTGGATTAGTATATGGAATTCCTCAAATTATCCTAAATTAAGCTATGAAGACATATCAGAATGGGATTTCTGGCGGCGAATAGGGCTGAATGAGAAGCGATTTTCAGAGATATTTGACGAGGTTTGGAGTAGGTGGGAAGATCTTCAACCACTAGAGCATGACGTCTCAGAGACCGTGGAGAGGCTCAATGAGCTGGGCGTCGTAGACATTGTTACGGGAAGACCTAGCAGGAATAGTCCATTTATAATTAAATGGCTAAAAAAGCATAGAATCAATTATAGAAAACTCATAGTGGCTGTAGAGAAAAAGAGTAAATATCCCTATGATGTTTACATAGATGACTCGCCTATACAAGCATTAGAGATATCATCAATGGGCCGGACGTTTTTACTGAGAGACCAGCCATGGAATCGTCATGTAGAACCTAACAGATTCTTAAAACGGGTAAGAAGCTTAAAAGAGGCCTACTACGTCATTTCCGCGACATTAATGTGACGATGTTCTCTATGACTTATCTATTTATAATCCCTAGCAATATGCAAGTTGATAATTATGGGTAGCCAGCTTGGTCTCCCCACACTCTTACTAAGTATATTTTTACCACTAATCTTCTCACCATTCGCCTTCCTATTTGGTAGATTACTTGAAAAGAAAACGTCTGGAATATTTTCTCATGCTGCTCTGTTTATGTCCTTCCTCTTAACGATTCTTAATTTCCAAGTAGTTTATAGTGGTGGCGAAGTTAGAGAATCGTTTGAATGGATTCCGCAGCTTGGACTCACATTCACTCTGAGGCTGGATCAGCTCTCTTATCCATTCCTACTGCTCATTACACTGATTGGTTTTCTTGCGAGTATTTATTCTTGGAGATACATGGAGCATGAGCATGACATCGATGCATATTATGCATTACTAATGCTGTTTGTTTCAGGTATGATTGGTGTTGTCCTCTCAACCAACCTTTTCCTCTTCTATATATTTTGGGAATTAATGCTAATACCGAGCTACTTCTTGATAGCGTACTGGGGTACAGGAAACGCTCGGATAATTGGTTTCAAGTATTTCGCCATGACTCATGTTGGAGCCGTCTCTCTACTTGCAGGTATTGCATGGCTCAACGCAATTTATGGAAGCGTGGAGTATGATGTCTTATCAATTGCTGTGAAGATTTACAGACCAGAACTTGCATACATTGCTATTCTTATCTTTATAGGAGCAGCAGTAAAAATGGCTCTTTTCCCGCTTCATACCTGGCTTCCAGACGCACATGCCGAGGCTCCAACACCAGTAAGCGTCCTCCTAAGCGGTGTTATGATCAAGACAGGGGTGTATGCACTCGCAAGGCTACTGATCAGTTTTATGCCAAACATATACTCTACTATCAGTCCCGGAATAATTCTGGTCTCAATCATCACTATATTCTGGGGTGGCCTCATGGCCTTGGTACAGACGGACATTAAGAGAGTTCTCGCATACAGTTCTGTCAGCCAGATTGGATACATAGTATTTGGCCTCTCGTCACTCATGGCTATTAGCTATTCAGGTTCAATTCTCCATGTATTTACACATGGCTTAGCAAAGTCTCTTCTCTTCATGACAGCGGGCTCAATAATTCATGTTACGAATGAGAGAGATCTGAGAAAGCTAGGAGGACTCTTAAGTACGATGCCCTTAACATCTATGGCCTTTCTAATCGGTGGATTATCAATAGCTGGTACACCACCATTGGCTGGCTTTTTTAGTGAATGGATGATTTTTAAAGGTGGAATAGACGCAGGTCAACTATTTTACACATTTGTCGCAATATTAGCGACAGCATTAACTGCTGGATATTACTTAAGAACATTCATGTATGTCTTCCAGATTGGTGAGGCTAAGAAATTATCAGAAGCGCCTCTCAGCATGCTAACAACTATGATAACGCTCGTTGTACTAATAGCTGGTTTAGCTATTTACATTCATCCAATTCTATTCATCATAAATTCATCGATCAGTATTCCGTGACGCTAATTAAACTCTTTTACTAGTGAGGCTGAAAAGTACCAGTGAGGCTATAGGGGTTAGAAAAGCCAAGATCAGCCCCCAGACAAAATCTCCGGTAATGTCTCTTAGTACACCGGTTACGTAGGGAGAGACTATGGGGCCGATGAATGATACTCCGTTTAGATATCCGAAAGCAATTGGTAAAATGTTCTCATCTCTTGTAATTTTTGAGACTGCTTTAAGTTGTACTGCACCGATTCCGAAGATAAAGAAGCTTGAAAGAAATAAAAGTGGTATTAGCAGCAATATGTGTAATTTATGTACTACTAGTAAAGTGATGCCTAGTATCGTTAAGACAAGAGATAGGCTACTATACATCAGTATTGGCCTACTTCCACTTCCCCTCATAGCCATTATGTCTGCTATTTTTCCCAACACAATCAGGCCGACGGGTACAGAGACGCCTAAGAGGGCCGTTATTCCAGATGATAATGTAGCGTCAGCCTGTCCAGTCTCGATTAACATTGTTGGAAGCCAGGTCGCTAATACCCAAAATGAATACTGGACAAAGAATCCCCCAAATATAATTGCCAAGTAATCCCTATCACGTAGTAATTGTTTGACAGCACTTAAAGAGAAGTTTCTCTCTTCATCTCTTTTTGCTTCTGAAATTATGGCTGAGGCCATTAAGATAGGTAATATTGTGAAAATAGAGAAAATGATGAATGACCATCGCCATCCCAGATGAGCAGTGACTAAGCCTCCTACGAGAATTCCCGCAGTCATGCCTATGCCGGTTCCTGAAAAGGATAAGCCCTGGCCGACTCCAGCCATGCTACTAGGAGTACAAGACGCTACTATTGCTCTATCATTACTAAAAATTAGACCAGCACCAACACCAGTAAAGATTCTTGCCGCTAATAACTGAAAATAATTGTCTGAAAATGCCGTTAAAAATCCGCCAACTCCATTAATTATGGTTCCAAGCACTAATAGTCTCTTTCTTCCAAAGCGAGCGCCGAGAAAACCGGACACAAACTGCATAGATGTATAAGTATAAAAAATAATTGAGGCAGCGAGGCCGGCCTCGCTGTAATTTAGTTTAAACTCTGAAATTATAAATGGAAGAGCAGGAGTCATAGTTATCCTGACAGTATAGATTGATATCCATATGAAGATGACTGTTATCCATACTTTATGATAAATCTTTAGCTGCATTGTAAATATTCTACATTATCTGATTAATTAGTTTGAAAAATCTTAGAATAAAAATATTGACCATTTTATTGGCGAGATTTTTGGAAGCAATTCTCTAAATAATCGGTACTCCTTCTGATGGTTGAGTTTTTCTCTTATCGAACTCCTCTATGAGTAATTTAGTTATTTTTCCAGGGACACCGTCTCCTATCTTTATTCCATTAATCATGACTACAGGCACTATCTCGGCTCCTGTACCGGTCAGGAAGACTTCATCTGATGTAAGGAGTTCCACAAGCGTAATGTCTCTCTCAAACACGGGAATGTTCATTGACCTTGCTAACTCCATGACAAATGCCCTAGTTATTCCTGGGAGTATGCCTGCAGTGACTGGTGGAGTTATGAGTGATTGGTCTTTGACGATGAAGAGATTTGCGGCAGAGGCCTCTGACACGTATCCTCTTGAATCAAGCATTATTGCGTCATCAACGTTTGCATTGATTGCTTCCAGCTTTGCGAGTATGCTGTTGAGGTAATTGAGACTCTTGACCTCATGGCTAGTCGCATAAACGGGATCTCTTCTTACCGAGCTTACTATGACCTTTACGCCTTTCTCCCTAGCGATCTTTCCAAGTATAGGCTCTAACCTTTCAGCAATTATTATTACTGATGGTCTAGAACACTTTCTAGGGTCGAGTCCTAGGTCGCCAATTCCTCTCGTCACGATTAGCCTTATATAAGCTTCTTTAAGCCCGTTTGCCTTTAAGGTCTCGATTACTGCCCTAATAATCTCTTCTTTAGTCATCGGAATTTCGAGTTTGATGACTTTTGCAGACCTGTAGAGTCTATCTATGTGTTCTTTAAGCTTGAACACTACTCCGTTGTAGCATCTTATTCCTTCAAATACACCATCTCCGTACAATAGGCCATGGTCAAGGACTGAGATCTTAGCCTCAGACTTCGGTACAAGCTCGCCGTCTATGTATATTAATTGTTCGCCACTCATTTCATTTCTATTTTCTAAAGCAACTTGTATAAAAGCTATAGAGGTCCTCGAGATTCTTAAACAAATTTTCCAAAGAGCTTAAATTTAACAAATACATCATTAATCAGTAGAGTAAGTTATGGCTAAGTTGCCCCTTGTTAGGGATTCTATGCTGACTTCATTCATAGCTATTGACGCTGGAGAGAACTTGACGAGGGTAAAAGGAATTTTTGAGTCTCATCATCCGCCGCTCATAGTTGTGATGCAGAATGAAAGATTCATAGGAGTCATAATTGAGAGAACATTATTGAAGCCTCGTCTTAACGTATCTATTGTTAAGGCTTCATCGGTCGTTATAAAGCCTCCTAAAATAGGTCCGGAGGACAACATATGTAAGGCAGCTAGGCTAATGATTGAGAATAATTTGAAGGCTCTTCCAGTTTTAGAAGGTGAAAAAGTGATTGGACTGGTGACTGTTAAAGAGGTAGTGAATTCTTGCAGCAAATTTCTTCTTAATATAAAAGTTAGAGACGTAATGACAAAGGAACCCATACTCATCGAGGCTAATGACACTATTGGTAAGGCTGTGAGTCTGATGCGTGACACCGGTGTATCCAGATTGCCGGTAGTCGAGAATGGTGAGCTTAGAGGTATCTTAACGCTTCACGACTTGATTACTAAGATAATTCTTCCAAGAGAAAAATCAAGCATTGGAGACATGGTTGGCGAGAAGGTCCGGACTCTTAGCAATAGGGTCAAAGACATAATGACTACGCCCGTCCACACTGCTTTTCCCTGGGAACCTATACAGAGAGCATTGGAAAGAATGGAGAGATACGACATCTCCAGTCTAGTAGTCATAGAAGATCGAAAAGTTGTGGGCATACTCACAATGATGGATATCCTAGTTCCAATAGCGAGGCTGGAGTCTCAATCATCAGGAGGCATAGACATCCAAGTAATATACAAATTAGGAGCGATAGATGTATCCTCGAAGGAACACGTCTCACAAATGGCAAAACGATTTGTCAATAAGATTGGAAGACTAGTCAAGAATGGTGTACTTACGCTTCACTTTAAAGAGCATAAAGAAAAGCATGGCGATGCTCACCTAATACATTGTAGGGCACGGCTAAAGACTGATAAGTATCAGTTCGTCGGCATCGGCGAGGGATGGACGCCTGACTTAGCAGCAAGGGCGGCGATTGACAGAATCGAGAGGCAGATAATTACAATGAAGGAATTGGCGACAAAGTATCCATACGGTATAGAGATTATTGAAAGGCTTGCTGAGTCATATTGAGTTATTGTCTCTCTAAATTAGCTTTATACTTTGATTATATATAGAATTCAGCGTAGAATATCTCTTTATTCTAGAGAATAATAGCATTAGAGTAAGAAGTTGAGAATGGTATACATTGCATCAGTGCTGATCCTGCTTTTATTACTTACTATTAACCCTGCGTATTCTGCAAGCGTAATTAGCGTTGACAGGATAATTATTCCAGAAAACGGTGGCTTAGTATTTGTCATTGATAAGATAAGTGTGTCTGGAGGCAAGTTCAGATTTGGCATCGTTGAAGAGATGCATGATCGACTAGTATCTCTCAGCGTGGAGAATGGTGAATATAATTTTATTGGCAGAAGGTCTGGAGGCATATATATTTATGAAATAACTCCTAGCTCAAGCCTAGTAATAATAACTACTATTTATGAAAGATTAGTCACGGACTCTGGTGGAAACGATTATGACTTGATCATTAATGCCGAGCCATTCATTGAGGGTCAGGACGTTAATGTAAATATATTGATGCCTGTGACTGAGTATGTAAAGTATCCCACAGCGCCGACTGGCTGGACACTGACAGAGAAGGGATTAGAAAAAAATAACGTTACTGTTTCTGGAAATATGCCGGGTGAACCTGTAAGAATTAGATTTATTTCCAGCGGGATTGCTTTAATCCAGATAGAAAGTCTAGACATCAATTATAGACCTCCTGAAGCATCCTTACTTATCTCGATGAAGGTGAAGAATGTTGGGAATAATAAGTTAAGTCAACTTGTCTTAAGAATGCCTGAAGGACTTGAGGTAAAAGAGGTTAAAGACAACCTTGGCAAAATCGTTTATTCATGGAGCCGTGAAAAAAGGACACTCACAATCAACTTAGAACAGTCAAGATATGCTCTTCAAAACTCGTGGAAATATTCATTCTCTATTCTAGCAAAGTGTACGTCTCCCGAAGTAATGAGTATTGAAAAAGATAGATTAAGAGTTTTGGCATTTACGCCAATTAATGCTTCAATCAGCTCGCTAGCTCTTTCAGTATTACTTCCAATTGAATATAAGGCTGATTTAGATAGTAACGATCTTGTCGAGTATCGTCAAGATGATTCAGGCGCAATGTTAGCTGTTCTGAATACTCAGGGATTGAATATTTACAGTGCTAAGACACTATCTCTATCTTTAGTCAAGTCGTCTATTATGGTCTCGATTGCTCAGTGGCTTATAGGTTGCGGCCTCGCCGTCATACTGGTAAGCGCAGTATTAGTGCAGACCACTCGAAAAAAGGTCAGAGTAAAAATAATAAGTCAGAAGGATGGCCAGTTAATTTCTAAAGCAGTAGTTGAGCTTCAGAAAATTAGGTCTATATTACTCGAGTTGGAAAATGTATTGTCGCCTAGTGAAGCTGAGATTAAGCCACAGGCAGTAACTGATAAACTGTATGTAATTCGTCGACATTTTGATAATGCTTTAAGTATGCTGGGTAAAATAGAAGAGAGGACAGAGGATCTACAAGTGATGGTCGGAGAAATAAACAGCACTGCCGTTAAGCTTAACGATGCATTACGGGTATTAATTAGGAATTACACTGATTTTCAAAAAAGAGAATTAAGCCTAACGGCCTATAAGAAAATTTATGGCTCCTTCAGAAAGGATATCAGGGATGCCCATGATAAACTTGTAAACTTGGAAGAGATGTTTAATGAATTAGTCAAGAAGTGACTTAATAACCCGATAGACATACTCGGCCGGGTCCTCAAAACTTTTCATTAACCTTTCAGCTTTTTTCTCAATTTCTTTCTTCACATATTTATCCGTTAATCTCCTTGAAAGACTTAAGACCCTGTCTATTTTATTTGGGGGAAGTATCTTGATCAGGCCTATCTTCGCTAAGAATCTATGTACTGCTGGAAGCTTTCCGGGATAATACATTATAGTAGGTTTTCCGAGAAGTGCTGCTTCTTGTGCGATTGTCCCACCGCCAGATAGGATTAGACTAGCCTTCTTGATGATAGGAGCGGCGATTACTGGTTTGTCTAATAAAATTGCATCTTTATACTGAAATTTCTGCCTAAATATTTCCGCCTCGTCCTTATATCGAGTCATGATAACAATACTATACTCATGCATTTTTTTAAGAAGATTAAGAAGCTTGAAGGTTTCTTCTAATCCTCTTCCAAGAATATATGAAGCCTTACTCTCAGGTGTTCTGACTAAAACATAGTTTTCAGGGAGTTCAATACCTTTTACCGCATCCTCATAGGTACTTATCCTTCTTAGCCATGCAACCGGGTCGAGGGACTTATACATCCAGATATTTCTTCTCTTTATGCCATACTTTGTCCACTCTTTAGCTGGTATGAAGGAGGAAGTCAAGACTAGTTCTGAAAGAGGCACGCATAATTTATTTACGGGTGAGTGTGGCGTATCTGAGACTAGAATATGTCGCACTCCAAATCCATATGAAATCCTACATGCCTCAATCGAGCCACTTGATAGAACGATTCCCGGCGATTTTTCTCTAAATAGTTCTAAGAGAGCAGTCTGCCTCTTACTACTTGCCAACAACTTGCCAAATAGTGTATCTCCTCCAAACTCGCCTACACATTTTGTATCGATTTTGATTACGTTGAATATCCAGTCTAATTGTTCATAGCGTCTAGAAGTGCTTAAAACCTCATAACCATTATTGTGAAGCTTTTCTATGACTGGCCAGAAAAATAATGCTTGCTTCGGCGTAAGTATATCTATCCAGATCCTCATCTATACACTTCACCTCTAGTTAGTGAAACTATTCGTATCAACAAGCCCTACATTTTCATAAAATTAACCATATATTAAGCCAATGCTAGACGAGATAATGCATGGAATACCTCATGGTTATCACCGTGCTGTTCATAATTTCGTTTATCTCTTCCCTATTATTAACTAAACTAATGATTAGGCTTTCTTATTTATTTGGTCTGCTTGGAAGGGACATTCATAAGCCCAATCATCCATTGGTCCCACGAGTAGGTGGGCTGGCAATCGTCATCACTTATCTCATAGTTGCTGGGGCAACAATACTAATAACTAGGAGTGGACATGTTGCTACTTTCTTGATTGCTCCTGCGATAGCCGCAGTAATAGGGTTAATCGAAGATGTAAGAGGAGAGTTGAACCCATTGCTAAAACCTCTATTGTTATTATTGCCTGGGCTGCCCGTAGTTTTGCTTGGAGCCTATGATCCTAGACCTGTACTACCATTCATAGGGCAGATTAGAATCACGTTACTCTATCCATTACTGGTCTTTGCTGCCTATACGGTTGTGAGTAATGCGGTGAATAGTTTAGACGTCGTTAATGGCTCCCTAGTACTCACGAGCATTCCACCTCTATTAACGCTGGCTGTAATATCAATGATTACTGGAAAAATAGACTCTGTATTATTCGTCGCAATAGTAATAGCCGCAATGCTAGGATTTCTCAGGTATAATTGGTATCCTGCTAAGGTTTTCAGCGGAAACGCGGGTAGCAACTTAATCGGGGCGCTTATTGCAAGCATTGCCATATCCTCTAAACTTGAGGTGGTGGCAATTATTGCGTTGTTTCCCCACGTAATGAATGAATTCTACGTCCTTGTCTCGATGAGGGGAGTCAAGTCTGGCAAACAGGTGAAGGATAGGCCTGTCACCCTGTCAGGCAACCTAGTATCGTCAACTATGAGTCCACATGCGCCACTAACACTGGTTAGGATGCTTACGGCAGATAGGCCGAGAAGCGAGGCCAAAATCTCTCTCTACTTATCTGCGATTTGTACATATTCTTCCTTATTAGCCGTTTTGACCTACATAATCGACGGGGTGCTATAATCCTTGAATATCCTTGCATATATGTTCTTGTTCATAACCATTATCTGGGCATCATTTATATCTGTTCTAGCAGCCATATTTTTTATTGTGCTTCCAATGATAAGCGGTACATATGAAAGTCTAATGGCAAGTATTCTGCGAGTAGCATTATCATTATTATTACTAATGCTTTGGTTAGCTTGGTGGGCTATGCTCGCATATTACTGGTTTTACAACATATTGTTGAGGAGGAAAAATGAAGATTAAGGAAGTTGAGGTATTAGACATCGATGGGACTGGTATATTTTCTATACTATCTCTTTTAAAGAGAAATTTCAAAGTGACGCATTATTCCATAAAGGGAGAATCTAGAATAACGCGTTTCGCTGAGAAAAATCTAAGCCCAATGAATGTTAGGTTCATTATTGATTCGATAAACAATGGCAGACTATCTCAGTCAAGCAAGTACATGGATGCTGGACGCTCAGGAACATTGATTATATCATACGTATCAGGGTTGAGCAAGGATTTTAGCGATAATGACGTGTTAAGACTTGTTCAAAGGATAGCTAAGAATTTTTCTGACGAGTTTAACATTATATGTGTCGGACTTACCTTTCCAGGTTTTATGAATAAATTAGTAGAAGTAATAAACAGAGAGAATCATGTTCAGCCTCCGGTAGATAAGGCAGTTCATTATCTTCCTTTACCATTGCTAGTTGGTCGACGAGTGCCTATAGGTGGATTATTAACTCGTGATGTTTGGCACATAATTCGCGCGGTCATTGGTACGAGAAAAATGGTTAATGGTTTAGGTCTATTAGAGGCTGAGGTCGCAGCAATTGGTCTGATACTAAAGAGAATATTATTGGAGATCACAGCCATAGAGTGTCTCTTACTATCGAGGAAACTTGAATTATCGCCGAAAAAGGTTTTAAAAAATGGATTGGGTAAGGGAGTTGAGCTGTCATTACTAATGAGTCATAGTCATCCTGCATTAAAAATCATTGAAAGGATCGAGTCTAATTTATTGATGGGCCGAGGTATTCTAAGGACTCTAATGAGAATGTCTAAGATGGCGGAGATGGATTTTGTTAATAGATTAAATCAGCTTAGAAAAGGTAGGGATAGGCTTAACATACTTGTTGTAGGTCGCGAATTAAAAATCCTTCGGGGACTTCCCTCTAGAAAGTTCATGATTCATCGAGTTCCAAGGATGACGCCAAGTGAGCTTGAGAAGAAATTAAAAATTTTTGCTGAAAAATATGATTTAATAGTATTTACGAGCAGAAATAAATATGTGTCTAAGATTATTAAGTCTAGCGTGAGTGAAGGTACAGTGATCATTAATCTTTGCGATTATGTGGGTGAGGGTGAATAAATTAAATGTTAAATGACTCGGTTAGGGTGGCAGTCATAGGGGCTGGGTTCTGGGGAGCTAACCATGCAAGGGTGCTCTCAGAGATAGACAGCGTTTCATTGGAGGCTATATGCGACATAAACATTGATAGGGCAAAGAACGTCGCTAAGCGGTACGGTATTCCCCATGTTTTTAACAATTATTCTGATTTGCTGAAGAATGATGAGATAGATGCCGTAACTATTTGTACGCCATCAAGTACTCATGCAGAAATATGTCTAGAGGCGTTGGCTCGGGGTAAGGATGTGCTCGTGGAGAAGCCAATAGCATCGACGCTTAATGAATCCATAGAGATAATAGATTCGGCGAGATCTTCTGGGAGGCGGGTCATGGTCGGATTTATAGAGCGATTTAACCCTGCAGTAGAAGTAGCAAAAGAATTTCTAGATGCTGGAAGAATAGGTAGGCCCATCCTCATTTATGGTAGACGTATTGGTCCATGGCCTGAGAGAATAGGCGATATCGGTGTGTTGAAAGATACATCGATACATGACATTGACCTCTCCATGCATTTTTTCGGCCTGCAGCCAATTTATGTATATGCGGCTGGCGGCTCGCTTAGGCACTCTAACGAGGACTACATTCAGGCATTAATCACGTTTAAGGATGAGAGGTCGGCAATCCTAGAGGCGAACTGGCTGACTCCTAGAAAGAAGAGAGACCTGCGAATCACTGGGACTGAAGGAGTAATTCATGTAGAATTCCTGAGCAGGGAGGTCGTCATAGAGAAATCTGAGGGAGCATATGTACCGACAATCCCTAATACAGAACCTTTAAAAAATGAGTTGAGATATTTCATTACGACTTTACTTAAGAATGAGATACCAATACCAGGATGCTTAGAAGGCGCGAGAGCAATGGCAGTTGCAGAGGCAATCCTTAACTCTATAGCCACCAAGAAAGCAATCTGTGTCTTAGATATATTAAAAGAGCATGGCTTATAGCTTAAATTATAGTTATTAAGCTTCTGATTTTGAATTGAAAGAACTAAGAACTCTTTTCTGGCGTAACGGTGCATTATACCTCATAGATCAAAAAGCTTTACCTCACAGGCTGAGGTACATTAAATGTAGAACCTACTTAGATGTTGCCAAGGCAATTAAAGATATGACTGTCAGAGGAGCACCGGCAATAGGCGTCGCAGCTGCATATGGATTGGCACTAGCAGCTAAATCCTCACTTAAAAATAATGACGCCATGCTGAAGAGAGTAAAGATTGCGGCAGATGTATTAAGAAAGACGAGACCAACTGCAGTTAATCTTTATTGGGGTATTAACAGGATACTCAAGGTAGCTGAAGAAGCATACATGAAAAATGATAATATCGCAAAGGCCGTACTTGAAGAAGCGGAAAAAATGGCTAAAGAAGACGTCGAAATAAATAAGAAGATTGGACAAAATGGAGCAAAACTTTTACCAGACAAGTGCGTCGTTATGACTTACTGTAATGCCGGTGCACTAGCAACAGTCGGTTATGGAACAGCCCTTGGAGTAATTAGAGCAGCAGTAGAGATGGGGAAAAACATAACAGTTATTGTGCCAGAAACAAGACCTAAACTACAAGGTGCACGCCTAACGGCATACGAGCTTGAAACCGCTGGAATAAATTACAGAATCATAACTGACAACATGGCTTCATTCATCTTAAGTAAAGGAATCATCGACTGCATAATTGTTGGAGCAGATAGAATACTCGCCAGGACTGGACATGTGACAAACAAGATTGGTACACTCTCTCTAGCAATATCCGCTAACTACTTTAAGGTTCCATTCTATGTAGCAGCTCCAATTAGTACCATAGATTTTGAAAAAACACCTGAAGAAATAGTCATAGAAGAGAGAAATGAAGAGGAAGTCTTATGCTTTGCAGGGAAAAGAATAACACTCCGCAATGCTAGGGCAATAAATTTTGCATTCGACATAACACCACCTGAACTAGTGACTAGGATAATAACAGAGGAAGGCGTATTTCTTCCGTCTGAATTAATTAATTTAAAAGCGAAATATCAATTCTATTAAGAAGTAAATAAATAATGCTATTGCGCCCGCTAGTAAAATTTTTACTACTGTCCTTATAGTGCCCAACTTCAATTCTTTTCCAAAAAAGTATCCCAATACTCCAAGCAAAACTAAAAAAATAACAATTGAACCTGTTATTCCAACATCAATACCGACAGAAAAATAGGCAGATAGTATGTATGGCGCAGAGACACTAAAGATTCCTATCAATGAGCTGATACTATTAATTACTGAAACAACTAAAGTACCCGTTAAGATAGCTTCATGATGGATAGTATCCTTAAGGTCTGTCAAGATTGCTTCTTCTAATCGCCTCAACCTAGCCTCTTGTTCTAGTCTTTCAGATATGAAGGCGCCAGAAAAACCAGAAATGGCTGAACCAATAACAATTAAACTGACCGTTAAGAAAACCACTCTGTAATCATTAATCCTAGATATATAAAATCCAAATATAGCACCTAAACCGATTAACGCTCCGTCAAAAGCATTAAGTGCAAAGTAACGTCTAGCTATTCCGCTCGTCTCTGACAACGTCATTATAAACTTAATGTGTCTTCGAAGCTTCTCGATTACCATTCATAATTCACATGCTATTTCTTAGTCTCGATTTTTTCAACCACAACAGCATCCACACTATGTATAGCTCCTCCCAGCTTCTTAATGATTTCCTCTATTCTTGAGACGTCAAGTTCATTTCCATCAATGATTAGCTTGATTGTCTCTGTTTCTGCATCGACTTCCATGACCGATGAGTCTACTCTCCTTATACCTTTAACCTGAGCAATATTTCTGCTGAAATCAATAATGTTGGGATTGTGAGGCTTTAGTACGTCAAGTACAATTCTAACAATTGAAGTCTTTTGGGACGGTTCAGACATTAATGAGATATCCCCCAACTGACTAATTCTCCCCCTCCATTTTTATTTAGTTTTCTATTGAAAAGACTTATTAAGACGTAACTAAACGAAAAAGCCACATTTTAATCATATATTTTCTAAGAATATGCATTCTACTACGAGACGACGTCACGGACATGATGCAGAGTGGTCTCGGGCTTAGGTTTATAACTTTGGAAGAACTTTTGCTCTCAGCTAAGCATAGTGATGTAGAATGGGGCATAGAAAATTCTCGGCGCCTAGGCATGGCTCACTCGCATTTAGCCCAAGAAAAAGGGCAGACAGGCTATTACCAAGCGTGAAGTATTGGCCCAGCAAGACTGGCACCACTGGACTCATGGGATTCATTGCCTACAAAGCAGGCACAATTACTCTGCATTACATTGATGATCAGCCTGGCTCTCCTACGCATGGAGCCGAGGTTCAGGCAGCTGGAACTGTACTCGCTGCGCCGCCAATGTATATAGTAGGTGTGGCTTTAATGGGAAGCGAGGATGGAAGTCTCGTCGAGCTGGGCAGAATGTATGCTGAGAATATTCCTGAATCATTATTGAGAAGAGTTAGAGGCATCGGTTCAAGACTAAGTAGAAAAGAGATTGAGAATTATCTTGAAAAGGCCGTTGAGGTCAGAGCAATCGTTGCGTCTTTCCCGAATGAAGGTGGACTCTCGCAGAAGCGTCCATTCATTCTCGAGGTCAAAGTCGCTGGTGATGTTCGCTCAGCGTATGAATACGTAATGTCTAGGCTGGGCAAGAGTATCCATGTCTCAGAGGTCTTTTCGCCAGGCTCATACATCGATGTTATCGGCGTGACTAAGGGACATGGCTTTCAGGGAGTCGTAAAGAGGTTCGGCGTCAAGATTCTCCCAAGAAAGCAGAGAAAGACACGTAGAGCTGTTGGCGCGATTGGTGGGAGGAAGCCTACCTATGTGACTCGATTTGTACCACGTGCTGGACAGATGGGATTTCATAGGAGGACTGAGCTGAATAAGAGAGTGATGGCTGTGCTTGATGATGGTTCTAAACTAACTCCAAGCGGCGGGTACAAGCACTTCACGGTCTTGAGGTCTCCATGCATTGTCTTGTTTGGCTCAGTTCCAGGTACTCCAAAGAGACCACTGGTACTCAGAATGCCTGCAAAGCCTCCTAGACATCTCGCTACTCCAAAAGTCATATCATACACATATGGAGATAGGGTGTTTGCATCATGAGTATCTTGTCTCGGCTTAGGTTGTCTGAGCCTAAGAGTGTGAGGCTTCTCGGTATTGATGGTTCTGAAAGAGGTAGGATCATGCTTCCGCGTGTTTTTAATGCGCCCCTCAGAGTTATGCTTGTGCGTAGGGTATTCAATGCGCTCTTTACTCATGGATTGCAGCCGAAGGGTGCTTGGAGGGGCTCGGGTCATAAGTACTCTGTGGAGTCGCTTGGCGCGGGTTATGGGATGGCCAGAATCTCTAGGCTGAGGGTTACGGGTACTGGTAAGTCTAATGCGGGTGGATTGGTGCCTACGGCGGTTGGTGGTCGGCCTACGCATCCGCCGGTGCCTGAGAAGAGGATTTACAAGGATGTGAATGTGAAGGAGAGGAGGGCTGCTTTGGCTTCTGCGCTTGCTTTTACTGCTAGTCCTGAGTGGGTGAGGAAGAGGGGTCATCTTCTGCCTGATGGGGTAGACGTGCCGATCGTTGTCGAGGATGATGTTCAGCGCATCTCTAGGGCGAAGGACTTGGTTAGGTTTTTGATGGCTCTTGGCCTTGGCGACGAGTTGGAGAGGTGTGGGGAGAGGAAGATAAGGGCTGGCAAGGGTAAGAGGAGGGGCAGGAGGTATAGGAGACGTGTTGGTCCGTTGATCGTTGTTGCTCGTGATGAGGGTGTCTCGAGGGCTGCTGGGAGTGTTCCTGGAGTTGATGTCGTCTTGGCTAGGGAGCTGAGTGTTCTTCATTTGGCTCCTGGTGGTCATCCGGGTAGGCTTGTTGTCTTTACTCCTTCTTCTCTTGAGGTTGTTGGGAGGTTGTTGGGTGTATGAGTCCTGATGAGGTTATTCTTGGGGTTGTGATTACGCAGGATGCTGTCTCGCTGATTGAGCGTGAGAATAAGTTGACTTTTATTGTTTCTTTGAAGGCGTCGAAGAGTGATGTGAAGAGGGCAGTTGAGTCTCTGTATGGTGTTAGGGTTGAGAGGGTTAATACGTTGATTACGCCGAGGGGTGAGAAGAAGGCGTACGTGAAGCTTAGGCCGGAGTTTAAGGCCGCTGACCTTGCTGTGAGGCTCGGAGTGTTTTAGGGGTGTTGGTGTTTGCCGCGTAGGATTAGGGCTCAGAGGATTGGTAGGGGTTCTCCGACGTATGTTGGTAGTCTTCAGAGGAGGTATGTGGTTGGTTATCCTTCGAGTGTTATTAGTTCTGCGGGTTTGCTGAGGGGTGTTGTTCGGGACATTGTTCATGATGCTGGTCGTGGGGTTCCTGTGGCTGAGGTCGAGATGGATGGACGGGTGTTTTATCTGCCGGCTGTTCAGGGGCTTTATGTGGGTCAGGTCGTCGAGGCTGGTGCTGAGGCGTCTGTCTCTACTGGTAACATCGTGCCGATTGGTAAGGTTCCTGAGGGTGGTCTCGTCTCTTGTGTTGAGCATTCTCCTGGTGATGGTGGTAAGCTTGTGAGGTCTTCTGGTGCTTATGCGTCTGTCGTCTCTCAGCTTGGTGATAGGACGATTATTGAGCTTCCATCGAAGAAGTTGGCTGAGGTTAGTAGTAAGGGGTTGGCGGTTGTTGGGATTGTTGCTGGCGGTGGGCGTGTTGATAAGCCGATGCTTAAGGCGGGTAAGAAGTATCACTTGATGAGGGCTCGTCATCGTCCTTATCCGCGTGTTAGGGGTGTTGCGATGGTTCCTGCGAGGCATCCGTTTGGTGGTGGTAGTCATAAGAGGATTGGTCGTCCTGAGCCTGTGAAGCGTACTGCTCCGCCTGGCCGTAAGGTTGGTTTGATTGCTGCTCGTCGTACTGGTCGTAGGAAGCGTTGATTCATCGCTGTTAAGCATCGGTGTTTTTGTCGAAAACTGCTTAACAGTTTTTAGCCTTTTTTAGGTATTTGCCAGTAGTTGTTGCGTCTTTTTTGATTATTGGTTGTTGCTTTTCCACTATTGTTTTTTGGCTGGCTCGTCATTCATCGTTGCTGCACTCCATAATTATTATATTTGAGAATAATATTAAATCTATGACATAATTAATTATTGATGACATAAAAAATGCTGGATGGATTTTTATTTATTTTTAGGTGCTTTGGCTTGGCTCTTTGTAGACGAACCGCCAGTCAAATCCTTTGTATTGTTTTAGTCGTTCTTCTGCAGTTGCTTCGTCTGTTGCTGGCGGCACGATTACTTTATCTCCTATTAGTTCATTATTTGGCCAGTTTGCCGGTAGAGCGGCCTTTGATTTATCTGCTACTTGGAGTCCTCTCACGGCTCTAAGTATCTCGTCAATGTTTCTTCCGAGTTCTTGTGGGTAGTAAAAGATTGCTCTGACTGTTGCTTCCGGGTCTATTATGAAGACTGCTCTCACGGTGTTGGTTCCCTTATTTGGATGTATCATTCCGAGCATGGATGCAATTTGTCCAGTATTGTCAGCGATGATCGGAAAATCAATATTGATGTTCAGCTTTTCTCTTATCCATCTG
>CALIKS010000037.1 GCA_938017985.1 uncultured archaeon | reverse complement strand
CCTTAAGCTTAACAACCCACCTCCAAACAGCCGTTTTAGAAACGCTCCTAAACTCAGATAATGCTCTGGCAGTTCTCCTAAGACTAGACATCTGAACATAGAAGGCTAAACCAAGAACCTTACGCCCAAAAAGGGAAACCTATCCCTCTCGAATAGGTGAAAGCGCTCAACAATATCCCTAATGCCAAACATAATAGATTGTCAGAAATGTAAGGCTAAAACCTTAAGTTGCCACGTCCAAAACATACAAAGAAAAACTTAAATTAAACCACAAAGCGCTAGTTTGTTATAATATGCGGATTTTATTCCCCAGCTTTCTCGTCTCATTTTGGATGGTTGTGGTAGACTCCTCTCATGGCTATAGAGACCCTCCTCTAGTCTCAAGTAACTGCTGTAGTCGTGTAGATTATACCCTCAGGGTCCCTTCTCTTTCAAGATGGACCTGAAAGTACAGGACCTGGCATCCATCGTAGGCAGAATGCGCCTCCCTCCACCATACTGTATGAGGCAGAAAATGGAGTTGTCCTCTTCATGTGTTCCTTTTCTCAACGCTTCAGCCCTGCTCCTATTTTCTACTCAGCTCTTTAATAAGCCTACTATTGTTCCGCCCCTTTAATCCGGTCACTCCATAACCCTGTAAACCTTAACTCGCATCTTGAGAGCCTCCTAGTCGCATCCAGCGTCTTCGCCTCATCCCTGGGTGTACCCCACTAGATCTCGAGATGCTAATCACTGCTCATATTCCCTTTGTCACCCCAAGCAAGCCCCTCAACGCTTCCTTTCATTCCTGAAGATTACTGACGTTACAATCGGCTTCATACGCAGAATGCACATCAGACATAAATAAATGACTCCAAATCAGAGACTTAACTTAATGCGTATCTTATTTAAGGGAACTCTCTTTAGCTACTTTCATACACTATGCTTATTGTATATAGTGCTCCCGACAAAATCACTAGGGTTACTCCTGGAGGTATAAACCACCACCACATTCCTAATAGTATGCTTAAGTTTTGAATGGCACGATGTAACATCAGGCCTAATGTTGGAACATTAGCGGGGCCCAGTCCTATTAGACTGATGCCTGCCTCTGATAACATGGCGTGTGCAACAGCTCCACAAAACTGTAAAAAGATGTAAGATAGCATGTTTGGCAGAATTTCTCCAAAAAGTATGCTTCCATCTCCTTTTCCAGTTGTTATGGCCAGATTCACGAATTCTTTTTCCCTCAGACTTAAGACTTGCGCCCTTATAGCCCTCGCTGACCCAGGCCAAGCTGAAACGCATCCTATGAAGAGAGCGACAAGAAGGTGACTTCTCTGCGTGGATAATGTTGAAAGAATTATGAGAAGGGGAACTACCGGTATTACTAGGAATATATTTATGATACAATTAATGGACTCGCCTACGAAACCTCTTAGGTACCCGCTAAGACCTCCTAAGGTTATAGCGATTAATAATGATATAGCGCCCGCTAATACACCAACCATAAGCGAATTGCGAATACCGTGGACTAACCAGGAGAAGAGGTCTCTACCAAATATGTCTGTACCTAATAGGTGATCCCATGAGGGGGGCTCCATAGGGCGACCGATAGATTTTAGTGGATCCGCAACAAAAAATGGGCCTATAGCCCCTAATATAGCAAAGCCTAAAATAATTAATATGCAGACTAAAAGTCTCTTATTTCTCAGCAGGATTTTAGTTATTTTTGGCCTTCTCATTCAGCTTCACCACTTATGTAACTAGCTCCAATCGTTGGGTCTATTAACCCATATATTATATCACAGATAAGATTCCCAACTAACACTACCAACATTATTATTAAGAATGAAGCCTCGAGAAGGGGGTAATCCAGGGTGTATGCAGCAGAAAACATCGTTGAGCCAACTCCTGGATATCCGAAAACTACCTCTACCAGCAAAGTTTGACTGATGAGACCTGAGAATGCCATGGGAAGCCAGGTAAAATTAGGTAAAATAGCAGCTCGCTCCATATATTTTCTTATTCTGCTAAAACTGAAGCCTAATCGTTTAGTATATTCTACGTAGGCTGATTTTGTTTGAGAGAGCAGAGCTGCTCTCATTCCCATAGCCCATCCTCCAATACCTTGCCAAACAAGGGACAAGAATGGTAGCACATAGTGATGAGCTGCGTCCAGAAAGAAATCATAACTCCAAACTGGACGTAACCATTTTTCGGAATATGCTCCACATATTGGGAACAATCTTAGATTAACGGCGAAAACGTATACTAGAATTAGTCCAAACCAGTAGTAAGGCATTATGTTCGTGTACACTGCTGCGAAAAAAGCTAATTTAGCAAATTTACTATTTGGTTTTGTAACTTTTAAAGATCCTATGCGATTTCCAACGAGAAAGCCGATTATTGGTACAGGAATAATGAGTATTATCGTCCAAGGAAGCGATAAAAGGATAATTTCAATAACATGTGATGGATAATATGCATATGAAACACCAAAGTCAAACGTGAATATTCTCTTCCAGAAGAGAAGGAATTGCTGCTCGATAGGTTTATCCAATCCGAATTTCTCTAAATAAACCTGCCTCATGACTTCTATTACTTCTTTTCTAATAGTAGAGCTGGATGCGCCGCCAGCAGATCCACCGACTCCTGTAGCAAATTCTCCGCTTATAGTTCTAGCTACCATTAATTCTACAGGATTAGAGGGCATCAGACGTGGAAGAATGAATAGCAGGCAGCATGAGAAAACCAAAACTAAAATAAACATTAAAAGTTTTTTTAATAAGAAGCGAAAAAAGGGAGCCCTTCTCAACGTGACCAACAAATTAATTAACATCGGCTTCCCTCATTATTTACTGAATTGATTTATAATACATGTAAGACATATTTATGCTTTGCGATTTAATTTACGATGCTGTCAAGTTTTTGATTTGGGTAGTGTGTTGTGGATGGTTATGAATGCTTCTAGGTAGGTTTTTGTGCTTTTTAGGGTTGAGTTGCTTGGGAAGTTGTTGTTGAACCTTTTTGTTCTGGCTTTTAGGATGCTGAACCAGCGTTCTACGCGGTTTTTCATCCTGAGGGTCATATGTTTCCACCTGAAGCCTAGGCTTCTCAATGCTTCAAGATACCATGACCCCTGTCCACTAGGATTAGAGGTTTATTAGCGCAGGCTTCTAAGATTTTTCTTAAAAGATCTTCGGCCACCATCATGTTTCTTGCCCATGAAACACGGCATGCTAAAACCTCCCTTGTCTTCACGTCCACCGCAGCCCAGATATAGAACCGCTCACCACCCAGCTTCAGCTTAGTCTCATCCACAGCTACGCTTCTTCTGCGCCT
>CALIKS010000036.1 GCA_938017985.1 uncultured archaeon | reverse complement strand
TCAGATTTGGATAGAAAGATCAGTATTTTAGAGAAGTTGATGGATAAAAAATGAGTCTATTAAAGTGGTACAAGGGCGAACTAGAGAAAAGGGGCAAGGATGTTAGCAGGTTTAGCGATGAACAACTAACATTAACACTAGGAAAAGAACTCGAGGCAAAGTACGGGCCTCAGAAAATAAAAGAGTACCCAGAGTTCTCTTCTCTTTATAAAGGTGCCACTAATCGCTATAAAGCCAAGAGCTTAGGCAGAGATGGATTTTTTGGTGGTCTAAAAGAAATACCTGCAGGCATTGGGCAGGGTATAGACGAAACCCAAGGCATGATATTTGGTGGTCTTTCCGCAGCGGCAAAGACAGTAGGGCTAGATAGCGCAAGCGATTATCTAATGGATAAAGCCATGGACAACATGGCAGAGTCACAAGTCAGGGCACCAACAATACAGTCCATAGGTGATGTAACGAATACTGGAGACTTCTTTAGATATTTATCAGGCGGACTGGGTAGGGTTGTTCCTTCAGGTGCTACCATGCTTGCCACAGGGGGAATAGGTGGATTCGCAGGAAAGCAACTACTTAAGAAATCTCTAGCTGGTCCGGCTCTTCGTAAATACATAAAAAACAAAGAGGCTAAGAATTTAAAAAGTGAGCTAGGTAAGAAGTGGGTAGACCTTTCGGACGAGGCTAAGGATATTGCAGGTGCATATGCTTTTGGTAAGTCCATGACTGGCACCACACTAGCAAGTAGTGGAACTATGGGGCTAGGAGAAGTATACACTAGTCTATACCCATACACTCAATTGGATCCGCAACATAAGGATTACATATCACCGGAAGATGCACTTCAATCTTCATGGGGATTTGGTCTGGCAATTGGTTCTCTCGATTCCTTCCTTCCGTCTATTGTAGGTGGTCAGATACAACGGAAGTTTTTTAAGGGAGCAGTACCGACTCCAGAGAGACTAGCTCAAGCAGATAAATTCGTAAAAAAGAATATTCTTAGCCTGACCGCAAAAGGTGTAGGCGTGGAGGCATCCACGGAAGCCACTCAGGAGTATCTTAATGTAGTAGCAGAAAAATTTGCAAGAGGTGAGGACAAGGCATTCAACCCATTTGAGTTCACTCAGGAAGAAATCATGATGATGGTTGATGGTGGCATCTTGGGTGCTTTGGGGGGTACTGTATTTGGTGCTGGTGGGGGAGTAATCGAGAACTGGCAAACAAGTAGAGACGAGGCAACTTACGAAAAGAAGCTACAGGAACGAAGGGAGTCGATGACCAAGGAGCAGCTTGAGCTGATGGACTCCTTCGATGACCTTGCTGGTCGTGTTTCTACTGCATCAGGATTTGTAAAAGGAGATAGAGTAACAGATCAGGATGGAAGGACATTTACCTACGAAGGTGATGATAATATACCAGGAATGTCCTTGGTTTCCTATGAACTTGAAAGCGGGGAGAAGGCATCAACCAGAGTTATATCCTCGCAATTATCCCGTGCGATTGAGCCTCAAAAGGTAGAGGAGCCAGAACCTACTGTCACAACTGATCCAGTTACAGGCTTCAAGGAAGATGTAGGGCGAGAAAAACAGGAGGAAGTTAAAGAGGAAGAGGTTAAAGAGAAAGACCTTAAAAAATCAGATGTTGATAAAATTAAAGTAGGTTACGCTATTAGAGGTAAGACAGACCGGACTCAGTCAGGAGGGGGTGTCACTTATCCAATTATTGGCATAGTAACTAAGGTTGATGAAGAAACTTTTACAGTAAAAGACAGGCAAGGCAATGAGCAGGTGATGAGCAAGAGCGCAGGGCTCTTCTTCACAAAAAAGGGGAAAGATGCCTACGACCGTCTGGTAGCAAAAGAAAAGAAAAAAACAGATAGGCAAGCTGTAGAAGAAGAATTTCGTGCAAAAAGAGATGCTACCAAAACTGTAAATTTAGCAGAGGATGTAACGGTTGATATAAAATCAGTAGACGCAAAAGCCCATGAGCTAATATTCCAACAAGTTGAGGAATTAACATCTGAGCAACTTAAAGACCCAAAGGCGATAGCAAAACTTATTTCCACTGAATCTTACAATGAGTGGGTGAAAGAATTTTATCCACCTGGTCAGGGAGTTAGTAAGTTGGATATGGCACAGGCTTTTGTAAATGCCGAGCCATCAATATTTCCAGCGGGCAGGCTTACAAAAGGAGATATCAAGCAAGAAGAAGCCCGCGCACTTGCCAAGCAGGCAGAGTATGCAAGGCAGGACGAAAGGGAACGAAGGGAAGCAGAGCAAAGAACAAAAAGAGTTTCCGGTCTTAGGGATAGGTTCCAATCAAATAGAAAGCTTCAGGTTCTAACCTTAGATGGCCCACAGTCATTTAATACTTGGAGCAATGACCAAGTACAGAGGCGAATTAGGGGTGAACAATTCACAAGACTTCAGCCAGTAACCAGAGAACAATTTGAAGCAGCTAAGCAAAAAGATCAGAATAGGGCGGCTATAAAAGCTGAAGACCCATCATATAATCTTATTAGATTTGCGGAGACATATGATGGATATATTGAGCAGTTGGAAGCATTGAATGATACTGTTCATGGGAACATAGAAGAGCTTATTAATAATGGTGACGAGGGTGCCATGAGAAGATTTGTGGCGAGTGTAGGAATTAAGGTAGAAGATGACACACCGCCTACAGCTGAAAGCCCAACAGCGGAATCACCAGAACCAGTAAACGGGAGACAACTTTCAGAACTACCAGAGCTAGTAGATGGAAAATATGAAGTTGAATATACTGACGGAAATAAAATCAGAAAGACTATCTTTATAGTAGATGACCTACTAAGGACAGGTAGCAATGAGGGTATAACAAAGCGCCCAACCTCACTGGGGCAGGCTATCTTCGAAAGGTTTGATAAAAAAGGATTCGGCGCAAAGCTATATGATTCTTTCAAGGTTACCACACCCAACAATGAGTCTATTGACTTTAGTTTCGATGGCGTGGAGTTAACCTTTAAATTACAAAACCCAGTCACCTATCCAGTTTATGGATTAAATGAGAATAATGGCATATGGAGATATGCCGGAGGGGAAACAAACACACTCACTGATAAAGAGCACCTGCAGGTTGTTAGGGATTTAGACTTTACTGATAGAGTTATCAAGTGGAAAGAGTTTAAAATCGAAGTACTCGAGGGGATTCAGGGCAGGGTTGTTCTGCGAGATGGCACAGCAAAACTACCTAAAGAATCAGGCACTAAGAAAAAGAGTAAGGCAGTTGTAGTAATTAGGCATAAGTCTGGCCTTATAATTGTTAGAAGTATCAACCCTGATGGCACAATTAGGGAACTAAAAAGGCCAAAGACTGATGTTGTATCATTACTATCCAGTGCCCAAGGTATAAAGTTTGATGACCTACCAAAAGGATTTGAGGTAGTAGGTGGAGCACTATTTGACGCTAGGGCAGGTGACTTCAGGGCAGAATTTCAAACCTTAGAGGAATATCAGGAATGGGTCGGTTCATTTAAGAAAGTAAAAGAAATAAGGAGTAGTCAGACGACATCCAGTAAGCTTGAGAAAGCACGGTCACTATTCAATGAGTTTGAGAATGGTGCTAACTTAACCGATCAAGAAATATCCTTATTGGACTCTGCGTTTGCCAAAGACAGTGATGGTAACTTCCAACTAAATGAAGACGGCTCTCCCATATTTGATCCGAGCATTGGATACTACACTAACTCAACTGCTAAGTATGCAGGGGTAAAAATAAATTATGCACTAGATAATGGAATTGTTGTTGGTGATTCACCAGTAACACAAGCAATCAAAGCGGCTAATGAATACGCAGCAGCACTTGAGGAAAATAGAGATATTAAAAGGGCTAAGTATTCACCTCCTGAAAGAGTTGATCAACTCGTAAAGGATTTACAAATTCTGTTCCCTGACCTTGTTAGTAAGCAGGGTGCAAAAGCGGCAGCCAAAGCATTTTTGATTGCGGTATTTGAGCATTCTTTGGTCACTCAAAGAAGTGTGGCAGCTCAATCAATCGATGTGCAAATATCAGGGGATGATGGATCCGCGCAATCTGTTCAGGATATAATACCCGACGGAATGGTGGCTACTCCTGAAATTAGTGCTCAGATAAACGAGGCAGAAGGGGAACCGCACTGGAAAGACTACGAGGAGTTCTTCGAGCAGTTTTTAACTAATAGTACTCTAGAATTTGATCAGTTAAATAAATTGTTTAAAGTGTTTTTTCCTGAAGGAACAAGGGAGCAACTGCAAATTCTTCACGAGCATGGAAAAGAATTGATTGATGCGGGGGCAGTTACTTTCGAAGATTTAATAAACACAAATCGAGGAAGTATTATTTGGAATACAGATAATCAACCTCGCAAGAAAAAAGACTTTTCTAAGCATGTAAACCCAGAAGACCTACACTTCTTTGGAACACTAGGAAAGAACGGTGAACCAAACTTTGAAACGGAAAAGGCATACTGGGCATTTGTGCAATGGATAGGCACTTACAATCAGCTTCCTGTCGCCCAAGAAGGCGAAAAGGTAAAAGCGAAAAAACCTTCATCTAAAAGAAAGCCGAAGCCTAAAAAAGTTAAGACTTATGAGCAGTTGCTTCCTACAATTGAGGAATCATTAGAAGCACCACGAGGCGTAGTTGATGCCTTGATGAAGAAACCAGTCGGAAGAAAGTCAGATTTAGTCGATTTCAACGACGAGGGTGTAAATATTGCAACAGGTGGATTTTCTGGTGCAGAGGTAATCGATATGCTGACGAAAAGCGAGAGTCCAGTAGTTAGTAGATTAGCGAAAAAATTAAAGGATGTAGATTTTGGAACATTAAGGATTGGCTACAGGAGGAGTATGGGAAAGTATACACGGGGTCAGTATACTCACAGGCACGGATCGGTACCAAATTCAACAATTGGCGGGATTAGTATAAATAGTAATGCTCCGGATAATGTAATAGTGCATGAAATTATGCATGCATTAACTATTAATGAAATTTACAATAATAGTAAGTTAGTAGATGGAAATACTGTTTTTAATAACTCAGATATTAAAAGGCTTTACGAAATATGGGACCTTGCTTCTGATGAATTTAATAACAATCGAGAAAAATATAAAGATATAGACCCTGAAGATACAAGGCTATCTCTTGCTCTTGGGGACTTTAGGGAATTTATTGCCGACCTTTATACAGATTATAGATTGCAAGAATTTCTTCGCAGGCTAGAAGGTGACGGGAAAAGTTTATTTGAGGAGATTATTGATATCCTCGCAAAGATACTTGGTTTTGACGCAGAAGGAAAAACACTCTTAGAGGAATCTTTCCGTTCACTTGATTCATATTTAGAGTCACGCAGAGAGCCTCAAGAGCAGACCGAAATACTAGATGAGGCAACAGCTGATCAACCCGTAAATCCTGACGGAACTGTAAATACCGAGGAAACATTATCACTATTTGAGTCTGAGATTCAAAACTACAGAAAGTTGGGAAGGGTGCCAAATATTGATTATGCACTTAAGCAATTCCTGAAAGGCTTAAAGGCTGAGGGTATAGACCTTGGTTATGTAGATGATAGTTTGCGTGAATCACTTACGGAGGCTTTTGCATATATGCTTCGGGCGGCTCGTACATTTGATAGCGTGAAACAAATTGAGGCAATTAAAGGATTCTTTTCTAGCTTCACTGACATGTTTGATTTTGACGCAGTAGATTCCGACAAGCTTGCAGAAAATGTAATTAATGGACTTAGTATCAGCCAGCCATTCATGGACTCTGAATTGCTTACTGACCTAGAGGCATTGCTTGCTGGAGAGACTGAGGGAAATAAGCAGTTTGCTACATTTGGTCGTGTTGCATTTGAGGAGTTTGGAAGGCATGCATATGAAGAAGTACTAGGTAAAAAACCTAAGAATATTAACTTAGTTCAATTAGTGGCAGAAGTGACGGGTGTTGAGTTGCCTCCAATTGCTACTGGGTTATCAGAGTGGCAGATTGATGCAGTCTTGGCAGAAGAAGATGGTGGTGGGTTTGGTGTGCCAATGATTACAGATGCTGACTTTAATGATGTAAAAGGCATGGTTGACTCCCTGCCAGGTGATTCAATTCACATTACAAAATCGGACTCTGAGGATGCTTACAGGTTCTCAGATGAGAAAGCAAAGCTAAGAACAATGCCCATAGCTTCAGATAAAGAAATATCCATCGAGCAGGCAGAGAAGAACCGCATGGTGGAGCAAGAGGTTATCGGTATGGATTTTGAAGGCGTGCAACCGTTTAGTGGATATGTCCTTGAGCGTATAGTAGATATTGTAAACTCTGACCCGTTAGTAGACCAAAAGAACAGAGACTGGGTTAATTCATTGGCTGATGTGCTTAGACGGGGAATGAAGCAGTCGGGTAAACTGGTTCCTGTATTTACAGATGTAGATTTACCTCAACCAAGGAATGGTATTACGCGGGCGATTTACGATCCGGTAAAGGAAGCAATTGTAGTAGACAGTAACTTCTTCCGCGGGGACAGAGATTCCGCAACTGGGTTTTTTAATATTACTGGAGATAAAACAAAGGATGTATTGATGATATCCTTGTTGCATGAGATATGGCACTCGGTAATGGAGGCACCTATTACTGCCCATGAAAAATTAATTATTGAAAACAAGGAAAGCACTAGTGATTTTAAAGAAACTTATGATCTAATAAATGAGGTCATACAAGAGATACGCCAAGCACCTGGTAGTGGTCAGTTTGGATTTCTTGGTCTAGACCAGCCAGTTTCTGAGGTTTTGAATCGTGCGTGGACAAGAAAAGATTTCGCTAAGTGGTTATCAGAAACAAAAGTATCAAGCTCTCTATCCTCTCGTATTTCTAAAAAGGGAGTAGTGGAAAGTTTGATGGATGCACTTTATGCAGCCTACCTAAAAGTCCTTCAGCTATTTGGCATAGATGTGAAGGATGGCACGGCTCTTAAGGCGTTGTTAGATTTATCAAAAACCTTGGAGGCAGAATATCAAAAGACACAACCTGATGTGTTTATGGAAGGGAAGTCTCCAATTAGGAATCCTGAGCCAAAAATTGATGAGTTACCTAGGCATCAAATGGATATTGATGACTTGGAGAATATGCTCGAGGACGGAGTCTATGAGAACACTGCAGTAGACTTTGACGGAACATGGACACAGGAGAGAGAGCTTCCAGTAATTGTAAGCATATCAGGAGTTTCTAGAGGAAGATTTATAGAGCATAATAAATACTATAGAACGAGGGGGGTAGGAAGGATTGCTAAGGTTAGCATAGACCTAGATATGCTTATACCAGAGGGGAAAGAAAAAGCAGTAGAGCTTATTGCAAAACTTAGGAAATCATATCCGGCGGTAAACTTTGAAGTGCTTGGAAAAGTTAAAAAGGGTGAACTTACCTCACAAAATTTAGCGAATGCAACAGGGGTAGATCAAGATTCAGCCAGGGATGTTATTCGAGAGATGAACGAAAGAGATTCTCTTTTTGCTGATTGGTTAAGACAAGAAAAGGGCGTTAAAGCAGTAGGTAAGAACGGAATATTTAAAGTAAGTTTCTCATCATTAGAAAAATACCAAAACCTTGAGACAGCTGTAGAATACATTAATTGGTGGTCTAATCCTGATGTATCTATTGATTATGAGCAACTACGCCTAGCTACTGAGCAAACCAAGCAACCACTTATAATAAAGTCTACTCAGCAACAAGTTACAACTGCTGACGCTATACTTGGGACAGGCACAGGGGAGACTAGAGAAATGTTCATAGTTACTGGACTTGAATCAAATCCTGTAACATTAAGCTCTAATGAAATAGAGAGTATCATGAGGATTAAGGGTACTCCTTCTAGGGTTGTGCGTATACTTTTAGACGACAGGGGAGTACCGCAATCAAGAACAGTAAGAAGGTTATCAACTAATGTCCTTCAGTACAAAGTAAAGGAAGATGGTAAAACATTATATATAGATGTTGATCAACTAGAGCAGTATGACTCTAGAGATATCATATCGATGTCAGACGACCAAATGACATTCGATTTTCTTGGTGAGAATAAGACTAAGGAGTCTAAACCTGAGACCGATCAGCCAGAGGTAGTCAGGGACATTACGCCAAAGGCATTAACCGCCATGATAGCCAAGAATATTTACTGGGGCGGTGACGACTTTGGCATAGACGCACAACTTGTAAAAGCAATCCACAAAAAAACGGGTATTCCAAGTAGGAGAATCCGGCAAGAACTAGATACCCTCCACCGCATGTTCGATTATACTCCGATTAGATATCGGGAGCAGTTTATCGATAATGCGATGCGCGGAGTTAAGAAATATTATGGCAGAGGCCAAGGGATGACCGACCTGCCATTTGCGGATGATGTATTGCAATCAGAAATAGATGCAGACGAAGTACCACTGACTGGTGACAAGGTAAATCAGGATGCAAATATGCGTGCTAATGGCATGATGGAAATTGCATCAATCAATGAATACCTTGGGGCTCTAACTGTAGCGGCACCAAGAATCAGAGAAATTTATCAAAATGAAAAACTTTCGATTGATGATATACTTTCCTTATTAAAACTTGGAAGGTCTCCACAGAAACAACTCGATACGGTTTCCGGTAGATATGAAGACCTTGGGACTATGTCCACAATTGAGTCATTTCGTGGCAATGAAAACATGACCCAAGAAGCCCGTGAGCGTGCATTGCACAGAATCAGTGTGGCTGAGTACAGAGCAAAGAAGACGCGTGCTGACAACATTGATCTAATACTTAAAAACTCAGAGCGCCTAGAGGAACTAGAGGCATACAAGCCAGATGCAGGAACTATATTTAATATAGCTAAGACAGGTGATAAATTGAAGGTACAGATTGAAAAGCTGGCTGACAATTTACTCCTAGCAATTGAGGACGGCAGTGACCCAACACTTGATCCGGTATTATCCGCAGCTATGGAACTTGGAATAACGGTTAGTAACCGAGACTTCACACCAGATGTGGACTCTATTCTTGAGATAGTCGGAAAGGATGGATCTAAAATAAAAAGACTATCTTCCGATTTCTTAGCAGACATTACTGGCGATATTGCGAGCATGAACATTTCATCCGTAAAGGATATATATTCATACTTGGTTGCAGATGGAAGACTTGGGGATGGGCGAGAGCTTATTGTAGCTTCACTGCTTGCAAATACAAAGGAAGGGCTAGAGCAAATTGGATATCGAAAGCTAGCAACAAGTGACGACCTAGTAAAGAAACGCGGACTACTTGATAAGCTAACTGACATATACAATGCCAACCCAGTTCAACTAGCACAGATTAAACAGATTGTTACTGGTGGGAACTATCCGGCAGAAGGTGCGGAGGCTGCAGTAATTGAGGAATTTATAACACGGAGAGAGGAGCACTTTACCTTGGTTGATGCCAATAGGGCACTCGAGCAACAAAATGCCGCCCTCGAGGCAATGTCTGATGGTCTTAAGCAGGCAGGAACAAAAATGAAAATTTACCTTGGGTATAATCCTACTACCCACATTGGTAATGGCACAGAGATTCCACACATGCGAAGAGAGGGAGACGGGTATGTGATGGATAAGTTCACTGTTGAGTACAATAACTCGATGAAGCCTAAGGATTTTGAAGGCATAAAGAAAGTAATACATAATAATACTGAATACCTCAAAGACCCAAAATCTCCCGTGGGCATGCCTGAGTATAACCAGGTAAAGCGAGCAACCATGCAGGCACAGACCATGATTATTCATCGTCAGCATGAAGAGGCATCAGGTGGGATGAAGTCATACCTCCTAAAGTCTAATCAAGAACTATTCACAACTATGGGCGTAGGTGGGCGAGAGATAGCACGGATGCAAATCGAGGCAGACATTGCGACCAGAAAGGAAATGCCCGCAGTAATGGCAGGGGCATCAAACTGGAATAGGGCAGTACTTAATGCAGCTGAAGCTATGGGATATAAAGGGAACGAGAACAAGTTCCTAGATGAAATCTATGGCCCTGTACAAAAATGGAACGAAGACAATCCATTTTATAGTGGAATGGATCGTTCAGCTTTTGAGAAAGAAATCTGGAAGTACGCAAGCAACCTAGCTGGCATTCCAATAGACAGTGAAGCAAAGGAATCATTTATAAAGTTTCTTGAGGCAAACGAATACATGTCATCATTGTTTCAGCAAATCGGTAAGAGGTATGGGCTGAAAATCGAAAACGATAAAAGAAAGACCATAAATTATCTGACTGGTGAGCTTGAGCCAATATTCCGTGATGCAATCACTCGAGGCTTTAGTACTTCCGGAAGAAAACTGAAGTCATCTGCGATAAATCTGATTATAAATGAAATGAACCCTATGGGGTGGGGTAGAACCGAAAACACCGTAGAAGGTGACAAGGTAACTTATTCAATAAAGGGTCTCCGCGAGATTGTTACAGATAAAACAAAGACGCAAAAAGAGAAGAACCAAGAGGTGGACAATTGGATAGCTGAGCATGTCAATAACAAGGTTCTGATGGATTTCATTTATCCCTACATAAAGAACACTTCCTCAAAGGCTATGTTCAAGTCGCCAAACAATAAATTCATTGGCAGGACATACCTAGAGCAGGCTTGGGAGAAAAGTGAGGGTGAGGGTGCGGAAAGATTTATTTCATGGATAGATAATCTGTATAGGTCTTTACCAAGGAAGAAAGATGGCAGTGACTATGTGAAGTTTAAGATGGGTATCCTGAGTAGCTTCAACTCGGCTCACTCAAAGCTATCTGCATCTATCTCTAATTATGGATCAAGGGGAGATAATAAAGCATATGCTATGGCTCATGCCCTGATGGATAGTCGGGCCCAAGATGCAATCATCCCAATTGAATTTTTGCAGTACGAGTCGTATGACGAAGTATCTGCCCGCAGGCAGTTAAATCAAATAATTGGTCATTCATTCTACGGCAGAAGTGGTAAGCGTCTAATGAGTGCAGTCGAAAGACTAGGGGAGGACTTAAAAGCTAAGGCAAACAAACTAAATGTAGACGCAAGGGAACTAGGTGCAGTCGTAAGTAATTCAGGAGTGCCTAAGATGTCCAGGTCACAAAAGGACAAGTTAGCGCTTGCGTATGAGGGGGACGATTCCATCCAAGGAAAAACAGGTAGAGAAAAATTAAACAACCTGATATCCGCAGCTAAGCGATTAAAGGATTTTGAGTACGCAAAAAATCAACTCAACCTTTACATGGATTCAGATGCAGGGCCACTTAAGGATATGTCATTTGTTCATGAGATGGTTGGCACTATGGCATTCCTGATTCTTCAGCAACCTAAGAGCGGTCTTACAAACTTACTTTCACTTGGTGACCAAATGGTTGTCTATAAGGGATTCAATAAGTATTCACTTCGTGCCACAAAAGATTCTGTAAAGTCCCTACTTAGTTCTTTCTTTGGAGGAATCCTAGAAAACTTTGGGGCAGAGATTGGATATGATCGATATGCAGAGTGGACAATGGACTGGTACCACCAAGCCTCCGCACACGAAGTAGGCTTTAATAATTACCGATTAAACTTGGGTGCTAGAGCTACCAAGAGGTCGAGTAAGATAGATATGATTAAGCTGAATCTTCTTAGGCAAGGTAAGCAGATATTAAACTATGCACCTTACAAGGATGGAAGAAAAAGGCCTCCTGTATCATGGCGCTCATTATTCTTTCACCCATTTACTTATCTTTCCAACCTGTCCAGTCATTCAGTTGGCGTTGCAGTAGTAAGAATGGTCGATGGCATGGTGCGTGAGACTGCGGCATTTATAGAAAAAGAAAACACCGCCAGACTAGAGCAGGGACTACCTCCTCTTCCAAGTGACTATCAAGTAACGCCGGAAGACCTTGCACTCACAGATAAGCAATGGGGAAGTTCCAAGGAGGCATATGAATATATAAATAACTCTATTGAGCTTAGAGGACTGGGTACAATATCGAGTCTTGCTAGGGACTACATCGAAAGAAAGAAGCAAGGCAACCAACCAACCGTACTTACGAAAGATCAGGCATTAGCGATTACATCTATCGGACTGCATGATGTGGTAATGGAGGGTGGTTTCATATCTAGACCTTCAGCTTCATATACAAACAATGTAGTTCGTGCTGCATTTCCTTTGCAGGGCTGGTCATTTGCTAAGGTGAATCAAATGAATAAGTCTTCCCAGAATCAGGAGAAGATGGCAATGGAAGCTGCGGCTACCATGCGTACACTATTCGTAATTGCTGGATGGCTAGTCCCTGTAGGCATGCTTTTTACATTCGCAATGGATGAGTATGATGAGGAGATACTTGGCAAGCCATCATCTCTTCGCCCAGCACCACTTTCTACTGCACTTCCAATATTCGGTCCCTTCATTGAGGACAATCCTGCGGGTAACGCAATGGCTATGATCGAGCGTCTTTCAAGAGCCGGAAATGTATATGGCGTAGCTTTTGATGTAATAGGGAATATATTCGCTCAAATTGACCCATATAGCCATCAGCGTGGGTTCTCTTTGGACACCAGGGTTCTGCTCATGTCCCAAATCCTAAACACAACGGACGCACTAAAAAACCTTATACATAGCAGGGACTTTGACTATCAGTTAGTCGGAAGACCATTAATGTATACATTTGGTCTAAACGGACTCTTACAGCAAACGCAGGCAGTTACTAACCTTTTTGGATTGGATAATAACGAGAGACGAGTCTCCAATATGATTGGAAATCGTAATAAGGTTCGTGCTGGACTGGCTGCTCTTGAAATTGAGAGACGACCAATGGTGAGCGGTTCATTCAAGGCAACTCCATTCTCTGTGCAGATAAGAAAGATGGAGAGGGCAGCTTATGCAGATGATTCGGAAAGCTTCAGAGAGGCATACAGAAATGCAGTCGAGATAGCTATAGAGAGAGGAGATACAGAACCTGAAAAAGAAGTCCTCAAGTCATTCAAAAGACGAAACCTACGCACGGGAATATCGAAGTATGTAATGACAGATAACGAATGGGAAAGGCTATTGAATGTTTACTCATCTGATCAGCAGAAGTCTCTCAGGCATGCCATGAACATGCACAATAAGTATATAGATATTTTAGAGCGCTCAACAGCGGTGACATTTGAGCCAGTAATACCATCTATCCCAAAAGCTAAAGAAACGCCATACCAGTATCCATTGTCATACGAAGATATCATAAAGCGTTCATTAGCATATTAAAAATGCCAGTTAAAAAATTACCTAAAGGCACTACTCAAGTAATTGAGAAGAGCAGGAATGTTCATTTTATAAAACACCAACTAAAGTCCACCCAAGAGGAAGATTCATTCTGGGTGCTACTTAGCTTCGATCGACATCATGATAATCCAAAGTCGGACAATGTGATGGAGAGGAGGCATCTTGAGTTAGCCCGAAAGCGAAACGCTGTAATCATAGACGGAGGTGATTTATTCTGTGCCATGCAAGGCAAGTATGACCCCCGTTCCGACAAGCGTGACCTAAAGCCAGAGCATAAGAATGGAGACTATTTGGATGCACTAGTTAAAACTGCAGCAGATTTCTATGGCCCGTATGCAGACCTATTTGCAGTTATGGCACCAGGTAACCATGAGACATCTATCTCTAAGAGACATGAAACCAACCTGACTGAACGATTGGTTACCATGCTTAACGATAGACACGGCTCGAACATAAGGGTAGGAGGCTTTAGTGGATGGATAAAATTCCAGATATTAGCATTCGGTGAAGTTCTGACTACAAATATGTGGTATCACCATGGATACGGAGGGGATGCTCCTGTAACTAAAGGTGTAATACAAACAAACAGGCAATCAGTTTACCTGCCTGATGCACATATTGTGGCTACTGGTCATACCCACAACGAGTGGCAGTTCCCAATACCCCGCATCAGACTCACCAACCATGGCAAGGTCTACCATGATGAGCAACTGCACATAAAAGTGCCCTCCTATAAAGAAGAATACAAGGATGGTTATGGAGGTTGGCACATTGAAAGGGGAGGACCACCCAAACCAACAGGGGCAGTTTGGTTAAGATTTAGCGCAAGGAAAACAACAAAGAATGGCAAGTATCATTGTGAGCCAATCATAGAAGCATTAAGAGCAAAATGAGAAAGAAAAGAGTATATAAAAAAGGAGCACCTGGAAGTGAGTATGATGCTTACCACGGCAAGGCGGAGCAAAGAAAACGCAGGTCAAAGCGTAACAAGGATGCCCGCAAGGCAAAATGTCCAAAAGGCAAAGAGGCACATCATGTTAGGGGTAAGAGAACCGGAAAACTAACTGGCCCAGTCCGTTGTGTAAGCAAAAAAAAGAACAGGAGTATTCAGCCCAAGCGTAAACGCTAGTGGGTGTATCCCTTTGTTGTCTTAGTGCTTTTGTGACCAAGCATCTTAGCCACATCTTCTAGGGGCATATTTTTGTGCCTAGTTGCAAAGGCATGACGGAAGGAATGAAAAGATTTTCCTGCTATCTCTAGGCGATTCATAAGTTCTCGGAACTGCTGACTAAAATAATGTCTTTTCTTGGGGTTATTTATCTTATCCCTGTACTCTTTAGGAAATAAATACTTTCCACCATCATAGCTAATAGTAGACAATGCATCAGTTACTGCACTACCTCCAGTCAGCTTATGGTTTAACGGAAGCTCAACCCTAGCATCTTTCTTTTCTGTCCATACGGTGATGTGGGTATCACTAATTGTATCCCATTCTAGGTTAATGATATCACCCAGCCTTAATCCAAGCCAGTAGGATAGCGTGGACGCAACTTTCCAAAACTCACCTACTGAATCATCCTTAAAGCAATCAGGGGCTTTATTGTACAACATCTTGTACTCCTTATCTGTAAATGGGATGACTTTCTTTTTTTCTTTCTGAGAATGTGAGAGCTTTCCAATATTTACCGATACAATGCTCGCAGGGTTTTTAGGAATGTATTGCCGTGTTGAGCAGAATGAT
>CALIKS010000035.1 GCA_938017985.1 uncultured archaeon | reverse complement strand
AGTGCTGCCAGTAGCATCTTCGGGAATAGCTACATGCGCAATAATAGCATTCCTAACATCATGGAACGAATTCATAATGGCATGGATACTGACAACAGGCTCGAAGGCACAGACACTACCAACAGTACTAGCAACAATGTTTACGCAGAACATCGGCCTATCAATATTCGCAGTAGCAAACTTCCTAGCAACAATCCCAGCAATAATAATAGCAGTAACACTTCAAAGACACATAACACGACTAAGAATAGTAGACCCACTCACACAAATAATATAGCGGTTAGATAATGTTAGATTTTTAGTTTTTCAGCTATTATCTGGACTGGATGCTTTATCTCCATGTTTGAGAGTTGTCTGAACTGGATGGGGCATATACTGCTCTCAGTAACTATTGTTTTTGCTCCTGTCGATTGAATAATATCTACTACTCTTCTGCCGATCTCTATGCTTAGTTCATATCCGATTGGGCCTTTCCTCATTCCCCAAGTCCCAGCCATGCCGCAGCATCCATAGTCCCGCGTGTAGACAGTGTAGCCTAGCTGTTCGAGAATCTTTATTGTTGGTGCACCCGGCGCAGCGGCTCTTCCGTGACATGGATAGTGATAGAATATAGGAGATGAATTGTTAATTCTTTCATGAAGATTTTTTTCCAGCAGCCCCATTCTCAGTATGTAGTCTGAGAAGTCGTAAGTGTTCTTAGAGACTTCCTCCGCTTCATATGTACCTAGCAGTTTTGGATAGACAGCTTTTAGACAGTATGCAGCTGATGGCTCTGTACATACTACTTTGTAGCCATTAGCCACGTAGGGATAGAGATATGAAAGGTTCCTCTCAGCTAGTTTCTTTGCCTTTTCATGAAAGCCATACTGGATGAGCGGCATTCCCGAACCTTCCTGCTTTGGCAGAGCAACATCAACACCGAGATGGTTAAGCACCCTCACAGCAGTATCGGCCAGCCTCCAATCAATGTAGTAGGCATAAGTATCGACGAAGTATGCGACTTTAAGTTCGGCATCTTTCCTCTCTAGGATTCCATGCTGTTTTTGGAATGATCCGCCAGCGAATTCTGGCATTAGTCTCCTAGAATCTATTCCTACAGTTAATTCTAAGAGCTTCCTCGCAAAGCTACTCTTTCCCGCCCAGTTCAGTAATCTCGGCATCCTTGACCCCAGCTTGGCGTACGTCTCATACATTGATAATGCCCAGTCAGTCCTCGTACGCTTGCCCTTCTCATGTTTTATCCAAGAAATCGTCATGGGTATATCTATTCTGACTGGACAAGTCTCCTTGCAGAGTCCACATGAGACGCATAGCTGAGAGATCTCTGCCGCCCTCTCGATGCTTCTCGTCACGGCGGTCCATAGCACGCCTATCGGTCCGGTATAGATGTCTCCAAAGACATGTCCACCAACGACTCTATACGTTGGGCAGACATTGAAGCATGCTGAGCATCTTATACATCTCAAAGTTTCTGATAGCCATGGATTCCTCATCGCATTGATTCTCCCATTGTCCAGCAGTACTAGGTGGAACTCCGAGTCTTCTCCGCCCTGAATGCTGAATCTCTTTGGGCCAAAAATTGAGACGTAGACCGATGTCTGCTTACCAGTCGCGCTTCTCGCAAGAACCCTGAGGATATTGACTGCATCCGTCCAGCTCTTCACGATCTTCTCGACTCCAGCAATCGTTATCAGCATTCTTGGAAAAGTCGTCACAAATCTTCCGTTTCCCTCGTTTGTCACGATAAGCGCCGCGCCGGCCTCTGCCACCACTATGTTGGCGCCTGTTATACCCATATCTGCTGAGAGAAATTTCTCTCTCAATGTTTTCTGGGCAGCCTTCGTGATTGCGGTTGGGTCGGGCATAACTTCTACTCCAAGCTTCTCGGAGAATATCTTTGCTATCTCTGTCCTGTTTAAGTGTACTGCAGGGGCAATGATATGTGATGGCCTCTGACCAGCGAGCTGCACTATGTATTCTCCGAGGTCGGTCTCGACTACTTCGATGCCAATCTCTTCGAGACCCTTGTTGAGCTCGATCTCCTCGCTAGTCATGGACTTTGACTTGACTACTAGTCTTACGCCTTTCTTCTTGGCTATGCTGACGATGTATTCCCTAGCATCTTCCACCGTCCTTGCTACGTATACATTACCACCAGCCTCCTTGACTTTTCTCACCGTCATCTCTAATAGATGCTCAAGGTTTACAGCGGTGTATTGTCTCGTCTCGGTTAGCCGTTGCAAAGCATCTTGGCTAAGCTCAGCCATCGCGACTTGCCTAGAATCAAGCATCGACTGGAGGCTGCTCCACAGCGTGTTTATCCTCTCACTGTTCTTGAGTGCATCAGCCACTAGTTTCCTTAGGTCACTCATCTTATCATTCCTCCACGACGATAAAGTGTGCATCACCCGGGCCATGCACGCCTTTGACGAAGGTAAGCTCGATGTCAGAGGTGCCGCTTGGGCCAGCTATCATGAAAGCAGCGCCAGCCTCGCCGTACCTTTTTGAGAAGTAGTCAGCCAAATCATCATAAGTCGCTAGAATATTGCTTGCCGGCAGAACTGCGGCGAGTCGTCTCGGAAGAGTTGTGGCAAGCCTGGCAGAATAGCTATTCATAATGATGATTACGCCGATCTCGGCGAGGCCCGCGTCAGCCAGTACGACGCCCATCTCGGCGCTCTCAGCAAACTTAGAGGCATCCTCGAGTCGATAATTATCAAGGTTGTAGATCGTCTTTACTCCTGCTAGTTCATTCCTCAGATTTTCGAGTAATTTGTCAGGCAGCCTAGAGAGAGCTATGCTTGAGACCCTGTTATCCGATGCTATCTCTGCTATTTTCTTCGCAGCTTCATTGTATCCATGCATGAGTGAGACGTCCGCATAGTTACGCTTCGCGGACTCAAGAAAAGTCCTAACTAAGTTCAAGTCAATCACTCATATACTTCATAAATATTCTTAAAAAACGTTAAGCATCTTCAAAAGAATAGTATTCTGACCAGTTAAACATGTCTAAGCTTAAATCTCGATGATTTTTAATATTTTTTTGAGGAGTGTGGGATGCCTAGGTGCGAGGTCTGTGGAAGGAAGGTAGAGGACCTGAGGCTCTGGAGGGGGAAGAGGCTCTGCGGCAAATGCTTCGAGAAAGAGTCCTCAAAGAGCTGACGCTTCTTCTATAAGGATTTTAAGCATTCTACGCGCGTTTCTAAGCATTGCGTGGTTGTTGTTGAAGTAGACGTGGACCTTGCCTGGCGAGTTCTTGACGATTGATTCAGCTACCTCTTTTAGTTCTTCATCAGTGTAGTCGTGGCTGTACCATGCGTATCTTCCATGCATTCTTAAGTATACCGCCTGGCCTGACTTGAAGATTGTTCTTGGAAGTTCAGGTGCATCTATGCTTACGGGTGTTATTCCGAGGTCTATCGCCCATCTTATCCATTCTTCTCTGAACCACTCTGGGCTTCTCCACTCCAATGCGAGTCTGCTGCCTAGCTCAGTCTTTAAGATGAATCTCTCTATTCTTGATACGTGTCTCGGGGTCATGGATGGTGGGAGCTGGAATAGGTAATAGTCAATTTTCTCCTCGATTGGGCTGAACAGTTCCTTGAACCTATTCCACGCTGTCTCTGCTTTTTCTCCGAATCGATAGACATGTGTTATTAGTCTGCTGGCCTTGATGCTCCATCTCAGTGTTTTTCCCTTCTCTGCCCATATCTCTACGGTCTTTCTAGTTGGATACCTGTAGAAGGACATGTTCAGCTCTATTGAGTTTAGTCCGCTGTTCTTTACGTACCATTCTAGGCTCCTGCCAATGTTCCAGTCGTAGAGCCAGCCCGATGTCCCGACGTATATCTGCATAGGGCTGACGCCCAGTTGGGTATTCATCATTGGCGATATATATGGAGCGATGATTAATAGGAAAATGGAAGGTCAGGCTTGGCGAGGGGCTTATCACCATGGATGAGACGGGCAGAGCTCAGCAGCCTAGAAATAGGCATACTGAGCGCTGAGATAGCTGAAAAGATAAGGAACAGCAGGGTCGCAAATGTCTACAGGATGCCTGACGCGTCCTACCTGATTAGATTTACATCTGAAGAGGGGCGGCGAGACCTGAGGATTGTTCCAAACAAGTGTCTCTTCCTCGTCGAGGGTGTCTATGAGGCCCACGGCGAGCTCGACGAATTCGCGAGAAGTCTGAGAGAGTTTCTCAAGGGGCTCTACTTCAAGGATGCCCGCCCAGTTGAGGGTGAGAGAATCATAAGTATGGTGTTTGGGCTGAGGGAGCCAATCTTCAGCCTAGTAGTCGAGCTCTTCCCGGGTGGCCACATAGTCCTCATGGATGCCAAGGGCATCGTAAAGGCCTCCCATCCGTCTGGCATGGTTGGGAAGCAGTACTCGCCTCCAGAGCCGAGGAAGACGATAATTGACCCAGAAGTGGCTAGGGATATCTTGTGTAGTGTTGATGGAAATGTTAAGATTGGTCTCGCCTTGGCTAGAGACCTTGGCCTAGGTCCAAAATATTCTGATGAGGTCCTTGTAAGGGCGGGAGTTGCTTCGTCGCTCAGGGTCTCGTCATGTGTTGATGACTTGTTAGAGAAGGTCCTGTCAGCCTTGAAGTCATTAATGGACGACTTGGGTAGGACTAGTCCCCGTATCTATGCTGGCGATGACTTAGCCGTCCCGGCGCCCTTTATTCTTAAGAGCCTTGAAGAATTAGGATTTAGGTCTGAGGAGGTAGGGTCGTTTAACGAGGCGGTCTGGAAGTCCTACGAGTCTCTGCCATCCATCAGCCAAGACTTGGCTGAGAAAGAGGCGGAGAGGCTTGAGAAGGAACTACTCGATAAGAGACAATTAGTATCCAAGCTTGAGTCTGAGTCTGAGAAGAAGAGGAGGCTCGCCGAGACGATATTTAACAACTTGTCAGTCATTGAGGAGGCGAGGCTGAGCGTGCTTGCAGGAGGCTCTAGCAGCAATGTTACCAATATTGACTGGGATGAGGGTACATTCATGGTCAAGATTGGTGAGGAGTTCATTAAGCTATTGATAAGGGAGCCTGCCTCGAGGCAGGCCTCTTCACTCTTTAACGATGCAAAGATGATGAGGAAGGGCATCGAGAACATTAAGGCAGAGATCGAGGAGATAGGTAGGAAGCTCGAGGAGGTCAAGTCTCAGAAGGCAACGCTCATCGTTACTCCAAGCGTCAAGGCCTCGAGGAAGAAGGAGTGGTATGAGAATTATAGATGGAGCTATACCTCCGGAGGCAGACTCGTAGTTGCTGGTAAAGACGCGGCGACAAACATCAAGCTTCTAAAAAAGCATCTTGAGGATAGGGACATGGTCTTCCACGCCGAGGTCAAGGGCTCGCCAGTAGTCATACTGAAAGGAGGCAGAGACGCTGCTCAAGAAGAGCTTGAAGAGGCGGCTACCTTCTGTGCGGCTTACAGCAGGGCGTGGAGAGAAGGACTCTCGGCGGTTTCTGTCTACATGGTTCCATCCGAACAAGTTAGTTTTTCTCCACCGCCTGGAACTTATCTTCCAAGAGGCTCATTCATAGTTAAGCCTCCTAAGACATACTTCCAAGTATCTCTAAGACTATGCATAGGGCTCAGTGAGGAGCCTAGGCGCCTCATAGTTGGGCATGAGAGATGGGTCTCCTCAGCGGCTAAGACATATCTATCCCTCATTCCGGGAAATAAGAGTGGCGAAGAAATCGCAAGGACATTTGTAGAGACTGTGAAAGAAAGGCTTGGAATAGAGTTGAGCAGAGAAGAGGTCGAGGAATTTAAGTCGCTCATCCCTTTCGGTAAGGGACAAGTTGCAAAGTGATTAGCCGAGACATCTAGGGACTACTTAGTAGGCGACATGATGGGGATAAACTTATTTAACTGGAGTGGTTATCGTTAACTGGAGACCCGGTTGAAGAAGAGGTTCCTAAGCGACGAAGTGATGGTTAGAGACGTGATGAGTAGCCCGGTTATTGAGGTCAACGTAGACGATACGGCTAAAGAAGTCGCAGAACTAATGGCGAAGTATAAGATCAGCGGGATAGTCGTAAAAAAGAATGGAAAACCAGTAGGCATAGTGACTAAGAGGGACCTGATAGAAAAGGTAGTCGCGCTGGATAAGAAGCCCAGCGACGTCAAGGTCTCCGAGATAATGTCTACTCCCCTAATAACTGCGAGTCCAGACGAAACCATCGAGGAGGCATTGAGGAGGATGAACAGAATAGGGATAAGCCGACTCGTCGTGACCTATAAGGACGAGGTCCACGGAATAATCAGCGTAAAGGACATCCTGAAAGTTACTCCAGACATATTGGAGATTGTTAAGGAACAGATGAGGCTGAAGGGGACGAGCTCCATAGGCTCTGAACAATTCATGGAGGGATACTGCGACTCTTGTGGAGAGTGGAGCGACATGCTCCTCCGGGTTGACGAACAATACTTATGCGAAGACTGCAGACTAGAGCTAGCGAAGAGGAGTGAGTAGCGGTCCATTATTCATCGTCGACTCAATGCATGGAAACCTCTGCAGATGGCTAAGAATTCTTGGATACGACTCGGAGTACTGGGAGGGAAGCGACGAAGACCTAATAGATAATGCATCGAGCTCTGGAAGAATAATAATTACGTCTGACGTAGAGCTTCACCGCGCCGCCCTAAACAAGGGACTTAGGTCATGCCTTCTTCATCACCAAGACGTTGAAGCAACCCTCGCCGAGGTCGCTGCATACGTCTCAAGAGAACTCAACATCCCGCTCGAAGAGTTCTTAAAACCAAGGATAACGAGATGCTCAATCTGCAACGGTGCTCTCCGCCAAGAGTTAAAAGGCATATGGAGATGTACGTCTTGTGGACAAAGATTCTGGATTGGTAGTCACTGGAGAAACATATTGAGGACGATTAGGCGTGCATACCTCACCGCTAATAGGATTCGAGAGACGTATTAGACAAGGAGTATAAACATATTAAAGTCCACGAGGAGACTATATCCGTGGCCGAAACAATAAGCGACGGAGAGGGAGAATTCCTAGTCAAGCTGGCGAGAGAAGCAATCACTTCTAGAGTCATGAGAGAAAGCTTCGGGATACCTAGCTCTGCGCCAGATAGGCTTAGAACACTTAGGAGAGGAGTATTCGTCACGCTCAATACTTATCCAGAGCTCGAGCTAAGGGGATGCATAGGCTATCCATACCCAGTGAAGGACTTCCTAGAACAGGTAATAGACGCGGCGATAAGCGCGGCCTTCGGCGACCCGAGATTCATGCCGCTAGAGAGAGAAGAGCTGGACAGGATAGTAGTCGAAGTGAGCGTGCTGACGTTTCCAGAAGAGATACCAGTAAAGGATAGGAAAACGCTGCCAAGCATGATCGAGATAGGAAGAGACGGACTCATAATCGAGTCTAGGCTCGGCTCAGGACTACTGCTCCCCCAAGTTCCAGTAGAGTACGGCTGGGACGCCGAGGAGTTCTTGACGAACCTGTGCTTCAAGGCAGGTCTACCGTCCACATACTGGCTCACAGGCCAGGCCGTGATTAAGCGCTTCTCAGCAGAGATATTCGCGGAGAAGGAGCCGAACGGCCAAGTCGTCAGGATAGACCTCAGGTCGCTTCGTCGAAGAACCTGCTAATCAGGACTAGGAATAGACATGCGTAGGATACACATGGGAGTATGCGGCATCGGGCTTGGGCATGCCTCACGCAGCATGGTAATCGCTGAGAAGCTGCTATCGAGGGGATGCGAGCTCTCAATCTCGACTTATGGAGACGCGGTCGAGTATTTTACTCGACATGGATTCAGGATTAATAAGATTCCATCAGTTGGTTATGGACTTGGGCCAGACGGAGCCTTCAGCTTCAGGGGGACAATCCTCAAAAATGTATTTCTACCCTTAAGGGTCATGGCACAGACGCTTATAGAGATTAGGATTATGGATGAGGCTGAGGCTCTCGCCGCTTTTTCAGACACCAGGGCTACTACTGTCCTTGCCGCGAAGCTTCTTGGAATCCCAGTCGCTCTTCTCCTAAACCAGTTCTACATCCTCGTCAGGAGTGAGAGGTGGCGTAGGCTTGCAGAAGTCGCTGAGGCCGCCTCAAGCATCGTTGGACACGTATGGTCGCTGAGCGACGAGATAATGATTGCTGATTATCCACCGCCCCTGACCGTCTCTGAGGAAAACCTCAGGCTTCCTGAAGACGTTGCTCGAAGGACTGTTTACGTCGGGCCAGTAATGAGTAGGCGTCCCAGGGACTATGCCTCTAGGACCATGCTCAAGGAAGAATTGGGCTTCAATCCCGACGAGCCCCTAGTACTGATGCAGGCAACTGGGCCTAGGCTTGAGAGGGAGAGAATCGCAGACAGGCTGATGCAAGCATTGCCGGCGCTAAGAGACCTACAGGTAGTCTTTACTCGTGGCAGGCCGGCTGGCACAGTCTCCGTCAGGACTGATAGGCACTGGGTCCTCGACTGGTTTGAGGATGAGTACAGGCTTCTCGCCGCGGCTGACGTCGTCTTGACCAGGGCTGGCCAGTCGCTCCTGACAAAGGCCCTTGCCTATGGCTGCAGGCTCATAGTGGTGCCGATTCCGAGGCACTCCGAGCAGGAGTCTAACGCGCAGAGCCTCTTGAGGAGGAACGCAGCAGTCATAGTCAGGGAGGAGTCGCTGAGCCCTGAGACGGTCAGGAATGCAGTAATGAGGGCTCTCGAATCGCTCGATGAAGGAGTCCTGAAAAAATACTCAGAACAGGCAGAGATGCTAGGCGGGGTCGACGAGGTCGTCGGCAGAATATTAAGGATGTATAAATAGTTTCTTCACGGATTTATATACCAAGTTAATATAGGAGAGAGGCTTAGATTAAGTGAGAGTTGAGTCAAGACGGGCCTAAATGCCCATTAGACGTTACTCCCGGAATGGTTGCCGGCCTATTAGAGGTTGTGAGTCTCTACAGGGGTAGGGTCGACTTACCGATGCTGTCGAAGGAGGTTGGAATGGAGCTTGGACAGCTGCTGAGAGTCCTAGAGGCGGCCGAGTCGCTTGGTCTAGTCAAAGTTGATGACGGCGACGTCCACATTACTCAGAGTGGGATTGGATTCTCGAGGAGGCTCTCCGCGGGCAAGATAAAGATGCTGAGCGAGATAGTCGATAAGGTTGAGCCTTTCAAGTCGATTATCAGCTACGTCGCCTCGAGTGGCGGGCCGGTTACGGTCGAGGAGATAAACAACGCCGTAAAGCTATGCGAGTCTGACGAGGAGCGGCTCGAGAGGCTCAGGACATACATCATTGACTGGCTCGTCATGACTGGATGGCTTGAGTATGACGGAGAGTCTAGGGCGTTTAAGCTGAAGCGGAAGAGGACGAGGCCTCACGCGGTCAGCTCACAAGGGTAAATATCTCGTCTACGTATCGGTAAAACTCGTCAGACTTCCTGTTCCTCGGCCTCTCTAGCTCTACCCTTAACTCTGCTATTATTTCCGCCGGCCTTCCCTTAAGTACTAGTACTCTGTCTGCGAGCTGGACTACTTCTTCTATGCTGTGCGAGACCATGACGATAGATGCCGGGGGCAGGCTGGCGTCAAGCCACATGTTTTCGACTTCTCTGATCAAGTTTATTGCGGTCAGGGGGTCAAGGTTGCTGAAGGGCTCGTCGAGGAGGAGCAGGTCCGGACTAGTGACGAGCGCCCTCGCCAGTGCGACTCTCTGCTTCATTCCTCCGCTCAGCTCCGCCGGGTAGGCTGACTCGTAGCCGCTTAGGCCCACGAGGTCGATGAAGAGAGAGGTCTTCTCTCTCTTCTCTATCTCTGACATTTCCTTCCTCGACGAGATTGCGAGGTAAACGTTGTCCCAGATTGAGAGCCATGGAATCAGCGTTGGGTTCTGATACATCAATGAGATTCTAGGATTAGGCTCGGTTAGTTCCTCGCCTCTGAAGATTACTCTGCCGGAGGTCGGCCTCACAAGGCCCGCCATTATCCTGAGGAGCGTTGTCTTTCCGCATCCGCTCGGCCCAACGATTCCCAGGAACTCTGTGTAGTGGACTGATAGGTTGATGTTGTTGAATATTGGTAATGTCCTGCCTGACCTCAGCTTGTGCTCAAACTTGACGTCTATCAGGCTGAGTATCGGCTCTTTGTTGCTCATCTATGACCTCACCATCTTCGTGGCCCAGTCGTAGAGTGGACGCCAGACGAATCTGTTAAATGCGACAACGATAATCGTCATCAAGAAAACTATGACCGCTATGCCATATATGGAGCCCAGCTCTGTGAACTGGGAGAGTAGTTTTCCAAGACCAGGCATGGATGTCTCGAAGACTAGGTCTCCCAGCACGAGGCGCTCAGCAATCACCAAGGTGTTCCAAGCACCTCCAGTAGCGGTTATCAATCCAGTGACTAGTGATGGCATCGCGAAGGGAATGAATATCATGAAGAGCTCCTTCAGCCGGCTAAGTCTATAGCTCAGTGAAAGCTCGCGGTACTCGTTTGGAATCCTTAGAAACCCGCCCAGAATGGAGTAAAATACGTACCATTGAGTTCCAAGGACTATCAGTAAGATCGATCCCAGCTCAGCGTAGCCACTTGTTGAGAGAAATGCGTCTGCTATCAATGGGAAGAATATTGGTGCGGGTATAGAGGCGATTACCTGTATCAGTGGTAGGAAAGATGTCCTGGCCCTCTCGTTCTTGGCAATGAAGTATGCGACGGGTAGGGACCATGAAAGTGAAAGTATGATGGCGGCAAAGATTCTTCCAAAAGACATGATCACTGAGCTGAAAATAACCATGAAGCCCAAATCACCAATCACTGAATAAACATTGATGATAATCTTGGGCACGTCGGTGATGTAGCTCGTCGAGAGCGTCAACACAATTATTGTGGCAGTACTGATGGCAACTATCAGTATGAAGCGCTGAACGTGTCTTGCCATGTGGCTTACGTATACGAAGGTGCTAGGGAATTGGACATGAATACTGATCGGGGGAATACGTGTCTTAAGAGTGGTGAGTATTCTTCTGAATGGCTCTATCCTAACCATTGCAGAGGGCCTGCCAGGCGCCACCACTGTCTCAAACTTATACTTATCAGACCACGCAATCAATGGATTAATAATCAAAGTGAATACAAGCGCAATGCTCAGCGACAGGGCTATGACCGATATAATTAGGCCTGAAGCATCGCCACTGCTTACGTATTTAGATATTATTGATCCTACACCTATGACGCTTATCTGCCTCTCTCCGAAAGAGATAATCTCGCTGGCGGTCAGGAAGTAGAGTCCATTGGCAATCGAAGGGGGTAGCTGGGAGACAATCCTAGGAAGAGCGGCGGGAATAATTATTTTACTGAGCCTCCTCGATAGACTCAGGTCAATTATGCGGGAAATGTCGGTCAGCTCGGAAGGAATGGCTCTGACAGCTTCGTAGACACTGAACGCCATGTTCCAATACGTGGATGTGAAGATTAGAAATATGGAGGCTAGCTCAGGTCCCAAGACCGGGTTTAGAGCGATAAAGAAGTAGACGGCGATTGGGAAGAATCCAAGTATCGGGACGCTCTGAAGCACGTCAAGTATGGGCAGTACTATGCGCTCTACTGTCCTGCTCAGTCCAGCGGGAATGCCGACCAGTAGGGACATGGCTATCGATAATAGCAGAGCAACACCGAGCCTCAGCCACGAAAAAGATAGAGCTGTTGCTATCTCTATCAATCCATCGATAGCCATGCCCCGTCACTGCTTAAACTACATAAACACTGATTATAATATACTTTGAATTATGCTGTTGATTTAATCTCCTTAAGCATCTCATTGACACAGAATCTCGGGAACTCTTTAAGAAGTGGTCTAAACTCCTCTCTTACTTTTATCTCACTAGTCACTTTATCTATCTCGTCATAACACTCATGGATAATCTCAGCGATGTAGGAGTGAAACTTCCTCGACTGCCGGACAATTTCTAAGAAACTTAATAGTCTACCCGCCTTGAGTGCCATGTATCCCTTCCTGACGAGCTCATCAATATTCCTGAGACGCAGGACAACCTTCACCAGTCCCTTATTGCGACTAAGGTCTACGTAATCGTCAACCAATTGATAGAGAGTTCCTACAAGTAGGCCATATCTCCTCGCAAGTTTCCTCGTCTCTTCGTCACAGCCTGCAAGGACGGCTGCAGACTCCGCTCCAGCAGCGAAGAGAGACGCTGTCTTCTCCTGAATAATCCTTAGGTAAAGCATCTTGGCCGGAGGCGTCGAGGAGAAAATTTCCTCTAACACTCCTAATGATGCGTTCTCCCACGCCTCTAGGAAAAGCCTCGTAATCTCTACTCCCTTCTCGAGGACGGTTCGGAACGCAGTGTTTATGACTCTGTGGCCCTGAATTATTGCTCTTCCTATCCCGATTTGTCTCCACAGCGCCGGTCTTCCCCGTCTATAAAAGTCCCAATCAATTATGTCGTCATGAACCAAGCTAGCGTTGTGGGCTAATTCAAGTGCATACGCGACGTCGAGTGCGGACTCCCTATCCTCTCCGCCGAGAGCGTCAAAGACCAGCATTAGTAAGAGGGGCCTAAGCCTCTTACCACCCTTGATTACCTCCCTTACAAGAGTACCATCAACGCATTCACTAGTCTTCTTGAGGAACCAAGAATCCAGCTCCTTTCTTCGCTCACTTAAGTAGTCGGCTAGACTTATCGGCGGAGATATCAACAAACTAATCAGCCAACAATTAATTAATCATCAATCTCGGCTTTAAACATTAAGGAATGTCTTAAATCCTAAGAATCTTAAGAGAGGTGCCTCATTATTAATGACTTCAGCTTAGACTTCGAGACGGCCCCGACTATACCGTCAACCGGCCTGCCATTCTTGAAGAGTATCAACGTTGGAATACTCATCACGCCGAACCTCGCCGAAGTGACTGGATTTTGATCGACGTTCAGCTTCCCGAAGACGACTTTTCCCCTCAGCTCCCCCGCCAATTCCTTCACTACCGGCGCCAAGAATCTGCAAGGCATGCACCACTCAGCCCAGAAATCGACGACTATCAATGGATAGCGAGAAATGAATTCTTCAAAGTCTTCATCAGTTACCTCGACGGGCTCTGAGGGAAATTCCATGGATTTTATCTGCTCCTCGTCCCTCCTCATGAGCTCGCGCATCTTTCTCTGGATTATCCGGTCAAGCTCAGACTCGTCTGGTCCAGACACGAATATCACTAATCGCCGCACCATTATATTAACTAGCATATCTGAAGATAAGGTGTTATTCGAGGCATGAATTAAAGGATAATTACCTCGAGTAATTATTGTCTCTGAGTTGAGCCTGAGGCCCAGTGTATACGTGCTGGACATCGAGACAAATAGTCTCCACGCGGACTCCGGCCAAGTCGTATGCATAGGCCTGGCAGACTTCTACAATGGGAGGATGAAGATATACTTCGTCAAGAACCCGAGCGCTGAGAAACTGGTTCTGAGGGAATTCATGGAGTTTTTCCGCGGCGTAAACATCTACTTCACTTGGGGAGGACTGGGATTCGACGTCCCCTTCATGGTCAGTAGATGCGTGAGGCTTAGGGTCGACTCATCGCCACTATTCGAGGCTAGGCACATAGACATGATGGAGGTCTCGAGGAATCATCTTAGGCTCAGCTCGAACAGCCTCCAGTCAGTATGCAGGTTCCTAGGAATTAGGCATGAGGAGGAATACGGGGGCATAGACGTTCCTAGGCTCTACTCCGAGTATCTCTCGGGTAGTAGGAGTCGCAGGAGACTAATCATTAATCACTGCAGGACTGACCTCGAGAGGACTCTGTTGGTCGCGAGGATGCTTAGGCCGCTTATTCAGACACTCTTCAGAGACCTGCCTAGTCTATCTTGATGCCTCTCTCCTCCAGTGCCTTTTTTATCTTCTGTACCTCGGCCTTTAGTAGCTGTACTTCGCGTACTAGGTGCTCGATGTCTGATGGCATTATTAGCGATGGTCCCCTGAGCCTTTCCCAGTAGAGGTCCTCCTTCCTGAATACCGCCACAAATCATATCAATGCCCTCAGCGATATATATCTCTAGCCCACGCAGAGGAAAATTTAGGAAAATCCAAGGAAATTCTAGGAATCTTAAGCCAAAGCAGTATTTCTAGAATATTTTAGAAATTATTCAACGAGATTCTTCTAAATTCTAGACCCATAATACTATTATCTTGGGCAGTAGGCCTTCTTTTTGTGAATGTGAGGCAGAGCTGGATGAGGCGTCTCAGTCCTGGCATAATCCTGCTACTGGTCTTGCTCTTGGTCGAGTTATCGCTCCTAATCTATCTTGGGCTCTTGATTTAGTCATCTCTTGACTATTATGAATTCTTCTGGCTCTGAGAACTTCTTTATTTTTTCTGCGACTACTATTGGTGCCTCTGCCTCTATCATGATCTTGTTGTCCATGTACTGGAGGTTGATTATTCTTCCCTTGAGGTATGTCTGCCTTACTAGTCTCTCTGCCTCCTCGCTTAGTGTGAGGCTTGCCCTGAAGGCGACGTAGCTGTTCAGGTAGTGGGAGACCAAGAGATGCAGCCCATCGATATTTTCTTTATTCTTCGCCGAGATGGCTATTGTCGGGTAGCTCTGGCCTATCTTCTCCTTGACTTCCTCGATGTTCTGGAGTGAAGCGATGTCTATCTTGTTTAGTACGAGTATTATGGGTGTGCTGGTGACGCCTATCTGTCTCAGGATGCTGAGTGAGGCTTCTAGTTTATTCAGCACGTTCTCAGGCGGCTCGGAGACGTCTAGGACGAGGAGTATTAGGTCCGCCTCAGCTATCTCCATAAGGGTCGACATGAATGACGAGATGAGTAGGGTTGGGACGTTCCTGATGAATCCGACTGTGTCGGAGATGTATGCAGGCTTCCCATCTATCCGTGCTATTCTTCTCTTCGTCGAGAGCGTCGTGAACATTTGCGGCGAGACATCAACCTCGTAGCCCGTGATTGCGTTGAATAGCGTGGATTTTCCAGCGTTTGTGTAGCCTGCGAGCGAGATTATCGGTATTCCCTCAACTCTTCTCTGAATATTTGCCCTCAGCTTCTTCTTCTTTATCTCCTCTAGCTTCCCGGATAGTTTATGTATCCTTCTATTGATCTCCTCGTAGTAGACGTCTGCCTCGTAGGCTCCTAGGCCGTGGAAACCCGGCTGCTCTCCACGTTTGGCTAGCTTGACCTTCTCCTTCGCCCTCGGTAGTTCGTATTTTAGTTCTGCGAGCTTTATCTGAAGCTTTGCCTCGAGGTTTGACGCGTGCTGGGTGAATATCTCGAGTATGAGTCTGAGCCTAGTCATTATCTCGACGGAGAGTTCCTTTGCCAAGTTGTATTCCTGCAGCGGTCTGAGCTCGTTCTCGAATATGACCTTCGTTATTCCGAGCTTTCTGACTGCCTGTTTAAGCTCTGATAGCTTGGATGGGCCGATGTTATACTCGGGGTGTGGGTAGCGTCTCTGGAATAGTCTATAGACAACCTCGTAGCCCGCCGTGCTGCATAATTCTTCAAGCTCGTCTAGGTTTGGCTCTTCCCATGGAAGCGCCCTGTGAACGATGGCTACCCTGCCCCTCGTCCCTCCCACCTTTTCATTCTCAAATATGTCTAGCTGATTTTAAACCATTATTTCTCTGATTCTTGATGCTTAAACAGGTCGCCTAATGTTAGTCCTGAAGGCTTGGATTTAGGATACTGGGGTTTAAAGAGCTCCTCAACCTCTTCAGATACCTCGACAAGAATCTTTACCTTCAATGCCTTCTCAATCTTTTTTGCAAGTTCTATCGTAGGCTTGAGCTCCTCGTTCTCTATCTTCTTGATGACTGATGCCTTGTCCTGTATTAGTGCCCCAAGCTCCTCCCTCGTAAGGCCGAGCCTCTCCCTGGCCTTTCTAATGATTTCTCCGTAGCCATCAACAAACTCGTATCTCTCGACACGCTCAATAATGTTTGTTTTTTGCCTTGGTCTCGGGGGTGTAGGCTGCCTCGCCTTGACAGTATTGCGCCTATTCTGGAATGATGCCACAAATATAGCTATACCTTCCCCATATTTATTCTAGTCTATGCAGAACAAGTAGCGATTATTCACGTAATCGTCTCATTCACGAGACGACTATTCGGAGGAATATGTAGATGTGGATAAATCTTTGTCCCGACTATTGCACATCCCTCACTAACCCAGACGTCGTCGCCGATGACGCTGATATCTCCAACCATCGTGGGATTGTTTCTGGAAGATAATATTTTTACGTGTCTCGAGACTATGCTATCACGTATCTGAGCCGCTTTGCCAATGATTACCCTGTCAAGTATCGCTGACCTCTCAACTACTGCATCGTCGAGAATGATAGAGAAGTTATCAATGCATGAATCCTTTATTACGACATTGTCGCCTATTTGGCAGTGTCTACCTATGAGCGCTGCTCCCTCGATTCTTATTTTACCGTCCCTAATCTTCTTGATGAGTGATTCCCTATTCTTATTATCCTCCGAGTCATGTGTCTGAATCCATAGTTTACTGGACGAGTCCACTGTATCGCCTAGATACTTGGATGCGTTACTACTCTTAAGCAGCTTTATCATTGATTCTAGGTATGTCTCGGGCGTACCGACGTCGTACCACTCGGCCCGCAGTGGATATCCATAGATAGGATATCCTTCTTCAACGAGCATTGGTATTAAATCCATTCCAAAGTCAAGTCTCCTCCTCTCGCTCATAATCCTCGACACTTTTTCTCCTGAAAGAATTTTACGAATCTCTGGAGAGATAATGTATATTCCAGTATTTGCGAGGCTTGATGAGGTCTCTCCCCTCCTCGGCTTCTCGATAAACCTACGAATCCTCATGTCTTCATCCATTTCTGCTATGCCATACCTCTCGACATCCAAGACACGAGTAAGAGCAATAGTCATAAGCGCACCCTTCTCGACATGAAAAGAGAACGCATCGCTAAGGTCAATGTCAAATACATTATCGCCCTGAATAACCATTAAGTAATCATTAATATCATAATACTCTAAATTCAACCTCACCGAGTCTGCACTGCCTAAATCGTCAATGTTGGGCTGATAAAAAATACGCACATTATGACTCAGATTATGCTTAGACGAGAAGCCCTCACCCTCTTGGAAATAATCATAGAGGCTCTTATAGTTAACATAGCCCTTAACCCCAAAAATAAATTCTCTAACTCCTTGACATGCAAGCTTGACCATAGCATGCTCGACAAGAGGCATGTTCATGAACCTTACAAGCGCCTTCGAGACCTCTGCAGTAAGGGGCTTGAGACGTTTCGCCTCACCACCAACAGGAATTATAACCTTCAGGTCAGAAATACTCGTCAAATATGAGCCCCTAAAAACAAAGTCTGAAAAAAATACCTTATAAATATAACCTATACCGTGAAATACACAGACATACGACAAATGAGAAACAAATAATTAATTATCTCAAAATCAATATAAAAATGTAATACAGATTACTAGGTAGGAATGAAGTCAAAAAATAGCAGAGGCTACAAATCCACTAAGGCGCAGCAATACCCAGAAAAACCAAATAGAAAGAGAACTAAGTGTTAAGCAAAAATCATAAAAAATCACCTGCTTAACACCACCACCTACTAGTAAATTTCCATCACAATTAGCAAAACAGATAAAGCATACCCCGACAAGAATAAGAATGGTGTCAAAACAATTGAAGAAAACGCTACGTCTAGGACCGAGAGACCTAAGAAGAATGCAGGACCGAATGATGAGCAGCCTAGGCGTCTCGATGAAAGAACTCGGAACCGCAAAAGAAGTCACAATAACACTCACCGACAAAATAATAAGAATAAACAATCCAAGCATCATCACGCTAGACACAGCAGCAGGAAAAGTCTACCAGATAATCGGCGGCGAAGAAACAGAAGAAACACAGCAAATAGAAGCCAAGCCAACAACATACGAGCCATCGCCAGAAGACATAACAATCGTAGCAATGCAGGCAGGCGTAACCGAAGAACAAGCAAAGGCAGCACTCATCGAGGCAGAAGGAGACCTCGCAAAAGCCATCCTAGCCCTAAAAACGTCAAGGCAGTAGAAGGAGCTAAGACCGCCTAAGCCTCAAGACTAAATTATCAGCCAGACCAAGCATCTCGTAGAGCCTACCAAGAGACTCACGAGCCCCAGCCAATGAAAGATCAACAGGAACAACAAGCCCAGCGTCAAAATAACCAGCAACCTCATGGATGGTCTCCTCGAGGCCAGGACACGAAAAATCAAACAAGCAGTTAGAATATCCACCAACACCCCCCAAAACCCTCGAAACAACTTGAGAACCAAGAGACGCAACATCACGCTTAAAGAGACTCTCAGAGACAACACTAGGCCACACAGAAGCCGTCACAATCTTCAACCTCTTCCCAGAAGAACCAGACAGAACATCCCTAAAAACAGACAGAACATCCCTAAGAAACCTCGACGCCTCGCTCGACGACCCACCAGAACCCACCACGCCTAAGACCTCCCTAAGACCGACAGGAGCCACAAAATAATAACAAGGCACACCACCCAACTCTCGATGCAACCTGTCCAAGAAGCCATGCCTCCGCATAACTGCCTGAAGAACATGCCGCAACAACTCACCAAGCCTAGACAAGACAAGATTCACGCGGCCCTCACTCCTAAGAAATATGCCTCCAACATTAACACCGAACAGCCCACCCACAACGACTCTAGAAGACCCGCCGACACCAAGCCTACCAAACGAATTAAAAAGCACCAACCCATCAGCGAGCCGAGAGAGACTCACATAACCATCCAGCAACGAATAAGAACACATCAAGTCCTCACGAGCCACAAGCCCCTCCAACATCCCCAACCTACCACTAAGCAAATCAGCACGAGAACAAACATATAGTCCAGCAGAACCAAAACGAACCCCCCTCAACAACTCAACAAGCCTATCAACAACATTCCAAGAAACAGACTGACCAGCAACGACCACCTCATCCCTAACCATCCTAAAACGCAACAACGCAGAAAACAACTCATCAATACCAACACTCCGAGACTCAGACAACAACCCAAAACCCAAAAAAGCATTAATCCAAGAATCAGGACGATAAAGCTCAACCAATCCGTCATAACAACACTCAACAAGCTCCCTCGGCAAAACCCTCCTAAACACATAACGACCCAAAACATCACTCACAATCGTCTCCTCAACAAGCAGAGAATCACCACTCCCAAGCCCCCTCCTAACCGCCTGAGAAACCTCATACATGCTAGGACCAACCAAGAAATACCTCAAAAAATAACCACCAAGACCCCGACTCAAAAGCTCATAACCAACAAGACAACGAATAACACTCGAATCAACAGTACTGAGACCCAGCCCAACTAAAGCATTCTCAACCCTACTCGCAATCCTACCAGCAACCCTCGCAGGAACACCAGCCTCAGCCACCAAAGAATCAACAATCCTAAGCTTATCAAACGGCTCAACAAGAGAAAAACTCCTCCGCACAAATACAACGCCGCCAAGATCAACCCTCAGAGAAAGATTCTTAAGCAACTCAACGACCGAGACACCAAGCCCACTAAGCCTATAAAGCTTAGACTCCCTATCAACCTCGACGAGCCCAGCCTCAAGCAGCCTCCTAAGATGATAAGAAAATCTACCGACATCCCTCCGCCTAACCATACCGACAGCCCTCATAAGCTCAGAATAACCCAACCCACCACCTTCAAGCATAAAAAGAATCCTAACCCTCTCAGGAGCAGAGATAGCTCCGAGCACCCTCAACACATCGCTCGAAAGCCTAGCCCCACGTATCTCAAACTCCGACATGACGGATACCAAACACAGATAACATAGTCAAATGTAAAGGTTTACAGCATAGCCAAATCGAAGGACTAAGAAATAAATACGACCAATAAATGACAGTAAAACGATAATCATGGAAAAAAACTTCATAGAATTCTCAAACATGAAGAAGGAAGAAGTCCTAGAGATCATCAAGTTGGCACTCAAATTCAAGAGAGACAGTTACCCAAGCAACGCACTAAAAGGAAAAATAATAGCACTAATATTCGAGAAACCATCAACAAGAACAAGAGTCTCATTCACCTCAGCCATCTACAAACTCGGCGGAGAAACAATCTTCCTACCATCAACCGAACTACAACTTTCAAGAGGAGAACCAATAAAAGACACCGCAAGAGTACTATCCAGATACGTCGACGCAATAGTTGCAAGAGTAGTTAGTCACTCGACAATTGTGGAATTGGCTAATCATAGTTCAGTACCTGTCATCAATGCACTTACTGATAAACATCATCCATGCCAAGCCCTCGCAGACCTGATGACCATGATGGAGTACGGCGGAGATAAAGAACGTTTAAAGGTGGCATACATAGGAGACGGCAATAACGTCTGCAACTCGCTTGTACAGATATGCGCATTAGTCGGAGTCGATATCTCGGTAGCATCGCCTAGAGGCTATGAAGTAGATGAGACTATTAAGGCTCAGGCATTTTCATGGGCTAAACTATCTGGGGCAAAAGTAGAATTTACAAATGATCCGGAAGTAGCAGTAAGAGATGCTGACTTCATCTATACAGATGTTTTTGTATCGATGGGACAAGAATTAGAGAGAGAAATAAAGCTTAAGGTCTTTATTCCCCGGTACCAAGTAACGGAAACACTGATGCGGCTAGCGAAACCAGATGTAAAGTTTATGCATTGCATGCCTATGAAGAGGGGAGAAGAGGTCGAGGAAAGAGTAGCAGACGGACCATCTTCAATAATCATTAATCAGGCAGAGAATAGGATGCATACTTCAGCTGCTTTATTATGTAAATTGTTAGGCTGCTGACGAATTACCTGCTACTTCACTGCTACTGATTAATTCTTTTTTTAAGGGCATAACCTCAATTCTATAGCCCTTCGGTAATTTCTTTGCAGCAGTCTTCAAAGCCTCACGCGCGGCCTCAATACCGTCTCTTAATACCATTACAGTTATTACTTTTGTTCCAGCCTCGACTTGTGCGGCTCTTCCAATGGGTCTGCCAAACGCCCTGCTCATTCCTTCTTGGAGTCTGTCTGCATGGGCTCCAAAGATCATTTTGTTTTCCCTGAGGACATGATGTGGGTGAACTTTTATGGTGAGGTAGAAGTTTTCACCTAATTTTTCGGTAAGCATCTTACCAGCAGTTACTCTGGCAGATTCTAGGGCTATGTCCCTTATTTGGCAATCCGTCTCGGCTATCAATGAGAGCTCATATTCATAGCTATCTCTCCAAGTCCCATAGTCATATTTTGCAAGTCTTGGCTGTGGAGCTCCATGAATGAATTCTTGTCGTGTATATGGCCTCTCTATTTTTCTGTAGTTTTTTGCATGCATTTCTTGTCTAGCTAACTTTTATGCGCAATATAAGTATTGTCTAAATATTTAGGTGTAAGGCTGTGTAGCAGATCATAATAGTCTTTAACAGCAATTTCATAAATTCTCTTGCCTAATAAATGCGTCGGTGTGTCTATTCCTATTTTTTTAAGTTCTCTTGATAATAAATGTCTTTTCTTTGTGAAGAGTGTGCGGAGTATCCATATATGATTAAGTAACTCTTTTTGTATTGACGAATATCTTCTCATAATTACTATTCTGGAAGATACCCTTGGCGGTGGGTAGAAGGCCCGGCTAGGTACTATTCCATCAATTTTAATATCGTAAAAAAGCTGTGAAAGTACTGTTATGTAAACGTAATTATCTTCACCTGGCGTTGCGCAAAGTTTCTCGGCGAACTCTCGTTGAAGCGTTAGGATAATTAATTCTGGCATCGGACCCGTGATTAGCCACTGTATTAGACGTGAGGATAAATAGTATGGAGGATTTCCTATTACTTTATTAAAACCTGTAGGTTTGATCTTGAGAAGGTCGCCGGTTAAAAATTTAACATTACTACAACTTGATAATTTTTTTGACGCTTTAAGTATTAATTCTTTATCAATATCGATTGCAATGACCGTGCAGCCAAATTTTGCTAGTTTTTCGGTTAATTTACCGTCGCCGCATCCTGGCTCTAGTATGATGTCTTGCGGCTTGATTTCTCCTAATTCAACTAATTTGTTAAGGATTGTTTCATCTTTCATGAAGTGTTTACCTAACTTTGTCATGTACCTCATTAGTATGAACCTTGGGTTGGGAACCTGACAAAAAGCCAATGCCTATTGTTTGGATCTGTGAGCTCTATGAAGATTCTCTTCGCTAGGGCCTTCTCTATGTCTGGGATTCCTACTCTATTTTTAATGTCTTCGTAATTCACGAATGGTTGTCTTTCTCTTTCTTCTATTATTTTTTGCATTAATTTTTTCCCTATTCCTGGTATTGTTTCAAGAGCGTGTAGACGAGGTGTAAGAGAACTACACGTATTTATAAACTCAATGAATTTTGATTCTTTTTCATGAACTATAATGTCTATAATTTTTTCAAGCTCGTACCTAGCATTCTCTGTGAGATCTTTATAGGTTATTCTCTTCACAATTCTTATCATATCTCTCGGGACGTCTTTACCGATGTATGTCTTCATTCCTGGTTTAAGTCCTAGTGATTGGTTTACTAGGGCTTCAAGTAGTGTAAAGTATTCTGAACCGAGCATTTGAGCTGTCTGCATATTTTTCTCGAAATAGGATTGTTTAGTCCCCGGTCTTTGCTGTATAATATCTAGTATGTATGCCTCATCTTCGTATAGTTTTTGTTTAGCGCGTTCCATAGCTCGACGACACTTATTATATATTAAATGTCCTCTAATTTTGCCTCCATTGCTAAATATTGTTTAACCAATTGGAGAATGTCGTTTAATTTTTCATCAGAAAATAAAATGGTTGAAACTAGTCTTTTATATCCTGAAAGTATAGTTCTGAGTTCTTCGATAGTCGTAGGACAGATATTTACTATCTGACATGCCTCATCTCGCTGTAGTCCATGTTTTTCAGTCAATTCATGAATTAGTTTTTTGGCCGCTTCCGGAGAAATCTTAGAAAAGTTTGCCGCATAGTTATAGACTCTTGATTGAAGCGGCGTTAGCTCTCGCATCTTATTGGATAATAATTCTTTAACCTCGGGTATACTTATTGGTGTTGACGAAATAATTTTCTTTACCATTATTTTTCACCTTTGAACTAATAACTCCAAGTGTTCTGGCAATAGGGAGAGTAGTTTTTTCTTTGAACCAACTGTAACTGCGACTATATATCCACGTCCACGTTTCTCTACTATCTCGCCTATTTTTCCGTGATAACGTCTATGGGGTGAGCCTTTATGAGTTGTCGGGTCAATATTGATTGATACTTTGCTGCCTATTGGTATTTCACGTAAGTAGACCTCTGGCCTAGGCCCAGCTCTTTCTCCAAGATGCCTAGTAAGTAGAGCTCTACACCTAGCCCTGAAACCACTATGTCGAGTCAGCTCTTATTCACCTTAGTTAGCTATGAATAAAGCTATATTGCTCACATATATGTTTTGATTGAGGACTTGCTTTTCTTATATATTACGGGTTCTTAGACCTGAAGGGATGACGTTTAAGACTGCTGCATTTTTCCTTCAACCACTTCTAGGATGATTAATTTTATATTCTTTGGCGCTATGCCTAAAAATTCACTAATTGATGGCCGCGTTCTTCCCGAGTCTCCATGTATGAGCTCTTTAACATACAGGCCGGCATCTGTAAGCATTTCCAGCGATAGTGTAAAATCATCGATTTTTTTAGCGGATAATTTATATATACGTTTTTTCCTAATCTTGTCTGCCCTCCTAGAAAGCACTCTGAGAGGTGTCCGCTGGTCGATTATCCTATCAGTAAAGTAGTTCTCTAAGTTCCTTATAGATTCGTCATTAATACTAGACTCAAATGTAACGATGACTAGATATTTCTTTTTTGCTTTTTCTAGATATGTCTTTAATAACCGCACATCTGACCTAGATGCGTATTTGAGTTCCTTAACCTCGATTTTACCCCCGGAATATTCAGCGACTAGGTCTGAGTATTCCTTAAAATCTATCATGCGTCGTTTAGGCTCTTTTAACTCGACTATGAATGGTCTGCCCTCACCCTTTACATACGCATCTAAGTCCTCTCGTCCAGCGGCATGGAACTCGTAACTAATTGCTCCGCTTAGTTTTACAGCTGGTAGCCCGATGAATTCTGAAACTGAATAGTCATAATCCCTGCCTTTATAGTTGCATTTAGGACACCCGGCTCCCCAGCATTTCCTACATAGCCATGGAGTCTGCGGTATGCCTACCTCATGTTTCAGATAGTAGCCCCTTATTAATAATGGCGATGGTTTAATCTCCACGTTTCCAGTAAATATATCGACTATAATCCTCATCTCTGGATTGTTAAAATCGACTTCGCGTCCTAAGAGTTCCTCTAATTTTTTCCCTACCTCTCTATCTATGTCTTTCTTAATGCTTTCTGCAAATGGTAATGAATATTCGGAATAAATATATTCCTCGAGCATTTTTACATAGCTTGGCACTTTTGCACCTACTAGAAATGACCTAAACTCGTATTCTTTAGCTGCTTCTGCAACTTTCTTAGCTAATATTTCTATATTTTCATCTGTGAATTTGTTCATGCATATTAGACAATTTTTTTCTTCAAATGGTATTCTTAGTGCTGAGGCTAATTGAGATGCAGGTCCCCAACCACTAGTAGCCAAGACCCTAATGATTTCATATGCAGAGTTATCTCCCATACGGATAGATGCGTCTGCCTGCATGGTTAGCAATGACTTTAGACTCTCTCCCCTCAGTTTATTTCCAATTCCACTGCCGAGTCCTGCAAATAGTCTTCCTAGACACCTGCTACATAGGGGATATTTAGTAAGTATCTTGAATGCCTTCTCAGCAATTGACTCCAATATCCATGAATCACCTCTTCTTCATGAATAGCTCTTTCGGGACTCTATGCTGGGCCCTCTTGATGCTTCTCATCATTTTTCTAGCCTCTTGGTACTGCTTCACGAGTTGTTTAACATCTTTCTCAGCTATTCCGGCGCCTCTAGCAATTCTCCTAGCTCTTGAGGAGTCAATTATGCCCGGGTCTTCTCTCTCTTCTGGAGTCATGGAGTATACGGCTGCCTCCCATTTTTTCGCCTGCTCCTCCATCTTGTTCAGCTCCTCGTCTGGAAGATTGCCTAATCCAGGTATGGGTAACATCTTGACTAGTTTTCCCAACGGCCCCGTCTTTCTCAGCTCTCTAATCTGTTTTACCATATCCATCAACGTGAATTTTCCGGAGAGTATTTTTTCCGCCTCTTCCTCTGTGACGCTTATCTCGGCCATTCTTACTCTTTCAATCAGTCCCTCAATGTCAGGAATTCCGAGAAGTCGAGCAATGTATCGTTTCGGGTCAAACGGCTCTATGTCTCCTAATTTTTCGCCAGTGCCGATAAAATAGATAGGTGCGCCAGTAGCTACTACGGCTGAAAGGGCGCCTCCACCCCTTGCCGAGGTATCCATCTTTGTTATTATTATCCATCCAATCTTTGCAGTCTTATTGAAAGCCTCAGCCTGAGTTTTTGCCTGCTGTCCAATTGTTCCATCTATCACAAGGGCTACCTCGTCTGGTCTAATTTTTTCTTGTAGCTCGGCCATCTCTTTCATGAGTGATTCTTGGTCTCTGTGCCTGCCCGCCGTGTCGATGATGACTATGTCGCATCCCTTCTTTTTTATTTCTTCAACTCCCCTCAGCGTAATCGAGACCGCATCTCCACTGTTTGGCTCGCCATAGATAGGTATGCCGGTATTCCCAATTAATTGGACAAGCTGTTCATAAGCAGCGGGCCTATACGTATCCGCGCATACAACTCCAGGCCTATAACCATTACGGAATAAGTAATAAGCAATCTTAGCGATGGTAGTGGTTTTTCCAGAGCCTTGGATTCCGACGACCATTAAGACATATGGCTTCTTCCTTAATTCGAATTTCTTTGCAGTCCCACCAAGCAGCCCTATTAGTTCTTCATAGACTATCTTCACAATTTGGTCTTTTCTCGATATTCCAGGTGGCGGTTTAGCCTCCTCCGCTCTCTTCTTAACCGAGTCGGAGATCTTTTTGACAAGCTCAACGTTGACATCCGAGAGCAATAGGGCTCTCTGAATACCTCTAATCAGCTCCTCTATGGCCTGCCTATCAGCTGTAGGAGCGCCCATGAATTTTGATATCGCGCTCCTCAATGCTTCTCCGAGACTTACCAAGCCTCTATTCCTTCATTCAATATAGGACGGGGCAAGTTATATGTTAACGTTTCTTATCTAGCCATGACTTGAGAGTCTTTAATGATTATGGCACATAGGATAAGAGGTTTAGTATAGAAAATCTGAGGATAATAGATGAATATTGCCTAGCCACACATTTTTTAGCCGCTTTTTCGCAGCCATATAGCACTCACGAGCTTGCTTTAAGGGAGTGACTGGCAAGTCATACATCGCGAACTCTGGATGAAAGACTAGTAGGCTGTATGGTATCTCTGGATCAATAGATGCGATAAAGTCAGCGATAGCGCTTACCTCCACCTCATCTACGTAGCCAGGAACTAAGAGCGTAGTCGCACAAATCGTGGGTGGATGATCCTTTTCTATTGGAAACCTCTTTGCAATCTTTTCAAAATTTTTAAATGCCTGTTTATTGGATACTCCGCTTAATGCGATGCTTAGGTCCTCGTCCCAGCATTTTAGGTCAAATTTTATGTTTCCTCCAGACTGATAGGCGAGCTCAGCAGCCCTCATTACTAGGTGTGGATTACCGCAACCGTTCCACTCGAAACAGATTCTGAGAATCCTCTCCGGACGTTTTGCCTGAAGTACGCTATTGGCTGCTTTAATTGCAAATGGTAGCTGTGGCTCAGGAGAGCCACCGAAGAAGCACCAACACGTTATCGAAGAATTCTTAATTGTAATGTCAACAAGTTCAGAATACTTTATATTTTCAGCATTCTTTAGCTCCTTGTGACTATAGTTCTGGCAGAATAGACAGTCAAAATTACATCCATAGAAGAAGATTGCGAGGTTATAGTATCCATGCTCAGGCCCCTCACGTACAGAATATTTGGGATACCATTTACCTGTTCCCGCTGGGCAGAACCAAGCAGCACAACAATTAGTAACATGTGGGTCTAAGTAATAATGTAGCAATGCAGTCTCATTATCTATTTTCGATTCGAGCTTTCCACCTACGTTTCTCCTAAGCCCGCAATATCCAGCTTCTCCTTCACCCATGGAACAGTTGTTTGAGCAGATCTTGCATAATATTCCATTTTTGCTTCTCGGGGGAGTAGCTGGAAGTCCATACATCTTCCTAAATTTTTTATGCGTCCTTAACGCCTCTTCGAGTATTTCTTCACTCCTATTTTTTCTGAAACACTCTATACAAACGCCAATACTTTTACTTACCAGTACAGATGTACCGCATATTTTGCATTTAGAATTTTGCGAATACATTCTGCTGAATTATATATATCTAGCATTGATTATAAAATTTTTGTTAATTAGAACTTTTATTTATTTTTAGCTTTGCCCTCGAAATTGCTACAAACATTCCAATCAGTATGAGCATTGAGCCTAATAACCAAGTAAGAGTAAATCTTTCTCCTAATAGGATTGCAGCAAAAATTGCTGCGAATATTGGCTCAAAGAGCATGATTAATGAGGACTCAAATGGACCGAGCCACCTCTGTCCATAAACCTGTAAAATAAAAGCTATGTTGGTAGACACCAATCCGAGATAAATAATGGCTGGCAAAACGTTTAATGTATTACTTATCGAAAAGTTCTTATTCATTAGGCTTATTGGGATAAAGAATACTGAGGGTATAACTTCATAGAACGTAAATATTATAGGATTAGTGTCGCTGAACTTATCAACTATCAATACTTGAGCGGCCCAAAACACCGCACCAATAAGAACAAGCATCTCACCAATACCTACTCCTCCACTCGGCTTTGTCAAGAAGTATATTCCCGCAACAGCTGCTATGAGTGATGCTACGGTTCTCGGAGAATAATTCTTGTTTACAGACGCATCATAGATGTGGACGAAGACGATGAATAGTCCGGTAATGAAAGCAGAGTTGGACGCGGTCGTGAATTTGGTTCCCCAGCCCTGAAGCCAAATCCCTAGAATGAACGATACCCCAGCAGCTAAGCCTCCTAAAATTTCTCTTTTCTTAATTTTATTTTTTGATAATTGATGAACGAAATAAGGGAAAAGTCCTAAAAGCGATATAGCTCCTCTCATCCAAGTATATGTTGCTTCGTCAATGATTGATACTGTAAATTTTATCGCAGGGAATGATGAGCCCCACATTATTGAAGTCATAAGGAGCGCGGATATTCCTATAAGTCTGGGACGCCAAGCGTTGTATCGTTTCGGATCTCCGTGCATCTCTAATTCTAATCCTCAACAGATATTATGGAATAATCTCTACCGTGTTATTATATTTGGGGTAGATAACATCGTCTAGAGAAACAATGCCATTACTTATCATATTCTTTATATCTGATATTCTTTCAGTAATGAGGTTGATTAATAGTTTAGAGGTAGTACATATAGTTCTGAATCCTTCCTCGCCCCATAGTCTCTCGATATGCGTGTAGAGACATCTGCCGCCACAGACTTGGTAATAGCTACAACTGACGCATGGCTCGTCAATCTTAACATATGTATGCTGTAGCTCCGACCTCTCTATTTCTCCTATTAGACCTATCCTCGCCCATTTCTCTGAGACGGCTATTGGACAACTAATAATTCTACCATCAGGGAGAATTGTAAAGGAATCTACACCAGATCCGCATGGTGGGGCTTGATTATCAATTCCGAGAAGTCTTTTAACGACACCCTGGAACGGAGCTATGCCCAGTACATTTCCAGTTTTTAACTCACTTATCCATTCTTCCAATAGGGAGCGGAGTCCTGGAGCATAATTATTGTTAATACAGCATGAAAGATCCTTCCATGAATTTCTCTCAGTCCAGACTAGGTTGAGCTGCCAGTGTACATGGCTGAAAATTCCGAGATCTATGAGGTGTCGAACATCTCTATAAATGTCTGAATCTTCATTGATAGTCATCCGAGCAACTATGTCGCCACTATAACCCATTGAGAGAATCTTACGCACATTTTTTACGACGCGTTCATAGACACCTCGTCCCCTATACTTATCGGTGATCCACTCAACTCCATCAATAGAGACAAGAATCGTATCGAATGCATGGAGTATCTCTGGTGGGACTTTATCAAGAAGAATTCCATTAGTCTGTAAGACATATCTATTATGATTACCCAAAGCATCTATCACCTTTTTTATGAAATTCACGTTGAGTAGGGGCTCTCCACCATAAAAGGCCACGACGTCGTCGTCAGTAATTAAACGGCGAAGTGATTGGAGATTATATCTTACTCGCCAAGACACAACTTTAGGAGGAAAACTACCGCCACAGTAGCTACATGATAGGTTGCATCTACCGGTCGTATAGATTATAAAGAGCAATTCTTAATCTACTAGAAGTCATTTAAATTTTATAATTTGACGCACCGCCTCACCTGTCGCCAGTTTTTCTACGGCCTCATTAATATCGTCAAGCGAGATGTATCTTGAAATTATATAGTCTAGGTTTATTCTTCCTTGAAGATATAGATTAACCAGTGTTGGTATATCCCTAACGGGCACGGCGGACCCCATAAAAGAGCCTACCAACTGACGCTCCTCATCAATCAAAAGAGTGGATGGAATAACGATTCTGGACTCGGGCGACGTCATGCCCAAACAGACTGTTAGGCCTTGCTTCTTTGTGCTCCTGAAGGCCTGCTCCATCACTCCCGTAATTCCAACTGCTTCAAAAGCATAATCAACACCGAGCCCGCCAGTAATTTTTTTAACCTCATCGACTGGGTCGCTCTTCTTTGAATTAACTATGTGCGTGGCTCCAAGCCTGCTTGCAAGCTCCAACTTATCGTCAAGGACATCCACAGCAATTATCGTAGCTGCTCCAGCTATTCTAGATGCCTGAATTATGTTAAGTCCAACTCCTCCACACCCAAATACCGCTACTGACGAGCCTGGCCTTACGCGAGCAGTATTCATAACTGCTCCGAACCCAGTCGTTACTGCGCATCCAAACAACGCTGCTTTCTCCAAAGGCAGCTCTCTGGGCAGCTGTATGAGTGATTTCTCTGAAACTACAGTATATTCAGAGAATGCACTGACTCCTAAGTGATGCCCAATGACTATTCCATTTTTTGAGAATTTCTTAGCTCCATTAATCAACGTTGCATTTCTATTCGCCTGTCTTCCCGGGTCACAGAGAGCGGGTCTGCCTGACTGACAATATATACATCTTCCACAGGATGCCACGAATGACAAGACCACATGGTCGCCCACCTTCGCAGAAGTGACTCCCTCACCCACCTCGCTAACGATACCAGCAGCCTCATGGCCGAGAACGACAGGAAGAGGAAAACGCCTAACACCCTCAATTGCCGCCAAGTCAGAATGGCACAGCCCAGCCGAAACAATCTTAACAAGCGCTTCACCGGGACCAGGCCTCTCAAGATTAACATACTCAACGCTAAGGGGCTTAGAATCTGTATAAGGCCTCGGCAGTCCCGCCTGCCGCAGAACAGCGGCCCTAACACTCATAGAAGGACGAGACATAGCGATATAAACCACGAACAAAGAGGCTTTTAAATATATTTTCAATGAGCTGTGGGCCCGGCCGGATTCGAACCGGCGACCTCTCCCGAACAATAGCACTGACTATTGTTTCTCGGTTATCAGCCGAGCGCTCCAGCCAGGCTGAGCTACGGGCCCCTGTCTACTCAGTTATTCTTGTCTGTTAATAAAATTTTCTTTGATTTTAGTAAGATTTAGAAACATCGCTAAAAATTTAGTTATCTTCTTAATCATCATGAAGTTTAGCATCATTAAGTCTCCAAGTACCTAAATAAGTCAGGGATAAATCATTTAACGTGCCGTCATTTAATTCCATCTTGGCTAAATGAAGATGACTCGTGAAAAGTACAGATTTGTAGTTCATGAGCATAAGGCAAAGAGGGCTGGTCTGCATTATGACTTAAGGCTTGAAAAAGACGGAGTTCTCATGGACTGGGCATTCAGGAAGGAGATTCCCCTCAACGTGGGTACTAAAAGGTTCGGAGTAAAACAGTCTAACCACAGTCTCGTGTGGCTGAGCTTTGAGGGAAAAATAGAGGATGGCTACGGTGCAGGAGAAATGACGATATGGGATAAGGGAACCTATGAAGTAATAGAGGAGAGTGAGCACCATATGAAGTTTCGATTCAACGGTTCTAAGATGAATGGTGAGTATGTACTTGTGAAGTTTAAGAATGGGTGGCTCATATTTAAAACACGTTAGACGAATGTGACATCAAATAAATCCAGTATGGAGTATTATTTCATTCATGTGGTGAATAAAAGATCTTTAAGCAAGATAACTCTTCGAAGAAGAATCTTTTAGTTGAAATTATTTCTACCTTAAGTCTAAGCGAAGAAATTGTTTCAAATAATTTTTTCTGATTTCCGAGAGATGAAGAGATTATGAATAGTTCACCTTTTCTCTGAAGGTATGGTAAGGCTTGTTTAACTATCATTTCTGTAACCTCTACTCCAGTCGGCCCACCATGTATAGCCATGTCATAAAATGCCTCATCAAGTGGTAGGTATGGTGGGTTAGAAACTATTAAGTCAATTTCAGCGGATGTCCGGATGGGGTCAAAACCGTCAGCGACTACGATGTGTATGTTATATAGATTGTTTTTGAGGTTTTTCTCAGCTTCGTAGGCAGATTGGGCATCTTTCTCGATAGCTATTACCTCTAGCGATTTTTCTGAGAGTATCTTTGTGATGTAGCCGGTTCCACATCCCACTTCAACTGAACGGACTACTTGACGCAAATTTTTCAAAGCATCTTCGAGTAGCCAAGTATCCTCAGCTGGACCATAAGGAGCGTGGCTGGGCATCTCTATAAAATGCATTTTGATTTTAGGTAGGTATTGATTGGAGTGCTTGTTGGTGGCCTTTAAGAATACCAATTATACCCATAAAGGCTTTTTTAAACATCTCGCCGGACTCATGAGAAGATGAAATAAGTTCAACTTGTGTATTAGTATCCTCAGCCTCTTTAATCAATACATCTATTAAGAATTCTTCAGAGATTTTGCTCAGCGTCGTCACTCCACAGTTTGGACACTTCTCAGCAAGCCTTTGAGGGAGCTTCGATACTAGCTCCTCGCTTGTTAGAGTGAGTTTCTCGCTATATCCACACGAGCTACATTTTAGTTCAACCTCATATTTATCAAGATCTTCGCTTATAACTAGTAGAGCAAGTTGTTTATTCCTCAGTGCCTCCCTTACCTGCTTTTCGCCATAAATGACTCCTCCACTAGATGACGCCATCCAAATAATCTTTTCAATTAATCTTCTTTCCTCTACCAATCTTAACTCCCTTAACTGGTCAGACGCCTTATCTATTGCTTCCCTTACGCCTTCTTCGCCAGAGTATGAAGTATCTACAACATGAATCTTGTCTCGAAGAGTATAATGTAACAGGTCTCCTTTACTGAAGACTTCTTTCGTTGGTCCTGGACCAGCAATTATTACAGCCTTTATATCGTGATATTTTAAAAACATCTCGTTTGCATGTTCTGCAACTCTCTTATAGTAATCATTTAATGCCTGGTCTCTGAGTCTCTCAAATCTTCGGGCTGACTGTCCACCAGCCCGGTGTTTTCCCGGCACGCCAGACGTAAATGTCTGTATCTCAGCTATTGCTCGTCCTTTAAGGACAGCTACTGCGGCCTCTTCATTATCAATTACTAATATGCCATAAATTTCTTTTTCTTTGACAAGGTTTTTAAGGGGCTCTAGATGAAACTTGCTATCGCATCTATACAGGAAAATATTGATAGGCATCGGCGGAATAATGTGATAAACTTCTATCTTCTCGGTGCCTGGCCCATTTTGAGGTATCGCTCCGCTAAAGACGATTAAGCCGTTCTCACCAGCATCGTTAAACAGTTTTAAGCGTTGTATAGCGCTTTCAATCGCGTCCATAACGTTTTTTCGAGTTGATTTTGACTTAATGTTCGAAGCCGTAGCATATTCCTGCCTAAGGTAGGCAATTACTTCATCTATTCTTCTGCCAGGAGGCACATAGATACTGACTAATTCTGTCCCTCGGCCTTCTTTCTTTTCTAACTCTTCAATCATACGTTTAAATTTGTACAATGTTACAGAATCGTGCTTCATGCTTATGTCACCCTCAAAACTAGCAACTATATAGACTAGTATTCTTTGTTTTCATTATTTCAGCCGCTATTATTCATTTCTTAGTACTATTTAATAAGTCTGACTCAGCATTAGCGAATTAGATTAAGTTATAATTCACTCCCTTGTTTAATAATTATGTATGTCTTTGGTGTTGAAGATAGGGGGACACCTCTTCCATGAAGAAGAACTAGACCATAAGGTCATAAGAGACATCGCTGAGATAATTAAGCAATCCTTTACTTTTACTGAGAAATGGGTAATAGTCGTAGGCGGTGGAAAAGGTGCTAGGAAATTCATAGAAGCAGCAAGAATTCTTGGAGCCGACGAGACCTTATGCGATGAAATAGCAATACAGGTTACGAGGATACATGCAAAGCTGTTCATCGAGGCGCTTAAGAATATTGCGTATCCGAGCGTTCCTGAAAATATTGCTGAGCTTAGAGAAGCATTAACATCAAGCAACTTGGCAGTCGTGGGGGGCTTCTGGCCAGGACAATCAACTTTTGCAGTCGCCTCTCTTTGCGCCCAAGCGATTAATGCACATAGACTGATCGTCGTGACAGACGTAGAAGGTGTTTATGACTCGGACCCAAAGACAAATCCAAATGCTAAGCTAATTCCTCGATTGACTTATTCTGAATTATGGAGGATGCTTGGGTCTACTTCTCATCGAGCAGGCGAGTACCAATTAATAGATTCTGTAGGACTTAGCATGCTTGAGAGGTCTAAAACGAAATTATACTTTGTGAATGGAAGAAACGTGGAGAATATTAGACGTGCCATTCTGTTCGGTGAAGCTGGGACAGTGATAGAGCCATAGCATAATTAGAAATAAATTTTGGAAATGATTGATTAAGCATAGGAGAATGCGTTATGAATGTGGCAGTGATAGGTGGCGGAGTATCAGGATCTTATCTCGCACAATTACTTAAAAATAATCATGACGTAGTAGTCTTTGAACGTCAGGAGCGTGATAAATTTTTTCCTATATGTGCGTGGGGAACTAGCATTAATGAGCTGCGACGATTAGCTAAAAGAATAGGACTAAACTTTGATGACTATGTATACCATGTAGGTAAGAGAATGTATGTCCAAGTTAAGGACGAGATGCTTGAAGTCAAGTTAAAAGGTTTATGCACATTTGATAAACTAAGATTCATCTTAGATATGCATCGAGATATCAATGTGAATTATGGCTCAAAAATCATTAGCCCGCCCAAAAATAATTATGAAGTCGTTGTGGATGCTACGGGATTTAGCAGATCAATTCTACCAAAGATAATGAAGGACTACTTTATTTCGACGGTAGAGTATAGAGTCAAGTATAAGGACCCTCCATTCGATGATTTCTACATTCGGCCCATCAATAAATTATCTGGATACTTATGGTTTTTCCCATTAGGTAATGGTATATACCATGTAGGTGCTGGCGACTATTATAAGAATCATGAACAGTATCTGAATGATTTTTTGCGGAAGTATCGAGGAGAAATACTCATGAAGACCGGTAGACCGGTTAGAATTACTCCTCCCCACTTATCAACACCTATAATAAACGGAAATATAGCGGGGCTTGGTGAATGTATAGGTACAGTCTATCCTATCCTAGGGGAGGGAATTATTCCAAGCATGCAATGCGCAGAAATACTTGCCAGAAACATCAATAATAGCAGTCTAGAAAAGTATCCTGAAGAAGTATTGAAAAACTTTGATATATTCTACAAATTATTCATCTTTATCAAGAAAAAGTTTAGCGGAAATTTTAGCCTATTACGAGACTTCGGTCTCCTTATATCTCCTATCATTTACATGAAGAGACGTGAAGAAAGATTTGGATTAGAGGTTAGAGCTAGGGATTGGCTAAAAATAGTCAGGAGCTACTAATACGATAGAGTATTTATCGACTAAAAGAACAGATTAATAATGAAAAAGATATGAGCGAACATGTATGCGATATAAAAATCAATAGAGACACGGATATTAATGCAATTTTCGAAATGATGCGCAAGTCAGGAGGCTTCATGGGAGTAAACCTTGCATTATCGAAGGATATACTAGTTGAAATGTTAAGTAATCCTAAATGCCTAAAGATACTGTCATTCACTGGCAACTTAATGGCTACGGGACTGCGTGGAATATTCACAGACATGGCTAGAAGGCATCTTTTTGACCTAATAATAACAACCTGCGCCTCGCTTGACCACGACCTAGCTAGAAGCAGGGCGAATTACGAGGCTGGAAGCTTCGATATTGATGACTACGAGCTTCGACGTCGCGGAATACATAGACTTGGAAACGTCTTGATTAAGAATACTAGCTATGGCGAGATAATCGAGAAAGAGATTAGAGAATTAATGAAAAAAATAAAAGATATTGACCGCGTCTCGACGCATGAATTTTGCTGGATGCTGGGTGAACATATAGGTAATGAAGATTCTTTTCTTTACTGGTGTTGGAAAGAAAAGATTCCGGTAATTGTCCCAGGCATCATTGATGGTGCGGTTGGATTTCACGTATGGCTTAACAGCCAGACACGAAGATTTTGCTTTGATCTTATGAAAGACGAGGCATTGTTGAGTGATAATCTCTGGAAGGCAAAAGTTTCCGGAGCATTAATAATCGGTGGTGGAATATCTAAGCACCATACATTATGGTGGGGGCAGTTCAGTGGAGAAGGACTAGAATACGCCGTCTATATCTCAACAGCGACTGAATACGATGGAAGCCTAAGCGGAGCTAGGCCAAGAGAGGCAGTCTCTTGGAAAAAACTATCGAGTACTGCTAAGCATGTTTTTGTTAATGCGGACGTAACAATCATTCTGCCATTTCTCTACTCTGCTCTGCTTAAATCCATGAAATAATTAAGAGATTACTTTACCGAGCTAAATATCCATGAAAGGTCTGGGCCTTTCCTTGGACTTTTGATACGTTCAAGTAACGAATGTGCTAAGAGAGGTAATGCTATTGTGGCGTCGCAGAAACATTGAACATTCATCCCTTCTTTTGACTCTTTTCCCCAGCTTATTCCTTCTTCTAGCGTTGCGCCTGACAGTCCACCCCAATGTGGACTATCTGTAGTTATCTGGATTGCATATTTATGAGGTCTACACTCATAGAAATTATCAGAAAGCAAGATATCAGTTGCTACGGCTGAAAGTTGAATAAAGTCCTTTGGCACTCCCCCACCCACAAATATGGCTGCACTGTTCTTAGACTGCAATTTAATTCGCAAAAGAAGTTCGTAGTCCTTAAACTGGTCTACGAGCAATCTGAATTCTTTATTATTATGTATATTGTGAATATACGCTACTCCAAAGCCACTATCTACAATGGCTGGGCAAAATACTGGAACGCCGTGCTTGCTAGCCGCTGTAACTATCCCATCAATACCTTTTTCACTAAGCCACTTGCCAAACAAGTAAAGTAGCTCAGGAGTAGTAAAAATTTTTTTGTTATCGAGAGTCAGCATAAATTCTGCAATCATTTTTTCCATAGATATGTAATCATTTTCTTTTACATAAACATCGTAAAACCTGTAGATCCTTTTTTTTCTAAGTTCAACATCATTGATGTATGGGCTGCCTCTCCAATATTTGTAACCCATTGCTTCTATTAGGTCTTCAGTAATGTTAGCACCAGTAGAGACGAGTACGTCAATGTATCTATTCTCTATTAGCCATTTAATTATACGCCACTGCCCTGTCGTGCTTAAGCTTCCAGCATAACCCATCATTATCACTATGTCTTCATCCCTTAGTGCTTTAATCCAAACATCAAGTGCTTCGCCAAGTTTTCTCCCCTGAAATCCAGTAAGACTCATAGCTTCTAAGATATCAGACACTTTGCGTTCTTTTATCTCAATAGAATGCAATTGATCTCTTAAAAATTCATCACTACTAGTAAGACTATCTCTAACCATTTTTTTCTTTAATTAAATGAAGTTATTACTTTATATATTTTGACTTAGATGTGATGAATCATTGACGAAGATCTCAGAGGCGCATCATATATCTATCATAGTTAGTAGCCACGATTTGTGAGGCATCCTCAAGTGAGATTTTTTTAACTTTCGAAATTATTTCTAATATTTGTATGATTTTGGAAGAATTGAGATGAATATTCCTGTAAACATATGGGCCGTCGCTTTCTGTTAAGATAATGTCCTCACTTGCTTTTTCTACTATATTTCTGTGTTTAGATTGAATAGCACAGGCTGGATTAATACTGATGAAGTATCCATTATCCTTAATTTCTTTTAACAATCCTTCTGGACCATTGTACCAATGAAATAATACTGATGGGACATCGTTTCGAGTTGCATATATCATTGCTTCTTTCCAAGCTGAATATGAATGAACGTTCAACGGCAGATTTTTCTCAGCAGCAATTTTGCAAAACTTCTCATAGATCTTCAGTTGAAGATATATTGGTGCTTTAGAGAACTTAAAATCTAGTCCTACTTCTCCGATTCCAGCAATGCATCTCTGGTTTTCTAGAAATTCCTTTAGAAGCCTGAGTTCTTCGTCAACTAAGTTATTAATATTCCATGGATGAATGCCGATGAATGGATTAATATTTTTAAATTTTTTAGAGAGTTCGCATGTTTTTATCGATGATTTGTAGTCATCTGATACAGCTACAATTGTTATATATTTGAATTTTCGACATTCTTCTTCTTGATATGCATGAAAGTGGCAATGAGCATCTATCAGCTTCATTTTATGCTGTTATTCTTTTGACACTTTCTTCATCTTTGATTTTAGCTGCCTCTATAGATGCTCGTATTAATCCAAGAAATACAGGGTCTGGTTTTCCAGGCCTTGATTTGAACTCCGGGTGGAATTGAGTTGCAATAAAGTAAGGATGTTCCTTCAACTCTATTATCTCGATTCTTATCCCGTCTGGCGATGTCCCCGAAATTATCAGTCCGTTTTTTTGAAGACTCTCCCAATATCTTGGATTTACTTCGTACCTATGTCGATGTCTCTGAGAAATAATGTTATTACCATACAAGGCATGGGCCATTGTTCCTCCTTTAATACGTATTGGCAACGCTCCTAGCCTCATTGTGCCGCCTTTATCGATAATCTCCTCCTGCTCAGGCATTAAATAAATTACTGGATGTGGCGTCGTAGGATCAATTTCCGTACTATTTGCATCTTTCAGATTTAGGACGTTTCGTGCAAACTCAACGATTGCTAATTGCATGCCAAAGCATATTCCAAGAAAAGGTTTCCTCCTTGTTCGAGCATATTCTATTACTTTTAGCTTTCCCTCTGCTCCTCTTTTTCCAAACCCACCTGGGACTAATATTCCATCGACAGTGTCTAACTGCTCGATCATCGCTAAATTGTTTTCTAGTTCGCTTGTCTCAATCCATTTTATTTCAAGCTTTACGTTTTGATAGGCTGCTGCGTGAAGTAATGCCTCCTTGATACTTACATAGGAGTCCGTGAGGCTTGTATATTTTCCACATACGGCTATTCTGACGACTGGATTCTTCACCCTGAAAGAATTTACTATTTGTTGCCACTCGTCGAGATGTGAGGGTAGGTTAGGAAGTCCAAGTAAACGTTCAATATATTCACCAATGCCCTGCCTCTCTAGCATTAATGGAACCTCATAAATAACGTCAGTATCATATGAGCAGAAAACTGCTTCTTTTGGCAGTGTGCTGAATAGCGCTATCTTTGCGCGTGTAGCTTCGTCTATCATTCTGTCACTTCTCGCAACGACTATGTCTGGCTGTATACCTATTCTTCTCAGCTCATTTACACTGTGCTGAAGTGCCTTTGTCTTAAATTCAGCTGTAGGTTTAAGATAGATTACTAGTGCAACATGGATGAAAAGAGTGGATTCTTCTAGCTTCATTTGTCGAGCTGCTTCGTAAAATGGCAGTCCTTCAATGTCACCAGCAGTACCACCAATTTCAACTATGACTATGTCCGCTCCTCTTCTCGACCCAATCAATTTTATTCGTCGCTTTATTTCATCAGTTATATGAGGTATGACTTGTACGCATTGTCCTAGATAGTCGCCGGCTCTCTCTCTTTTTAGTACTTCTAGATATACTTGTCCAGTAGTAATGTTATTCATCTTGCTCATAGGAATGTCTAAGAATCTCTCGTACCATCCTAGGTCAAGGTCCGTCTCGCCCCCATCATCAGTTACGAAGACCTCACCATGAGAATATGGATTTAGAGTACCAGCATCGACGTTTACGTAGGGGTCAATCTTTAAGAAATCAACTTTGTACCCCTTTGAGACCAATATTTTCCCGATTGATGCAGCTACGGTTCCTTTACCTACAGACGAGACGACGCCTCCTGTGACGAAGATGTATTTTGGCATATTAAATAAACGCAATGGCGATATTATAGCATTTCCTAGGGCTAACTAATTATAAAGCTATTTTTGGACCAAAAATAGTTAAAAACTCCTAAAGCAATACTGAGACTAGAAATGCGTATTGGCCTACTAGGAGCAATCGGCTATGCTGCTTCCCTGCTACTCCTATTTTTTATTCTTTTTAATCGATTGCTTAATTATCCGATTGTTACGTTTATATATCCAGTCAGTATAGGGCTCAGAAGTGTTTTCTGGCGCAGGATAGGTTTTCATACAAAACACGCGTACTTCACGGCATTGTCTATTCTTTTATCTATCTTTGGTGGCTTAATCTCATTAATCATAATACTTTACCTCTTGGATGTTTTCTTTAAAGTCACTGTATTACCATTAAGCCAATACAATTTGCTGATAATTATCATTTCTCTTTGGGCTGTTTATAGCGTTGCTGAAATTGTAGGCTATATATCCTATGCACGTCTCTTCAACATACGGTCTGCATACCTAGGAGCCTTAGGCTTACTTACTATTTTAATAATAGTCTATCAGGCAATAGTGCTGGAATCCTCTAATGCCTTTTTAATACAGCCTCTAAACACCTTAGCATCCTATTCGCTGATCTTTCTCGCAGCTTCATTAATAGCAATGAGCTATAGCTCGTTCATCCTTAAGATAGACATAGCGGTAAAAAAGCCGGAAAGAGAAGAAATAGATGAGTTAGAGAAGCTTCTGGCCATGGAGCTTTCTAATGCTGAGAGGACAGCTAAACCCTCGATAGAGCTCTCGTCGTATTTTGAGAAGAAAGAGGTAACTCATCATAGAGTAGACTCCCCTCAGAAATTAAAGTATTCTCCAATAATAATAGTCGAAGTGATAAGCAGGTCCAATGAGGTATTTTGTCATAAATGCGGCGCAGTTATGCAGGTTGGCTCTAATATTTGCAGCTCGTGTGGGGCTCGGCTTTATGAATTCCGTCCAGGACTAAAGTGTCCAGTCTGTAGAGCACCAATTAGCTATTCAAAGAGAATCTCGAGCAATCATAGAGTATGTAGCATATGTTTCTCCGACCTGAGGCTAAGACCAGCACGTCCTGACCATGCATGAATCTCAAACCTAAATAAATATGCCGTCTCGCCCGACTCTTCTATTCACAGAATGAGATACATTTCAATTTACTTAAATTTGATACATGTTACTCTCCATTAAGAAATTTTTTCTCTGGCTCCTCTGAAGATATCTTTGAAAGTAGGGAGGAGAGTTCGCTTGCTCTTGATACGATAGCAAATTCGTTCTTGGTTAATATTGTTATTAAGACTTGTAGTGAGTCTTTCTCGATGAATAACCCTAGAAATTGCATTGGAAGTTTATGTATGAATTCTAATAATTTTATGTCTCTTAATGTATGGCTGAAAAATCTGCCATCTTGATATCTTCCCTCAACCACTACTGTACTTTCCCCTATGCCTAAAATTTTTTCTACAAGCAGCTCATTAATCATTGCTGGACGCAGATCTGTGTTCTCAACAATATTATCTACTATGAATTTGGTCCCGTAATTCGTCTCGACTATATTGTAAGTTCCACTTATGGCTTTTCCTATCTTTAGCCAGTCAGGTGGATTATGAATAAATAACTCAATCCTTTTTCCACCAGGAGTGATAAGCTTAATTTTCAATGATATGGCTTTTCCAAGTTTAGTTAATTGCAGCCCCTCTACATAGCCGCTGAATGTATTGCCATCCATATTGAATAAAATTTGAATGATGAGAAATATATGCGTAAAAAGATGACACATGCATATTTGAGGAAGATGTGGAACTATGATTTAACGATGGAGGAAGTAATTAGTAGTAGAAAGCAATATCGTGGTCGAGTCATCAATTTAAGAATAGATACAGTAAAGATAAACAATAGAAATGTAGTGAGAGAGATTGTTGAGCATCCGGGCGCCTCAGCCATAGTCCCCCTTACTGATGATAGCAATGTCATACTTGTCAGCCAGTACAGGCATGCGGCAAGAACGCAGCTTTTTGAGATTCCAGCAGGTACTCTTAAGCCCGGCGAAGCCCCTGAAAATTGTGCAATACGTGAACTAGAGGAGGAGACAGGGTATTCCTGTGCAAAGCTTGATTATTTAACAACTATTTATCCATCTCCTGGATACAGCGATGAAGTTATCAATATTTATTTAGCTAGGGTTGGCCGATTAGTCGGTCAGAAAACTGAGCCTGACGAGAAAATTAAGGTTGTCCGTCTTGGACTTGACGAGGCCATAAAAATGATTGAGGAACGTAAAATTCAAGATGCAAAGACTATTGTAGGTTTACTACTGACCCACAAGCTATTGAATGGCACATGAATCATCGCTAGAAATGTAACTTAGAAACATATTTTAGCTCAGCTATTCTCCTAATGATGGATGAAGTTAACAGAAGAATCAGTCGTAAAAGTATTAAGAAATGTGATTGATCCAGAGCTAGGGGTCGATGTTGTTACTATGGGCATGATAAAAGACTTAAAGGTTAGTAATGGAATTGTCTCATTTACGCTGGAGTTAACTACACCTGCATGTCCTTACAATGAGCAAATTACAAGAGAAGTCAAAAAAGCAGTAGAATCAATACCGGGCGTTAAGTCCGTAGACATGAAGGTTACTGCTAGAGTTTCATCAGCTAAGAGAACTTTAACGAACCAAGTAAGCCTATCTGGAGTAAAGAATGTTATCGCAGTCGCAAGCGGTAAAGGAGGCGTGGGTAAATCATCTATTGCATTAAACTTAGCCCTGGCCCTCGCAGAATCAGGCGCAAAAACTGGGCTCCTAGATGCAGACATGTATGGTCCAACTATTCCTAAGCTTTTAAAAGACATTAGTTTTCCCCAACAGGTTGGTGATAAGATTCTTCCTGCAGTAGGTCCGCTTGGGATTAAAGTAATGTCTTTAGGACTGTTGATTACTGACGACACGCCAGTAATCTGGAGAGGCCCACTGGTAGCCAACGCGGTTAAACAAATGTTCACCGAGATTAATTGGGGAGAACTCGACTACCTAATAGTTGATCTTCCCCCAGGTACTGGTGACGCATCACTTACATTGGCTCAGAGCATACCTTTATCCGGCGTAATAATTATTACTACTCCACAGCCAGTATCAGTAGTCATTGCGATGAAGGCGCTGAGAATGTTTGAAAAACTCGGAGTAAACATACTAGGCATAATCGAGAACATGTCCTATTATATTTGTAAAAAATGCGGCGAGAAGGCATATATTTTTGGAAAAGGTGGTGGAAAATTAGCAGCAAGTCAGGCAGGTGTGCCATTCTTGGGCGAGGTACCGTTAATTCCAGAGATAAGGATAGGAAGTGATGAGGGAGACCCCGTAATAATTTCGCATCCAGAGTCAGAGGTAGCGACAATATTCCGCAGCATTGCCAAAAATGTGGCTGGAAGAATAAGCATGTTGTCAAAAGTGAAACGAGATGAGTAATCTGGAAAATGGTTCTTTTTTTCTTCCAAAGCCCGGCGTGTACAAAAAAGATAGTCTTAACCTAATAGAGGTTCTAGGGAGAATTGATATGATTTATTCGACAGGAAGGGATGGAGCAGTGGCCACTTATATTGGAGTGGCAAGAAACACGAGCAGGGACGGTAGAACAGTCTGCCGAGTCGAGATCGATGCTTACGAGGAGAATGCCAATCTAGAGATATCAAAGATCTGCAGAGAACTGTCTGACAAGTATGGTCTATCATTTATGGGAATCTGGCACTTGACGGGTTGCTTTAATCCAGGCGAACCTATCGTCCTTGTAGTAGCTTCTGGACGTAGAAGAACCGCAGTCCTAGAAGGGTTGAAAGAAGCGATAGAACGATACAAAAAGGAGCCTGCAATCTTTAAGAAAGAAGTCTATATAGACAATACACATGAGTGGGTAGTGGAAAATCATCAGACATGAGTCTCGAAATCAAAGATAATAAAAAAAGACTGATAAAGATCGAGTCAAGATATTATGCTTATCTGAAGGAGCTTACAGGTAAAAATTCAGAATACATCATGATTGAAGAAGGTTCGACTGTAAGCAACATAATCAACTATATTATTGAAAAATATGGTGAACGTATGCGTAGCTATATTTTGGATAGTGAAGGAAGAATAAGAAGCAACATAACAATTGCGATTAATGCGCAAAAACTAAACACGGAGTTAGCTATGAAACATGTTTTAAATGATGGTGATATTGTAGTTATACTTCCACCAATTGCGGGTGGCTGAATTCAATTATACCTTATCTTCTAAGCTTTCTCAGGGCTTCGAGATCCATTGTGCCGTAGGTTCTATAGACGTGTATTAACAAGAGTATTCCGACCGCAATTATTGACGCTCCGACTCCCATAGAGATTATTACAAGACTCAACGCGTATGGATCTATGCCTGCTGGATTACTAGTTGCAAATACTACAAAGTTTAGATGAGCAGCGTTAATCAGAATTTCAACGGCGATTAATTGTTTTATAATGTTTCGTTTACTTGCAAGTGTATATATTCCAAGCGACAAGATAAAGGCTGATATTGGAACGTATATTAAAGGTGACAGAGCCATTTTGTCTATTCCCTCCTTAGGAGTGCTGAGACTCCAAGTATCAATGCAATTATTACCATTAAGAATCCAATGAGCGCGGGGAAAAGCTCGGTCCAAATATGTTTGCTAATGACTAATCCTAGGTCGCCGGCTTTAAGGCTAGAAATTCTGCCAAGGTTTTCGTTCCAATATGCATATAGGGGCGGTTTAGAAGCAAAAAGAATCATTACAGTTGCTGCGAAGACTATCGATGCAGCTGTTCCTATAGCCTCGCTTAGCTTCACGTTTCTTCAATCCTCCTTGTAAGCATTATCACGAGCATAAACAATGCTACTATGCCTCCGGAATATGCTAATATTTGAAATAGTCCAACATGAAAGGCTCCGAGAAGTATGAATATCAATCCAATACTAAACGTAAATATAAAGAGAGATATAGCAGCCTTTACGAGACTACGAGCCTCTACTGAAAGTATTCCAGAAATAATCACGACCAGTAAAAGAATAGCCTCAAGTTCTGGGTATGCCAATTGACCACCCCTTAGATTTTTATTGTCAGTTGTTTTTAAAGTTAAGTCCAAAAATAGTGCTCAAGAACAGTGATTATTTATTCATTCTCCTAGCAGCCTCCTTCAGTGCCTCGACGCCCGGCAGGCTTCGGCCCATTAAGTATTCAGTCAATGCTCCACCAGCCGTACTTACGTAGCTAAGCCTATCTTTAAGTCCGAATTTCTCGATTGCCGCTGCTGTATGTCCACCACCAGCCAGAGTGAATCTGCTTTCTCCAGCAGCTGCAGAAAAAATTTCTCTAGTACCCTTCGCGAATTGGTTATTCTCAAATACGCCCATTGGGCCGCTCATAAATACGGATCGGGCGGCTGAAAGTATCGCGCGATACTCTTCAATAGTCTTAGTTCCAATGTCCATTATTTGGTACCTTGTAGGCAACTCATTGACCGATATCTCTGCTCTCACGCCATCTTTATTAATTGCAAGATCTTTAGGGAGCCTTATCACTTCGTAGTATCTTGATAAAATGTCCCTTATCTCTGATATAAATTGGTCTAATTTTTGATCCTCAATAAATCTTGTATTAACTGGCCCTAAATCGTAGCCGAGAGCATATAGATATAGCTGAGCAACCAGGCCGCCCGTTAAGACATACTCAGCTATGCCCTTCTCAAGTACGTGCCTTGTTATGGCTAAGGCATCATCAGCTTTTGCGCCTCCCAAAACATATACACAGGGCTTCTCTGGGCTCGTCGAAACTTTAATGAGCGCTTTGAGCTCCCTCTCCATAACTCTTCCTGCATAGCTCGGAAGAACAGCTGTGAATCCAACAATTGATGCATGAGCCCTATGGGACGCTGAAAATGCATCATTGACGAAGCAGTCGAAAAGTGGGGCGAGTTTGCTTACAAGTTCTGATTTTGCATGCTCCTCTGGCCTACCAGTCTTCATTTCATATGGTAGCGTCCTTACATTCTCAAGAACGAGTACTTCACCTTTATTAATTGAAGTAATTGCATTAAGTGCCTTCTCACCTACGATGTCATCAATGTAGCTTACTGGAGATTCAAGTAGGTCTGAAAGTATCTTAGCATGCTCCTTCATAGTCGTGAAGTCCGGATCTCCAGGTCTTCCCTGATGAGCAACTATGACAACTCTCGCTTTTTTCTCTATTAATTCTTTAATCGTACTCTCAGCATGTATTTTTATTCTTGTATTATCAATAATGCATTTTGAGACTGGGTCAATAGGCGAGTTAAAATCACATCTTACCAATATTCTCTTGCCAGCTGCTTCTAAGTCATCAAGTGTTTTAAAGTCGATATTCTTCATGACGCTTAATAATTATCTATTGATTGCTATATTTCAGCTTTCTCGATCATTAATTCTGTGAGGTCTAAGAGTCTACAGGAGAACGCCCACTCATTATCGTACCACGCTAACACTTTTGCCAGAACTCCTTCAACGACCATGGTGGACAGTCCGTCAACAATGGCCGAGTATGTCGTATGATTAACGTCTGAGGACACGATTGGGTCTTCTGTATAGGCAAGGATTCCTTTGAGCTCGCCCTCAGATGCCTCTCTAAGCTTGGAATTAATCTCGGCCGGCGTAGTTGTTTTCTCGAGGATTACGGTGACGTCAACTAGGGAAACGTTTGGTACAGGCACCCTTATAGCTAGGCCATCCATCTTTCCTTTTAACTCAGGCAATACGAGTTCCACAGCCCTAGCGGCGCCAGTCGTGGTTGGGATTATGTTTATAGCTCCAGCCCTGGCTCGACGTAAGTCTCTATGAACAAGGTCCAGTATCCTTTGATCGTTAGTATATGCATGCGCTGTATTTATGAGTGCTGCCTTTATTCCAAAATTTTCATGGAGAACTTTAGAGACCGGAGCCACAGCATTTGTTGTGCATGAAGCGCTAGACACAATTTGATGCTTTCCCGGATCATAATCCTTATGGTTCACACCCATGACTACGGTTAAGTCAGGGTCTTTAGCCGGGGCGGTGATTATTACTTTTCTTGCCCCGGCTTTAAGATGTTTGGAGGCTCCCTCTCTATCAACGAATCTGCCAGTAGACTCGATCACTAAATAAATGTCTAAATCTCTCCAGGGCAGTAGGGCGGGGTCGGGCTGATTGAGTACTCTGATTCTTTTTCCATCAACAATTATATAATCATCTTCAGCTTTAACGTCGTGGTTGAATCTACCGTGGGTCGAATCGTATTTTAAGAGATGTGCAAGCGTCTTTGCATCTGTTACGTCGTTTATTGCTACTATCTCGAAGTTTCTTCCTTTTTCATAGGCAGCTCTAAAGAAAAGACGTCCAATCCTACCGAATCCGTTGATAGCAATATTCAGAGTCATTTCTATAATAAATTAGATTATAAATCATAATATGAATGTATCGTTACTAACCATCATTTCAAAAGAATTTTGTATTTTACAATGTGAAAATACTAATGTTTAGAAAATGAAGTCTTCAGCTTGTTTATAAGCATATTAATCCCTGATTTCTACTAAGTCGCCATCTTCTAGGATAAAATCTGGGCCTACTCGTCCTCCCTGAATCTTGACAGACTTGCCCCATACTCTTGCATATTTCATATTCCTCGCCAAGTCTCTATGTATGATCTCTGCTAATTCCTGAACGGTGGTTCCTCTGGGTAAGAGAAGCGGCTTAGGGGATGGATGCCCATCTTTCTGAGTATAAACCCTAATTAATTCTAAAGATTCAAAAAGAGTCTTCATCAATATGTATTTGCTCTCTTCTGATTTGGCGGAGGTAACGATGTATTTCAGTCCAATATTCTCAGCCTGTTTTACTTGTTCATTAATCTGGTTCCTAGGGACTATATCTGACTTGTTAAAGATTACGATGGCTTTTTTATACGTACTTTCTGTTATTAGTTGTTCTTGTACCTCTTCGAGCGTTGAGTCTCCTATTATTTTAACTACTGCAGACTTAAATCCCAAGTCTATTAATAGTTGTTTGAGCTCATCGTAGGTGTAATTTGTCTTTCCCATTGTTATTATTCTTAATCCACCGCTGTCCTTCTTTTCTACGATGACTTCGCATCTTTTCTTCTCTATGCTGATTCCATGCGTCTTTAAGAGTTCTGTAATGAGTTCTAGTTGAGCTGAAGGTCTATTTACGAGGTCGATGACTATAGCTATCAGGTCGCTATTCCTCGCTATTCCAATTGATTTAGAGGCATAGCTAGTCTCCTCTAGGTCGTATGTAAGTATGGACGGCAGGTCGACTATCTGTATCTCAGCGTTTTCATAAATCATCATTCCCAAGTATGGCCTACGCGTCGTTAATGGATACTCAGCCACCGGTGAAGAGGCACCTGTAAGCAAGTTTAGGATGGTTGACTTTCCTGAGTTTGCTGCACCGATAAGAGATATTTGCGCCCATCCTTCCTTTTTTACGGAGAAGGCACTCGTACCTCCAGTTCTTCTTCTTTTTCTTTCCTCTTCTTCTCTTCTAAGTTCTGCTAGCCTCTTTCGCAGCTGTCTCCTTAGTTTCTCGGTTCCCTTATGGTCAGGTATCAAGCTAAGAGCCTCAGTCAGTATCCTAATTTTCTCGTCAATCGTCTTTGCAGCCTGGTACTCCGCTAGTTTTGCCTTTGCCTCGGCAGGGAGATTTGTAGGCATCTACATAATACATTACAGTGACGATTTTTAAAATTATGTTTTTTATAAGCGGTGCCATGAGGTGGCGCTCTTAGTTTATATCAGGCCTTTAAGAAATTGAGTTAGGTAGGGTGTGTTAGAGGGGGCATTAACACTTGACGATTAAAAGAGTCTTCGAGGAAGCGAAGAAACTGTTGGAGGAGGCCGGATATCCGGGAGCAAGGATTGGTATTCCGAAGTCTCCTGAATTCGGTGAGGCATATTCCTCCCTACCATTCGAGATGGCAAGTAAGGCCAATGAGAATCCAATGAGTATCGCAGAGAAAATAGTTTCAAAAATAAAAAAGTCAAGGTTGATTGACACCGTAGAGATAGCTCCGCCTGGATATCTTAATTTCCGTGTAAATTGGCCCTTTTTTGCCAGTTTAACTATTAACGAAGTACTTGAACATGGGAGGCAATACGCATTTAGTAACGTAGGGAAGGGAGAGCACATCCTCATTGAACATACAAGTGTGAATCCAAATAAGGCACTACACGTAGGCCATGCTAGGAATGTCTGTATCGGCGACCTCCTCGCTAGATTGTACTCCAAAACAGGACATAGTGTTACAGTTCTCAACTATATTGATGATAGTGGAGCACAGATGGCTGAACTTCTACTAGGCTTCTTGGAGCTTGGATATAGTGAAGAGCCACCTCCCGGTATGCGTTTTGATGAATATTGTGGAGACATAGTCTACATAGAGGTGAATAGAAGAGCAGAAAGAGACCCTGAGATAGATAATAAACGTAGAGAAATAGCGAGACAGATTGAGATGCATGGCTCGGAGGCATTTAGGAAAGCTAGGGCGATTGCAGACAGAGTTCTTAGAGACCAGTTGCAAACCTGTGCTAGGCTGGGTGCTAGATATGATATTCTTTGCAGAGAAAGTGATGTAATTACTTTTAATTTATGGGACGAGGCATTTCGCAGACTTAAGGATTCTGGAGTGCTGTATCTAGCTAATGAAGGAGCTAAGAAGGGATGTTGGTGCATAGACCTATCTGGTCATGAAGTTCTCTCAAAGGAAGGAGACGAGGTGCTCGTTAAGAGTGATGGAGGGACAACTTATGTTGCTAGAGACATCGGATTCGCGATATGGAAACTAGGTGAGTCTTCCACAGATTTCAAATATTCGGTGTGGGGAAAGAACCCGGATGGAAGTGATATATTGATTACTGATTTAAACGGTGAGAGAAAATTTGAGAAAGGGCATCCCAAAATTGTAATAAACGTCATCGATTCAAGACAAAAGAGGCCCCAAGCGATAATTAAGTATGCATTGTCGAAGATGGGTATAGACCCTGGAAGATACATCCACTTTTCCTACGAGCCAGTAACTCTTAGTTCACGTTCTGCGAAACTGTTAGGTATGGGTACTGATGCAAAACAGGTCCACATGAGTGGGCGCAAAGGAATCTACTTCAAGGTTGATGAAATACTCGATAGATTGAGAGAGATAGCCTTGACTGAGACAGTTAAAAGGCATCCCGAATGGGATGAAGAAAAATTAAAATATGTTTCAGAAGCGATCGCTGTCGCCTCTCTAAGATACTCATTATTAAAGGCAGATACAGACAAGATGGTAGTATTCGACATTGAAGAATCATCTAGAATAGAGGGCGACACAGGACCATATATCTTATACTCGGTAGCGAGGGCTTACAGAATTATGGAAAAAGCATCTAACGCAAAGATAGTAATCGATACCCGCCCACCCAACAATCTTGAGGCTAGCGAAAAGGAATTGATCAGGGCTATTGCACACCTGCCATTAATAGTTGAGGAAACCTTGGAGTCCCTGATGATTAAGAAGCTCGTTACCCACTCAAGACAACTTGCAATGAGATTTAATGATTTTTATGAGAGTTGCCCAGTAATAGTCTCAGGAGAGTTGGCCGGGTTTAGGCTAGCGCTGGTTAAATCATACATCGAGTCACAGATAGGACTAATGGATGTTATAGGTCTACCAATCTTAAAAGAAATGTAAAAGGTTCTTACCCTTCTCTAACTAATAATGTCGCGAGTTCTGAAAGATTATTAACGAATGGTACTTTTTCAGGAATATTATTCTTTGCCAATCCTGTCTTAATCAATACTCCCTTCATGCCTACTTTTTTTGCAAGTTCAAAATCTGTGGAGATATTGTCACCGACCATTACTGCTTCATGAGGCGCTACACCCAATATTTCTAATGCCAGCTCTGCGATATATTTTTCAGGCTTACCAATTACTATTGGCTTAACTTGAGTTGATGTTTCTAGGAATGCGACTACAGCTCCAGCCCCGGGTATCGGGCCATCTTCGACCATCAGTGCATGATCTCTATTCGTAGCTATGAAGAGTGCGCCTCTAATAATTGCGCGATGAGCGTCGAGTAGTTTATTATATGTAAGATACCTGTCACCGCCAACTACTACTACCTCGGCTTGTCTATAATCATTCACGATTTCATGTCCATGCAGAAGCAGCTCTTCTACAAGTCCTATATCTCCTACTACGAAAACTTTAGCTCTATTCATCTTTCTTTTAAGATAAATTGCTGACGCAGCTCCAGAATTTAATACTTCCTCAGTTCTAACCTCTATATTCATATCTTCTAGTTTTTTGATAATCATTCTGCGGGATACCATTGAGTTATTCGTTAGGAACATGATTTTAAATCCCAGTCTCCTAAGTGTTTCTATTCCTTCCTTGGCACCGGGAGTTAGCTGCGAGCCGACATATACTGTTCCATCGAGGTCAAGTATGACTGCTTTATACATCTAATCAATATCTTCACAGGCATAATTTATGATTTTCAACATTCCTAAACTCTCGAATTAATTAAGGTATTTATTTTTCTCTCGGTAATATAGACGTTTTGAAAGACTTGCTCGATCTACTCATGATTATCGCTTATATTTTTCCAGCATATGCAACAAATGGAGCACCTGTATTATTTGCCAGACTATTCACGAAGCTTCATCCACTAGACTGTGGTGCACTATTTACTGATGGTAGAAGAATACTCGGAGATGGAAAAACACTGGAGGGCCTATTATCTGGTCTAGTTGCCGGAACACTGTCGGGAGTAATAATCTCATCGTTATTGAAAGGACTCTATCGGAGCCAGGTGGAATTTATGCTTTTATCCCTCGGCGCAATAATGGGCGACGTTCTAGGTTCCTTTATTAAGCGTAGGCTTGGATTAATGCGTGGTAGGCCTGCTCCACCTCTCGACCAACTTGGATTCCTAGTTTTCAGCCTCATAATTACTTGGACAATTATGGGGCCTCAGTCATGGGCTAACTTTTCAACAGTAATCTTCTTACTTCTTCTCACATTCTTTTTACACATAGGAACAAACATGGCTGCTTATCTGCTAGGTCTAAAGGACAGATGGTACTAATTTTAGGCCAATGACGAAATCATTAAAATCATACCTATCACTTCTTAATAGTAAGGATATGTATGAAATTGGAGTGAGGGCAAGAGCGTTATGCTCAGCAACCGAGTCTGAGGAAAAAGTAGTTATCGCCATGAAGAATGTTCTCAACTTGGATAGAATGCATGATGTGAGAGTTGCTCGTCTAACTGGGGTCTTCGGAGAACCATTGTCCGTAATAGAGATAGAATTGAGTGGTGAAGAAGCAGCAAGGGCAGCAATGAATATTATCAAAATGCTTGACAAGAAATACATTGAGGATAGAACAGAAAAAAGTAAGACTCGCTATACTCTACATGCGAGAATAGACAAACAGATGGCGTATCATGGAGTATTAATGACTAGTGATAATGACCCGGTTAAAGTTGAGATAATATCGATGATTAATCCATTAATTTTAGCTGAGCGGAGCATTAATGAATAAACGATTTTTCATAGATGCTTGGCTGATGCCATTAACTACAAGTGATGCAGTAGAGATGGTTAAGCTGGCCGGTGAATTAGGATATAAGGCAGTAGCCGTAGAAGGAAATGACGAGATATTAAAAGCCTCATCTGAAGTAGCGGATAGGCTGGGAATAGAGCTCTACAGGCGGAGAACAATTAATGTAAACATAAAGGAGAAACTTTACGACGAGCTTTCTAAGAATCGCTGGAGTTATGAGTTAATCTCTGTAAAGAGTAATGAGAGGGATGTGGTCATGGCTGCCCTTAGAGACATGCGTGTTGATACTGTGTTGATGAGTCATCCATCTGCTCCATTAGTTGACCGTCACATGCTGTCAGTTACAAATAACATTGTTGAGGTGGCATTTTCTGACCTCTTGAAGTATGGCTACGAGACGTTTTATAGAGTTTTGAGGCTTTCTTCCCATTTAAAAAAGGATAGGATACGCGTAGTTGTTTCTTCATGTGCTACTAATTGCTTTGAAATGAGGAGTCCTAGACAGCTTGCATCTGTATTTTTTGTTATGGGTGTTGGGTCTGATAGGGCGATTGAGACGGTTTCTGGAGCGATAATTGAGGCGCTTAGACAAAACAAAGCCAAGCTTGAGGGCATGCTTGATACTTCAGGTGTGTGGCGAATTGAGAGATAAGAAACGCTACATATTATGTAGGGTTAGAACTACTTCAGACAGCTTAACAGCAGCAAGTCTCCACACAGCAATCATGAATAAGCTATGCGAATTCTATGGATGGAGTGGAAGAGCGATATCTGCGCTGAAGACTTGGCAACTTAAGGATAAGCGTGATTATTTTATTCTAAGGTGCAGCCTGAAGGGCCTACCATACGTCCTATTCAGCACAAGTTTAGTCACATACATTAATCATGAAAAGGTAGCTATAGATGTTTTAAGAATATCTGGTACAATTAAATCTCTTCTCAGTTAATTATTCTTGAGACCGACCACACTTAGGACAGAATATGCGGTCCTCAGGTATTTCTGCTCCGCAGAACTTACATCTTGGAACAGAATAGCTGCCTAATTCTCTAGCCTTCTCAAAACGTCTTGCTACGATGACGGATGCCTCTAGGAGTATTACTAATGGGAGGAAGAGTACTGTGTTTCCTACTAGCCATCCATCAGGAGTGATGAAGGCTATAACCAAGTATAATATTCCATAAATATATAATCTATTTTTCGTAAAAGTAGATGTGCTTATTAATCCAAACCTCACGAGAAGGACAAATATTGCAGGCGAGGTAAATAGCAACCCCATGAGGGCCACAGTTGAGAATACAAGCATGTAGTAGTCACCCGCATTAATGAACGTCTGTTCGGGAGGTATACCAATTATGCGTGCGAAGATCACCATAAATCTCACGATGAGTGGAACGACAAAGAAGTAGCTGAAAAATGCACCAATAGCGTATAAGGACAAGAAAGCAGCCATGAATCCCCAGATAAGTCTCCTCTCATGAGGATAAAGAGCTGGGTCGACATACATGTAAAACTCATAACCTATGACTGGTATACTAGTGATTAACGCCATGAGTGCAGCGGCGATGAAATAGATCTCAAGAGGAGACGTTAATGTACCTGGAATTAGTTTGACTAATCCCTGCGACATGCCTGCGGCGTGTTCTAATACCAGCGTAATCATAGGTATGTATTCGCCAGAAATAATAGAGCCCAGCTCGCCTAGTGATATATTCTTGGGAAAAACTAGCCAAAACAAAAGTGATGCGATATAAAATATCGCGACGATCTTAAGCCTATTTCTAAGCTCCATCAAGTGCTCATACAAAGTCATCTCCTTCTGCTCTTGCATTTATGGTCCCGCCGACTTCTAGTTTAAAATAAATTAGCCTTGGCTTTTTAGCTTTCTATTAATTTCCTCTAGTATTTCTTCTTTTGATTTACCTTCTGTCTTTATTCCAAGCTTATTAGCGATCGACAGCGTCTCTTCGTCGATTGATTCTCCGCGCTTCATCTCTCTTCTTAGCTCTCCGAACCCTCTTCCCAGCTTCACTAATGTATCAGGCTTCAGCAGAATAATTAGAATAATTATTAAAATGACAATCCCTATGAGTTCTATTGGGCTTAACATATTTTTAGACCTTCTGCTTAAGTCTCGCTGATATCTCATCAGCTATCTGTTCTCGAGTCTTGCCCTCAGTTGATAGGCCAAGACTCCTAGCAATTTCCAGTAACTGGTCTTCTTGTTTCTTAATCTCCTCATTTATTCCCGTCGTTACGCTTGTTATCTGTTGTTCTGCTTCTTTACTAGCCTTCTCAAATTCTTTTTTTGCCTGTCCTAGCGACTTTGCAAGTTTTGGCAGCTTTTCAGGACCCCACAGAAAGAAGACCAAAACTATGACAGCGACGATTATCCACTCAAGACCTTGGATTGCCATTTCTTTTCTAAGTACTTGTATTGCCCAGTCATATATAAGGGTTAGTTAAGCAGAAACCATTGAACAATAAAGAGACCAGGACCTAACAACAATGAATTACTAAAATGAGTAAAAGAGCAATGAATTCATTTGTGATTCTTTTGTTTTTCATCATCACTGGATGAAAGCTTCACTAAGATTGGTTTTGTGGGATCTTTAACTTCCGCGAATACCCATCTCTTTCCAAGAAATCTTACAGCAAGTATTGGGCGGGGATTAAATTTGTGACCGCAGTTGGGACAACATACTTCAAATAGTTTTGCGAATTCTACTAGGCGGCTAAGCTGCTCTGGCTTTACGTACATGTAGCTGCGATTGGTTGACTTTACTTCAATAGCGTATAGTTCTCCATCATCAACGGCTAGAATATCCGGCTTAATCATTTTTCCAGTACCGCTGCCTGGTGTGCGCACGGCGTAGAATCCGGGCCTATTTTTTTCTGTAAACTTCTTCATGAGGTAGTATTCTCCTTCATAACCGATTCTGAATCTATATGCCCTGCTAGTCGGTCTGCTTGGTCTCTTAGGCATATAACAAGTATCTTCAGCCTACATATACGCTTTAACTAACCGAGTGCTTAAACAAGACAAGTCAGGTTTTTTGAACGGTCTTGTGTAGACATACCGTGCCGGCAGGCAGGCCTATCTTTCTCCACTTTGGACTAATGTTGGCCAAGTATACATCTTCAAGTAGTGGGACAATTAAGACATCGCATTTAACCAGCTCGCCTATCTCTTCAATAAAAGGAAAAAGTTCGAAAGGAGGCCTAATCGAATATATCAAGTCGGCGTTCCTATATATCTCGATTCTGGGATTATAAACGTCATCTACAACTGCTTTTAATCCCATATCTCTGAGGTGACTTATTATGTTCTGGTCTTTGTCGATTACGATGATTTCTAAATTTTTTATTAGCTCTTTAAGATAAATAGCAGTGAATGGTGTCATTCCAACGCCTATCTCCACTATTTTACTTGCTTCTGGATAATTATTCGCAATGAACTCCGCAACAGTACGGAAAAATCTTGGAATCGATGACAAATCCCTACTTTATAACGACATTCAATCTCTATAAATTTTTAGAACTACACATGCAATAATGATAAAAAATATGTGAAAAACATTATAAAAATTTTTCAGCTTTCTTCCTACCACTCAAATGTGTTTTCTCGTTTGCTTTGATTGATTGAGTCTATCTTTTCTTTCAAGGACCTGAGCTCATCCAGCATTATTTTTCTTTCGAGTGATGCGACTAGATTTCTTGTCTCGACTACTTTGTCTGGATTAACTGATATGCTGGTCGCGCCTTCTCTTATCAGGAACTCGACGATCTCGGGATAGTTTGATGGTGCTTGTCCACAGACGCTGGTTGTGACGCCGTGCCTTCTACACATTCTTATTACTTGGCTTATAGCTCTCTTGACTGCGAGGTTTCTCTCGTCATATATTTCTTGAACTGCGGCATCATCTCTATCTATTCCAAGTATCAGCATTGTGAGGTCGTTTGTCCCAAAGCTGACGCCATCTATTCCCGCCTCGATGAATTTATCGATAAGTAGAACTGTGCTTGGCACCTCGACCATTATCCAGACCTTGAAGTCTGGGCCCTGTCTTAGCCCTTCTTCTTCCATTAATTTTTTAGCTTCTATGAATTCTTCAACTCTTCTTACGAATGGCACCATGACCCAGACATTCTTTAATCCATACTCTTCCCTAACCTTTCTTATTGCCCTGCACTCTAGTCTAAAGATGTCCGGCTCCTTGATGTATCTGAAAGCTCCTCTGTAGCCTATCAGTGGGTTTGGCCCAACGTGTCCCGCCTCCTTCTCGTATTTCTCACCTCCCGGCATGGCTAAGAATTCGTCAGGCTTGAAGTCCAAGAATCTATACACGACTGGGTTTGGATAAAAGGCCTGCGCAACCATCCTAATGCCTTCAGCGAATGCTTGAACCATCTTTTCCTCGCCGCCCTCCTCAATAAGTAATCTCGGATGTTTTCCGACGCTAAGCATCAAGTGCTCCGCTCTAAGTAAACCTACACCATCGGCCTGAGTTTCCTTAGCGACTTTCTCGGCAATGTCAGGTATACTGATGTTCACATAGATTTTGGTCGCGGTAATTACTGGCGCCTGTGTTACGGCAACCGCCGTAGGTGCAGCTTTTTCAGCTGGCTTAACAAGCTCCTCAATTAGCCCCTCATATATGACGCCTGACCTAGCATCAACTGTGTATGTCTCGCCGTCCCTTAGTAGTTTCGTTGCTTCTTTTGATCCAACGATGCATGGAATCCCTAGCTCCCTAGAAACTATCGCTGCGTGGCAGGTCATTCCACCCTCATCAGTCACAATTGCCCCGGCAAGACGCATGTAGGGAACCCAATCAGGATTAGTCATCTTAGTAACTAGGATATCTCCCTTCTGAATCTTCTTCGCCGCGTCTTCAGGAGATAAGACGATCCTAGTCTTGCCAGAATAGATGCCTGGGCTCGCAGGTAGACCCTTAAGGACAATTCTCGCCTCGGCGACTGAAGTTATGGTTGATGAAGATGAAGTAGACACGGTTTCCTTCATGCTCCAGACAGTCTCAGGCCTCGACTGAACTATGAAAATGTTATTCGGGAACGTAAGTTCTTTGTCGACTGCAAACTCAATGTCTTGTGGGACGCCATAATGCTCCTCGATTTTCTTTCCGATTCTTGCTAATTCTATAACCTCTTCTTCAGTTAGACTAGGCGCTTCTTGCCTCTCTGGCGGCACCTCTACATGAATGGTCTTCCCAGTCTTCGCATCTCTAACGTATTCGACTGTCTTTTTCGCTGTGCTCTTAGCAATTATTTTTAACGATGTTTTATCAACTTCGAAATGGTCAGGCGTCACTGCTCCAGAGACTATGGCTTCCCCCAGGCCCCAGACAGACTCTACTACTATTTTGTTTCTGTCACCCGTGACGGGATGGAGTGTAAACATTACTCCCGCAGACCTGCTGTTAACCATCTTCTGTATAGCGACGCTTATCAATACTCTCTCATGTCTGAATCCTTTCTCTGTCCTATAGAATATTGCTCTCGGAGTGAATAGGCTCGACCAACATTTCCTGACACTGTCTAAGAGTTCTTTCTCTCCCCTAATGTTGAGATAAGTATCCTGCTGGCCGGCGAATGATGCTCCAGGCAAGTCCTCAGCAGTTGCAGAAGATCTCACCGCAACGAAGACTTCTTTTAATCCTAATCTTTTGTTTAATTCTCTGTAGGCCCTTAATATCTCATCTTCAATGTTTTTAGGCATCGGCGTTGATTCGATGAGCGATCTAATCTTCTTTGAAGCCTCCTCATACTGCTTTGGGTCTTTCGGATCCTTAATCGTCTCGTCCAAGATATCATAGATTTTTTCAGCGATTCCAGACTCTTCTATAAATTTTTTGTATGCGTAGGCGGTGACGGCGAAGCCCGGCGGTACTGGTATTCCTGCGTTTATCATCTCGCCTAAATTTGCGCATTTTCCGCCGACTAGTGGTATGTCTTCTTTTTGCAGCTCTTCGAACCAAATAATCATTTTTTGCTCTTTGTCTTGAGACATAGGCTATTCCCCTAAATGAGGCGTGAATAAGTAATTAATAAATTTCCCCAATAATGTCAGTTTATTCTTCTCTAGTGTAGGGCGTACCCAGGGCGGCTGGTGCGCTTATTCTTCTCTTTACCTTGCTGAATGATAAGAAAATGAGTGTTAGGATAGTTACCGCGTAGGGAAGCATTAGTACAAATTGTGGCGTCTGGGCACCTAGGCCAAGTAGCGGGACTCTGTATTGAAATGCCTCAACCCCTCCGAATAGGTATGCCACCAATATGGCTCTTAATGGGCTCCAAGCAGCTAAGATTACAAGCGCCAAGGCAATGAATCCTCTGCCACGAGTAATCTGCTCAACCCAGAATGGCTGATAGCCGAGGAATATATATGCACCGGCTAGTCCGCCTAATGCTCCACCAATCATTGTTGATAGATAGCGAATTCTATATACATTTACGCCTAAGGCATCAGCCATAGCGGGATTCTCACCAACGCTCCGTATGCTGAGTCCCCACTTAGTCTTAAAGAGCAATACCCACATAGAGACAGCGAAAATAATTGAAGCATAGACAATTAGGTTATGAGTGAAGAAAGCTCTTCCAACTATCGGTAAGTCTTTGAGAATTGGAATAGGAACTTCTAGGAGCCGGGGGGCTTGATTCAACAGAGCAACCTCTTCAGGTACTGCTGGATTAATAGTCCTGACAATTGAACTTCTTACTTCAGGTGCGCATATAAATCCGCTTAAACCCGTACCAAACATTGTTAATGCTAATCCCGTAACGACTTGGTTAAGCCTAAGAGTGACAGAAAAGAAGGCTAGAAGCAAGGCCATTAACGCACCTATGATCATGGATGCAACAATACCAGCTAAATGATTAAAACATAAGGTGAAGATGAATGATGCAGAAGCACCCATCATCATTATGCCCTCAAGTCCAAGGTTAAGAATTCCCGACCTTTCAGTAAGAACCTCACCCGTCGCAGCCAGTAGATAAATAGTCCCAGCTGCGACGGCGCCAGTAATGGCTGCCTCTATGGTTGATGCCTCAGCTACGACCATTTGAATCCACACTCCTAACAATAGAGATTCCGTATCTCCTGACGAATTCGCCAAGCAGAGTAAAGAGAAAGATCAATGCTTGAAGGACCTGCGCTCCAGTCTTGGGCATCGACAAGGCATACTGCATAGCGTCGCCGGCAGTTAATAACCCGCCGAAAAGAATTCCGGCAGGAATAATTAATAATGGATTTAGCCCAGCGAGGTAAGCAACGATAATTGCCATGTAGCCATATCCAGGCGATACGTCAGGCGTCAATCTACCGATAAGCGTTGTAACAGTAATCATTCCGGCAATTCCCGAAAGTCCACCGCTTAGAAAGGAGCCTAACATAATTGTTGAAGAGACGTTTAATCCTGCATACTTGGCAGCTTCTGGATTTCTTCCCACAATCCTAATCTCGAAGCCCGGCAAAGTATACCTAAACATGAAGAATACAAGAGACGCAGTAATCAACGACCATAATAGCATAAGCATCCCCCTACTCATAAATGGTAATGAAGGTCTAGCATAAGCTGGGAAATTTACTGAGAGTGGAAAACCATAGCCTTGTGGGTCTCGCCAAGGTCCATAAATTAAATAATTAACAAAAAGAATAGCAATATAATTCATCATAAGCGTAGTTATTATCTCATTTGCACCCAATTTTGTTTTGAGAAATGCTGGGAAGAGACACCAAGCAGACCCTACAATAAATGAAACGATAAGCATTACGAGTAGTAAAAACTCAGGATGAATAAGTCCATAATATACATGGAGTAGGACTACTCCAGTGGTGGCAAAGGCCCCCATGTATAGTTGTCCCTCAGCACCGATATTCCAAAAATTCATTCTAAAAGCGATTGACAATCCGAGTGCTGCCAAAATAAGGGGTGTACTTCTCAATAATGTTTCATGCATGAGTCCAAGACTTGTAAAAGTATTTACGATCATGCCGTATATTTGAATAGAAGAGAATCCAAGTATTTCGAAGATCAGCCCAGCTATAATGAATGAAGCTGCAACGGCAATTAGAGTTATTAATACATTGTAGAATATACTAGCTTCATAGCGTTTCTCAATAACTAAGTAATATTTATAGAGCTTAATTTTAATTGACATTTAACCTGCGCCCCTCGCCATTAGCATGCCTATCACTTCCTTTGATGCTTGGCTGCCTTCGAAGACTCCTACTATTCTCCCACCATACATTACCGCTATTCTATTACTCATTCTTAGCAATTCATCGAGATCTTCACTTATCAACAGTATTCCAGCCCCTTCATTTCGCATCTCTATAAGGTTAGTCCTGACATATTCGGCGGCGCCTATATCAAGCCCACTTGTCGGATAGACAGCGATTATTAGCCTTGGACTTGTTAATGGATTTCCTAAAAGTTCCCTTGCTAGGACTAAGCGCTGTACATTTCCACCAGATAACGTCTTTACCTTCGCATTGATGCTCGGAGCGACTATCTGATACTTCTCTACTAGCATGTTCGCAAGCTTTGCTGCCTCCCTCCACTTGATTAAAAGTTTGTCTGAATAAGGTGGGTATCGATAACACTTAAGAATCATGTTTTCCATTACTGTTAAATCAGAGACAACTCCTGTCCTTGCCCCTTCTGCTGGAATGTAGGCTACGCCGTTTTCATACATCTGTCGAGGTGAGTATGAGGATACGTCCCTCCCCTCAAGCAGAATTTTGCCTGACTTAATCTTTCTTATCCGTGCTATTGCTTCTGCAAGTTCGACTTGTCCATTACCACTTACTCCTGCTATTCCGAGTATTTCTCCCTTGTAAATATCAAAGGACGCATCATTAACCGCAATCTCTTCCTTATCACCCTCAACTACAAGATTTCTTATAGAAAGAATAGGAACGCTCGGCTTTGAGCTTCCTTGACTTGGAAGCTGAGTGATCTCTTGTCTGCCAATCATGGCTAATGCTAATTCTTCTCGAGTAGTCATGGACGTTGACTTAACCAAGACTACTTTTCCTTTCCTCATCACTGTAACTCTGTCACTGACGCTTAGTGCCTCCTCAAGCTTATGAGTGATGAGAACTACGCCCTTCCCCTCCTCAGCCATCTTTCGCATCGTCGTGAATAGCATTCTGGACTCCTGAGGCGTAAGGACACTCGTAGGTTCATCGAAGATAAGTATCCTTGACCCCCTGTAGAGAAGCTTTAAGATTTCTACTTGCTGTTTTTCACCTGCTGATAGCTGCCATACTCTCGCTTCAGGATTTATTCTCCATCCATACTTAGATATTTGTTTCTTCAGTTCATCGTATATTTTCTGCCAGTTAATAAAGAAACCAGTGTTTGGAGAGTTAAGTATGACGTTCTCGGCTACCGTATGTGTTGGAATTAGTCTGAAGTTCTGGTGGACCATGCCTATGCCTAGTTTAATCGCCCTGCTCGGCGAGCTTATACTCACGGTCTTTCCCTCGATTTTTATCATTCCTGCATCTGGACGGTAGAGTCCATACAAAATGTTCATGAGTGTGGTCTTTCCTGCTCCGTTCTCGCCGAGTAATGCGTGTACTTCTCCCGGCATAAGTGTGAAGTCCACGTTGTCGTTTGCTATTACTCCTGGGAAGCGTTTGACGATGCCTATCATCTCTACGAGTGTTTCTTTTTTCTTGTTATCTTCCACGTCTTGGACCTGTCTTTCTCCGTATTTCAATATTACGTTTATTTTTGGTTTTGGTCCATGAAATTTTACATGATGATGCAACTTAAGTATAAATAAGTTCTTGGACAACTCATCGCCGAGATGAGTAAACCTCAGATTAGTAAGAAAGTATCTAGACGAGAGTTTCTCGGCGTCGCTAAGGGTGCAGCGGTAGGCGGCGTAGTCGCTGCTGGTTTGATTGGTGGTGTTGGTGGTTATTATGCGGGTGTTTCTTCTGTTCCTACCGTTACTTCGACTTCTGTTGTTACCTCGTCTGTTACTGTCGAGAAGGCTAGGACTCTTAAGGCTGGCTATTTCTATCCTGGGCCTGCGAAGGATTATGGCTGGTCTTATGCGCATGACAATGGTAGGCGGAGTGCGGATAAGATGGTTGCGGGAGTGTCGAGTTCTTACATCGAGAATGTTAGGGATGAGGGTGCTCCTGCCGCCATCAGTACTTTGTTGGCTCAGGGTGCTGAGTTGATCGTTGCTTGTAGTTTTGGTTTTATGAATGCGATGGTTGAGGCTGCTGCGAAGAATCCTGATAAGTATTTTGTTCATATTTCTGGTTATAGGAGTGGTGCTGCGCCTGGTGCTGACAGGACGACGCCGAATCTTTCTACTGCTTTTGCTGAGTTTTATCAGCTTTATTATCTGAATGGTTTGGCTGCTGGTGCTGTTACTCAGAGTGGTGTTGTTGGTTATGTTGGTGCTTTTCCGATTCCTGAGGTTGTGAGGCATATTAATGCGTTTGTGCTTGGTGCTAATGTTTCTTATCGTAGGAGGACTGGTAGGAATATTAAGGCGTATGTTAACTGGATCTTTTCTTGGGTTGATCCGCCCAAGGCTAGGGATGCTGCTGTTGCTTTGATTGAGGAGACTGGTGCTGATGTTTTGGCCTATACTGAGGATACTCCGACTGTTTTGCAGGTTGCTGAGGAGTATACGACGAAGAAGGGTAGGAGGGTTTGGAGTTTTAGTCATTATAGCGATATGAGGGAGTATGGTCCTAATGCTCATTTGACTGGACAGATTGTTGATTGGGCTCCTATCTATGCTGAGTTTTACAGGATGATTCTCTCGAACAGTTGGAGGCCGGTAGATATCTGGACGCGTATCGGCGACATGATGGACTGGAGGTGGAGGATGCCTGTCGAGGAGAGTAGGGCTGGTCAGCCTGAGGGTACTGTTTATTTAGCGCCTCTGAACCCGGCTATTCCTTCTGAGACTCAGCTTGAGATTAAGCAGCGTTATGAGGAGATGAAGGAGTTGGTGTTTGAGCCTTTCTCGCCTGAGGGTAATCTCGGTGAGCCTATTAGGGATCAGGATGGGAATGTGAGGATTGGTCCTGGACAGCGTGCTGATCGGAAGATGCTTTGGGAGATGGATTGGCACGTAGAGTATGTTGAGACTCCGCTTCCTAGGTAGGTTTTATCTTTATTTTTTTGTTAAGCAGGTGGAGGCTTATCATGAAAATTGCTTAACACTTTGTCTTCTTGTTTTATTTTTATTGTTTTTGTATTGTTGAGCGAATTGTTCATCTCTATAATATATTGTTTATGAATCTTTATAATTGTTTTGACATAATTAATTATTTCTTTTTTAGGCTTGATAAAAAATTGGTATGAATTTGGTTTTTATCCTCTTCTGAGAATTCTTATGGGTATCTTGTTTGTGATTATGGAGGAGATTGTATTCCTCATGGATGTGTCGACGTAGATGCCGTAGCTAATCAGTGTGAGTGAGAAAATTAGTGGAGCGATAAATCCGTATATTGGTCCGTAGCTGTAGAGGGTTATTGGTCTGGGGTCTTGTGGAAGTATTGTGAGCCACCAGTCATAGTGAAATGCCAGCGTAGGCATGCCCAGAAGAATTGTTGATGCGAAGACAATCATGGAGTATATGCTGCCTCCGCCTGCTCTCCACTCGCTGCTGAATATGCATGTACCTGAGATTCCTATTCCGAGTCCGAAGATTACTCCTCCTAGGGCTACTTGAAGCTGTCCAATCGGCGGCGTTCCGAACTTAAATGGAATTCCTAATAGCTGTAGTATGAAGATTCCGAAGCCGTAGGTTAAGATTGCGATTCCAACGGCGCGGACCATGATGCCGCTTGCATATTTAGGCGCGATTATGTCTCTGTAACATGTTGCAAAGCAGATTGTTGAAATCCATCCCAGTGCGCCGAATGCTATTCCAGCTAGCCACCAGATAGCGGAGATTGGTTTAAGAGTGGTGGTGAATATCAAAGATAATGCCAATACTAAGATTCCAGTTAATAGTTGTGTATTCTGTCTTGGTGCATAGTTGAATTTGAAGGGCTTGGCTCCTCTTAGGAATATTCTCTCTGTTATCTTGAAGCCTATGAATGAGCCGGCCAAGAGCGTGGCCGTGAATATGACTGCGTGTGTTCCTCCTGCAGCCCATGCTGAGAAGAAGTTTCCAATGTTGCATCCAAGGGCAAGCCTGGCACCGTATCCGAGAAGAAATCCACCAATTACTGCTTGTACGAGCATGTATTTTCCAGGCAAGTGCTTAAATGCGTAGCTTCGGCTCAAGAGGGCGGCAGAAAGGCCTCCGATTAGTATTGCGATTACTACTAGTTGCGTTGGGTCTTCGAGTAGTGGTGTTAGCTTGAACTGCTGGAAGTATTTTAACTGCTCTATTTGTGCTCCGAGTTGTCTCCAGACCCATCCACCTATCTTTGATTCTCCGGTAGTGATTCCCCAGATGCTTCCCTGACCGCTGAAGATGTAGATGCCGTAGCTGAGTAAAACTGAGACAACGCCTATCAGAAAAGCAGACACGTATATTTGTCTAGTTAGGTCCTTACCACCCCATTACTACTTGCGCGTCATTTTTATTATTCGGATGTTTATATATTTAATCTTTGATGACATTTTTGCGTAATTTAAAAATTTTTAAATTTATCCATTCTCTATATCTTGCCCCGAGGTGTCAGGAGAGCTAGAAGCTCTGAAGGGACTGCTTAGCAAGAGGGATGAAAAACTATACGAGCTTGACTTGAGGGGTTATACCTGTCCATATCCGCAACTCCTCTCTGCAAATGCCTTAAAAACCATCGAGACTGGGTCGCTACTAGAAATAATAATTGATAATCCTCCATCGCTTGAGACGGTTCCCAGATCCATTAAGAATAATGGTCAGGAATACGTGAAGACAGAGCAGCTAAGACCTGGACTATGGAAGATCGTTGCGAGGAAGATTAAGTAGAGTAGATAGAAAATTTTCTTTTTTATCAGCGCAGACCTAGGTAGAGCGTGGATAGTTGTGGATGGCTTAGCAGTTCTCTGCATCCTCCCTCAAATGCTACTCTTCCACCAACCAAGAGATATGACCTGTCGCCTATCTCTAGTGCCTTTTTTGCGTTCTGCTCTACGAGTATTATCGTCATCTTCATTTTGTCCCTAAGCTCAACGATTTTTTCGAGTACGCTTTTCGCCATCTTTGGTGCTAGCTCACTTGTAGGCTCGTCGAACATCATTACTTTGGGCTCCCTTATGAGCGCCATTGCTGTTGCGACCATCTGTCTCTCACCGCCGCTTAGCAGCCCCGTCTTGGTCTTACGATACTTCTTAATGATTGGAAAGATTTCTATGACCTCTTCTATTTTTTCTAGTAGTCTTGATTTATTGAGTGTGTAGCCCGCCATTAGGAGGTTTTCTTCAACGGTGAGGTTTTCGAATACCTTGTTGAGCTGTGGGAGATACGCTATTCCTAGCCTAGCTATGTCGTGGGGAGGCCTACCTGTAAGCTCTACTCCGTTAAACTTTACTGAGCCTGAATAAACCGAGGTGAGTCCAAATATTGATTTTAGCAGTGTGCTTTTTCCACTACCATTTGGCCCAACTATGACGTTTATTTTTCCGACTTGAAACGATGCGGAGACGTCGAATAATACTTGAAGTCTTCGATACCCAGCGTTTAGGTTCTGGACAACTATCATCTTATTCACTCTCCAAGGTATGCCTCAATTACTTTAGGGTCATAGACGACTTCTGCAGGTCCACCCTCAGCAATGATTGAGCCAGTAGCCATCACGTATACATAGTCAGTGTATCTAAGCGCGATATCGAGGCGATGCTCAACTAGGAAGAGCGTTATTCCTATCTCGTCCCTAAGCCTCGTAAACGTCTCGAAGATTTCGTGGGCGAGTGCTGGGTTGACTCCTGCGATTGGCTCATCCATTATCAGTAGCTTGGCGCCAGCCATGAGTGTCTTACCGACCTCCAACAGCTTCATCTGTCCACCGCTCAGCTTCTCGGCCTCTTGGTCCCAGAGATGATCAAGGTTGAGGAGTCTCAGAATTCTAAACGCCTTCTCGACGCTTTCTTGCTCAAACTTCTTCCACCTGCCGCGCCTCAGGGATTTTATGAAGCCCTCACCCGGATTTCCAGGCTGGGTCACCAGTAAGTTTTCGAGGACCGTGAGTTTTCTGAAGGGCTGAGGAATCTGAAAGGTCCTAGCTACTCCTAGCCTAAAGACCTCGTGGGGAGGATAGCCAGTAATCTCGGTGCCGTCAAAAAATATCTTGCCATGGTCGGGCCTGTAGACACCAGTTACTAGGTTTATCAGCGTTGTCTTCCCGCTTCCATTCGGTCCTATGAGCATCGTTAGGCTCTTCTGCCTAACATCGATGCTAACTCTATCGACAGCCCTAACTCCGCCGAAGCTCTTGACTAGTTCTCGAGTCCTCAGTATACTCCCTAGCATTGGTACATTAATGCCATAAAAACAAGGATGTTAAAAATCTTTCCGCTACTTCCAGACAATCTCGCCGGTCGTTCCGTAATAGACCCCAGTGGCCGCCCATTCGTAGGCGCCGTCCTTCTTCAGAATCTCCGTCAACTCGTAGTCAGCCGCAATCCTATCACCAGCACTATCAAGAGCAATGTATCCACTAGCGCCGTAGTAATGCTCAAGTATCCTCGGCATCACTGATATTATTGCGTCAGAATCATATCTCTGAGTGGAGAGCAGGGACAACGCAATGACCCAGACTGCGTCATAGGTATTGTATGCATATGGCTCAGGAGGCCTACCGACCTGCTCGCTAATCTTCTTCAGCAACTCCTGATACTTAGGCGTCTTGGTAGGCGAGAAGATCGGGCTCACGAACCTGACGCTCGAGGAAAACTCAGCTGTCTTCGGCTCATTGATTAATGTCCCCTCATAAGCTGTGCCGTCGCTTCCAAACCACTTAACCCTCCAGAGAACATCATACTCCCTCGCAGAGAGCAAAAACGTCGTCGCCTCCGCATAAGTAATGAGCTGAACCATAATCTTCTCAGGAGCCACACCCTGACCAACTAGTTTATTCACCTCGGAGACCAAGCTCGAGACCTCTGCCGAATAGTCAGGCGCAGCCTCAGCAATCCTGAACTTACCGGCAACAGTTATTCCCAACTCCTTCGCAGTCTTCTCAGCGACCTCGGCCAAGCCATCGCCCCAAGGATTAGCGAGATAGACAAGAAACATATGCGTGACTCCGAGGTTCTTACCAAACTTCGGCCCAATCGGGCCCTGTGCAAGGTCATTCGGTACAAACCTGTAAACGTAGTCATTCTCTATCCAGAGCTTAGGCGAGGTCGAGGACTGACTAATGATCAGGATCTTGTTCGAGTCTGCGTATTCCTTAATCTTCAAGACCTCACCGCTACCCATCGGCCCAATGACCACCTTGACTCCCTTAGCGTGGAGACTCATCAACTTCTCCAGCGCAACCTCAGGCTTCGTCTCAGTATCCTCGACGTAGAGCCTCAGCCTCCAGTTAGCCCCGCTCCTCGCCAAGAATTCATTCACCTCATCGACAGCAGTCTGTATCGAGATCCTGTCATTCTCACCGAACGCCGCGAGCGGACCGCTAAGCGGAAGCAGAGCACCTATCGGCACCTCACCGCTCAGGCCTGCCTCACCGACAGTAACCGTCCTTGTCTCAGTGACCGTAGCGCCGCCGACCGTAGCCGTGACTGTCGATACCTGAGTCACCGTCCTCGTCTCGACTACTGCTGGTCCCGGAGCCGATATCTGCATCCCGACTACGTATCCTAGACCAATGCCTACGAGAAGCATCACGACGGCGAGACCTGCTGCCACAACTTTCGTAACTCCCTTCATGACTTTTCACCTTCTTCTTAAGTGAAACTCTACTGGAATATAAGCCTTTTGAGTCGTTAAGAATTATAACTAGGACTGCTCGTCGCGGCATAAGGGCTGAGGGAATAAACATTGATATCGAGCGAGTTGCTAGCATCATGCGTCAGTCAGCGATCATCGTTGTCTGAATAGTTAGAGGTGGTGGCGCTGAGTCTTCCGCTAATCAGGGACGCAGTAATCTTCGCCTCATTACTAACAATGCTCAGCACTGGGCTCACGTTGACTTACATGACTACGCGGGTGCCGAACTTCGCTCACGGAGAATTCGCCACGATGAATGTCTACCTCAACCTCGCGCTGGTCCAAGTGCTCGGTCTAAGCCCATACCTAGGAGTTGTTCCGTCCTTCTTCTTCGGCGGCTTAGTCGCGTTGCTTCTCTACCTAGCGGTGCTGAAGCCTCTGCTTGACAGGGGTGCTAACTATGTCATACTAATGATCGCGACCATTGCCTACGACATGATACTAATCTCGATTATCAACATTATTGCTGACTATCTTAACAGGGTCTACAAGATTCAGACTAGGCTATTCCAGCTGAAGGGCCTTGACCTTGATCTTCTTGGACAGCCAATGATCTTCACTGTTGCTCCTGCATTATCACTCATAATCATCACGGTGCTTTACTTCTTCTTGAATAAGACGAAGTTCGGGATCGCGATGAGGGCTGCGATTGAGAATCCGTCACTGGCTGAGGTGATTGGGATAAACATTAACTTGACCTATGCTTTCTCCTGGTTTATTTCTGGCGGGCTGGCGGGACTTGCTGGCGCCTTGCTTCCGCTTTACATGACCTGCAACCCAGACATAGGTGTGAGACTACTGATTAGTATCTTCGCCGCGAGCATCGTCGGTGGATTGACGAATATTTATGGAGCTTTTCTCGGCGGGTTGTTGATTGGGCTGGCTGAGACGCTTGGGACTGGATATCTCTCAATAATGGTTGGGCCATGGATAGTTCCCTATCGGCCAGTGATTCCGCTCAGCCTGATGCTCTTGACTCTGCTCTTTGCTCCTAGAGGCTTGACAGGAGTTGATTGGAGAAAATTATTGAGGAGGGAGGCTGAGGCATGACGATTCCCGAAGTATTCTTCATCGACTTGTTGACAATTGTTGGACTCTTCGTAATCATCTCGATGAGCCTGAACCTCGAGTTTGGATATGCAGGTGTACCTAACTTCGGTAAACTACTCGCAGTTGCTGGCGGCGCATTCTTCGTAGGCGCGGTTCCGGGAAGAATAATGATGTTTATCCTTAGTCCAGGCAGCGGTTTAGACTTTGTTCAGAATAACATCGAGGCGGTCATGTTGCTTAACCAGGTCTTTGCATCTGATGCTTTGGCATCGATTATTTACTTGGTTTTCTCGCTTGTCGGTGCGGCTGTTGCTGGCGGGGTGCTTGGATATGTTGCGTCTTATCCCGCGATTAGGCTTAGGGGCGACTACCTCGCCATCACTCTGCTGGCAATGGCTGAGATCTTGAGGGTCATAGCGGATAATTGGCCCGAGTTTATAGGTGGCAGCATGGGCGTCCGTATACCTGACCCGTTCAGGTGGGTCGGTGGAGAGACTAGGGCTCTCGCAGTCGCTGTGACGATACTTGCAGTTGTAGCCATCGTTTTTGTATACTTGGAGCTGGTGCTTAGGTCGCCGCTCGGCAGGGCGCTGAGAGCGATGAGGGATGAGGAACTCTCGGCCGAGGTTTATGGAAAGGATGTGGCTAGGCTGAGGACGAAGACGCTTATGGTTGGATGCGCAATCGCTGCGGTTGGTGGCGCTTTGTACTCGTTTCTGACGGCTAGCGTTTCTGCTCGTGACTTTAACAGGGTTACGCATACGTTTTGGCCATGGGTAATGGTCATCGTTGGAGGTGCTGGAAACAATGTCGGAGCATTGGTCGGTGCGGGAATATTCGTCACGCTTAGGAAATTTATTACTTTTTATAAGAGCTATTTTGAGCCCTTCGTGCCTTTTGATGTTGTTTGGCTGGAGTATCTGCTCCTCGGGTTGGCGTTGATTGTCGTGTTGCTTTATAGGCCGGAGGGGCTTGTTCCGGAGAGGCCTACGAAGACGCTGCGTAGAAAGGAGCTTCTGGAGATTGCCGAGCGTGTGAGGTCAGAGGCATCCTCTAAGTGAATGGCCTTAGGTTTATTTCTTGGCTATTGAGTCTATTGTCATGGCTACTGATAGTAAGACGATTATTTTTCCTCTCTGCACGTCTTGTGGTAGGCCGATTGCTCCTGATGAGCGTTCAGTCAGCTTTACCTGCCCTAACTGTGGGAAAATAATTATCTGGAGATGCGAGCTCTGCAGGGAGCTGGGGAAGACTTATACCTGCCCTGCATGTGGATTCGAGGGGCCGTAAGACATGGGAAGAGTAGTAATGATAGTCAGGATTATGCCATCCGACTCGGAGGTGGACCTAAATAGTCTCGAGGAGAGAATAAGGAGCATGCTGCCAGGCGACTTCAGGCTCGTAAGCTCTACGCGTGAACCAATAGGCTTCGGAATGGAAAGTCTACTCGTAGGAATCTCGGTGCCCGAGGAGGAAGGCGTGACAGACAGGCTTGAGGACTATCTCAGGTCCATCGAAGGTGTGGGAGAAGTACAAGTAGAAGCACTGAGCAGAGAGTAATTCGCTCAAAAGGCTTAATTCTTAGGTTTTGTCATGGTATGCTAGATTGACTTGAGATGTGTTAATTGAGGGCTATGCTGGGTTAAGGGCTTCCTCAATCTCTCTGCCCAATATTAGTCTGAAGCCTCTCTTCTCGGATGTATCTTTGAGGTAGTTAGCAACGTCCTCGGTGGTGCTCCCGACTGAGAGAATAATCATTTCAGGTGTTTTGCCATACTTCGTTTTTACTGCATTGACTCTTTCGTAGAGCTTCTCGACCTCTCTGGCTGCTGATTCCACGTCTCTGATTGAAATTGTGACCTCTCCGATTATGAGTGGTCTCTCGCAGAATATGTCTATGTCCAGTACCTCGCCATTAAGAACGATGTATTTTCTTTCTACTCGAGCTCCTGTATGTCCCAGCTCGTCTAGCATTGCCTCTACGTAGGCTGCTGCATGCATTTCATATGTGACTCCGAGTGCGGCTCTTAGCTCGCCGAAGCCGGCGACCATGTAGCTGCGTAGTCTTCTCGTCTCGTCCCATAGTTTATTCTGTCCTTCCCTAAGGGACTTAACTTCTTCCCATAGTTTGTTCTGTCCTTCTCTAAGCGACCTGACTTCTTCCCAAAGTTTGTTCTGCCCCTCTCTGAGTGATTTGACTTCTTCCCATAGCTTGTTCTGTGCTTCCCATAGTTTATTCTGCCCTTCTCTGAGAGACCTGACCTCCTCCCATAGCTTGTTCTGTCCTTCTCTGAGTGATTTGACTTCTTCCCATAGCTTGTTTTGTCCCTCCCTAAGTGATTTAACTTCTTCCCATAGTTTGTTCTGTCCTTCCCACAGTTTTTCTTGTCCTTCTCTAAGGAGCCTGACTTCTTCCCATAGCTTGTTCTGGCCATTCCATAGTTTTTCTTGTCCTTCTCTGAGTGATTTGACTTCTTCCCATAGTTTATTTTGTTCATCCCTAAGCGACTTGACTTCTTCCCATATTTTGGTTATTTTTTCGTGGTGTTTCTCGAGGGCTTTGTTCATGTCTTCTCTTAGCTTGGCGAGCTCCTCGCTGTGCTTGTCTAGGCGTTTTAGGATTTCTTCGATTCCTATTAGTCCTGCTACTGCGTATCTGAATTCTTCGTCCTCTTTTAGGAGTGTTAGGAATTGTTTTTTTAGTCTTGAGAGGTTTGTGTTCATCTGTCTGTATTATTTTATCTTGTTGGTCGCTTATAGTTGTTGTTGGTTTGGGCTTCTTGGTGGGTTGTTGTTTTTGTGCCTTTTTTATGGATTATCCAGGTAATACGGCTATTTTGGCTTTCTGGGGCTTGGTTCTAGGTTGTTCTAATGTTTGGAATGGGTCTAGAAAGGTCTGGTCTATATATGGGGCGTGTGCATTTATTGGACGCAGTTTGAGGTGAGTGATTAGAAAATGAGTAGTTGGAATAGTAGGAAGCTGCTTTTGACGATTTTGCTGGCCGCTATGCTGGTGGTTCCGGCAGTGCTGTTGGCGATGCCTGTCGGGCTATCAGCCGGTAGGTACAGTGCGTGGCTGAAGCTAGTGACGCCGAGCTGGAACGGAGAACCATGTC